>NZ_VDGD01000001.1:0-286172 GCF_024701725.1 Ochrobactrum sp. XJ1
AATCCTGCCCCCGCAACCAAATTCCCACAAAAATACACGAAATCTCTCAAGCATAACCGATGTTCGTATCTTTGCGAGCTGGCTCCGGCTTCTCGCAGAAGATCGTTCGACCTAATATCGATGCACGGAAGCGAGTTCTATACGCACGCACCGCAGCGCGCTCATAACCCCAAGGGTGGGCAGCAAAAAGAAACGATCCAGCGTAACAATCCCCCGACAAACGCAACCAGGCACCAGCCCAAAACCAAATCAAAACCCGCCACAACGCGGGAAAAGCATGAAACTGGCCGCAATCGAGCTCGGCGTAACAACCTCCGCTGTCAGTCATCGTATGAAAAATCGAGTGTGTCCGGAAGCCTGGCTCCCAATGCCCACTAAGTGAGGGACTTATTCATATTGATACCCGTCACATGAAATCCCGTTGCATCATAAACATGTCTGGCACGTGCGTTGTCAGCGGACTGTTTTATGCTGGCGATATGTCCGGTGCAGATCGCTGAGCCTGTCTTGGTGCCCGGATTTATGCCGCTCAGCCCACTCGAATACCGGCCTATACGTGGAAGAAACTTTCAACCGCATCTTTATCGGGAACAAAATGGCTTCAGATTCATTTAGTTCGAGCGTTTGTCTGGGAATCACCGGATGATTTGCTGCGTCCAGGTTTCCGGTCGTCACAAATCGGAAGTTTGGGGGCATATCGGTTTTCAACGATTGGAGTTCATTATGGGGATTTTCGATAAGATCAAGAACGCCATTTGGGGCGAGGCACAAGCGGCAACTCCTGAGGCGGAAACGGCTGCACAGCCTGCTCCGACACCGACCGCTTCCTCTACTGCCGCCGCTCCGGCGCCATCTGCATCCGCACCCGCTGCCGCGGGCGCTGTCGACGTAGGCGCCATTCTGGACGCTGCCGTTGCCAAAAGCGGCCAGAAGCTCAACTGGAAGACTTCGATCGTCGATCTGATGAAGGCTCTTGGCCTCGACAGCAGTCTGGAGCACCGCAAGCAACTTGCCAAGGAGCTGGGCTATACCGGCGACACAGGCGATTCCGCGACCATGAATGTCTGGCTGCACAAGCAGGTTATCCAGAAACTCAAGGATAATGGCGGTAAAGTTCCCGCCGGATTGTAATCAGGAGGGTTCCCGATGGGAAGCGCAGGAATTGGCTGGATTGCGGCGATCATCATAGGCGGCCTGGCCGGCTGGATTGCCTCCAATTTCATGAACAGCAATACCGGGATATTCATGAATGTCATTCTCGGTATCATCGGCGCAGCCGTAGCGAGTTTTATTTTCGGATTTCTCGGTGTTTCGTTCGGCGGCTGGCTGGGCTATCTGATCGCGGGCTTTATCGGTGCCTGCATATTGATATGGCTGGGCCGATTGGTAAGTTAGCAAAAAGGCGCCTTACGGCGCCTTTTTCTTTTGGTGCGTTATTTTCTTGCCCTATGCTGGGCGAGAAAAATACGGTCGTCGCGATTGGAACAAATGACTGCGAAGATGACCGCCAGAGCTGCGCCCAGAAACGTATCGAGGATACGTTCGGAAATTATACCATTGTGGGACACTCCGGGCATTGCCAGATAGGTCATCAAAAGCGCCATCGGAGTTACCAGAATCTGCCCCAGCGCATAATTGCTGCCAATAATGACCTCGGTGGCGAATTGCAGTCCGGCCAGGATTGCAATGACGCACCAGAGACTGGGGCCTTGCGCAAGCACCAGCCATGTAATCAAGGCGCCCAGAAGCGTACCTGCCATGCGTTGCAAGGCTCGGTTCATGCTGATGTGCAGATGCGCGCCCTGCATCACGGCGACAGCGCCCATGGCTGCCCAGGCTGGGTGGAGGGCGCCGAGAGCATAAGCGGTCAGCGCGGCAATTGCGGCGCCAAGCGAAATCCGACCGGCGGCAATAAGCCGGTGAACTGTCGGACGTGACGGCTCGGACGGAAATGGCTTTTCCGGCGATGCCTGATGACGAAACTTCTCGGTCAGGGCACAGATCAGGCAAGCGAGAGCCGAGACGATTGCTGTCGCGGCGGTACGCTCAAACACAACGTGCAGCGACGCGACCGGCGTCATGGAGGCACCGGCTGCGAAGATGAATATGAGCGCGCCGGGTGGTCCGAATTTGCCGGTAACGGTTATGAAAGAGAATATGCCCGCAGAAAGTGCCAGCAGCAAAAGCTGGCCGGGCAAGGGCAGGCCAACCCATGTGGCGAGCGACATGAAAAACACCGCGAGTGTCTGGCAGATCGCGCACAGGAGGACGATCCATTCGCGTTTTGCCTCCGGAGCAAACCGGCCGAACAATGCGACGAGCGAGCCAAGCGAGGCAAAGCCGATCAGATGCGACCACGAGGACAGGCTGACCAACGGAAGCGCGATGGCAACCGTGGCGGCAGCCTGTAGCCCGGCAAGCGACGAGTTTCGGAGCGATGGCTGGCCAGCAAGGGCGATGCTTTCGCGAAACTGCTGAGGCTTCAGAAGGTTATAGGCGGCGTGACGCCGCCCGGAAAGAAATCCGTCCGCTTTCATTGTTCCGGGTCCTGCTCGCGGTCGGGTTTTATCTGCGACAGCCGGTGCTCAATGCTGTCAAAGCTGCGAAGCATGATTGCAATGTCATTGTCTGACAGATCGGCGAGCATTTCTTGCTCGCCCTTTGCCAGCTCCTGACGAATTTCGGCAACCCGCTTTTCCCCTTGCGCCGTCAGATGAACCAGCCTTGCACGACTATCCCTTTCATCGACGCGGCGCTCCGCCAGGCCTTGCCGACATAGAATGTCGAGGAGGCGTACGAGACTGGACCCATCTATGCCGACCAGGGCAGCCAGTTCTTTCTGCGTCAGGCCGCCGCCGGTCTGGTGAAGGTGGACAAGGGGAACCCAGGTCGCATCAGTCAGCCCGGCTTGGGCAAGGCGGATGTCGAGCGCACGTCGCCAGCGCCGCGCCAGCAGTGAAAAGCGAATACCGAATTGAGAGCGGGGAGTGTCTGAAATCATGAGGTCATTAAGACGCAATATAGTTTGAATTGCAAATCAAATTATATTGCGGAATGCGAATGACAGTTGCCGGAACGGGATTAGCCGCTCCGGCTTATGGCCTGTCTTTATTGCGGTATGCGAGCGATGACTTTGATTTCAAAGTCGAAACCGGCGAGCCAGCTGACGCCGATAGCAGTCCAATTGGGGAAAGGTGGGGCGCTGAAAATTCGGTCCTTGATCTGCAGGACGGCCTCGAACTGGTTTTCAGGATCGGTATGAAAAGAGGTTATATCAACAATGTCATCGAAAGTGGCGCCGGCTGCCTTCAGTGTCGCTTCAAGATTATCGAAAGCGAGTTGAACCTGCTTTGCGAAGTCGGGTTCGGGCGTGCCGTCGCTGCGGCTTCCAACCTGACCGGAGACAAACAGCAGGTCGCCCGAGCGGATAGCGGCGGAATAACGATGCTTGTCATAAAGGGCACTGCGGTCGGCGGGGAAAATAGTTTCTCTTCTGGTCATTTTCGTTTTCCTTTTTGATGCTGAGGCGTGCGTTATCGGAAGATTTTTGTATTTGCGGCTTCACAAACAACCGGGATATTTGATATACGTCACGTATACTAAATAGTTATATACGATCCGTATGTCAATTAATATACGGTGCGTATATCAAAAAAAGGTGTGACGATGGTCATGAACCTGCGCATCAAGGCGATGGAAGAAAACCGGGTGAAGCTGATAGCGGCAGCCCGGAAGGCTTTTGCGGAAAAGGGTTATGCCGCCGCCTCTATGGATGAACTGACTGCGGAAGTCGGCCTGACACGTGGTGCGCTCTACCATAATTTTGGAGACAAGCGCGGGCTGCTGGCGGCTGTGGTCAGCCAGATGGATGGCGAAATGGCCGAACGTGCTCAAGAGATTGCTGCGCGGGCGGATAATCTGTGGGAGGGGCTTTTGGCGGAAGGGGTTGCCTATATCGAGGCGGCACTCGATCCTGATGTCCAGCGCATCGTGCTGCTTGATGGACCGGCGTTTCTCGGCGATCCGTCACAATGGCCGAGCCAGAACAGTTGTCTGCAGGCGTCCCGGCAAAAAATTGCTCTTTTGATAGAGCAAGGCGTGCTGAAACCGGTTGACCCGGAAGCCGCCGCACGGTTGCTCAACGGGGCAGCATTGAATGCAGCACTCTGGATTGCCGCCAGTGAAGATCCGAAAGGGGTTCTTTCGAAGGCGATTGATGCCTTTCGAGCGCTTGCAACCGGCCTGCTTGCAAAACCGGTTTAGATATCAGGTAGTCTGGATCGCAATCCGGTTGCCTTCGCTGTCCCTGATCTCCGCGACAAAGCCGTTTCCAACCGGCGTTTTCGGGAACAGCATTTCGCTGCCCTCTTGCACGGCCTTGGTGATGACGGTGTCCACATCGTCGACATTGAAATAGATAATCGCGCCATGCACGGTTGGAATATAGACGTCGCCTTCGGCAAGCGCGGCACTCGCGCCATCCTTGCCTTCTTCAAAAGGGAAATAAGCCATTCTGTTTCCGTGTATCGTAACGACGTCACCAAAAGTCACTCCGAACACTGCGGAGTAGAATCGCATAGCCCTTTCAAGATCAGCTACCGGTATTTCCACATGGGCGATCAGGTTCATTCTTGCTCCGTTCTATATAACCACATGGAATGTAAGCCATAATCAGTTCGGCTGCCACATCGCGGATGGAATTTGAATCCGGTTGACGGGGATGCGTTAATTGTTCAGTTTTTATTGACTCGGTATATTAGTGAAACATAACAAACGGATCCTGACACGGAGACCATATGGCGACTGAAGGACTTGGACAGACACTCGGGCCTGCGGTGGTTCTGCTTGCCGCCGGTGTCGTGGCGGTGCCGTTGTTTCGGAAACTGGGTCTCGGTTCTGTGCTGGGATATTTCGCTGCCGGTGCCCTGGTGGGGCCTTCGGTCTTCGGCTTCTTCACTGATCCCGCAACGATCCTGCATTTTTCCGAACTCGGCGTCGTCATGTTCCTGTTCGTCATCGGACTTGAAATGCGCCCTGGCAAGCTCTGGACGATGCGGCAGCAGATATTCGGTCTCGGTCTTGCACAGGTTCTGGGCTGTATCGCCCTTCTGACAGGGGCGGGGGTTCTTCTGGGCCTGTCTCCGATAACGGCCTTGATCGCGGGGGCTGGCTTCGTGCTGTCTTCCACAGCTGTCATCATGTCGATGCTGCAGGAGCGAGGCGAAATAGCCACGCCCGACGGCCAGAAGGCCGTTTCCATTCTCCTGCTCGAAGATTTGATGATCGTTCCGCTGCTGGCGCTCGTTGCATTCCTTTCGCCTTCCCAGCATGAGTCCGGCGGAATCCTAGGCATTGCGACGGCCATTGGCGCCATTTTGCTGCTGATTGCTGTCGGTCGCTGGCTGCTTGATCCGTTCTTCTCCTTGCTGGCGCGTGCGAGGGCGCGCGAGGTTTTGACGGCTGGCGCACTGATCGTTGTGCTTGGGGCTGCCCTGCTGATGGAAGCGAGCGGCCTTTCCATGGCGATGGGCGCTTTCCTGGCCGGGGTCATGCTGTCCGGTTCCAGTTACCGGCACCAGATCGAAAGTGACATCGAGCCGTTCAAGGGGCTCCTGATGGGGCTGTTCTTTCTGGCTGTCGGCATGTCGCTTGATCTCGGCGTGGTTGCTTCGGACTGGCCCACGGTCCTCATCTTCCTCATTGCCTATGTGATTACCAAGGCAATCGGCATCTATGCCGTCGCCCGAATTTTCGGCTCCAGCCATCGTTCGGCGCTCGAACGGACGTTGCTCTTCGCGCAGGGCGGAGAATTCGCCTTCGTGCTCTACACGTCGGCATTCGGTAACGGGTTGCTTTCAGCACGCGACAATGCGCTGTTTTCGACTGTCATCATTCTGTCGATGGCCGTGACACCGTTCGTGCTGCTTCTGGGTTCCCGACTTTTGCGCGAGGAAGCGCCTTCTCTCGAAGGCGTTGAAACCGCTCATAATCTCAAAGGTCGGGTGTTGATGATCGGTTTCGGGCGTTTTGGACAAATCGCGGCGCAATTGCTTCTTGCCCAGAGATCGGATGTTTCGATTATCGAAGCCGATCCCAACCGTATCCGTGAAGCCGGGCGGTTCGGTTTCAAGATATTTTATGGCGATGGATCACGTCTCGATATCCTGCATCATTCAGGTGCAGACGAAGCGGAAGTCATCATGATCTGCGTGGATGACCGAAAGACGGCCAATCGCATTGTGGAACTGGTCAAGTCTCATTTCCCGGCAGCAAAGATCATGGTGCGCTCCTACGACCGCACGCATTCCATCGAGTTGTTGAAGGCAGGTGTGGATTTTGAACTGCGCGAAACGTTCGAATCTGCACTGCTTTTCGGAAAGGAAGCGCTTTGCGAGCTTGGTCTGGATGAGAGTCTCGCAGAGGATACGCTACGCGATATTCGCATGCGCGATGCTGAACGGCTGACGGCACAGGTGCAGGGCGATATTTATTCGGGGGCCGATCGGCTGCTCACCGGCGTTCCTGTTCCTGAACCGCTGACGCCGCCCGGCAAGGTTACGAAGCTTGCCGGGGACGAAGGTTCAAACTGAACAATATGGATGGGGCGGGGAGCTAGTCCCGCAGCGCCATCTGAAGCTCGGCATGACGTCCCAGCCTCTCCATCAATTCGGTAAACTGAGGGGTGCGTTCAATCTGGCGTCCGTAATGTCTGCGCAATGCAGCGGTCAGTTCGCCTCTGCGTCCAAGCTGCTCGTCGGCAAAGCCGATCATCTGGGAGTTCGGCCATGCCTGCGGGCGAATGGCGACAAGGCGGGTGAAAAGGCTTTCTGCCGTCTCGTCCGGATTGGCCTGTGCCATAAGCGAAACCATTGCCGCCGTCGAGCGCGACACGCCCATATGGCAATGGACCAGCAGATGGCTCGGCGCTTGCGGGTTCGGTGCCGCCTGGAATTCCGAGCCGAACTGCAGGATCGCATTCACATGGTCGGGCGTTGGCATTGTGTGGTTGTCGGCTGCGTTGATGATGTCGTGAAAACGCAGCGTTACACGATGGTGTTGCTCGAAAGTTTGAAACGCATCCAGTTCCGGAAGGTCCGGATCAACCAGCGAAAGAACATGTGTGACTTTGCGCGTCCGCTGATCGGGCAGTTCCTGAATTCCACACACAGTCAGTTGCGGGGCGAAATGCACAGTCATGCCGGTCTCCTTGAATTTCAGTTATGTTGTTCAGTTTACATTGACGAATGGTGATACATCGGCGGGACGACATTTTCATGGCTGCTATCAGTCCCTTGGAAGCTGTCGTCTGGCCCATTCTCTTTCCGGAATTGCCCTGCCGATATTGTAGCTGAAAGAGCCAATCACCATTGTTTCCGCATCGACCTTGCATGTGAAGTCGATAGCATACCACTTGCGCTGGCTGCGAAAGGCGCCGTCGCTGACGGTCAGGCCGGTTGTCGAAACGGAGCCGCCTTCACGCGCAAGCATATCCGGAAAAGCACCGGCTTTATGGCGGCGCACCTGTTCAAGCGCCTCGATGCCGCAAATCTGGATGATCCGGTCCTTCGGCGCGAGCTTTCCCAGCGCCTGTTTCACACGAGGATCGGACATGGCGTCCTTCGAATAGATTTCACGCGCTCGCGTCAGTTTCTTGGCAGGCGTCGCCGGTTTGGGAGCATCGGCTTTTTGCTTCGGTGCTGCTTGAGTTTTTTCCGCGGCGGCCTGACCGGATTCAGATGGTTTCTCCGCTTGAAGAAGCTGTTCGGAAGGCTGGCCCTCCGTCACAGAAGGTTTTTCTTCCGCCTTGTCAGCATCCGTTGTGGCTGCAGTCTCGGAGGGTTCGTCCGGCTTCTGTATTTCTTCAGGCGCTGCGGGCGGCAGGTCCTGCTCTGGCGGTGACTTCACGTCTTGCTTCGCCGAGGCAGATTCGAATGCCTGTGGCTGCGGTGGAGGGGCGGCCTGTTCCGGCGTCTTTGGTGTTTGCTGCTGAGGCTTCTTTTCAGGGGGCGGTGGTTGAACCAGCTCCACATTGACGCTTTGTTCCGAAGCCGGCGAAGGGAGTGCCGGAAGGCGGACCAGAAACAGAGTTGCCAGCACCAGATGCAGGACCACTGAGGCTGGCAAGCCCCAACCGGCCTCTTGCAAAACTCTTCTGGTGAACTGCAACATGGATCCAACGATCAGGGACTCGAAAGCTTTAATCTAGAGCGCATCCTGAAAAGTGTGAAACGGTTTTCGGGTAAGATGCGCGTCAAAATAAACAGTCAGAGACCGACATTCGGCCGGTCGATCACCTCACGCAGCGCAAAACTGGAATTGATCTTCACGACATGCGGAAGGGCCGAGAGCCAGTCGCGATGGATGCGCTCGTAATCCTCAAGATCGCGGGCTGCAACGCGCAGAATATAATCATATTCCCCCGACATCAGATAACAGACAAGTACGTTGGGACAACGCTTCACCGCAGCCTCGAATTCGGCCAGCGTCTTGGCGAACTGTCCGGAGAGCGAGATATGGACAATTGCAATCATCCGGTATTCGAGCGCCTTCTGGGACAGGCGGGCATGATAACCTGCGATTACATCGCTTTTTTCCAGAATGTCGAGGCGACGCGAACAGGCTGAAGGCGACAATCCAACCTTCTCCGCAAGTTCTGCATTGGTGATGCGCGCATTGGCCTGCAATGTCCTGAGAATTGCAAGATCGATAGGATCAAGATTGCTCATTCGAAGAACCTTCGAAAAAGAGGATCATCTGCACAATAATTCACTAAAAAATCTGCGCAGGCAAATCTTCTTTGCAAGGACATTGCAAGCCGCAGATGTTCTCATTTTCGGATCGACAACGACCCACGGCAAGTGGGCAAAAAATGAGAGGAACGCTTATGCGTGTCGGCTGCCCGAAGGAAATCAAGAACCATGAATATCGTGTCGGACTGACCCCCGCCGCGGTTCGTGAATATGTGGCTCATGGCCACGAAGTCTGGATTGAAACAAAGGCAGGTGCCGGTATCGGTGCCGATGATGCCAGCTACATCGCCGCTGGTGCGAAAATTGCCGCTTCTGCAAAAGACATTTTTGAGAAGTGCGACATGATCGTGAAGGTCAAGGAGCCACAGCCCTCCGAATGGGCGCAGCTTCGCGAAGGCCAGCTTCTCTACACTTATCTCCATCTCGCCCCCGACCCGGAACAGACCAAGGGCCTGCTCGCCTCCGGCGTGACGGCAATTGCCTATGAAACCGTAACGGATGATCGCGGTGGATTGCCGCTGCTCGCCCCGATGTCGGAAGTGGCGGGCCGTCTGTCGATACAGGCCGGTGCGACGGCGCTCCAGAAAGCCAATGGCGGCCTCGGTATTCTGCTGGGTGGCGTGCCCGGCGTGCTACCGGCAAAAGTCACGATCATCGGCGGTGGCGTCGTCGGGCTTCATGCGGCCAGAATGGCAGTGGGACTTGGCGCCGACGTGTCCATTCTGGATCGCTCGCTGCCGCGTCTGCGCCAGCTCGACGATATATTTAGCGGTCGCGTTCATACCCGCTATTCCAGCATTCAGGCGCTTGAAGATGAAGTCTTCTCTGCCGATCTCGTCATCGGCGCCGTGCTGATCCCCGGTGCCGCAGCGCCGAAACTCGTCACCCATGAAATGCTCTCGGGCATGAAGAAGGGGGCAGTTATCGTCGATGTGGCTATCGATCAGGGCGGCTGTTTCGAGACATCCCATGCAACGACACATTCCGATCCCACTTACGAAGTGGACGGAATCGTCCATTACTGCGTGGCCAATATGCCGGGTGCTGTTCCGGTGACCTCGGCGCACGCCCTCAACAATGCCACCCTTCATTACGGTCTGGCGCTTGCCGATCGTGGCCTGAGGGCAATTGCCGAGGACAAGCACCTGCGCAATGGCTTGAACGTTCACAAGGGGCGCATCACCAACAAACCTGTTGCTGAGGCGCTCGGTTACGAAGCTTTCGCGCCCGAAAGCGTTCTGAACGTGGCGTGAGGCTTTATAGGAACAGCGATGAAAAGGGACTGCGATGGCGCTTTGTGCCATCGCAGTAACAAGTAGTCCACTAATATTCCGGTGCGTCGGTCTTGCGTGGAACGGGAAAAAGCTGGATTAGGCTTTGATCTATATCCTGGCAGGAAAATCCCGTGCAGTTTAAATTTTCGCGATCGGCATTGTGTTTCACGCTGATGCTTCTGGCGCTACTTGCTCTGCTCGCGACAATGGGGGCAGGATTGGGCTGGATCAGAAGCTTCATCGGGGATGTGATCGCCGTCATCTTTGTCTATGCGGTGCTCAGAACTTTTATTGACGGAAACCGCCTGCTGCTGGCCTTGATCGCGTTTCTGACCGGCGTGGCGGTGGAATATGGTCAGTATCTTGCAAGCCAGTTCGATATCGTGATCGGAAACCCGGCCCTGCGTATTATTCTCGGAGCGACGCCGGATTGGCTGGACGTTCTGGCCTATGCGATCGGTGCCGGAATTGTCGTCGTGTATCTGCTGGCGCGACGTCAGGTTAAGGCGTCAAACTAATTTATAGAAATTGTTGCATGACCTTGTTTTGAACAAGATGTGCACCTATATGGCTGTCATAGGCATTGCTTAAGAGCGCTGGAACGCGTCTGTCGCTCGCAATAGCCTTCATCGCTTGATGCTTTTGACCACGGATGTACTGGCACTGGTAGGAAAGCGATGATCAGGAAGGTCGGTGCGTTTTCGCCCCGGCCTTTTTTGTTGTCTGCAGTTTCACGAGAATGAAGCAAAACGGCCTGCTGAAATCCTCAAGCAGGCCGTTTGGCTAGAAATTAAGCAGCCAGTGCTTCGTCTTCCGAGGTCGGGACTTCAGAAATCGTCTTCAGAACCTGCGAAGCGATCTGGTATGGGCAGCCCTGCGAGTTCGGGCGGCGATCTTCCAGATAACCGCGATATCCATCTCTGACGAATGCGTGTGGAACGCGGATCGAAGCGCCACGGTCGGCAACGCCATAGGAGAACTTGTTCCATGGGGCGGTTTCATGCTTGCCGGTCAGGCGCATGTGGTTGTCCGGGCCGTAAACGTCGATATGGTCCTGCAGGTTCTTGTCGAACTGAGCCATGAGCGCTTCGAAATAGTCCTTGCCGCCCACTTCACGCATATACTTGGTCGAGAAGTTGCAGTGCATGCCCGAGCCGTTCCAATCGGTATCGCCGAGCGGCTTGCAATGGAATTCGATATCGATTTCGTACTGTTCGCAGAGGCGAAGCAGGAGATAACGGGCCATCCAGATCTGGTCGGCGGCGTTCTTGGAGCCCTTGCCGAAAATCTGGAATTCCCACTGGCCCTTGGCCACTTCAGCATTGATGCCTTCGTGATTGATGCCGGCATCGAGGCAGAGATCGAGATGTTCCTCAACGATCTTGCGGGCGATGGAGCCGACATTCTTGTAGCCGACGCCGGTATAATATGGACCCTGCGGGGCAGGGAAGCCCTGTTCCGGGAAGCCGAGCGGACGGCCATCCTTGTAGAAGAAGTATTCCTGCTCGAAGCCGAACCATGCATCATCGTCTTCAAGGACGGTTGCGCGGCTGTTGGATGGATGCGGCGTGATGCCATCCGGCATCATGACTTCACACATCACCAGAACGCCGTTCTTGCGCGCGGGATCGGGATAGATCGCGACCGGCTTCAAGACGCAATCGGAGCTGCGGCCTTCGGCCTGCATCGTCGATGAGCCGTCGAAGCCCCAGAGCGGCAGTTGTTCAAGTGTCGGAAAAGCGTCGAATTCCTTGATCTGCGTCTTGCCGCGCAGTCCGGCAGCAGGGGTGCATCCATCGAGCCAAATGTATTCGAGCTTGTACTTGGTCATCGCTAGTCTCTCTGTCATCCTCGGTTGATCGATCACCACAAGTCATGCGGTGTCGCGCGGCTCGGTGTTCGATTTAATAGAAGCAAGGACCGTGCCAGTTTCAAATTTGACGCATTTCCACGGTGGCACAGGCGCAAGCGATAAAGCGGGCAAGATTTGCACAACGGAAAGCGGAGAATGTCTGCTCAAAAAACAGGCAACAGATTAGAATTTCATCACGCCTGAAATACCGGGTGCGTCATCCCAATCTTGTCACCTGTCACTCAAGCCCAGAAACCCCTGAAATTCAAAGGCATAAAGCAAAATCGAACAGGCGGACAGAATAAGTCGTTGGACGCTCCGACCACCATTCTTCACCTTACCTTCAAACAAAAGGGGAGTGACTGATGGCACGTTCGATCAACAGAAAATCGGCTTTTCTGGCAAGTTTAGCGTTGAGTGTTTCGGCAATGACTGTTTTCGCAGCCAATGCTGCTGAAATCACGGTGATGGGTTATCGCGGCGCATTCCAGGACAATTATGTCAAGGCCGTCATCGAGCCGTTCCAGAAGGAACATCCCGACATCAAGGTCACCTATTACGGTGTGCAGAATGCAGCGACATCGCTCGGCAACATGCGCGCCCAGAAGTCCTCTCCCCAGACGGATGCGGTCATCTATGACCTTTCGGTCGCCAAGATCGCCAATGAGGAAGGGCTGGTCGAGAAGCTCGATCCGGCATCGCTCAAAAATTATGCGGATGTCGCCGACCTCGGCAAGGAACTCGCAGGCGCTGCAATTCCGATCACATATGACACGCTTTCGCTTCTTTATAACAACGATGCATTTGCGCAAGGTGCACCGGATAGCTGGGAAGCGCTCTGGGACAAGCAGCAAAGCGGTAAGGTTATCATCCCGGCACAGGGCGGCAGCGATATTCAAGCCATCCTGCTTACGATCATCGCGAACCGTCTCGCTGGTGAAGACGACTATACGAAGACTGTGAAGCCGGGCGTCGACAAGCTGGTGGAGCTGGCGCCTGCCGTGCAGACGTGGGAACCGAAGCCCGATGCCTATACGCTGGTTGCAAACGGCACTGCGACCTTGTCCATCGGCTATAATGCCCGCGCCCAGTTCTACTTCGACCAGACCGGCGGAAAGCTTCAGTCGGTCGGCCCGAAGGAAGGCACGGCTGCGCAGGTGAATGTCATCAGTGCGATTGCCAACGGCAAAAATATGGATGCAACCAAGACATTCATCGACTATGCGATAAGCCCCGAGACGCAGGCCCGGTTCGCCGAGATCATGTTCTATGCGCCATCGAACACGAAAGCGGACGTGAACGACGAAACGAAGAAGCGCATTCCGTACATGGATGCGGCCCAACGCGAAAAGCTCATTCCGGTCAACTGGATGACCATTGGCGATATGCGCGACAAGCTGCTCAATCCCTGGCGCCGCCAGATCATTCCGGCTGGTCGTTAAAACTCTACCTCACCCTGAAATTCACGCTTCCGCCCCGTTTCTCCGGGGCGGCAACGACCCCTCACAGGTTTCGATATGGTAGCAGAAAGCTCATTTCTACAGTTGAAGGCCCTCACCAAGCTTTACGGTAACAACTACCGGGCAGTGGACGATCTTCATCTCGATCTGCCGCGCGGAAAACTGCTTGGCCTCCTCGGTCCATCCGGTTGCGGCAAGACGACGACTTTGCGCATGATTGCAGGTCTAGCTTCGATCTCGGACGGCAACATCCTGATTGATGGCAACGATATTTCGCACAGGCCGCCCCATCAGCGCGATATCGGTCTGGTTTTCCAGAACTACGCCCTGTTCCCACACATGACCGTGGCCGAAAATGTCGCTTTCGGTCTCGATATGCGCAAGGTCGGCAAGGCCGAAGCAAAGAAGCGCGTTGAGGAAGCACTCGAAATGGTGCGGCTTCCCGGCTACGGTTCGCGCAAGCCCAAGGAGATGTCCGGTGGTCAGCAGCAGCGCGTGGCGCTGGCGCGCGCGCTGGTCATCCGTCCGCGCATTCTTCTGCTGGATGAGCCCCTGTCCAATCTGGATGCGAAGCTGCGCGACGACATGCGGATCGAAATCCGCGAGATTCAGAAGCGCCTCGACATCACGACGGTTTTCGTCACGCATGATCAGGTCGAAGCCCTGACAATGTGCGACGTCGTCGGCGTGATGGATAGCGGCAAGCTGGCACAGCTCGGTTCGCCGGAAGAAATCTATGAGAAGCCATCCTCCCTGTTTGTGGCCAAATTTGTCGGACGCGCCAATGTCCACAATTGCGAGATCGTTGACGAAAATGTCTGCCGTCTGGGCAGCGGCACCTATCGCTGCAACACGCATGGAAAGTCACGCGGGTCAGGGCAGATCGCCATTCGTCCGCATCGCATCAATCTCACGCCCAACCGCGATCGCAATCTTGTCAGTGTCGTAACCAATAGCGCCCACGGCGTGGTCGAGCGCACGACCTATATCGGTGACATCGTTCAATATGACATCGAGATTGAGGGCGCCTGCCTGAAAGTAGAAGTGCCAACCGCCAGTGCAGGGCATGCATTCCATACCGGCGACCGGCTGCTGTGCGAATGGAAACCGGAAGACATGCTGGTTTTCGGGAGTTGATGTCATGACAGCGATCACATCGACCGACATCATCCCGGCAAAGTCATCAAGGCGCAGACGCTACAGCCTCGTCGCCGTTGCGCTTCTTCTGCCGATGGCCTTGATCAATCTCATTGCCTTCATTGCGCCGGTTGCCCATCTGGCGCAGATATCCTTCCTGCAGAGCGAGAGCGGCGGTGTCCTGACAGACCGCTATACGTTCGAGAATTATATCAATTTCTTCACCGACAGTTTCAATTGGGGGCTGGTGTTCAACTCGCTCTGGCTGAGCGCGTTCATCACGCTGGCAACGCTTATCTGTGCCTATCCGATCGCGCTTTTCCTGCACCGTGTTTCGCCGGTCTGGCGCAACTTCCTTTTCGTGGTGACGGTCTCGCCGCTGCTCGTCAGCAGCGTGGTGCGCACCTATGGCTGGATGGTGCTTCTCGGCGATCAGGGACTTGTCAATGGAGCCTTGATGAACCTCGGCATCATTTCCTCCCCCATCAGGCTCGTCAACAATACGCTCGGCGTATTCATCGGGATGGTGGAAATCCTGATCCCCTATATGGCGCTGTCGCTGATTGCCGGTTTCGGGCGCCTGAACGCCTCACTTGAGGAGGCTGCAGCATCCCTTGGCGCCAATGCCTTCACGCGGTTTCGCCGGATCATCCTGCCACTCACCTTGCCGGGCATCGCACTTGGCTGCCTGCTTTGCTTCGTGCTGGCAATCAGCTCCTTCATCACACCGAAATTGCTTGGTGGCGGGCGCGTATTCCTGCTGGCGACGGAAATCTACGATCAGGCTGTGATCCAGCTTGAATGGCCGCGAGCCGCCGCAACCTCCGTCATTGTCCTGATCATCTTCGGTCTCGCCTTGATGGTCTATTCCCGCATCGCACGTCGCATCGACTGATTGGCAAAGGAGAAACGAGATGATTGGTTCAACTTCATTGCCATTCCGCCTACTGGTCGGCCTGCTCTATTTGTTCCTGCTGGCCCCAATTCTGGTCGTCGTGCCGCTATCGTTCAGCAACGACAACTATCTCACTTTTCCGCCGCAGAGCTGGGGTGTGCGGTGGTATGCGGAAATGCTGCATCATGAAACGCTCATTCAGGCGTTCTGGATCAGCCTCGGCATTGCATCGGTCGTCACCGTCCTGTCGCTTCTGGCAGGTATCCCGGCCGCCTATGCCATCCGCCGTTATCAGTTCCGTGGACGCGAAGCGGTGCTGAACCTCTTTACCGCGCCGCTGCTTCTGCCTTCCATCGTGCTTGGCCTCGCCATTCTGCTGGTCTTCGTGCGGCTGGAACTGCTCGGCACGTTCACCGGTCTGGTGATCGCCCATCTGATCGTGACGACCCCTTACGTCATCCGCATCATGATAACGGCGTTCTCGACACTGCCGCCATCGGTTGAAGAGGCGGCCACGATGCTGGGTGCGTCACCGTTCACCGTGTTTCGTCGCATCACCCTGCCGTTGATGATGCCGGGTCTGGTGGCAAGTGCCGCATTGTCCTTCCTTCTGTCCTTCGATGAGGTGGTGATCTCGCTCTTCATCACCGGACCGCGCATGACGACGCTGCCGGTGGAAATCTTCAACTATGTCGAAAGCCGCACCGACCCGATGACCGCTTCCATCTCGGTCGTGCTGATCGCGGCCACGCTGCTCATCATCTTCGTCATCGAACGCACACTCGGATTGTCACGCACAATCGGCAAATAACCTCCCAACTGAAAGTGACTGCAAGCATGGAAAATATCGCCCTCTGGATGTCGCAACCGCATTTCAGCTATCTCGAAATTGCCCGGACCTGCGGTTTCTCATCCTTCGTTCTGGAACTCGAACACGGAACCTTCGACCTGTCGACGCTGGACCAGTTTCTGGCTTTCACCAAGGCGCAAGGTCTCTCCACCCTGACGAAGGTGCTGGCACCGACGCCAGAAGCCATTCAGCAGGCGCTGGACTTCGGATCGGATGGCGTCATCGTTCCGCATATTCTCGGCGTGGAACATGCGCATCAGGTTACGAAGGCTGCAAAATATCCGCTGGTCGGCACGCGCTCTTACACGGGTGGCCGCATTTTCGGCTATGCCCGTCCGGCGACCGATGCCTTCGAAAAAGAGAACAAGCGCACCAAATGCTTCGCCATGGTCGAGACGGCGGAAAGTCTAGCCGACGTCGAGAAGATTATCGCGCTCGATACGGTCGACGGCTTGTTTCCGGGCCCTTCGGATCTGGCGCTTGCGCGCGGTCGGGGAGCATACGCTTTCAATGATGACGACAAGGCCGATCTGCGCCGCTGTGCGGCGGCTGCACGCGCTGCCGGGAAGCCATGGATCATGCCCGCCTGGACTGAAGCCGAACGGCGCTTCGCACAGGAAGAGGGCGCCGCGATGCTGGTCGTCGCTACCCAGAACATGACGCTTCGCCAGGGCATGGTTTCGACTGTGAACATGCTGAAAAACGAAGCCCTGGTTGCCTGACTGAACTGAATACCCACTCATTCGCTGGAGGAAGAAATGAAGATTAGCCTGATCCAAACGAGCCCGCAGACCGACAAGGCAGACAACCTGCGTATTACGCGGGGATTGATGGAAGATGCCGTGCGCACGGATTCTCCGGACCTGATCGTGCTGCCCGAGTATTTCGAATATTACGGTGGTACTCCGGAAGAAAAACTTGCGGCAGCCGAGAGCGTTCCCGGTGGCCCTGCCTACAAGATGGCGCAGGACTTTGCTCGCGAGCACAAGGTCTTCGTCCATGCCGGAACCTTGATGGAAAAGGTTCCAAACGAAAAGCGCATCTACAATTCCACCTTCGTCTTTAATCGCGAAGGCAAGGAGATCGCGCATTATCGCAAGATCCATATGTTCGACATCGTCGGGCCGGACGGGACGGCCTATAAGGAATCCGCAACCGTCAAGCCGGGCGAGAATGTTGTCGTCTATGACCTTGACGGGTTCAAGGTCGGCTGCGCGATCTGCTACGACATCCGCTTTGCCGAACTTTATCTGGAGCTGGAAAAGGCCGGTGCCGATGTCATCGTGCTTCCCGCCGCATTCACGCTGCAAACCGGCAAGGACCACTGGGAGGTGCTGGCGCGTGCCCGTGCCATCGAAACCCAGACCTATTTTGCCGCCTGCGGCCAGACCGGCAGCACGGTTTCGAATGGCGAACGGCGTCATACCTATGGTCACTCGCTCGTCTGCGATCCGTGGGGCCACGTTGTGGCGCGCGCGTCAGACGGTGTCGGCTTCGTGACGGCGCGCATCGAGCGCGCGCAGATCGAACGTGTGCGTTCACTCATCCCCATGGTCAGCCATCGCCGTATCGGCAAGCAGTTGCAAGCCTGCGCATAGGAGGCCCCATATGTATACGATCAATCCCATGCCGGAGCAGGTTGCTGCCGGTGACCTCCAGCTTCTGTCGGGGGTCGAGACAGCCACTGTCGGACACTGGCGCTTCTTCGGTTTCATGCACCGTTCCATCCAGCCGCTCCTCCCGAAGCGCCGTGTGGTCGGTACCGCCGTCACCATCGCCATACCGGGTCCGGATTCCACCCTGCTTCACCACGTAACCGGAATGCTTCGCCCCGGCGATATTCTGGTGGTGGACCGGATGGGCGACGACCGCTATGCGTGCTGGGGCGGCGGTGTGACCATCGCTGCGAAGGCCTCGGGTGCGGTTGCTGGCATCGTGGATGGCCCGTGCACGGACCTGACGGAAATCGAGGATTCCGATTTTCCGATGTGGGCGAGGGGTATCTCGCCCATCACCACGCGGCTCTATGATCTGGGCGGTGGCATCAACATTCCGGTCTCTTGCGGCGGTGTGGTTGTCAATCCCGGTGATGCCATTCTGGCCGATGAGAGCGGGGTTCTGGTCCTGCCGCGGGACGAAGTGAACGCGGTTGCCTCGCGCGCGCTCGATATACAGGACAAGGGAAAGGTGCGTGAGGCTTCGGTGAAAACCGGTCTCAAGCTCGGTGACGTGTCTGGCGCCACCAAGAAAATTCTCGCCCACGCGGGAAGCTGATCCGATACGGGCCGGTTTCGGCCGGCCCTGATCATTTGTGGGATGGAATATGACTATTTGCTTATTTTCATCCCGCAAGTGTCTTAGAAGGAAAGGACGAATCTGATTGCCCGCAGCGCTATAAGGGACTTCAAGAAACGCAGGCGCGCGGGTGATTGAAATGGGAAGGGACATGCCCGTCCATGAATATCCGTTTTCTGGAAACGGTGATCTGGTTGTCGGAACTGCGTAATTTCCGGGCGACGGCGGCTCGCCTCAATATGACCCCGGCGGCGATATCCAATCGTATCGGCGCGATGGAGCAGGAACTGGGGTTCCGGCTCTTCGACCGCGATGCCCGCGACGTCAATCTGACGGCGGAAGGCGAAGCTTTTGTCGAGGGCGCGCGCGATGTCGTACGCCGTTATCATGATCTGGTGGAAAGCCTGAGTCCGCAGAACGGGCTTGAAGGCACGCTGAAGATTGGTATTGTTCCGAGCCTCGCCATGACCATATTGCCGGGTATTCTCGATATCGTCCGCCAACGCTATCCGCAGATACGCATCTCGATCACGACCTCATCATCGAAAGGGATCGTGCAGAAGCTGGAGCAGCGGGAACTCGACATCGTTTTTGCCATCAAGCCCGAGCCTACGCCCAACCTGCGCATCGTCGACATATGCACTTTCGGCATGTTCTGGATATCGCGCAGCAATCAGTTTCCGGGCGGGGCTGAAGACATGCTGTCACGCGATGACCTGCTTGGCTGCAATCTCATTTCCTATGAGAGCGGTTCCTATAATTATCAGCAGATCATCAATTATTTCACCGAAGAGCGCCTGAAAGACGCGACCGTTCATTATTCCAATTCGCTCACCACGACGATCAACATGATTTCGGCTGGTGTCGGTATTTCCGTCATTCCGCCGGTGGTGATCCAGAAAGAGCTTCGGACAGGTGAGCTGCAGGTGCTGAACACCAATGCCGTTTTCCCGGCGACGAGCTATAGCGCTATTTATCTCGAAAGCGCAGCGACGCGCCTGATCACGCTTGTGGCCAATATCGCCCGTGAAGCCGGGCGCAATTTCAGCGGCAATTTCAGTGATAGTCTGGCCTATCAGGACTAGCGCGCAGCTTTCCGTTCAGGCTGGTTTCAGGCTCTGCGTGGGCATATCCCCGCAATAAATGCTGATGATCTCTTCGGCGACCAGGCGCTGCAACTCCCAGAGATTGCGGTCGCGGATGCCTTTTTCTTCCAGATGCTTGACGGTGAGATAGAGATATTCGGCGCAGGAGCCCATATGCCCGCAGGCGCGCGCAAGCAATTGTGCCACGGACGTCAGGGGCATGTTGTCCGAAAGCCTGTCTCCACGCGGTCCGGCCCAGAAAACGAGCGCACGTATTGGTCCATCCTCGGTGTCGATCGAAACCCAGCGGATGGAATAGGCATCGTCAATCGAACTGATTTCGCGCCGGATCATTCGACGCAATTGTCCAAGGCGGTCCTCATCGGACAGCCGGAAAGCAATACCCTTGCAGCTGCCGCCCGGTCGCAGCGCCAGCATAAGGCCCGGCTGGGCCATCGTTGCGCGCCAGCGGGTCAGCCGAAGGCAGAATGAACGGTGCCAGCCGCTCGCCGTTCCGGCGCGCGAGTCCACCGCCTCGAAATCCGGCTTCCAGATCAGGGAGCCATAGGCGAAAACCCAGAGCGGTTCGTCTCCTGCTTCGTGAAAGAGCTGTTCCGCCAGTTCATCGACCTCATTGTCGGTGATCGGTGCCCGGCTTGGATCAGGACCGCGATCAACCTCAAGCCGAAGGCTCAGCGAAACGAGCTCCTCGGTCAAAGCCATACGGGACAGATCGGCAGAAGGCGCGGCGTATTCAGGCTGATCGTAATTCTGGGTCATTCTTTCACGGCAAAGCATGTTCATGGATGCGTCGCCTCAGATACTCGCATTTTTGCGCATATCATCAAGCTGCCGCAATGATGAAAACAACAATTCCCGGTCTCGCAGATGTTCTTCGTAGAGAGACACGAAAATGGAATTCGTCGTTACATGTGGCTCAGGCGCGGACTGGGCGCGTCGCAAGCTGTTGTTGGCCTTGCGCTTGGCATCTTCGACTTTGGCAAGCAATTCCTGAAGCCTGCCGGAATTGCCAAACGCACGAACACCGGCTTCCGGTGCGCCTGAGGCGACTGTATTCGATGTCGAGTGGATCATGGTCTGCATCTCCAATGGCAAGATATAGAGCTGATCGTGGAGTCTGTTTATGATATAATGATGTTATAAAATGTACTAAATTACATTCTTGTGATGTTGTGTTTCGGGCATTGTTTTTAAGAATAATTCTATTTCTTGCTGGGAGCATTTTTAGCACTGTCGCCCCGTTGAAAACGAGGCATTCAATGCCAAAACATCCAGTGAACAAGGAAAATTCGCGTGGTAGTGCTGCGCTCGGACAGATTCCGGGATGCGCGGGCAGCTGGCATTTGAGACCGGGATATCAATCAGCGTCATGATTCATGAAGGGGAGCATATCGACCGTGTCGATTGTCGTCGGCTCGACGGGCTTGCCGTCTGGCTTGGCAAAAATCATCACTGCAAAACAGTAGATCAGGAACACTGCCACGCCGATAGCTAGCAGGCTGGCAAATATGAGTGGCCAATCAATCATGGCCGACACCTTGGCGCAGTTTTCGCGTCAACTCAACCGTCTGTTGCGATGGGAAAGCCTTAACGCTAGCCTGTAAAAGAGAGCGGCAGGTTTCGACCGGAGGCTGGATGTCGGAAATAAAAACACTGGGATCCAGACGGGTCTACGAAAATCGTTGGATGAAGGTTCGCGAGGATCGCATTGTTTATCCGGACGGCAGCGAAAGCATTTATGGCGTTGTCGAGAAAAACGATGCCGCACTGATTTTCGCAATGGATGACGAAGACGGCGTCTATTTAGTGGAACAGTTCCGCTATCCCGTCGGGCGCCGCTTCTGGGAGCTTCCGCAAGGGGCCTGGCAGGAGCAGGAGAACGTCGATCCGCTCACTTTGGCTCGTGGAGAACTGCAAGAGGAAACCGGGCTGACCGCTGAGGAAATGGTCTATTTCGGAGAGACTTACGAAGCCTACGGCTTTGCGGCTAACAAGTGCCATATCTTTCTCGCTACAGGACTGAAAATGGGAAAGCCCAACCTCGATGCCGAAGAGCAGGGGCTCATCTGCCGCCGCTTTCCTATCGGGGAAGCCGTCGAGATGATCCTTCGTGGCGATATCAAAGATGCGAGTACTATTGCCGCCTTCGGGCTTCTGCGCCTGAAAGGGATTATCTGAAGCATACTGCGCGGTAACAGGGAGCGCCCACTGAAATCAATGGGGCAATCTCCACAGCAGATAAAGGCCTACGACCGTTGAAAAAATGACGCCTGACCAGAGCCAAATCTGATCGGCAAGTAACAAGCGCGTCATTTTCTGTGGATCTCGATCCAGGTAATGCCGAAGACAACAGCGCTGACGGCCAGGATCGCTGTTAACTCAATCCAAAAAATCAACTGCATGGCGATGTCCTCCAGCATGGTTAACAAACAACTAATGAAAAGGTTCACTCAGCCGGGTGAGTTTCATTGACATCATGACATCATGATGTCACTATCTTCTGATGAAAATCGCAGAAGATCATGCTCCGCTCTATGCCAAGGTGGAAACATCGCTGGCGGACGATATTTCAGCCGGTGCTCTGCCTGCTGGCAGTCAGCTTCCTCCAGAAGATCGCCTGATCGAACGTTTCGGAGTCAGCCGGACGACCGTTCGCAAGGCCATCGAGAATCTGGTCGCGCGTGGCCTTGTCGAAATTCGTCGCGGCAAGGGAACCTTCGTTGCCCAGCCCAAAGTCACGCAGGAATTGACGGAGCTGACCGGTTTCGTCGAAGACATGCAGGCGCTTGGCCGCGCGCCGACGGCACGATTGCTTGACACGGAGATAGTGCCAGCCGATGCAGACGTTGCGCGTCAGCTCGCTCTGCCGTCCGGAGCTCTGGTGATGCGGATCCGGCGCGTTCGGCTTGCCGACGGCGTCGCCATGTCTCTGGATGAAACATATCTGTCACGTGAAATCGGTGAGAAGATTGTTACGCACGATCTGGACGTCGAGCCGATCTTCACACTGCTGGAAGACAAATATGATCTGCCGCTTGTCGAGGCGGAGTATCGGCTGGAGGCTATCACTGCTTCGCCAGATGTTGCGGAGGCCCTCGCAGTCGAGCCGGGCAGCGCTGTCTTCCTGATCGAGCGCACGTCCTACACCGAGGGGCATCGGGCAATCGACTACGAAAAGCTTCACTATCGCGGTGATCTCATCAGCTTTGTCACTCGCCTGGCCCGGCGACCGCGCGGCCAAAGATAGCCGGGGGGTGAAATGTTGGCTTTATGGCTGTTCATAGCGGCTTTCGGGGCAAGCGCGCTCGGTGGCGTGCTGGGCATGGCAAGCGGCATCTTCATCGTGCCGGCGCTTACGCTGTTTTTCGACGTGGATATTCACGTCGCTATCGGGGCGAGCATTGTTTCGGTCATCGCCTGCTCTTGCGGCAGCGCGGCTCCGCTTTTGAAGCGACGGCTGACCAATGTCCGGCTCGCGGTCGTTCTTGAGACGGCAACCACGCTTGGTGCGCTGACCGGCGTGCTTCTGATCGGAATCGTTTCGACTTCGGTTCTATATGGTTTGTTCGCAGCCATTCTGGTGCTTTCTGCAAAGCAGATGCTGGTACGGCGGCGCGACGAAATCGGCTCAGCGATGCCGGATGCGAAGAGCCTCGCAACAAGCCTGCGACTGCATTCCAGCTTTCCCGATCACATATCCGGGCAGGAGGTGCACTATCGCGTCGGCCATGTTCCGCTGGGCATGGCGCTGATGTATGGGGCAGGACTGGTCTCGGCCCTTCTGGGGATAGGCTCGGGCGTTTTGAAAATCCCGGCGATGGACACCGCCTTGAAACTTCCTATCAAGGTCTCGTCCGCCACCTCCAATTTCATGATCGGCGTGACGGCTGCTGCAAGCGCAAGCGCCTATTTTGTTCGCGGTGACATCGATATCGGGATCACGGGGCCGATTGCGCTTGGTTCGGTCATCGGTGCGCTGGTCGGCGCCCGCCTGCTGATGAGCCTTCCGGCGGAAAAACTGCGCATCTTCTTTGTCGTGGTTCTCCTTGTTCTCGCGGTCCAGATGCTTCTGAGCGCTTTCGGTATAGAGATCTCTGGAGGCTTAGAATGAAAGTTACCGCAGACGCCGGACGACGGGACAAAATCATTGCAGCGCTTCTTTGGTATGGCACATGGTTCGCTTCTGCCTTGATCGCGGTCGGAGTCGTTATGACTTCTATTGAACCGCCGTCGCTTGCACTGAACGGCTATGACATCGTGAAGGCTGGTATTGCGGTATTCATTCTCCTGCCGATCATCCGGGTCGCGCTGACGATGTATCTTTTTCTGCGCGAGCGTGATTACGTCTACACCGTCATTGCCGCAACGGTTCTGCTGATTATCGCAACCGGCATCGTCGTGGACTTTCGCTAATCCCGATAAATCGCGTGAAACATAAGCAATATGGCTTGCATCGGCGTGCGTGGGCTGATTTTCTGCTCGCCAAAGCCGAAAGCATCGACCCTGATCTGTCGCACGCTCCGGACAAAAGCGGAGGGGACGGGATGGCCACTGGATTGGCAAAGCGACTGGCAGCATTCGGCATGGTTATCCTGCGCGAGGCGATCGGCGTCTACTGGACGCTCGTCAAGATCATGCTGCCGGTGATGGTGCTGACGCAGCTGGCGATCGAGATGGGCTTGATCAAAGCCATTTCTCCTGCTTTCGCTCCCGTCATGCAGTTCGTGGGGCTGCCGCCTGAAGCCGGTTTTGTTTGGGCTATGAACCTGCTGGTTGGCGTGTGGAGCGGGGCAGTGGTGATGTTCGCCGTCTTGCCGGTCGACACGCTCACCACAGCTCAGGTGACGATCCTCGGTTCGCTTTTCCTCTTCGCTCATGCTCTTCCCATCGAACAGCGTATCGTACAAAAGGCTGGCCCGCGCCTGATCGTCTCGACGCTGATACGGCTTGTTGGCGGACTTGCTTTCGCATGGGGGATCAACCTGATTTCCAGTCATACCGGCTGGCTGGCAGAACCGGCTGCGCCGAGCTGGGTGCCGGGCCATTACGATTCAAGCTGGAGCAGCTTCGTCGCCGATACGGCCTCCACGCTGGTCTGGATATTTATCGTCCTGCTCGGTCTGGTGGCCGTGCTGAGAACAATGGACGCGCTGGATGTGACACGCTTCCTCAACCTGCTTCTTTCACCCTTGTTGCGCTTGCTCGGCATATCGAAAAATGCCGCTCCATTGACCGTGGTCGGGCTGGTGCTGGGACTGTCCTATGGTGGAGGTCTCATCATCCGTGAAGCACAGCGCGGACACATTCAGCCTCGGGACGTCTTTCTCGCGTCGAGTTTCATGGGGCTGTGCCACAGCCTGATCGAAGATACGCTGATCGTGGTGGCTCTTGGCGCGGATATCTATGTCGTCCTGTTCGGTCGATTGATTTTCTCCATTGTTCTGGTCGCGATATTCGCCAGACTTCTGCGCGGAACGGGCGACGCCTTCTTCTTCCGTTTCCTTTATAGGGATACACTGCACGGCAAATCCCGACTGCACTACGGGGCAACAGTTGAACAGCCGGCAGATTCATCGCGCTGAGCTATTATTTCATCTGACAAGCATCGTCTGGAATTTCATTCTTGAGCATTCTCGCTCGGAATGAGCGCATCGATGACACTGGCAAGCTGCATGTCACGTTCACCCGCCTCCATGGTACGCCTGAGTACTTCAAGCACAGTTGCAGCGGCGCTGCGGGCTGCCTCGATCAATGTATTCCCCCGCGTAAGCTTGGTGGTCAGAAGGCCGGTGAAAAGGTCACCAGTCCCCACAGGTACGATCGGCAGGCGCGGCGATATCAGTCGCGTGCGGGTCTCGTGGTCGAAGACGATGTTTTCCAGCAAGCCTTCAGGAGTGTCGGCAAGTTCGCAACTGGTCACAACCAGCTGCGCGCCGTGAAGTGCCTGCACACGCCCCGCCGCGGTTTCAAGTGCAGCCCAGGAGGTTACATCTGTCTGTGCGATAAGACCCAATTCGAACTGGTTGGGTGTCAACAGATCGGCTAGCGGAACAAGCCGTTCAACGATACATTCCACCACCTGATCGGCAACGAAGATCCCGAGGTTCATATCGCCCATGACCGGATCGCAAATGTATTTTATGTCGGGATTGATCTGGCGGGCGCGTTCGACGAACGCGGCGACCACATTCCCGTTTGCCTGAGAGCCGAGATAGCCGGAAACAATATAGTGGCTTGTTTCAATCAATCCGCGCTCTTCGACGCCGCGCAGAAGATCGCCGACCAGTTCGGATTCGAGAACCCGCCCGCGCATGGTTTCGAAATGCGGATTGTTGGACAGCAAGGTCGTCGGGACTGCAGCGACATTCAACCCATGGGCCTGCATGGGCAGAACCGCAGCGCTGTTGCCGACATGCCCGTGCACAACCTGGCTCTGGATTGAAATGATGGAAGTGGTCATTCCAGTGCTTTTGGCAGTCATTTTGCAGCTCCTTCGCTCACGCTCAATTCGGTCCGTTCACGACGCGGCAGACGACCGTTGAGAACGATATAGGCAACCAGTCCGATTATCAGTCCCCAGAAAGCACCGCCGATGCCGAAGAGATTGATGTTTGCGGCGGATGCGAGAAAGGTAATCAATGCTGCCTCGCGATGCGTGGGGTCTGACATGGCTCCAGCCAGACTGCTGCCTATCGTGCCCAACAGGGCCAGACCTGCGAGCGTTGTGATAAAGCTTGCGGGAAAGGCCATGAAGACAGCTGCGAGCGTCACACCGAATATGCCGACGAGAATGTAGAACACGCCCGCTGCAATACCGGCGATCCAGCGCTTGGATGGATTTTCGTGTGCTTCAGGCCCGGTCGCGATTGCTGCCGTGATTGCCGCAATGTTGAAGGCATGCGATCCGAATGGCGCCATGATGAGCGAGCCGAGACCTGTTGCGGTAACGATTGGATTGGCGCTGGTCTTGAAACCATCATTACGCAGAACCAGCATCCCCGGCATATACTGTCCCGTCAGTGTGATGAGGAACAATGGCAGCGCGACGGACAGCAGGGCATTGAGAGAGAATGCAGGCATGGTGAAGACTGGAGTTGCAAACTCCAGTCGCAGTCCAGACAGGTCGACCCTGTTTTGCAGAAGCAGGAAGGCCAGTCCGAGCACGAGAATGCCGACTACGGCGTAGCGGGCGGACAGCCGTTTCAAAACCACATAGGCAACAATCAGCAGTCCAACCAGCAACGGGTCGGTGGTGGTGCCGCCGAAGGCCCCTATTCCGAATTGCAACAGAATGCCGGCCAGAAGCCCTGAAGCTATGCTTGGTGGTATCAGCCGGATGACTTTCTCGAAATAGCCCGACACGCCGAGGATGACAAATGCGAGAGCCGAAATCATGAAAGCGCCGATTGCCTCGGCGTAGGATGTGGTGGCAAGTGCCGTTACAAGAAAGGCAGCAGCTGGCGTCGACCAGGCGGTGATGATCGGCTCGCGGTAGCGCCAGCTGAGATAAAGGCCGGTAAGCCCGACGCCAATCGAAACCGACCAAACCCAGGAGGCAGTCAGTTCCGGGCTCAATCCCGCAACCTTTGCGGCCTGAAAAACAAGAATGAATGTGCCGCCATAATTGACAATGACGGAGATTAGGCCCGCCACGATAGGATGGGCAAGGTCGCTCAAGCGGATCGATGACGTTGAAGCACGGGATGGTATCATCCTCAAAAACCTTCTGGGAATTGGGCACATGGCCTGCAAGTCGGGCTGAAAAGATTGATTGACAGTTAGCTGTTTAATGGCCTGATATGCCCATCCATTTTTGACAAAAGGACCAGTCCATTTGTTCAGGCATTCGCAACTTGAATCCGTCAAGGCTTGGATTGCCCACCCCGCCCATGCGGCAATGCCGCTCCATGCGCGTATTCAGCGGTCGATCCGGCAATTGATCATCGATGGTGCGCTGGGGCCGGGAAAGCCGCTTCCGGCTTCGCGCAGCCTCGCCAAATCGCTGGGTGTCTCCCGAGACACGATCGAAGCGGCTTATGCGCAGCTGCATGCAGAGGGCTTTATCGACCGCCGGGTGGGCAGTGGAAGTTTCGTGGCGCAGATAACGGAATTCACACCCGGACACAGCGTTTCCCAGCGCGAAGCGCTATTGCGCAATCAGGCGCCCAATCTGAGCAAACGCGGAGCAGCCATGTTCCGAAGCGGTGGTGTACGCGAGCTGCTGGCGCCACGACCTTTCGCTCACGGTGTTCCGGAAACACGAAATTTTCCGCTTCAGCTTTGGGAACGTCTGGAACGGCAGGTTTTGAAGGAAGCCGGCACGCAAGCGCTGCTGCATGGTCATCCGCAGGGGACAGAGCCATTGCGACGCGCTGTTGCCGAGTACATGAACCTGGAACGCGGAGGACGCGCGACACCTGACAGGGTGCTGATCCTCACCAGCTCGCAACAGGCGCTGACTTTATGTGCCAACATGCTGTTCGACCCCGGTGACCGCATCTTCATCGAAGACCCGGCTTATTACGGTGCACGCAAGGCGTTCGATGCTGCAGGCCTTGAATCCATTCCGGTCAATGTGGACGACCAAGGCATTGTGATCGAGCGGATGGTTGGCGAAACGCTCAAGGCCAAGGCCGTGTTTCTCACACCCTCGCACCAGTTTCCAACCGGCGCGACCCTGTCGCTGGATCGTCGACTGGCGCTGATCGAATGGGCCGCCCGCCAGCAGACATGGATTATCGAAGACGATTATGACAGCGAGTTTCATTACGCTGGCAAACCGACCGCCTGCGTACAAGGCCTCGACCGGCATGAGCGGACAATCTATATCGGCACTTTCACCAAATCACTCTTTCCGGGCCTGCGTATCGGCTACATGGTATTGCCGCCGCAACTGGTCAAACCGATGACCGTTGCGCGCACCCTGCTTGATGGGCATTCCGCACCGATGGCGCAGTTGACGCTTGCCCGGTTTATGGAAGGTGGACATTTCGGCGCGCATGTCCGGGCCATGCGCGGCATCTATGCTGAACGGCGCGATGTACTGGCCAGGCTGATCGAGCGATATCTGGCGGATTTCGTCGAGCCGCATGTACCTGCCGGAGGGTTACAGATGTCTTGTCTGCTCACCGGTGATTTATCGGAGCGCAATGCCGTCGCTGCAGCCCAACGTGTCGGTATCGAGCTCCTCGGCCTGTCCGGGCTTTACGCTGCCGGTGACGGAAAGGCCGGTTTTCTGATGGGGTTTGCAGCCTATACGCCGACAGAAATCGGGGCCGCAGTTAAAAAGCTGGCGACGGCCTTTCGCGCGTTCAAGAAGCCATAGGTGCTCGAATGGTCAGCAGTTGAATGATCGTCATGACCGGATGACTTGGAAATTGGTCTGATCTTTGCGCTGGAAGTGGATGGGAGAACCAGACCACCTCCGTGATACAAGCTGGCGGGATGGTTGCCATGTCGTATCCGCGCAGCGGCAAGCATTTGTATCGGCGCTTGAAGGGAGATTGGCGATGCAACTATCTGTCGAGCCGCAGCCGGTTGAGGAGCAGGCAATCAAAGACGAGATAGCGCGTTTCGGTGCTGATCCGACTTCTGTTTTCGCGAGCAATTTCAAAGAGGTTCGCGCGCGGATCGCCGCGGCTTGTCATCGCAGCGGACGCGACCCGAACGATGTGCGTCTTCTCTCGATCACAAAAACAGTCCCGGCTCGCATCCTGCGGCACGCTTATGCGGCCGGAATTCTCGATTTCGGAGAAAATAAACTTCAGGAAGCGCGCGACAAACAAACGGCCCTGAACGATTTGCCAATCCGTTGGAGCATTGTCGGCCATCTGCAGACAAACAAGGTCAAATATCTTGTTCGTCTTGCATGGGAATTCCATGCGCTGGATAGTTTCCATCTGGCGGAAGAACTGAATCGCAGACTGGACGCGGAAGATCGTGATCTTGATGTTTACGTTCAGGTCAATACTTCGGACGAGGAAAGCAAATATGGGCTGCATCCGGACGATCTCATGTCGTTCGTGGCGCGCCTCTCAGAGTTTCCCCGCCTCAAACCACGTGGGCTGATGACGCTCGCAATTTTCAGCTCCGACACAGCGCGCGTGCGCGCCTGCTTTCGCCTGCTTCGTGGTCTGCGGGATCGTGTTGTTGATGTGCATCCGCATATGAACGGACTTTCCATGGGCATGTCTGGCGATTTCGAGGTTGCAATCGAGGAGGGGGCAACCGTGGTGCGGGTCGGGCAGGCCATTTTCGGTCCACGTCCGACCAGCAATGGTTATTACTGGCCGGGTCTGGCTGCGGACGCCCACACTCAGACTTCTGGCGGCCTGCGATAGCAGTATACGCCAGAAAAATGCGGGGTCAGGGTTTCAGGCTGATCCAGTATGAACCTTCAAACGGGACAGCCGCGAAACGCTGGTTAATTTCCGCCAGTGTCGCTTCGGGGCTGATATCCGCGAACAGTTCCGGTCGCAACCAGACGGCGAAGGCTTCTGCTGCCAGAACATTCAAGGGAACAGCATTGAAAAAGTTCCACAATCCATACACGCGCTTGTCGTTCACGGCCTTCAAACCAGCGCGGAAAGGATTTTTCAGGGCATTTGAAAGTGTGTCGCGCGCTTCCTGTTCGCTTACGCCCGGCCCAACCGAAAAACCGCTATACTTCCCGCCTGGGGATGAGGTGGCGATGTAAACTTGCGGGTCGGCGGCAACGATAAATTCGCTGCTGATCACCCCTCCCTGTGCTGGTCCATCTGCAGCAATATTTCGGCTGCCGGTCAATGTGATGAACTCGCCCATACTGGTTCGCCCGTAAGCGTAGCAGCATTGATCGGCATTGGGAAAGGCTTCCAGCAATACAGTCGGTCCGGCATCGCTCTTCGCCACTCGATCACGAATGCGGGCAATGCGCTCGTCGTAGAAGTCGGCAAAAGCGTTAGCCTGCTCCTCGCGGTTGAGTACCTTGCCCAGCAGGCGCATGTTTTTCGAAGTATTTTCGAGTGCATGATTGCCGAAGTCGACCACGAGCACCGGTATGCCCATTTTCTCGAGATAGGCGATCGCCTGCACGCCTTCATCATTGCGCATCTGCCAGTCTGAAAGAATGACCAGATCGGCTTTTACAGAAACGATTTTCTCGACCGAAACTGTAATGCCGTCGCCAATGATCGGCAGTTTTTCAATTTCCGGGAAGCGCTGTTTGAAGCCGGCATAGATTTCCGGATTGTCCCCCTTGAGGTCACCGGCCCAACCGGCCAGCACACTGACGGGATCTGGATGGACGAGCGACAACGCAATCAGATTGAATCCGCTGCCAAGCAATATGGATTTTGGTTGGGCGGTAATGGTGACTTCCCGGTCAAGCGCATCCTTGACGTGAATGGGATAGGTTACCTCTGCAACAGCGCTTTTACCGAGGGCCAGCCAGATTACAGTCAGACACACAACAAGACGGATCATTTCATTGCTTTCTAAGTTCGGGGAGCGCGCATAATTCACCGCATCCGGCAACGCCCGGCAGTTTATAGCGCAGGCAGCAAATCTTGCGCCGGCACAAATTGGCGCCATGATCTGTTTCTTGACGCAGACACCCAAAAAACGGGTTGCGCGTTCCATCGTCAAAAATCTGCGTTTCAAAAAGCGGGCGACATGGCCAGCCATCACGACAATGGTTTTCAGCTGCGCTGTTGACGGCGTAGTCGATATAGACCGCTGCATTATTCCAGGCGAGCTTCGGTGAGATGCCGGTGCGGTCTTTCAGGACTTGAACGACAGTGTTCAGATGGCTTTTTGCGACATGGCTGATAACCGTCATCACATCCGGCGCGTCACAAGCTTGCCCTTCGTGGGGCAAGCCAAAGGAACGTGGCAAGCCCTGATCATTGATGGCAATGGTCATATTCTCGAGCTCGACCGGAAGGGCCACTCCACTTTGTCGGGCGCAGATATAGGGAATGACCAGAAGCGAAAAATAATAGAGCGACCAGAACGAAGAAACCGCCCGCAGGTCGACATCAGGATAGGCGGCTGCGCATTGATGCAGGGTTTTCGTCAGGAGAGGGCCGTACAGAAATTCCGACAGAGGCATGCTGTCAGTCATTTCGCAGGACAGCATCATACTATCGGCACACCATGCATTGTCACCATGGAACAGTGCTCTCAGGCCTTGGGGCCTGAGAGCTTGCAGTGCTTCATTTCTGGTATCGGCGCTTACCATGAATATTTCAGGCTGCCGACAACAGTGCGGCCCTGATCACGATAACAGAAACCTGCGGAGCAGACCGGCTTGCTGGTGTCGAACAGGTTGGTGGCGTTGACCTGCAGTTTGACACCTTCATAGTCCTTCTTGATCGCGCCAAAATCGAAATCAATTGCTGCATCGACAAAGGCACGCGAGCTGTTTTTCATAGTATTTTCGTCATTGCCGTAACTTGAGCCGACAAAACGGACACCTGCGCCGACACCCAGCCCGTAAAGGAAGCTGTTCTCAGGCAACTTATAGTGAGCCCAGGCTGACGCCATGTGGGTCGGTACAGATGAGATTTCGTTGCCCACTGTTCCGTCCGGGCCGTCCTTGATGCTGGTCTGCATGTAGCTATAGGACGCAATGAGGGAGAGGCCGTTGTCGAGACTGGTGCTGGCTTCCAGTTCCAGACCGCGCGAACGCAGTTTCCCGCGCTGTACCTGAATGTTGGCCGGGCCAGCATCCAATTCGACCACTTCGTAATAGAGACCGTTGTCCTGATTGATGTTGAACAGGGCGGCCGTTATCAGGGTGTTGCTGTTGGGCAGCTGATACTTGATCCCGACTTCCTGCTGTTCGCTTTCCGTTGGCTCGAACGGATTGCCTGTTGCCCGGTTTACACCGGCATTGGGCGAAAAGGCTGTCGAATAGCTGGCATATGGCGTGATGCCCCAAGGTGTTTCGTAAGTCAGCCCGGCGCGCCATGTGAAGGCCTTGTCGCTCTGATCAAAATCGCTGGACGTGCTGGTTGCCAGATCGGTGTTCTTCGTGTCGGTGGTGACCCAGTCCTGACGACCGCCGAGGGTTATGGTCCAGGCATCATAGCGGATCTGATCCTGCAGATAGATGCCAGCCATGAGCTGGTCCTGAACGTCTTTTGTCTGGAAATCGATTGGCGCTACAGGGCGCCCCATGGACGGATGTCTGGTATCCAGCGGTGGCGTATAGCCATACCCGTTTAATCCCTTCCATTGCAGCTTTGTCAGGTCTACGCCGGCCAAAAGCGTGTGCTCGAAATTGCCGGTATCGAAGCTTGCTTCCAGTTGATTATCGATTGTGAAACTGGTCAGCCGCTCCTCAAAAGTGCCTGCGCTGCTGTCGAGCAGTAACGGATCGATTTCATTGGCCTGATAGGCAAAGGCCCAGTCGGCTCCGATCTTGGTCGATGCAAGGCGAGCATTCTGGCGGAACACGAACGTGTCGTTGAGGCGGGTTTCAAATTCATAACCGACACGCCCCTGCGTTTGTACTGAGTCATTGAAGGCAGTGTTGCCTGCAAAAATGTCGGATACCTTGCCCGTTACGGCATCGTAATAATAAGCGGCAGTGCCGCCGGTTTTGATGCGGGAGAACTCGCTGAGGATTGTCAGGCGCGTGTCTTCGTCGGGCTTCCACGTAAATGCCGGTGCAATGTAAATACGGTCGTCGGGAACCGAGGGTTGTTCGGTATCGGCGTTGCGCCAAAGCCCTGTCAGGCGGTAGTAAAGTGGGTCGCCTTCCTTGACCGGGCCGGAGAGGTCGAACTGGGTCTGATAACGATTATTGGTACCGTACTGGACCTGTACTTCGTGAAGCGGGGTTTCGGTCGGGCGCTTGCTGATCAGGTTGAACAGGCCACCGGCACCGGAAGCGCCGTAAAGGGCTGACGATGGGCCGCGCAGAATGGAAACGCCTTCCAGGCCATAGGGTTCAGTCTTGAACAGCGCCGAGCTTGCTCCGGGCTGGCGCAGATTGTCACGAAAGACACCGGTATAGGTGACGTCGAAGCCACGCACGGTGAAGGAGTCGAACCGCGGATCGAAACCAAAGCCGCCAACGCGTGCACTGGGCGTATAGGCAATGGCGTCGAGCAAGGTCTGCGGATTGCGATCTTCAAGCTGCTGTTGGGTGACGGACGAAATGGACTGCGGGGTCTGCACAAATGGCGTGTCGATCTTGGCGCCGGTCGCACTGCTGCGCGCCACATAACCGTCCGCATCGATCACGCCGCCGCTGCCGCCGTCGATCACAATCTTGTCGAGAACGATTGCACCATTCTCCGTTGGAGAGGCAGTGGTCTGGTCCTGCGCTATTGCCGTGGCGGCAAGAGCAATCAGGGATGTACCAGCCAGAATTGTACGGCGAAGAGGCATGCAATCGGAGCGCATATAGAATATTCCCAACATGATTTTGACAATCATGAGTGATATATTCATGTATTAGTGCTGGCAAGAAATTACATGATTAAAAGAGTCATGTTTGTCGGTTTGTAGTCATCCTGCAACACTCCCACTTTTGAAGCGGCGAAAGACCGGAACAGGTGTATGAGCGCATGATGCTCAACCGCTCATTTGTCGTCTTGGTGAAGGTCACGATGAATTCTGGCAAAGTGATTGGTTCCGGTGCAATCTTCTCACTCTGCGGACCGGTGTGGTGCGATCAATGTGGGTGAGCATGATAATGGCAAGCACGTCAGGTTCACGACCACCGGCGTCAGCGCTAGCATGGGTTATCATCTTGCCAGAGAACTGACTGTCGGGGCAGCTTCGGCTGTGGTCGTGATGATAGCGATATTGGCGACAAAGGGACAAGCAGCACGGCTTGAATATCGTGGTCTGATAGCTGCAGACGGGGACCGCGAACACGGTTTCCTGGTCAATTTCAAGAAGCGGTTCTGATAACGGAGGCGGCATGTTCCGCCTGTCCATCCTTATTTTATTTGCATCGGACGGCTCTCAGGTCAGTCAGTGTGTCACGTCGTTACGGACAGTTCGTCGAAAGGCACTTGACTGATGTATAGCCATTCGGCTATGTATCAACGCATAACCAATTGGGTATGAATTGAGCGATGACTATGCGAGACGAAGTTTTCAAAGCTTTATCCGATCCGACCCGACGGTCGATATTTGAACGACTTTGCCGAGAGGGCGAGAAGACGGTTACGGTTTTGACCGCAGGAACGAGTGTGTCCCAGCCGGTCGTCTCAAAGCATCTTGCCGCTCTCAAGAGGGCAGGCCTCGTCAGTGATCGTCACGAGGGGCGCCAAAGCCACTACAGGGCCGAATACACGGCACTAATTCCACTGATCGATTGGGCGAAAGAGTTGAACGGTTTCTGGGAGCAGAAGTTCGATGCCCTTGAAGACCTGTTGAAGAGGATGGATCAATGACCGAGATATCTGATGATGTGCGAACGGTAATTGTTGAGCGTGAAATGCCTCATCGGCCTGAAAAGCTCTGGCGCGCATTGACGGAGCCTCACCTCATCGCGGAATGGCTGATGAATAATGATTTCGCTCCGACCGTAGGCCATTGTTTCAAGCTCAAAGGTGAGTGGGGCGGGGTGCTGGATTGTGAGGTTCTGGTGGTCGAGCCGAACAGGCGGCTATCCTACACCTGGAACCACACCCATGAGGACGAAGCATACAATCTCAGAAGTATCGTAACATTGACTTTGATACCGACCGCCACCGGGACACATCTGCGGATGGAACAGTCGGGCTTTATGCCGGGTCAGAAACAGGCCTTTCACGGTGCACATCATGGATGGCGAAATTTCCTTGAAAAGCTCGATGCCGTCGCCGCTGATTTGGACTGAACCTGCTCCTAGAGAGAGTGCCGCAAAACATAATGAGCTGGAAGGAGCTGGAGTTCAGCCAATGTGGTTGGCGAACTCCATAAGGAGAAGCACATATGGTCTTGAATAAATCCATACGCCAAATTCACCGCTGGTTGTCGATCATATTCACGCTTACCGTGATTGCGAATTTCGTCACTATGGCGTTCGGGCAGCCTCCGGTGTGGATCGTTTATTCTCCGCTTCTACCGCTGTTTATATTACTCGCAACCGGGCTGTATCTGTTTATTCTGCCCTATACTCTGAGACGGGGTGAGTGAAGCCTTTAAACCTGTTCGATAGGCCCTTTCACCAGGCCAGCTTGGGCACCGCGTCAAGCAGCATGCGCGTATATGGCTGTTTCGGCTGAGTGAATATTTGAGAAACGGTACCTTCTTCGACAATCTTGCCGTGATGCATGACAACAACGCGGTCGCACAGATGGCGAACGACAGACAGGTCATGGCTGATAAAAAGCAATGTCAGATCAAGGCTTTTCCTCAGTTGCAACAGGAGATTGATAACCTGTGCCTGAATGGAAACGTCGAGCGAAGCCACTGGCTCGTCGCAAACGATGAGCTCCGGTTGCATTGCCAGCGCCCGCGCAATAGCAATGCGCTGTCGCTGTCCGCCGGAGAATTGGTGAGGATAACGGTCTGCCAGCGCCGGATCGAATGCCACTGATTTCAGCCAGCGATTGACATATTCGCGCGCGTCTTTCTTGGTGCAAAGCCCGTGTGCGATCGGCCCTTCCGCGACGGACTGAAATATTGTGCGGCGTGGATCAAGCGATGCAAAGGGGTCCTGAAAGATCATTTGAACGGAAGTGCCAATCTTGCGGTCTTTTTCCCGCACCTTGCGAGCGTCAACCAGAACATTACCCGAAGTTGGCGTGGAGATGCCGCAGATGATGCGGCCAAGCGTTGATTTCCCCGAGCCGGATTCGCCGACCAGCCCCAGCACTTCGCCGCGTGCAATCGTAAGAGTTGCGGACTGAACGGCATGGACGGCATGAGCTGGTTTGGCGAGGCCGAGCCGTTGGGCAAAACGGCCAAGCGAGCCTACCGGCTTTTGGAAGATCATCGTAACGTCATCGGCGCTGACGAAGTTCGGGCTTGGGGCGAGAGATTTATTCTTCTGCGTCTCTATAATTGAATATTCGCCAGCGTTCTCGGTGGCGCTTGAGGTTAGAAGCTCCCCTGGCTGTTTTCGTGACGGCAGGGCATCAAGCAGGCCTTGAGTGTAGGAGTGCTTGGGAGAACCGAGTACTTCGGCAACGCTCCCCATCTCGACAATCTTGCCAAGCCGCATGACGGCTATTCTCTGTGAGATTGAAGCAACGGTCGCGAGATCATGGCTGATCCAGATCATCGAGATGCCCAATTCAGAGACGAGCGCTTTCACTTCTTTGAGGATTTCCGCTTGAACCGACACATCGAGCGCGGTTGTGGGTTCGTCCGCGATTACCAGTTTGGGCTTGTGAAGCAGCGCAATAGCAATCGCCACGCGTTGGCGCATGCCACCTGAAAACTGATGTGGATACTGGTCGACCTTCTTTTCCGGCTCGACAATGCGCACCCGCGCCAAAGCTTCGATTGCTCTGCGGCGAACTTCGGCATCCGAAGCCTTTTCGTGAGCGCGGATAGCCATTGCGATCTGGTCGATGACCTTGAGGACCGGGTTTAGGGTCATCATGGGGTCCTGAAAGACCATAGAGACTTCCCGACCGCGAATGCTGCGCAATTGGTTTTCCGGCAATCCGACCAGCTCCCGGCCTTCAAATCGAATTGAACTTCCGGGTTGAATTCTGCCGGGCTTATCGATCAGGCCAATCAGAGAGAAGCCGGTGATCGATTTTCCTGAACCAGATTCTCCGACAAGGCCAAGTATTTCGCCTTTCCCGATTTCAAATGAGATGCCATCGACGGATTTCACCGTACCGCGGTCAGTTTCAAAATAAGTGGAGAGATTGTCGACTTGTAGCAGAGCTGTCATTTGCGCAGCCTCGGATTGAGTATGTCTCTGATCTGATCGCCCATGAGATTGATGGCCATGATCAGAACAATCAGCGCAACGCCCGGATAGATGGAAATCCAGTAGCGGCCCGACAGAAGATACTGGAAGCCATTGGCAATCAACATTCCAAGGGAGGGCTCTGTTGGCGGCAGGCCGACACCAAGAAATGAAAGCGTGGCTTCCAGCGAAATGGCTGAAGCAACTTGCACAGTTGCCACGACGATGAGCGGTGGCAGGGAGTTGGGCAGGATATGCCGTGTCACGACGTGCCAGCCACTCATCGGCACGGAAAGGGCTGCCTGCACGTAATCCTTTTGCCGTTCCGCCGCCGCCGCACCATGTGCCGTGCGCACGAAATAGGCATATTGCGCGAAGACAAGTGCCAGAATGAGCTGCCACTTTCCCTGACCGAGCACGGCGGCAACCACGAAGGCCAGCAGGATGGCCGGAAATGACAATTGCACATCCACAAGGCGCATTATGAAAGTTTCTGTTCGCCCGCCAAGATAGGCCGCGAAACAACCGACAATCGCGCCGAGGCTGAAGGCTATGGCCCCTGCAATCAGTCCCATTTCGAGTGATATGCGCAGACCATATATAATGGCTGACAGCAGGTCGCGTCCCTGACTGTCCGAGCCGAGCAGATAATACATGCCCTGGGCACCGACATAGCCGGGCGGCCGGCGCGCATCACGCAGCACGAGAGATTTGAGGTCGTAGGGGTCTTGTGGCGTGATCCATGGCGCGAATATTGCCAGCAGAGCAATGATGACAACCACAGCGAATGCGATAACCGCGACCTTGTTCTTGGAAAAGGCCCGCCAAAACTCCTTCACAGGAGACGTGCTGCTTATTGGAGCGGAGCTTTGAGTTGATACCGTTTCGGCCATCTCAGCGACCTTTCTGACGCAGTCGTGGATCGAGGGCTGCATAAGCCAGATCGACGCAAAGGTTGATGACGACGAAGAGGATCGCGACCATCATCAGATAGGCGACCATGACTGGACGGTCGAGCGATGCGATGGAGTCTACGATGAGTTTTCCGAGCCCCGGCCAGTTGAAAATGGTTTCCGTGACAAGAGCGAAGGCAAGTGTTGAGCCGAGTTCCAGACCAAACACCGTAACAAGCGGAATGGAGATCAACTTCAATACATGCCGGCGCAGGATCGTGTGTTCAGGAATGCCTGCCGCCCGTGCAAATTTAATTGTATCGGTCGTCATTATCTCGCGTGTGCCTGCTGCTGCCAGTCGACACATCATCGCCATCTTGAACAGAGCCAGATTAAGAACTGGAAGGAAGAGATGTGACCAGCCATCGCGGGTCAAAAACGAAAAGGGAATCCCGAAAATATCGGCAGTCTCTCCTCGCCCACCGGCGGGCAACATGCCGAGCTGAACAGCAAACACCATAATCAGCATCAATCCGATCCAGAAGGTAGGTACGGAAAAGCCAAGTATCGAGCCTGCCATGATCAGTTTGGAAACGAACCCTTCTGGCTTGTAACCGGCATAGACGCCAAGAGGGATGCCGATAAGAGAGGCAAGCAGAACGGCGATAACAGCGAGCTCCAAGGTCGCCGGCAATCGCTGGGCAATCAACTCGCTGACTGGCATGTTGAAGACGAATGATCTTCCGAAGTCGCCACTGACAGTCTTGGCGACAAAATCGGCATATTGTTTCCAGAGGGGCTGGTTGAGGCCGTATTCCTCGATAACCCGCTGGCGGATTTCTTGCGTAACATCCGGTGAAATGAGTACGTCAATGGGGTTGCCGATGACGTAAACGCCAATGAACACAAGAATGGACATGACCACCAGGACGATGAACGCCTGTCCCGACCTGCGGAGAATGAATGAGGCCATTGGCTTTTCTCTGGCTAGTGCCCCAATGGTTGCATTCGGGCAAGGGTTGCGAGGGACTTGGAAGGTTTGACCGGCGCGTTAATGCCAGTCATGCTCGATCTCGTGGCGTGTTTCTTCGACACCGACTTTCCAGATTTCCATCATGTCCCGATCGGGCCTTTGGAAGACGCCGTGATAATTGCCCTCAGCAATACGTTCACGCTTTCTGCCAGCATCGACGCGCGCGGATGCGGCAAAGTCGATGCGCTCTTTCTGGAAATTCGGGATCGGCGCACCTTCCAGGCGGGTCCATGGAAAGTTCTCCATCCAGCTGGCATGGCTGGCAGCAGGGTCAATCTCCTGCACTTTTGCCATGGTCTTTGGCGCGCGCCACCAGTCGTGGAGCTTGACCGAAGTGTCGCGATGACTGTTCATCCATTCCGACAGGAGAGGGTTGATAGGCGAATTGCCGCCATGACCGTTGACAATCAGAATGCGACGGAAACCTGAATGATAGACACTGTTCAGAACGTCCTCGATCACATTGATGTAGGTGCGCAGCGTCAGCGTAACCGTACCTGGAAAATCAGCGAACCCGGATGCCATTCCATAGGGCAGGCAAGGAAACACCGGCACGCCTGTCGGCTCGGCCGCCTCTACGGCGACGCGTTCGGCCAGGATCATATCGGTTGCCAAGCTCAAATAGGCATGTTGTTCAATAGACCCGATCGGGATGACGCAACGGTCGTCTTCTTTTACACGTGCTTCGACCTGCGACCAATGCATGTCCTGAATGCGCATTTTCGTCTCCTGCAATTTTCCGGATTGGCAACCAGAGCGCACTAACCCCTCGCAGGGATGGTTGTGCGATGGCACCCCTGCATTCATTTGCTTTTTTGAATTCGGTTCCATTAGGAACAAAAAAATAGAGTTGACGCAACAAAATTTTTAAATATCGTTCCAAATAGTACTAAATGAAAAACCGCTGAGGTTTTATCGATGGATGATTTGTTGCGTACGGCTCTTTACGAAGGGCGCGCGGGACGGGAGGAGCCGGGGCTTTCCAGTCTTTCGGAGGGCGATCCGCTCTATCCCAAGCTCTGGCGAAATCCGTGCTGGCTTTCATTTCGGTTGAACTATCTGGCGTTGCGGTTCAACAATCCTGTTTATGGATTGATCCAGCAGCAACTTGGTTTGCTGCGGCCGGAGTTTGTCGTGCTTTGGTCGCTCTATCTGAGCGCCGAGTTGACCCTGACCGAAGTTGTCCGGTCGTCCGGTTTCCCAAAAAATACCTTGAGCCGTGCCGTGAACAAGCTCGACACGTTGGGCATGATCAGCCGCGAGCTCGACCCCATTGACCAGCGCCGAGTTGCTTTAAAACTGACTGAAAAAGGGCGTTTGGCGGTGGAAGCTGTCGAGGCGAAGATGATGGATCACGAACGCATGATGCTCGAATCCCTGTCGCCCGCCGAGCGTTTGAACCTTTCTGAAATCCTGACCAAGCTGGTGGTAGCTTCGGAAAGTTGGCCGCAGCAGCTCGTCGCGGATTTGGAGCCTATCGAAGGCGAAGATACCTGAAACAGCACATCTCGGATCAATAATCGGCAAGTCGGCTTGCCATGGATTTTACTACTCGTCATGCCAATGAGAAAATTACAGGGGAAAAAATGACCATTCGTTCGATATTCAACACCGCCTTACTGGCAACGACACTGATGATGCCGTTGTCAGCGATTGCTGCCGACCTCGTGATTGCCACGAAATCGGGGCCAGCTTCAATGGACCCGCACTTTACGGCAACGTCTGCGAATGCCGAAGCGACCAAGCATGTTTTCGATACGCTCTTGAAATCGGGCAATAAGCTCGAAGTCGAACCGTCACTCGCTGTGAGCTGGAAGCCTGTCGATGACACGACGTGGGAGTTCAAACTGCGTGAAGGTGTCAAATTCCACGATGGATCGGACTTTACTGCCGAGGACGTGAAGTTTTCCATCGAGCGCATTCCAAATGTTACGGGACCTAATCCTTCGACCATTTATGTTCGCAGGGTGAAGGGTGTGGAAGTGATCGATCCGCTGACCGTCCGTGTGACGACGGTTGGATCGGCGCCAACATTGCCCAATGATTTCGTACGTCTGTTCATTGTTTCCCACAAGGCTGCAGCGGATTACTCGACCAAGGAAACGGCCGCAGACGGTTTCAATTCAGGTAAGGCTACGATTGGTACGGGTCCTTATAAATTTGTGAAATGGGCTCCCACGCAGGACTTGGTACTGGAAAAATTTGACGGTTACTGGGGTGGTGCCCAGCCTTGGGATCACGTCGTGCGCAAGGAAATTCCCAATGATGCTGCTCGCGTTGCCCAGCTGAAGGCCGGTCAGGTTGATTTGATATCGAAGGTTCCTTCGACAGATCTTGCTGCCTTGGAGTCCGATTCCAAGCTGGACGTCGTGAAGGATGAATCCGTCTATATTCCCTATCTGGAGTTCGACTTCCGCAAAGAATCGCCAATGGTCTGGGATAAAACCGGCAAAAAGCTGGAGAAGAACCCATTCCTTGATCCGCGTGTGCGTGAAGCTTTCGACCTGGCTATTGATCGCCAGACGATCACGGAAGTAGCGTTGGAAGGCATGGGCTCGGTGCCCACGCAAATGGTGGCCTCGAATATTTTCGGCTACAACAAGGACATTGCTCCGGCTGCTTACGACGTTGAAAAGGCAGTCAAGCTGATGGCCGATGCTGGCTATCCGGATGGTTTCAAAGTGTCATTGAATTATGCCAATGACCGTATGCCGATGGAATTGGGGCCGACAATTGCCCAGTTGCTCGCTTCGATCAATGTTCAGGTCGATGTCAGCGGCGTCCCTGCAGCGGTATTTAATCCGGCCAAGACGCGCGGGGATTATTCGCTCTATATGGCGTCTTGGGGCACGCTGACCGGTGAATCCAACTATATGCTGTCGTCATTGATGCATACAAATGACACCGCGAAATCACTGGGCGCTTTCAATACGCGCGGATATTCCAATCCGGAAATGGACAAGCTGATTGAGGATGCCGGTAGTGAAATGGACGAGGCCAAGCGTGGCGCTCTTCTTGAGAAAGCCAATCTGCTTGTTTCAACCGACAGACCAGATTTGCCGCTTGCTGTGAACATGTCGGCATGGGGTGTAAAAAAGGACAAGATTTCCTATACGCCGCGCTCTGACGAGGACACGTTGGCAATGGACGTCAAGCCGAAATAAGACCGTATCCACTGGCGGCTTCAAGGCCGCCGGTTTTTTTAGCGAGTTAATGAAGATGCCCGAATTTGTACCTGTCATCGCGTTGCATGGCGGCGCTGGAACCATTCTTAAAGCCAATATGACGCCAGAGAAGGAAGCAGCCTATCATGCCGGCCTGCGGGAATGCCTGCAGGCTGGACTGGATGTTCTGCGTAAAGGTGGCAAAGCACTTGATGCCGTGACGGCATCTGTGATTGCCCTGGAAGAAAATCCGCTTTTCAACGCCGGGCACGGAGCCGTTTTCACGACGGATGAAACGCATGAGATGGATGCGGCCATCATGGATGGTGCAACGCGGGCATGCGGTGCCATCTCCGGAATTTGCGGGCCACGCAATCCTGTTCTGGCGGCACGTGCAGTCATGGAGCAGACCGAACACGTATTTTTCGCAGGCGAGGGGGCAAAGCGATTTTGCGAAGCTGCCGGTCTGGAAATGATGGCGCCGGAATGGTTCTCGACGGAACAGCGTCGCAAGGCCTTGCACGACGAAATGGCACGTCGTCGCAGTGGTGCCGCCGACGATGGCGATCCTGCCCGCAAACATGGCACTGTCGGAGCAGTTGCACTGGATCGTTTCGGTCATCTGGCGGCAGCCACATCCACGGGCGGCATGACCGCCAAGACACCGGGACGCGTTGGCGACAGCCCGGTCATCGGTGCTGGAACCTGGGCGGATGACGAGACGGTAGCGCTTTCCGCCACAGGTCACGGAGAATATTTCATTCGCTGGGCGGTGGGTCACGAAGTGAATGCACGGATGCGCTGGGCAGGGCAATCGCTCAATGAGGCAGCTGGCGCGGTTGTCCGCGAGCTGGGTGAAATCGGTGGCTCTGGCGGTCTTGTTGCGGTGGATCGCAAAGGCAATGTCAGCCTGCCGTTCAACAGCCCAGGCATGTATCGTGCATGGTGCGGTTTGGACGGGGAGATAAATACGGGTATATATAGATAGCAGAGATGCCATAAAGACCAGAACACAGCCTGATACCGGGATGCAATTTATGAACCTCTACAATGGAAGCATCCGATCTGCCTTGCTTCCATTTCTCTTGTGTCTGCTGTTCAACCTTCTGGCGATAGGCAGCCTTGCTGTTTATCAACGAGCGGCGCTGTTGTCCGAACTTCAAGCTGCCAGCTTTACGTTACATCGTGAGGCTTCCCAACGTGCCGACCAACACGATGCCCATCTGACGGCGCTTTCAACGATCGCTCAATCCAAAGCGCGAACGGCTGATGTTTCGCAGGATGACGTTTTCCTCGAAGTGGCGGCAACGATCACTCGTTTCTATCCGCGCATCGATGAAATTCAACTGGTGCCGATGAACCCGGCTGAGCCGGTGACCGGCACAAGAAAGCTGGAACCGGAACTGGCTGATGCCATACGTGTGGCCGCTCGTTCATCGCGAGGCGTCCCCGAGCTTCTGGCACCTGCTGCGCGACCCGGGCATTACATGATCGTAAAACGCAGCCCGAATACGGACACCCCGCACGACGGTCTGACACTCTCGATCAATGCGAGCAGTCTCATCAGTTCTGACGATGCATTCTGGAGCCGGGATGGCGTTGCGCAGCGTATCCTCATGCCAGATGGGAAGGTTTTGTTCAGTAGCGCGGGCACATTTGGTGAAGCGCATTTTTCCAAGAAACTGGGCAGTGCAACGCAACCGCTTCTCTTCCAGACAGCCCTTGCCATGGGCTGGACTGATCTTTTGCCGTTTGACCAGCTTATTCCGATCCTCGTTCTTACGAACCTGCTGTTCTTTGGTGGATTGGTCATCGTTCGCCAGACACAACGCACGCGCCATGCGGAACGTCGTGCAGAACTGAGTAGCCTCGAAGCCCGATTGGCACACGCCTCACGCGTCAACACGATGGGCGAAATGGCAAGCGGCATGGCACATGAGTTGACGCAGCCCCTGACGGCCCTTCTGGCGGGGGCTCAGGCGGGGCGCCGCTTGTTGAGCCGCAACAATATGACGGCGCTGGCCGGAGCGCTGGACGATATGGTGGATCAGGCGCGTCGGGCATCCGCCATTCTGGATCGGCTACGCAATTGGTCTCGTCCGCAGCGCCGGCAGACGAAACATGCTGATCTGCGCCTTTCACTTCAGAACGTGCAGACACTGCTCGCCTCGGAGGCTGTACGACAAGGCGTCAAAGTTGAACTCTCGATACCCGAGACACCTTTGTTGGCTGCGTTTGACCCGGTGGAAATGGAACAGGTGATGTTCAATCTTCTCCGCAATGCAATTGAATCCTTTCATGATAGTGATGGTGATCGATGGATCAACGCATCTCTGAAAGCTGACGGATCGCTCGCTATTCTGGAAATTGCCGATAACGGCCCCGGTGTTGCGCCAGAGTTGTTGCCGCGTCTTTTTACCCCTTTTACGACAAATCGCCCTGAAGGGACCGGTCTCGGCCTGGCACTCAGCCAGCGGCTGGTTGAACGCTTTGGTGGTGAAATTTCCTATATTCCTCAGGAGCAAGGTGCGTTGTTTCGCGTTGTGCTCCCAATCGCCGATGGCACAGGAAGTTAAGACGATGGTTCAACCGGTCTATCTTGTCGATGATGATGAAGCGGTACGAAAGTCGCTCAGCCTTCTTCTGTCAACCATAGACATCGAGGTCAGGGGGTTTGCTGATCCTTCCGCTTTTTTGGCGCAGCTGCCGCGACTGAAACCCGGATGCATGATTTTCGATATTCGCATGCCTGTCATGACGGGCCTGAAGCTTCAGGAGCTTCTGGCCGGGCAGGAAGTTGACTGGCCGGTGATCATCATCTCGGGCCACGGCGATATCGAAGCCTGTCGTCGCGCCTTTAGAAATGGCGCGGTGGATTATCTTTCCAAGCCGGTCGATGAGCAGGATTTGATCGATGCAATCCAGAAGGCTCAGCAACTGCTTGAACGCAAGCTGGGGAGCGAGGCTCTGAGAGCCGAAACGCTGGCACTGCTGGACGCGCTGACAGCGCGTGAGCGTGAGGTGCTTGATCGTATTGCACAAGGCTTCACTACCCGGCAAATTGCCGACGGTCTTGAATTGTCACCACGCACGATAGATAGCCACCGTGCGGCCATAGGAGCAAAACTGGGCACGACATCGCAAGCGGAAATGACACGCTTGTGGCTTGAAGGACAGTCACATCCGTAGAACTACCGATAAGTTCGTAAATGTTACGGATTTCACTGCTTGCTGACGGGAACTAAATGTTCCTCATCACAACTGAGGAACGACCATGATCCGTAAACTTGCAATTATCGTTTTGTCGATGGCCCCGGCTGCCGCTTTCGCTCAGACTCTTCCCACCACGCCCTATCTGCCGCTTGATCTGGCAACCAAAGCTGCACAGGCTGCACTGGATGCCTGTGTCGCCAAGGGCAATAATGTGAGCGTTGCAGTTGTGGCGCGAGACGGATCGACCAAGGTTCTGCTCAAGGCCGATCTTTCTGGTCCGCATACCGGCAACAGCGCAGAAGGAAAAGCGTTCACGTCGGCTGCTCTGGGCCGTGATTCCGGTGAAGTCGCAGAGTTTATCGCGTCGAAGCCAGCCAATAATGGCATGCGGGACATGGATTCTCGCTTCGTTATTCAGGCGGGTGGGTTGCCGATCAAGATCGGGGATGCACTGGTCGGCGGAATTGGCGTTGGCGGCGCACCATCGGGTGCAACTGATGCGGAATGCGCACTTGCTGGTCTGCAGGCTATCGAAGCAAAGTAAGAATGAACAATCGGGGCTGAACGTGGTTCAACCCCGATCATTTTCAGCGAGAATGACAAAAGGGGCGCAGTTACGCGCCCCTTTTACTAATAGTGACCCCGCCTCACGCGTGGCCCACTATAATAGTGGTGTCTGTGATGATTGCGCCAGGCGTTGTGCCTGTAATGGCGATGCGAATGCCAGCGTGGTCCACGATAATGGCGGTGATGCGAGCGCCAGTTGTTTCGCTTGTAGTGATGCCGTTTCTTCCAATGTTTCCGTGAATGATGTCCCCGATGATCCCGGACTTGTTCGACATTCGAACTCACGTCTGGTTTTGCGACGTTCAGTGTCGGCGCGGCATTGGCAGCACCTGCTCCGATCAGCATCCCGACACCGAGAACACCGGCGATCAGTCCTTTAACTAGGTTCATTCTGCGTACTCCTTTCAAGCTCGCATCCTGAAATCTGGCGCATGAACTGATGATGAACGGGAAAAAGCGGGGAAAATCCGGCTTGATGGTCATACAAGTTTTACAACCACAAACCAGTCCCCAGACTGGTAGCTTCGCGATTCAACGACTACGTATAAGGGTGGAATCGTAACCGTGAAATCGCGACGGAGAAACATGCACAGAACTGGCTTCGTCGGAACTATCCTGATGCTGTTTGCAGCCTTTCCCGCTGCTGCAAACGACGCGCAATTGGTTGCCGATATGGCTTCCGAGTGCTGGAAGTTGCCCGAGAATATTGATTATCAACGAGCGTCCGCAACTTTCGAGGTTACATATAATGCTGAGGGCGAGTTGGTACGCATCGTGACTGTCGAGTATCAACCAGTTAGACGAGCGGGTCGCGAATTCGCAATCAGCGCACAGCAGGCGCTGAATGAGTGCGCGAACAGAACTCCGGTTAAGTCGCGGACGATCCGGGTGGTAATGCGATATACGGCACCCGCCTCAGATGGGCCATTGATCATGAAGAGGCCCCTCCGGTAGCCAATGTCTATCTCTTATGGGCCAGTACCAAGTGCCGCTCGACTGAATAATTCATACAGACGGTTGCCAAAAAAACATAATTGCTGAACAAGGGTTGGAACTAAGCGCTCAATGTCGAGAATGGAACACAGCTTGAAACGCATTAAAATTGGCTTGGTCTGGCTCTTTTTGGCAGGCATTTCGTCAGCGCATGCTCTTGAAGTCAGTTCTCCGGCCATTTTGAAGCCGTCGCCGGAGCAAATGCAAGCCGCCAATCTAACGGCAGAGTTTCTCACGCGTTTTCATTATCGGCCCATTCCTCTGGATGATGCGCTGTCGGTCCGGATCATGAACCGGTTTATCGACTCGCTGGACCCGGATCGGCTCATCTTTCTGCAGGCGGATGTCGACAAGTTCCTGACCGGCAGCAAGGAAATCGATGATGCCATCGAACGCCAGGATTTGACTGTTCCGTTTTCCATCTTCAACACCTACCAGATGCGCATCATCGAGCGCATGACCTTTGCGCGCAGCCTGCTCAAGCAGGGGTTCGATTTCAGCAAGCAGGAAGATTTCTCTATCGTGCGCGACAAGGAGCCCTGGCCGCGATCAAGTGAGGAGAGCAATGATCTGTGGCGCAAACGCGTCAAGAACGACTGGCTGCGTTTGAAGCTTGCCGGCAAGGATGATGCGACGATTCGCAAAACCCTCGACAAGCGCTATGAAAACTCCATCGAGCGCACGTTTAAATACAACAGCAACGACGCTTTCCAATCATTCATGGCTGCCTATACGACGTCGGTCGATCCGCATACCGATTACTTCGGTGCCAAGGCTTCAGCCGAATTCGATATTTCAATGAAGCTGTCTCTGGTCGGTATCGGCGCGGTGCTCCAGGAAAGAGACGACTATACGACGATCCGTGAACTGGTTGCGGGTGGTCCGGCACAGTCATCGGGCAAGCTTGCCGTGGGCGACCGTATTGTTGGCGTTGGACAGGGCAAGGAAGGTCCTATCAAGGAAGTGATCGGCATGCGTCTCGATGAGGTCGTGCAGATGATCCGTGGTGACAAGGGTTCGGTTGTGCGGCTCGATATCCTGCCCGTCGATGCTGGCCCCGACGGCAAGCACCATGTCATCTCTCTAGTCCGCGACAAGATCAGTCTCGACAAGCAGGCCGCCCAGAAGAAGATCCTTTCGGTGAAAGACGGAGACGCCTCCCGCAAGATTGGAGTGATCACTCTGCCTGCGTTTTACGAAGACATTGAAGCGCGGCGCAAGGGCGACAAGAATTACAGGAGTGCCAGCCGCGACGTTGCCAAGCTCATTGCTGAGTTGAAGCAAGACAAGGTTGATGGTGTGCTGGTCGACCTGCGCAACAACGGCGGCGGTTCGCTCAGCGAAGCGATCGATCTAACAGGATTGTTTGTTGGAAAAGGACCGGTCGTCCAGCAGCGCAATGCAAGCGGCGAAGTCAAGGTGGAAAGCGATACTCTTTCGGCACCTGCCTGGAAGGGCCCGCTGGGCGTACTCATCAATCGCGGTTCAGCTTCGGCTTCCGAGATTTTTGCTGCGGCGATACAGGATTATGGTCGTGGTGTGGTTATCGGCGAACCAAGTTTCGGCAAGGGAACGGTGCAGACCGTGGTCAATCTTGACGAAGTGGCCAATAACCCCAAACCCGAATATGGCGAGCTTAAATTTACAGTCGCGCAGTTCTTCCGAGTTGACGGTGGTACGACCCAATTGCGTGGTGTAACACCCGATATCAGTCTACCGGGGCTTTTCGATCTCAAGCTTGTCGGTGAATCAAGCTTCGACAATGCGTTGCCGTGGTCGCAGGTGAAGGCTGCGAAGTACAAGCGATCGGACAATATAAAGACGCTGTTGCCTCGGCTGCAGAACCTGCATGATGAGCGCGTGCAGAAATCCCCGGAGTTTCAGGACTTTTTGCAAGACGTTGCAACGCTGAAAGAGCAGCGCGAGAAAAAGTCCATATCCCTCAACGAAACTGAACGTCGCAACGAGATGGCCGCTCAGGAAAAGCGGATCAAGGCACGCGGGAAGGTCAACGACGGTATTGATACCGGGATGGATGACGGTCTGCAATCGAATGAGCGAAGCTTGAGTGCTGATCTGGCGATTGAGAAAAACCGCAAGAGCGCGACAGATGTCCTGCAGAACGAGGCTGCGGCGATTGTGGGCGATCTGGTTGATCTGCGATAGGGCTTTGGTTCAAGCCAGTGCGGGAGAGAACTCGCAACGGGAGGTGCTGGCGCCGCCCGCTGCGCTGTTGCTAAACTTAGGGATTATCGGATTTCAGAAGATAACCCGCACTAAACCCGTTAGATCGCGTGAACGGTCAGGTTTCACGGTCCGCGCTTATTTGCGCAGCTCGGCTTCGATCTGATCGAGAACCTGATCCTTGCCAATGCCGGTCAGGAAGGGGAGGCCCTTTATGACGGGCTTGGTCACAGAAGCCGAAATAGGCGTAGTGGAAACGATGAAATCCACATTGTCAGCCAGAGAAGCAACTTCAGTTGCTTTTGCCTGCTGAGCGTTGAAGGTAAGCCCACGCTTTTTCATTTCTTCGGTGACGGTTGCATTCACTGCCGTAGATGTCGCTACACCTGTACCGCAAGCGAAGAGAATTGTTTTCATTTTAGCCATGGTTTCCTCCAATTGGTGCTTGTGTGTTCAGGGCGCTAGAGCATTCCCTGTTTTTCTTGAATCATTGGAAATGCTCTATTTCTTTGTTTTTCGCATTATCCGACGCAAAACCGCTTCGCACTTTTGCTGGAAATGCTCTAGCCTTTATTGCAAGGCAGTTTGAACGTCCTCAAGCGTGCGTGCGGCCTTCAGCCTGTCGAGTGCATCAGCATCCTGAATGGTTGCCATGATCTGCTGTAAGGTCTCAATCTGTTTGTCCTTGTCGTTGATAGCAAGCAGAAACACATATCCAACCGGGACAGCTTCTTCCGGGTCTTCCATATTGGCGAACTGGATGGGCGATTTCAGCGTCGCGAATGCAATACCAGCCTTGATCACATGTTCAGGATCGGTGTGAGGGACTGCGACGTTATCATCGCGCTCTAGTGGCAATCCGGTAGGCATGGACAATTCGCGGCTAACGACGGCATCAGCATAGCTTGGCTTGACGTAGCCAAGTTTCTCCAGCTTGCCCGCCAATATCCGGATAATCTCTTCGTTGGTTTTTGCGTCGCTCTGAAGCTCGATCGCTTGTGGGTCGAGAAAATCAATCAGACCAGCAGCCATTCCATTCTCCATTCAAAGAAGGTCGCACGCCGATCTCGACGTGCGACTTGTATTTCATGCAGCGATCATTGCCGCGCTCAGGCTGCAATTTCGTCTGCAGGTTCGTCCTCAGCACCCGCAGCGCGTTCCCATGCCTGCGTATTGCGACGATAGAGCATGAAAAGTGCTGCAATAACCACGGCGATTACCGCGATACCAATAGCACCGAGCCACTGGATGGCCGAGATGATGACGTAAGGCACCCACAGGAATCCATCGACCACCGAAGTAATCTGCAAGGCGTTCTCAGGCAGCTTGAAGCCCGATGAAACAGCAGCGCTGGTGAACAATGGTGCGAGCGCATTGGCGACATAGAAGCCGATGGCCAGTGTGATGGTTCCGACGACGACCATGCGGAACACGTTCCCTTTCAGAAGCGGTGCCGTCATGGCGACGATGAACGGAATGACGGCAAGATCGGCGAACAGGATCACGCGGTTGCCCGGCAGGATGACCGACAGAATGATCGCAATCGGCACAAGAATGAGTGACGACGAGATTGCAGCCGGGTGTCCAATCAGGATTGCCGAGTCGAGACCGACGAGAAGTTCGCGGTCGCCCGTGCGCTTGCGCACAAATTCCTGTGCAGCGTCAGAAACCGGCAGCAGGCCTTCCATCAGGATTTTCACCATGCGCGGCAGAAGCAGCATGACTGCTGCAAGCGTCATGCCGGTGCCGAGAACCTTGGCGAGGATCGTGCCGAAGTCGCCTGCATTATAAAATGCGATAGTACCAAGAACGAGACCTATGATCAGCCCCATCACGACCGGCTCACCGAAAACCCCAAAGCGACGTTCGATGGTTTCGGTGTTGATGTTGATCTTGTTGATGCCGGGGATGCGATCCATGATCCAGTTGAGCACGATGGCAATTGGCAGGATCTGCGCCGAGGCCAGATGCGGCACGGACACACCGGGTACGCCATAGAACTGCTGAACAGCGCGTGCGGACCAGTCTGCAAACAACAGCGACAGTGCTGCAACCAGTGCTGCAATGATGATGCCATAAGCGAGGTTATCGGTTGCAGCGACAACCAGCGAGCCTACGAAAGCAAAGTGCCAGAAATTCCATACGTCCACATTGAGCGTGCGCGTCCAGCGCATCAGCAGGAGGACGATGTTGACCAGAATACCAACTGGAATAACCCACAAGCCCACGGATGAACCAAAGGCGATGGCTGCAGCCGATGGCCAGCCCACATCAACGATGTCGCGTTTGATGCCTGTATTGGTGACGATTGCCTGAGCCACTTCACCGATAGAGGTGAACATAAGGCCAAGGACCAGGTTGATACCGATGAAAGCGACGCCAATTGTTATGGCTGCACGGAAGGCTTTGCCGACCTTCGCCCCAAGTACCACTGCAATAATGAAAATCACGATAGGCAACAGGACTGTCGCCCCAAGCGTATCGACTGCCGTTTTAAGTCCGCTCAGAAATGCGTCCATTTATCTCTCCTCCCCCTCGGAGCACGTCCCAAAGTGCACCGAACTAACAGAACATCATTATTAGCTCGCACGTATCGACGTTTCAAAATGTGAATTGGGCGAAACGGCAGAACATTTGTATTCTATAGCAAACTAAAGTTGAATAACAAGATGGCATTTCGGGAGGTGTAAACGCTGCGAGAAATGAACACTGGTATTGACTTAGAAACAAATGTTCATTAATCGATAATGCATCAGAGGAGACTGCGAGAATTTTGCAGGGACGTTCAGGAGGAAACGATGGCAACCAATGTGGCGTTGACAGGTTTGGCGCGTGACATGCAGGCGCGGGCGGATAGTGGGCGCCCAATTCGCATCGGACTGATTGGCTCCGGCGAAATGGGCACCGATATCGTCACGCGCGTTGCACATATGCCGGGTATTGAGGTTGGTGCCATCTCCGAATTGCGCGTTCCAAATGCACTCAAGGCAGTGGATATTGCTTTTCAGGAAGAAGGCCATGGCCGCGAGGTCTCGACAGCTTCCGACCTGACTGCTGCTATGGAAGCGCACAAGGTTGCTGTAACCGACAATGCCAATCTGATCCTCGAAAATGATCTTATCGATGTCGTGATCGATGCAACCGGTGTTCCAGCTGTGGGGGCCGAAATCGGCCTGCGCGCTATGGAGCATGGCAAGCATCTTGTCATGATGAATGTCGAAGCGGACGTCACCATCGGTGCATATCTGAAAGCCGAAGCCGAGCGCCTTGGCGTGACCTATTCGCTGGGCGCAGGCGATGAGCCGTCATCCTGTATGGAGCTGATCGAGTTTGTGACTGCCATGGGTCATCCGATTGTGGCGGCGGGCAAGGGCAAGAACAATCCGCTCAATATCGACGCCATTCCAGATGAATATATGGAAGAAGCCACGCGCCGTAACATGAATGTACGCATGTTGGTGGAATTCGTTGACGGTTCAAAGACCATGGTTGAAATGGCGGCTATTGCCAATGCCACAGGTCTCGTCCCCGATAAGGCCGGTATGCACGGCCCTGCTGCAACGCTCGACCAGCTCAATAAGACGCTGATCCCTGAAAAGGATGGCGGCGTGCTGTCGAAGGTCGGTGTGGTCGATTATTCCATCGGCAAGGGTGTTGCGCCGGGCGTATTTGTTGTCGCCGACATGTCGCATCCGCGTATTTCCGAGCGCATGGAAGATCTGAAAATGGGCAAGGGTCCATATTTCACGTTCCATCGTCCGTATCACCTGACTTCCCTTGAAGTGCCGCTCACCTGCGCCCGCGTTGTGCTCTATGGCAAGCCGGACATGGTTCCGCTTTCAAAGCCGGTCGCCGAAGTGGCAGCCGTTGCAAAGAAGGACATGCAGCCGGGCGAAAAGCTCGATGCGATTGGCGAATATTGCTACCGCGCTTGGATCATGACTTCCGGTGAAGCAAGAAGCGCGCATGCGATCCCATGCGGGTTGTTGCAGGGTGGCAGCGTGACCAAGCCGATCAAAAAAGGCGAACTGATCACTTACGACAATGCGGCTGTAGCTCCCGGCTCCAAGATTGCCGAGCTGCGCGCACGTCAGGACAAGCTCGTTTACGGAGCGTGAGGACAAAACATCATGGTTCAAGCCAAAAAAGTCGAACCGCAGGATACGGGCGACCGTCACAATTTGCCTTATGCTTTCCGCACTTATTCGCCGGAACAGCTGAAAGAAGCACTGCATAAAATGTATCTCATCCGCCGCTTTGAAGAGGGCGCGGAAGAAAGCTACACGCGTGGCCTCATTCATGGAACGATGCATCTGTCCATCGGGCAGGAAGCAAGCGCGATGGGCTCGTGCCTGCCACTTAACGATGACGACATGATCACCTCGACCCATCGTGGTCATGGCCACTGCATCGCCAAGGGTGCAGACGTGAAGCGCATGTTTGCTGAGTTTTTCGGCAAGGAAACCGGTTATTGCAAAGGCCGTGGCGGCTCGATGCACATTGCTGACGTTTCCAAGGGCAATCTTGGTGCAAACGGCATTGTCGGCGGCGGTATCCCGATTGCGGTCGGTGCAGCTCTTTCCGCCAAGAAGCAGAAAAACGGCAAGGTGGTCGTGTCGTTCTTTGGCGATGGTGCGAACAATGAGGGTGCTTTTCACGAAGCACTCAATATGGCTTCGGTCTGGAAGCTCCCTGTCATTTTCGTGTGCGAAAACAACGGTTACGGGATGTCTACTTCGACCAAGCGTTCGACGGCGGTTGCCAATGTCGCTGATCGTGCATCGGCCTATAACATGCCGGGCGTGATCGTGGATGGCAACAATCTGTCGGAAGTGGCAGAGGCCGTGAATGAAGCCACCGAACGCGCACGGCGCGGCGATGGGCCTACGCTCATTGAAAACAAGACCTACCGCATTCGTGGTCATTCCAAGAGCGATCGCAACCGCTATCGCACCAAGGAAGAAATCGAGCACTGGCAGAACGATCGCGATCCAATCGCGCATTTTGAGGCCGACTTGAAAGCCTATGGCTTCATCAACGATGCCGAGATCGAGGCGATCCGTACCGAGGTGGAGAAGGAGATCGCTGAGGCGATTGAGTTCGCCAAGAACAGCCCTGCACCCGATCTGACCAACCTGACCCGCGACGTTTACACGGATGATATTTGAACATGGACACAGCAATCCGTGAGTTGAGCTATTCGCAAGCCATTCAGGAAGCAATGGCGATTGCCATGGAACGCGACGACCGCGTGTTCCTGATGGGTGAAGATATTGGCGTCTATGGCGGCGCATTTCAGGTGACAGGGGATCTGGTGCATCGCTTTGGCGAGGACCGTGTCATGGACACCCCGATTTCAGAACTGGGCGGCGCGGGTGTCGCTGTCGGCGCAGCACTGACCGGTATGCGTCCGATTTTTGAATTTCAGTTCTCCGACTTTGCAGCACTTGCTATGGAGCAGATCGTCAATCAGGCTGCCAAAATCCGCTATATGCTTGGCGGCGCGGTTTCTGTGCCACTGGTCATGCGCTTCCCGGCTGGCTCGGGAACAGGTGCTGCAGCGCAGCACAGCCAGAGCCTTGAAGCATGGCTTGGTCATGTTCCCGGTCTCAAAGTTTTGCAGCCGTCGACACCTTATGACGCCAAAGGCATGTTGCTTGCAGCCGTTGAAGATCCAGACCCCGTCATGATCTTTGAACACAAGCTGCTTTATAAGATGAAAGGTCCGGTTCCTGAAGGCTTCTACACCGTGCCGATCGGCAAGGCAGAAGTGGTTCGTGAAGGCCGTGATCTGACCATCGTTGCAACCGCAATCATGGTGCACAAAGCACTTGATGCGGCTGCCGAACTTGCCAAGGAAGGTATTGATGTTGAAGTGATCGATCTGCGCACCGTGCGTCCGATTGATCATGAAACCATCATTAAAAGCGTCAAGAAGACGTCCAAGCTCCTCTGCGTTTATGAAGCTGTAAAGACGCTTGGCATCGGTGCTGAAATCTCCGCAATCGTCGCGGAAAGTGATGCCTTTGACTATCTTGATGCGCCAATCGTGCGTCTTGGCGGGGCAGAAACTCCAATTCCTTACAATCCTGATCTTGAACGTGCAACGGTTCCGCAGGTGCCTGATATCCTGAAAAGTGCGCGTGATCTGGCTAAAGGAGTGCGCTGACCATGGCTGTGGAAGTCATTCTCCCCAAGGTCGATATGGATATGGAGACGGGGCAGATTTCGCGCTGGTACGCCAAGGATGGCGATACTGTCACGAAAGGCCAGCTTCTCTTTGAAATTGAGACTGATAAGGCGGCGATGGAAGTCGATGCTCCGGCATCAGGCATTATTGCGGATATCAGTGCCGCAGAAGGCGCTGTTGTCCCGGTTGGTCAGACTGTCGCCTGGATTTATGACGAAGGTGAAGAACGTAGTGCCAAGTCAGCGCCCGTCGTTGAAGAGCCAATTGCTGCTGTGCCCGTCGAAACTATCATTGAGACGGTAGCACCAAAACCGGTTGAACCAAAATCCTCCCAAGACGATAAAAATGGTTCAGCAGATGATGTGCGGGCAACACCGCTCGCACGGCGGCTCGCCCGTGAAGCAGGCATTGATCTCGCCACCATTCAGGGCTCAGGTCCGAAGGGCCGCGTGCAGAAGAAGGACGTTGAAGGCAATACCGGCATTGCGAAGCATGCAGTATCGGCTAAATCGCCTGCAATTAAAAATGCTGACCCATCCGTGCCCGGTCAGCTTAACGCAGTCTGGTTGCGTGAGGGCGAGGCCGATCGGTTGCCGATTGTGCTGATCCACGGCTTTGCCGCAGACCTCAACTCATGGCGTGGCTTGTTTGCCGGGGCGTCGCTTGGCCACCCGATACTGGCGCTTGATCTTCCGGGACACGGTAATTCACCACGTGTCGTTCCTGAAAGCATTGATGACATTGCTGCTGCAGTCGAAGCGACGCTGGCTGCTTTCGGTGTGACGTCGTGCCTGTTGGTCGGCCATTCGCTTGGCGGGGCCGTCGCCACAGTCACCGCTGCGCGTGGCGTTGTCGATGTGCGTTCCCTGTTGCTTATCTCTTCGGGTGGTTTGGGGCCGCAGGTCAACGGTGCGTTCATAAAAGGTCTTATCGGCGCGAAAAGCGAAGCCAGCATCGTTCCCTGGTTGAAGCTGCTCGTTGCCGATGAGAGCCATCTGACAAAGCCATTCATCAATGCAACCGTTGCTCAGGCTTCCGACGCAGAACTGCGCAATACACAGGAAGCGATTGGTGCCCGGTTCTTTGCAGATGGCACGCAGACATTTGAGGTTCGCTCAAGCACTGCCTCGCTTGCAATGCCGGTGCGGCTCATCTTCGGTGCCGAAGATCGGGTTATTCCCGTTGCCCAGGCTCATGGTTTGCCGGGGAAAGTTGGCGTCCACATTTTCGCAGGTTGTGGACATATGCCACAAATCGAAGAGCGGGCTGCGGTGCTGCAAATCCTTAAAGAGTGTGCAACGGCTGCTGCCAATTGATGTTCAACTGGTGTGATTAAAAAGAAAGCACATCGTTTTGCGGCGATGTGCTTTTTGTTGTTACTCGGACTGCGCCCTGTCCTTGAGCATCTGTGTTGCACTTTCTTCATCGGTGATGAGAACGGTGGGTTTCAGAAGTTCGATTGCACCAAGCAGAGCGGCAATTTTCTCTTTGCCGCCTGATGTAAGAATACGTTGCGGCGTCTTCTGAAGACTTTCAATTTTGGCCGACATGACGCGGTCGTGCACGGGATCATCAACGATCTTGCCGTTCTTGTCATAGAAGTGGAAAAGTACGTCGCCAACAGCGCCATTTGCAATGAGCGATAGCTTCTGTTCCTCGTCAATCAGGCCGACACGATAAGACGTGCTGCTGGCGGTTTGAATGTCGCCGACGCTGAGCAGAACCATGTCCAATTCTTCGGCCATATCCAGCACAGTATTCAATCCGCAACGTTCGATAAGAGCGATCCGTGTCTCTTTGCTATCAACCAGAGCAGGGGCGGGGATAAGATAGCCTTCACCCTGAAAAATCTGCGCAAACTGCCAGGCAAATTCCGGCGGATTGGAACGGCGTGGCTGCACGATGCCGCCGAGCAGCGAGATCACTTTCAAATCGTTGAGCGGGCGGGCACCGATGTGCTGCAGAGTGCTGGAAAGGGTGCGCCCCCAGCCGACGCCAATCGTCATGCCGTGCTGCACCTTTTCCGACAGATAAGCGCCGGTGGCAGCACTGATCGGTGGAATAGGATCAATGTCAGATGAAGAGAGCGGCGCGACAATCGCGCGTTCCAGACCAAAGGTCTTTTCAAGCTCCACTTCCAATGCGGTCAAGCTTGCCAGCTTGCCTTCGATGGTAATTTTTACTTCATTGCGAGCACGGGCATCAGCAAGAAGGCGAACGATTGTGACACGACCGACGCCAAGCGCTTCAGCAATGTCGTTCTGGGTCATTTGTTCGACGTAATACATCCACGCGGCACGCGTTCTCAACCGGCTCGTGCGGTTTTCGGCGGCAACGCCTTCCGATCCAATGATGAGGTCAGCTGTCTCCGGATTCTTTTGCGTCTTCTTGCCAGCTTTTTTCAAAATAATCCCTCAAATTATTGGCGCAATACTGCTTTATAGAAGTGATACTCTTAAAGCGAACCTATTGCTTTTCCATGTGAAGGCAAACAATAATTCATGTGCTCTGTCCAGGCTGTTCCGGTGGCGCTTCGGTTAAGGAAAATGAACATGCTACGCATTCTTTCGGAAGAAATTGCAGTCAATCTGAAAGACCGGCTGCGTGAGGTTCGATATATGATTCGCCGCAATCGTCATGAAAGTTTGCAGGGCGAACAAGCCGCTTCCCGGCCGGGTGAAATCGTGTCGCCGGAACTGTTGCTTGGACATGCTGCGAGCATGATGGACAAGGCGCTGACCACAGCTGAAACAATCTCCATTTCGTTGATTTCATCGAACCCGAATGTTCATAACAGTGCGCCGCATGTGAGAAGCCTGTCGGTTTATTTCGGCGCAGGAGCTGAAGGTGGGCGCGCGTTCCGCAAGGATATGTACTATCTCACGAAGGAAGTGCTCCGCCGCCATCAGTTGCAGAATGTGCTGATTCAGGAAGCTGTGTTTGTCACCGTGCATGCAAAAGTAATGCGCAAACATGGAGCTCTCTTGAAGAGCGCGGTTGCCGCCGAGGCGGGCGACAAAAAAGTAGCCGAAACGGCCAAGGCCATCACGGCCATGTTTTTCGAGCTTCTTGCGGAAAAGCCGGTTCGTTTTATTTCATTGGATGGCCATTGCGATCCGCAGGCTTTACGTAAATTCGAAACAATGTGTTTCGCTGCTGTTGGCCTGGCATGCGGACTGGCCACAGCGAAAGCTGGCGACCTGGAAGGAATTGACCCACTTGAGAGCGCCATTCTGGCTTTGGACGCAAGACATGAGCGTCTGATGCAGGCTGCTGAAGATCGAGATCATCCACAGCTCGAAAATCTGTTCCAGACCTTGATTGCACACCTGCCATAAAACAAAGCCCGGATACGATGATCCGGGCTTTGTTTTATAGATGCGTCGCAGATGAAGTTTAGTTTCCAAACATATCTGCGATCAGCTTTTTTGCGCGGGGAATTGAAGCCGGACTCATGCTGAGCTCGGTCAGTCCCATGCGCAGGAATTCGCCGATGAGTTCCGGCTTTCCTGCAGCTTCGCCGCACATGCCCACCATGATGCCTGCTTCGGTACCCGCCTTTGCGGTCATCTCGATTGCCGCCATGACAGCCGGGTGGCTTACGTCGTTGAGCTTCGCAACGGTTGGATTGAGCCGATCCGCAGCCATCACATACTGCGTGAGATCATTGGTGCCGATGGAGAAGAAAGCCGCTTCTTTTGCGAGTTCTCTGGCGGCAAAAACAGCCGCCGGTGTCTCAATCATAACGCCAAGGTCGAACTGGGCGAAAGCTTTACCTTCGTTTGTAAGTTCGCTGATGCATTCTGCGATCAGTCGTTTGGTTGCGCGAATTTCTCCGACATCCGAGACCATCGGCAGCATCACCTTGAGGTTACCATTGACTGCTGCGCGCAGCAATGCGCGCAACTGCGGCTTGAATACATCCAAACGATCCAGACACATGCGAATGCCGCGCCAGCCAAGGAAAGGGTTTTCTTCCTCGGGAAACTCGATGCCTGCAATGGGCTTATCGCCACCGATATCGAGCGTCCGGACAATAACCGAATGTGGTGCAAATGCTTTGAGAAGCGCCGAATAGGTTTCGGCCTGCATGTCTTCGGACGGCAGATGAATATGCTTCATGAAGAGAAGCTCAGTGCGGAAAAGACCAACCCCCATGGCGCCGGCTTCGAGCGCGACGTCGATCTCCTCAAGTGCGCCCATATTGGCGGCAACTTCGATAATATTTCCATCTGCGCGACGCGGCGTGATCGAGCGATAAGCATCCAGAGCCTGCTTTTCCTGCATTGCTTTGGAAATACGCGCTTCGATTTCGTTGCGGATAGCCAGGTCTGGATCGGCATGAACGATGCCGAACGTTCCGTCCACTGCTACGGTCTTTGCATTCTCGAGCTCATGGATTGCACTCCCCAGGCCAAGAACAGCCGGAATGCCATGCGTGCGGGCGATGATCGCAACATGCGATGTGGCGCCGCCATGTCCGCAGACAACACCTTTGATTTTTTTGAGCGGTGCACGTGCCAGATCCCAGGCGCCGATGTCTTCGGCAATAAGCACCGATCCTTCCGGCAAGCCTTCCAGATTGATATCTTCCTTGCCGAGAAGTGCAAGACAGATCTGGCGACTGACGGCATGCACATCATCTGCACGTGCATTAAGATAGTGATCGTCGAGTGCCGCAAACTGCCCGGCAACCGTGGAAGCTGCAGCAAGCATCGCCGAAATGGCATCTAAACCATCTCGAATGAGCCCAAGTGCTTCGTCGGTCAGGCTATCATCCGCAGCAATATCCTTTAATGCCGCAATGATGCCTCTGTCAGCGTCAGCGAGGTTGCCGCTGGAGAGCGAAGCATCCATGCGTTGCTGTACCGTCGCGATAGCCGACTTAAAATGGGCAATCTCGGTGTCTATTTCAGATGCTGCAAGCTTCCGGCCCAACGGCTTGATTTCTTCAGGAAAAAACGGAAACGCAGTACCCAATGAGATGCCTTCGCTCGCACCAATGCCTTTTATCTGACCCGTGGGCAGCTTTATCGAAATCGCAGGCTGAGTAGCGGCTGGCGGCGTGGTTTCTGCTTGAGGGGTAGCAGTGGGTGCAGCGGCCTCTTCAAGACCAGCTTGCGGGTTTTCCAGATAGCCAATCAAAGCTTCGATGGCTTCAATGGCATCGGCACCATCGGCACGAACGGTCACTTCATCAAGCTCTTTCACACCAAGCAGCATCAGCTTGACGGAGCTTTTGGCACTTACGCTTTTTCCGGCCTTGGCGATTTCGATGTCACTTTCAAAACCTTTGGCCAGTTTAACGAAGCGGGTGGCGGGGCGCGCATGCAGCCCTTCATGCACCCGGACGATAGTCGAGCGTTCCATTTATATAAGCCTCAAAGCAACATCTGAAACATTCCAACATTTTAAATGTCGAAACTTGTTCCAATTATCTGTTTTAACACGTAATTCCAAATCCAATGATGGCCAGATTCAGCCGCCAATGGTGATAATCTGCCCTTCTTTGAGAGCAGCGACAAGCTCTTCGCCGACGATTTCAGTAGCGCAAATTTCGCCTGGACGATCTGTCGATTGTGCGCCCGTAAACGAAATAACGACGTGGCCGATTTCGCGTACTTTTTGCCAGGCGCTATCACCGACAGCAGTGATTTCTGCGTTGAGCGAGCCGATGGTGATGCGGGCTCCGACAGCAGGTGCGGCCGCTTCCGGGCCTTCTTCCACGACATGCATTACGGAAACTTCAGCGAGTTCAGGTGGCGACCCATCTGCAAAAAGAATGAGAACGCCGCCTTCAGCGAGATCCGCAACTTCCGGGCCGATCGCGGTGATCCGCGTTTTCAGATGTATCGACATAGAGGCGGTCCTTTCTTGGTATGGTCTTCGATGCCCGGAAATAGTGATCAGGGGACATCGACATTGCAGATGTTTGGGAGATTGCCTGCCGCCGCTTTTGCTGCGACAGGCTGAACGTCTTAAAGCACTGCGAGGCTGACAACCCATGCGATCAGGACCGAAAGTGGCCCCATGATCTGACGGCTGATCAGAACTGCCGGAACACCAATTTCGATTGTCTTGGGTTTCGCCTCACCGAGCGCGAGACCAACCGGCACGAAGTCACAACCGACCTGCGTGTTGTAGGCAAAGAGCGCAGGCAGGGCCATGGCCGGAGCGATTGTGCCGTTGGCGATCTGCGGTCCTATGATCGCCACGCCGACGACCTGCGCGATAACCGCGCCCGGTCCGAGGATTGGGGACAGGAACGGCAAGCCGCAGATGGCGGAAAGGACGAGCAAGCCGACAATATTATTGGCTAGCGGTCCAAGCGGCTGGGCAAGAATATCGCCAATGCCTGTATAGAGGATCAGACCGATCAGCATGGTCACGAATGCCATGAATGGCAAAACGTTACGGATAACCTGATCGATTGTGCGGCGCCCCGCCTGGAAGAAGATACCAACCACACGGCCCATGACACGACCGATACTGCTGATCAGTCCGACCAAGCCGCCTTCGCTCGGCTGTTCTACCGGCGCAGGCTCTTCTTCAACTGCGGCAACTGCAGGGGCAGCGGCGGTCGAGCCGTCAGCAGAAACGATGTCTTCCGGCTTCACACCTGACACGTAAATGTCCTCGGTGATGAACTGCGCCAGTGGCCCGGATTGTCCAACCGGTGTGATGTTTACCGTTGGAATGCGCTTGCGCGGATAGACGCCGCAGCGGGCAGTGCCGCCACAATCGACAACCACGACTGCCATTTCGCTTTCAATTGGTGGTGAGCGGAAGCCATCAACGGCCTCTGCTCCGGTCAATTCGGCAATCCGGCGTGCAAGCGGATGAATGCCGCCGCCAGTGACCGAAACCACCTTGTTGCGTTGCTCTGTCGGCTGAATGACAAGCGGACCGCCCCAGCCATTTGAGCCGCGGGAAATTTTAACTGCCTTATAGGTCTTTACCATGTCGTCCTCCCCAATTCCCGCTTAAAGCTCAATGCCTTGACGCCGCGCCATGATGGCGGTGATGCGTTCTGTGAGCATGCCTTTAAGGAGGATCACGACGAGACCAACGATGGCGTACCAGATGGCGACGTTGATGTGATAACCCGTTGGAACTGCGCCCTTCTTCTCAAGTTCGAGAAGTGCAACGAGCACGCCGCCCCAGACAAAGTATTCGCCCGGATTGATATGCGGGAAGAGACCCAGTGGCGGATGAACATAGGAAACAGCCGCGTCATAGAAGGCGGGCTTGTATTTTTCGTCCAGAAACGACCCGAATGTGTAGGCCATCGGGTTGGTCAGGAAGAACACCGAAAGAACCGGCAGAACCGTATAGCGGGTAAGCGCGATACGTCCGGCGCTGCGGGCAATGCCGTGGACGCGCTTTTCACCGACCAGTTCGGTTACGGCATAGAAGGCGGTCATCAGCACGACGAGCGTCGGAATAATACCCGTTACAAACCCGGCAAAAACTTCGCCGCCCTTCTGGAAGACGCCAATGAAATGCTTGCCGATTGAAGCAAGCCAGCCCAGCTGTTCTTCTTGCTGGACGTTCTGAAGGCGTTCCTTGAACTGATCAACGGTAATTCCGCCGCTGCCGACATCGGCTGGCGCGGTGGTTGTTGCTTGCGCAAGCTGCAGAAGATCATTTCCCGCGTGCTCTGCAGCATGTTTGCCATGCAGGGCCGCATCGGAAATCATGCTGCCGGCCATATGTATAGATTGCATTGTTACGTCGGCATGTTGTGCCAACATCGTCACTATCGACATTGCTCCTCCTCGATTGCTTGTTTCAGGCAAGCAACTCCTATGCTCCCACTGCCTTCAGACCTTCGAGTTCGATCCCATCGGATTGATCTCTTATGCGACCGATCTGCTCTATCGCCTGCTTGGCAGCAGCCACCACTTCAGGCGTTCCTTCTCCAATTGCGGGATTGTCCTGCAACTCGCTGAGGCGCATGCCCTCAAAGCCTTCGCGGCGGCTGAATTTTGCAAAAACTGTTCGTCCGCTCATTTGCAGGAAGCGTCGCACCACCAAATTGCGGTCTACGACGAGCAAAACAATAACGCCTCTGCCGAAGCGGCCTCGCACATGACCCGCGCCGACAAAGCCGTCAGAATATTTCGAGGTGATGCCTTTCATCACATCGGAATAGTGACGCATCTGAAACCAGACGCCCAGAGACTGAAAGCCCCAAAGCAAGGCGAGCGCCAGCAAAGCCCATTGCCAGATAGCCATTTTGTTCTCCTCCCACGAAGGACGAATAGGATATTTTCCGAGTTCGTCCTTCAGTAAATAGAGAACATTTGTCTTCTTGAATGTCAATATGTATAATTTTGTCAGCAAATGAAGACGAATGACGACTGACATTGCAATCGGTTTCGCATAATGTCGTTTGTAAACGGGAGGCCGCTCGCAACATGGATTTGCTACTCAGAGAACAAATGGCATCGATGCCAGATTTGCGTCATCGACTGCGCCAGCTGCGTTGGTTCAGGGCGACGTTCCGTAAACATGCGAGCTTACTGCATGAGCTTTATGGCGTCGAATATGAGATTGATGAAAAGAAGCTCACAGAAGCCTTCCTGAACTGGGTGGAGCTCGTTAATCAGAACAAGCGTTTCGCCAAGGTGGATCGTAAGGATTTCATCACCTTTGCTGCGGGCCTTGTGTTGCGAGAGCTGATCCGCTTGTCACCTGCGAAGGTCGTTTCGCCGCCAAAGCACGCTGCAGACGATGCCGCGCGTCTTTACGAAATCGTCAGCTTCTGGCCAGAAGGTTTTCTCTACACAAACTACTGTATCTGCGCGATTGCTGCTGTGCAGGAGCAGGAATTCGGTACTGTTCCGGATATCGATCAGTGTGCTGATGAGCTGCGGACATGGTGGTCTTACAAGGAAAACGTCTCGGAAATGCCGGGTTATGCGATAGCATTTCTTGATAAGTTTCTTGGTAGCGAGCCGAACTGGGTCATGCCGGATCTGGCGTCGGCGCGTGCAGCGGTGAAGCGTGCTTTGGGGGCTGATAATCCGGTCACGAAGATCCAAAATAATTAGTGGCCGCTTTGTTCCAGTGCGGAAAGTGCTTATTCCACTCGGAATATCTGCGTTTAACCAGCACCGGAGCCGGGCATTTCAAAGGCTCATATTCCACCATACCAGTCATAGCCATAGTCCTCCCAGTAACCACCTTTCCCACCTTGAATGGCCGCAAAGCTTGAGACAAGCTCAATCGACTTGATGTATTTGCTCATCTTGTATCCGAGTTGTCTCTCTACGCGCAGACGAAGCGGAGCTCCGTTTTCTACCGGCAGGACACGATCATTGAGACCATATGCCAAAATAGTCTGCGGATGACGGGCGTCGATGAGATCTATGCTGCCGTAAAATGACGCTGCTCCTTTCGCGCCGTCTACCCTATCGAAGCAGTGGAAGACGACAAAGCGCGCGGATGGCGTGGGGCGTGTCACATCGAGAATCTGGCTCAAGGGGACGCCTGTCCATTTGGCGATTGTACTCCAGCCTTCCACGCAGTCGTGGCGGGTGATCTGGGTGCGCCCTGGCATGTTGCGCAGTTGCTCCAGCGAAAAACTTGTCGGTTTTTCCACGAGACCTGTTACCTGCAAAACATAGTCTGAGAAATCGGCTGCGCGAAGTGCTTCATATTCTTCCGTCGCAGGATTGGTTTCACCATTCGGTTTTTGACCCTGACGCAGCTCGCTTTCCCCATACTCCCTTGCAAGTGCATTATGTCCCTGCAGTTGCCGTTGAATGAGGTAGGTCAGATCGTTCGCCTTTTCGAGGACTTGCCGCGTAGCGCTTTCGTTGTTGCCGACAAAATCGAAAGCATCACAACCGCTCAACATAATGGAAGAGGCTGCGGCTCCGGAAAAAGTTAGGAACTGTCGTCTGGAAAGATTCAGCTTGCTCATGGGTGCCTGTCCTCGTCTTTTTTCGGAAGATCGGCGCGATACCAACCGGAAATCATCGATCGCATTTCGTTGAACGGACCTGCCGCAAGCACCATCACGATATGAATGACGACGAATGCGCAAAGCAGGAAAACGGCTACAAAATGAAGAGTGCGGGCTGTCTGGCGTCCGCCGAGCCATTCCGTCAGCGGCAGTACGGCATCCATGCCGGGAGACATGGCCAGCCCCGTAATTATAACCATCGGGAAAAGGCCGAAAAATACCATGCAATAGGTCAGTTTCTGCATAGGATTGTATGTTTTCCCATGCTGGAAACGAAATTTTAGATGGTTGAGAAAATCGCCGGGCAGGCTCTTTATTTCCAATGCAGATGGCAGTAGCTCGTTCTTCAGATGCCTGTTCAGAACACTGCCGATCAACCATAGCATGAGCGTGCCCACCAGAACCCAGGCGAAGAAGAAGTGAACCACACGTCCGGTTGCCAGATCGCGATAGGACGGAATGGTCAACGCTGGGGGAAATGCCTGATAGTCGGGAGCGCCTGTGGCTCCCGATACGCCGAGAAAACCGGTTGTCTGGAAGCTTTTGCCCAAGATATCGACACGACCTTCAGGGCCGCTTTCGCCCTCGACGGCATAAATTGCCAGAATGGCATTATCATAGTCGAAACCGGATTCGTTGCCGAGATAGAGTGTGGGGTGCGCATTGAATATCTGCAGCCCGGACAGCAGCAGAAAGAAGAGGCTTGCAGCCCAAATCCAGTGTGTGAGACGCGTCAGCAGACGCTGGCGATAGACGAGCTGTTTCATGATGTTGCGCTCCGGTAATTTGCCCGCCAATCGTGAGGGAAGACTGGCGGGCCAGAACAATTACTGTGGCTTCTTCATGGAGTCGGACTGCATTGCGTCCTGTTTCATGGCATCGCTCTTCATCGCTTTGTCGTCATGTTTCTTCATTTTCTTTTTTGTATCGCTATGCATGGCGTCACCTTTCATGGCGTCATGCTTGCCCATGGAATCCTTCTTCATAGTGTCAGACTTCATGGTGTCGGTTTTCATCGCGTCTTGCGCGAAAGAAACCGGCGTGAAAGATATAGCGGCAAGCAGGGCGAGCGCCGGAAGGACGATGATGTTCTGTTTGATGGTCATGACGATACTCCTGTTCATCTGGGCGCCAGCGGCGCGTAACGGGAGGAGTTTCGACAGGCAGAGGCAAATGGTTACACCGATCACGGCGATGTGATCACCTCATTGGAAGATGTAACCTTTTCCGCTTCTTTCACGAATATGCCGGTGATTGGGAGTTGTAACCTGACCTATTCGAACGAAGAGAGGTTGAAAAAACTGATGATATTGGCGCTCGACGGAGACAAGGCAGCCTATCGGACCTTGCTTGAGGATCTGTCGCGCCGACTGAAACCTTATTTTCTGCGGCGTCTTTTCGGCGATAAATCGCAAGCGGAGGACCTTATTCAGGAGACTTTGCTGGCGATCCATACCCGACGCATAACCTATGATCGGGGCATGGCGTTTCTACCCTGGGTGAATGGAATTGCACATCACAAGCTTGTCGATCATCTACGCCGTCACGGGCGTGAGACTGCTACACCTCTGGAAGAGGATGTTCCCGTGTCCGATGATGCTGAAGCCGCCGATGCGCGCATGGATGTGGACCGGATGTTGAGCGGTGTTTCCGAACGCACGGCAGGTTTGATCCGCAAAGTAAAAATCGAGGGACAATCCATAGATGAAGCCGCACGTGACACCGGCTTGAGCCAGAGCGCGGTCAAAGTCGCCATCCACCGCGGTCTTGCAACAATAGCGCAAAGATTTGGAGGCAAAGGGCATGACCGATGATCTGATCGACAAGCTGACAGCAGATGTCAAACCGGTTGGCCCTCACGCAATGCGCCAGCTTTTCTTGCGCTATGCGACGGGAGGCATTGTAGGCGGGCTTGCGATTATGCTGGTTTTCCTTGGCGTGCGTCACGATTTGTTGTTGGCGATGACGACGACAGCCTATTGGATGAAATTCGGCTACGCAGTCCTGCTTTTATTGATACTGATCCCCGCATTATTCACCTTGTCGCGGCCCGTTCGCACGGGATTGCACTGGTTGCCGCTGGCCATACTTCTGGCTTGTCTTGCAGGCGCTGCATCAATCCAGCTGCTGAACGCCGAGCCCGGACAAGCAGAGGTGTTGATATGGGGGCGGACGGCGTTGGTCTGTCCATGGTTGATTGTTCTCATCGCTCTTCCCATGCTCGGGTTTCTGCTTACTGCCATGCGGCGGCTTGCTCCGGCCGATCCTGCTCTGACCGGTCTTGTCGCCGGTATCGTTGCTGGCGCCGTAGGAGTTCTTATCTATTCACTACACTGTCCGGAATCCGGAATGCCGTTTATTGCAATCTGGTATACGCTCGGCATCGCAATCATGGGTTTTTTGGGCATGATTGGCGGGCGCGTTTTACTCAAATGGTAAGACCTGAAAGCGGACAGCTTCTATCCTGGTTTGAACCAGTAACAGACCTCTCACTGGCGAGTTAACTGCTAGCCCCGGACGAGTGGGCTTTGATCTTGGTTGAAACACGGCTTTGCCGTGCGCTCTGCATAACGGTGGCAGAACCTCGTCGTCTTCAAAGCAAACATGGTGAATTAAACTCACTGGGCAATAACGGTCAAAAACATTTTGGATTCTCCCCAGAATGCGTTAGCGTCTTCGCAGTTCCGTGGGAGGACCTTATGAAATGCAGTGGGGGAAGTAATCTGCAAAAACTTCCCGCTTAGTCGTGGTGTCTGCACCATGGCAAAATCTATTGGAGTGAGGAGGAAATATGCAAATCTTTAATCGGAAAACGACTGTTTCTCTGGCTACCGCATTGGGGCTTGTGTTCGGTGCTGCTCAAGCGAAAGCCGAGGAGTTTGTAAATATTCTGACCGGTGGCACCAGTGGCGTCTACTACCCGCTCGGCGTCGCTATGGAAAAAATCTATTCGAGCATTCCTGATGTGCGTCCCTCGGTTCAGGCGACGAAAGCATCCATTGAGAATATCAATCTCATCAACAGCGGCCGGGGTGAAGTGGCGTTCACGCTGGGCGATTCCCTGCGCGATGCCTATGAAGGCAATGAAGCAGCCGGTTTTAAAAAGAAGCTCACCAATCTGAGCACGCTTGCGGCAATCTATCCGAATTATGTGCAGATCGTCGCCTCCAAGGAATCCGGCATCAAGACATTGGCTGATCTCAAAGGAAAGCGTTTGTCCGTCGGTGCACCGAAATCGGGAACCGAACTCAATGCGCGCACCATTCTGGGGGCTGCCGGACTTTCCTATGATGATCTCGGCAAGATCGAATATCTGCCCTTCGCGGAATCCGTCGAGCTGATGAAGAACCGCCAATTGGATGCAACCTTGCAATCTTCCGGACTTGGCGTCGCCTCGCTGCGCGATCTTGCCAATTCCGTGGACATCAATGTGGTTGAGGTTCCGGCAGACGTTATCGAGAAAATCGGCGCGCCGTATCAGGTCAACACGATCCCGGCGAATACCTATAGCGGGCAGGACAAGGATGTCGTGACAGCTTCCGTGATCAACTATCTGATCGTTCGCCCCGATATGGATGAAGAACTGGTTTACCAGATGACCAAGGGGCTATTCGAAAATCTCGACCAGCTAACTGCCGCCCATTCTTCCGCAAAGGCAATCAAGCTCGATAAAAGCACCATCGTGTCACCTGTTCCGGTTCATCCCGGTGCTCTGCGTTACTACAAGGAAAAAGGCATCGAATAGGCTGGCAGCAATCCTGCGCGGCGGTTGGTACCCGGGTGACAATCCCGGGTTCCTTCCTTTTTCTGACAGACGGTGTCCGATCCTTGTTAATCGGATCGCTCCCTTAACTGTTCATTTTAAATGCACAATCTGATGAAGGTTCGTTCATGACGCAGAGCGAGAACAGCGCCGTAGAATCGGCCGAGCATATTCCCGCCTGGGGCACAGGCACAGGCGCAAAAGTCCTGTTTGCCATCGCCGTGGCTTTTTCGGTTTTCCAGCTTTGGACTTCCGCTTATTCACCACTGCCAAGTCAGGTGGTCCGCTCCGTCCATGTCGGATTTCTGCTTCTGCTTCTCTTCGGCCTTTACGCCAATGCGAGCACAGTCGCTGCAAAGCGAGCGGCCTTCTGGCTGGCGGCCATCGTTGCTTTCGTGCTCAGTCTTTATCATTGGGTTTTCTACGAAGACCTGGTGATCCGGGCTGGCGAACCCAACACGCCGGATATCATAATCGGCATTCTCGTGGTCGCTCTCGTCTTCTGGGCGGGAAAAAAGATGATGGGTTGGACCTTACCTCTCATCTGCGCGATCTTTCTGGCTTACGGCTTGTTCGGACAATATCTCCCGCACCCGTTCAACCATCGCGGATATGATTTCGAGCAGGTGGTCGAAGTTCTCTTTCTGGGAACAGAAGGAATTTACGGCACGCCGATCTATGTCTCATCGAGCTATATTTTCCTTTTCATTCTGTTCGGCGCATTTCTCGAACGCGCGGGCATGATCCAACTCTTCAATGACATTGCCATGGGAACGGTTGGCGCGTCGCGTGGCGGCCCTGCAAAAGTTTCGGTGATTTCGTCAGCCTTGATGGGAACGATCAACGGTTCCGGTGTCGCCAATGTTGTGACCACAGGCGCTTTCACCATTCCGCTCATGAAGCGCTCCGGTTTCCGCCCGGCATTCGCGGGTGGTGTCGAAGCCGTTGCGTCGATGGGTGGCCAGATCATGCCCCCGGTCATGGGGGCGGTTGCTTTCATCATGGCTGAAACGCTGGGTCTGCCTTATGTTGAGATCGTCAAAGCGGCAATCGTACCTGCTATTCTCTACTTCATAACTGTCTTCGTGATGGTTGACCTTGAGGCGCGTCGCCTCAAGATGAAAGGCCTCAATAAAAGCGAAATGCCAAGCGCTCTCGAAGCAATCAGAAAACGCTGGTTTCTGGTTCTGCCGCTCGTCGCATTGGTGTGGCTCCTTTTCTCCGGCTATACGCCACTTTTTGCAGGCACTGTCGGCCTCAGTCTGACCGCGCTCATCATTCTCGGCGTGCCGGTTTCCGGCTCGATGTCGATGCCTTTGCGTGTGCTGTTCTGGGTCGCGCTCGGCGTCATGTCAGCAGCAGCCTTCGGCACGACCTTCAACATTTTCGGCTATGCCCTGCGCGGTATTACGCTGATCATCGCCCTCGTTGTGCTGCTGGTCATGATAAATTTTCTGGTGCGCGGTGGTCGGGAAACGCTCAGTCTGTGTCTTCAAAGCCTCGGGGAAGGTGCCAAGAATGCGCTGCCCGTGGGCGTTGCCTGCGCGCTGGTTGGCATCATCATTGGCATTCTGGCGCTTACCGGAGCCGGGTCTACTTTCGCTCGTGTGATTGTCAGCGTTGGAGAAAACTCACTGTTCTTCTCGCTGGTGCTGACCATGCTGGCCTGTCTGGTACTCGGTATGGGCATTCCGACTATCCCAAACTACATCATCACATCCTCGATCGCTGGCCCAGCACTCCTTCACCTGGAAGTGCCGCTTCTGGTATCGCACATGTTCGTCTTCTATTTCGGTATCATGGCTGATCTCACGCCGCCTGTTGCGCTTGCGGCTTTTGCGGCAGCGCCAATCGCGCGCGAGTCCGGCATGAAGATCGGCATGCAGGCGATCCGTATTGCGGTTGCGGGTTTTGCCGTGCCTTTCATGGCGGTGTACGAGCCGGTCATCATGCTTCAGGAAGGAGGGCCTCTTTCGGAAACGCTCGGGTTCTGGCCTGCATTCGCCTATATGTTCATCAAGGCACTGCTCAGTATTCTGCTATGGGGCGCAGCCGCTATCGGCCATCTTCGAACGCCGTTGAACATGTGGGAACGCATATGGGCTTTCGTCGCTATCGCGCTGATGCTCGCAACCTATCCCTATAGCGATGAACTCGGTTTTGCTGCCTGTGCAGCTTTCCTTGCATGGCATTTCTGGAGATCGCGACCTTCCGTCGTCGCGTCATCCGGTTGATGGCGGTCTGCATTGCGACGGCTGGCGGCGTACTGAAAATCGCCGCCACGAGCTTTGTTCTTTCATGGACGCACAGCGTTGAGAAAGTGCCATGGCAGGAGTTCTGGAATGTTACGTCCCAGGGCTTGGTATTGTCAGAAGCTCGCATCAAAGGCTCTGGCGCAGGCATGGATCCACCTGCCGATGCCGTTCTTAAGGACGGTTGGTATATCTATCACCCAACCATCCCTCCGCGTCATGAAATTGTTCTGGCTGCCTCCGGCAAGACGACTGGAGGCTGGACTTTCTGTTCGGAACAAAAATGTGTTGAACTTGGAAAGACGGAGGAGACACCGATCCATATCAAGTCGTGTAGTTAGGTCTCTTTTACCTGTAGTTCACTCGTTCTGCTCACCTTGATGTGCGACGGCTTAGCACAAGAAACCTGCGAAATAGCGTTTTGCTGCGACGTGATCTGCCTGTGAGCTGGGAAAAACGGGGAGCCATGATGGCCCCCCGTTTCATAGGCGATGTGATGAGAATTAGTGCCCAGAAAGCACAAGGGTCTGCACTGGCATCATCACGGCTTGTATTCGCAGGATCATGGCATGAACGAGCGCGGTTGCGTCGACGGCATGCAGGAATATCGACCGCAGCGTACCCGCTTCACCGGATTGCAGTTCCTCGTGATTGCTCGTGTAGGCATTGGCCACACAACTGCTACCCGGGGGTATGCCTGCAAGCTGTCCTTCGTAGAGAGGCTCCAGAGTGACTGTGATTGTTCCCGGTTTCGCCAATTGCTGGATGTCGACCAACTGATCGCTGGCGCGTACCTGTCCGCCAGCGATAACGTCTTGCACCTCGGTTACAACCATAGGGATAATCGTGAACGGCTTTCCGATACATGTAGCTTCAGCAATCATGCCGGGCTTCATGACTTGTGCCTCAATCTGACCGAATCCTGCGATAAGAGCCGTTCGGCCTGCTGTTTCTGGCACCAGTATGCCAGCAGGGCGGAGCAGTGGATTGACGACTTCACCTGCGCGCAGGGTGAACTGTTGAACGGTTCCCGAAACGCCCGCCTTCACGATCGTTTTATTAAGTTCAACTTCCGCCTGAGCGGCGGCAGCTTCGGTGCTTGCCCTCTGCGCCGGAAGTAATGAGGTGATTTTGGTTTCGAGCGTCTGCTTGCTGGCGGTTGCGGCTGCCAGTTCGCTGCCTTTGCCATCGGCTATCGACTGGAGACGTTCAATATCCTTGCGGGCGACGATGTTTGGGTTGCGGCGTTGCAGTTCAAGCTGCGTGTTTACATCGTTCTGTGCTTGAACAAATGCTATCTCACCTTGCTTGATACGGGCGTCGGCAGCGACAAGATCGCTTTTGGCGACAACCATCTCCGCATCGATTTCTGCAATGCGTTTCCGGGCTGTTTCCAGCGCGGCTTTTTGTTTGCTGTCGTCGAGCTTGAAGAGCGCCTCGCCGGCTTTTACCTTCTGGTTTCGCGAGACATATACCTCATCGACACGTCCGCCTATTTCAGGAAGGATCGTAACGGTTCGAAATGCAGCCGTTACGTTAGATGTAGACGGATGGTAATAGAAGATCATCGTAATCAGGGAAATTGTGAGGATGAGGCACGCCGTGATCCCCCATCTGAGTTCAAACCACATGGAATAGATCGTGATCTCGTGTCCAATTCGCTTTCCCTGGCCAAATCGACGGTAAAGATAATCTGGAAGTATGGTGATCATCGAACAAAGCAGGAATTCGAACATTATTTCTGCTCCTCTTTGTTCTGATCGAGGGATAATCCGGTGTCGGGCGCGGTTGTCGAAGCGGCAACATTTTGCGGCGTCGGTGATGCAGTCTGTGACGAAACATCATCGCCTGTCGTTGGGGCGGATGGCGGAATCGTCAGGTGAAGTCCTCGCCGAGCAATGGTACGCAGAGACCTTGCCATTGATGTTACCGGCGACAGGAAGTCTGGAAGATCCGTCATTGCTAGCAAAAGAGCTGCAATCCAGAAGAGCTGATTGTGGGTGAAGAGCGCTATCAAGCCCAATACAGCAACAAGCTGAATCTGAATCTTGTTCGTCTGATGAGCGATGTGTTCGGGGAGAGCATGGAGTCTCAGGTAGAGAATACCAGTTAAGAATACTACGCAGATAAGAAAAATAATGACGATGTTCAAAAGTACATCGGCTTGACCTGGGGGTGTTATAAATGCGGGTATGTGTCCGGCCGCTGCTTTATGCACGGCATCTGCTGATTGAACCATGTTGCCTCCAGCCTTTGTTTGTTGGCGTCCCATACGCTTCACCGGATGGTGGCGATAGAGAGCTCGGCTGTTCACCAACAAATGTGCCCGAAAAATGTCAGGCACTCCTTATTATATCAGATCGCAATAACGTTGTCGGAATTTCATTTTAGGATAGGGAAAATTACCAAATGCGCCGAGAACTATAAACAAAGTAAGCCATGGTTAGCCGCTCGGAGCCTGATATCGTCACGTTCATTATGATTCAGGCTCTTGTGTTCAGAGCAATGACAGCAAAGTCTTCTGCTTGTATCGACGCTCAGGAAGCTTCTGCCGCTTTTTGTTTGATGACCTTTGGCATCCCTTCCGACTGGATTGTGTGAAGCGTATCACGCAGCGCTGAACCGAATACGCCATTTGTTAGCTTACTGGGAAGGATATCGGGACACACAGACGCAACCGCACGGATTATTTCCTCGGGCGTCTTGATGTCTTTCAAGCCGGTCTGAAGCTCGGTCGCTTTGGGGTCATTCAATGGAACCGGGTGGCCGTCGTCCTCCTTTCGAGCCAGATAGGCGAGCCACGCAGCGAGAGCAAATACGAAGGGTCCGTACGGTTTGCCCGATGCCAGAGCTTCCAGGGCCGGGGTTGTGATGCGTTGGGGAAGCTTCTGTGTTCCATCCATTGCAATCTGTGCGGTGGAATGGGCGATAGCCGGGTTGGCGAACCGCTCGGCAAGAGCCGCAGCATAGGCGTCGAGATCGATGGACAGTCCTTCTACAGTTGCCGCAGCGACAGCAAGGTGACGACGGACGAGTACAGCATGATCCGGGTCGGCCATCACGTCTCGGACAAAGCTTTTACCCGAGAGCTGCCCGCTATAGGCAAGCATAGAATGTGCCCCGTTCAGCATTCGCAGCTTCATGCTTTCATATGGGGCGACATTGTCGACAAAGAGGGCGCCAGCACATTCCCATTCCGGTCGTCCGGCACAGAATTTGTCCTCAATCACCCATTGGCTGAAAGGTTCGGTTTCAACGGCAGCGTGATCTTCTCGCCCCGTCAGCTCCACGGCGAGCTTGACGGTCTGGGCATTTGACGCCGGCGTGATCCGATCCACCATAGTGGACGGGAAGGCGACTTTTTCTGCTATCCAGCGCGAAAGCAGTCTTCCACCCGTTTGATCGGCGAACGCCAATACTGCGTCCCGCAACTTCTGACCATTGTGAGAGAGATTATCGCAACTGAGCACCGTGAAGGGTGGCAATCCACCGGTCATACGGCGAGATAGCGCTGCCACAATAAGCCCGATCACGCTGGTGGGCGCGTCTGGATTAGCGAGGTCAGCGACGATTGCCGGATGCTCACGATCCAGCCTACCGTCACTGGTGATGCCATATCCTTTTTCCGTTACGGTTAAACTGACGATGCGACATCCGGGCGAGGTCATCGCATCCAGGGCATCATTGCCAACCGTCGGGCCGGATAGCACCCGGTTCAGTGCGCCAATCACACGTGCTTCTGTGACCGGACCGCGTGTGATCAGGGTATAGCGCCCGTCTTGTGGATTCAGACTATCAGCAACGGCGGTTCCGCGCAGCGACACTCCCGTCACCCGCCAATTGCCACCTTTCTGTGCCAACACGGTATCGGTATAGGATAACAAGTGCGCGCGGGCAAAATTGCCGAGGCCGAGATGAACAATACCGACCTCGTGATTTTCGGGAGTATAAGCGGGCCAGCTGGCTGCTACGGCATCGTTCACCAGTGCTGAAAGCCGTGTCACTTGTCTATCCTGACATTTGGATGGGACAGGGCGGTCATGATTCCGCGCAATTCGGCCAGGCCTTTCAGGCGCCCAATGGATGGATAACCCGGCTGAGCGCGTCTGTTCAGATCATCGAGAATATCCTGACCGTGATCAGGGCGCATAGGAATGCGCCAGTCGGCACGACCTTCGGCCTTGCGGCGGTTCTCCTCTGACAAAATGGCAGCAATCATCGCCACCATATCCGTATGGCCTTCAAGATGAGCGGCCTCATGGAACGATCCGCCAAGGTGGGCTTCTTCAAGTGCGACATTGCGCAAATGCAGAAAATGCACACGGTCACCCAGGCGCTTCATCATGCCTGGCAGGTCATTATCGGCGCGCGCGCCCAGCGAGCCAGTGCAAAGTGTGATACCGTTCGCCGGAATGTTTATTGCATCCATGACCGCTTTATAATCAGCTTCGGTGGACATGATGCGCGGCAGTCCGAGAAGGGGGAAGGGCGGATCGTCTGGATGGCAGCACAGACGTACGCCAAGCTCTTCCGCAAGCGGACTCACCTCTGCCAGAAAGTCGATCAGGTGGTTTCGCAGGCGCTCTGGCGAAATATTGTCGTAATGGGCGAGATGAACCTTCACATCGTCCATCGACATGCGTTCGGCAGCGCCAGGCAGACCGAAGACGACGTTGCCGGAAAGCTCAAGCCGTCGCTCCTCGGACATCTCCGCAAAACGCTTGCGTGCAGCTTCGATGAGTTCAGGTTTGTAACTGTCCGATGCGCCCTTGCGTTCGAGCAGAAACAGATCGAAGACGGCGAAATCGAGGGCGTCGTAACGCATGCAGGTTGCCCCGTTCGCCAGCCGATAGGCAAGGTCGGTGCGTGTCCAGTCGAGGATGGGCATGAAATTGTAGCAAATGACCTCGATGCCTGCGTCACGCAGGTTATGCATCGATGTCTTCCAGTTCGAGATATGAGTTTTCCAGTCACCTGTCTGGCGTTTGATATCTTCTGAAACCGGAAGGCTTTCCACGACTTCCCATTTCAGTCCCGAAGGTTCGCCGTTCTTCATCCGGGCAATTTCGACCTGCCGTTTTTCGATTTCGGCGGGCGACCAGACGGATCCGGTCGCCACATGGTGCAGGGCGGTGACAACGCCTTCAACACCTGCTTGTAGCATATCATCGATGGATACGAGGTCCTTGGGGCCAAACCAGCGCCAGGTCTGTCTCATTTATTCGTCTTTCTGTTTTCAGTACTAGGCTGACGCATCAGCGAAACTAATCTGAACCTTAACGGACCGCGTACGATCCGTAGCCGCCTGAAAGGCAGACAAGGCTTCCGTCAGGGGAATGGTTGCGGTGATGATCGGTCGAGGATCGATAGCTTTTGATCCGATAAGGCGTACGGCCTCGGCGAATTCTGTATCGAACCTCTGCGAGCCGACAAACTGGATTTCTTTACCCACCATGACGTTGAGAGGCAGGACGGTCGGTCCGCCGACGCCAACCTGTACGAGGGTGCCGAGCGGTCGAAGGCAGGAAATTGCGTCGCCGATGGCCGGTGCTGCAGCAGAGCATTCAAATACCAGATCGACCTTGCCTTTGCCTTCCTGCCAGCGGGCGAGCCCTGTCGGGTCGGTTGCAATATTGACCGTATGATCTGCGCCCATGCGTGCGGCGACAGCCAGAGTGGCGTCCTGAATATCAGTCACAATGATTTCCGACGCGCCGCGTTGTCGCGCTACCGCCACGCAAAGGGCGCCGATCGGGCCTGCACCCGTCACCATGACGACCTTACCGACCAAGCTGTCTGCAATCGCTTCCCCACGATTGGCGGCATGAAGGCAAACTGCCAGTGGTTCAGAGCAGGCTGCGGCTCCCGGATCAATACCGTTCGGGACAGGAAAACACTGGTCCGCCGCAATCACTATCCTGTCGCGGAACATGCCTTGTTGGTGCGGGAGATACATTGCCGATCCCTTGAAGCGCATCGCACTGCAATGGCGCGTCAGACCCTGCTGGCAGAAACTGCAGGTGCCGCAAGGCTGCGAAGGGTTCATTGCAACGAGCTGACCCGGCACCAGCCCCGTCACTCCCTCGCCGAGAGCCTTGATGCGTCCCGAGGCCTCGTGACCTAGGATGATCGGTTCTCGGACACGGATAGTACCAATGCCGCCTTCCAACCAGTAATGCAGATCCGATCCACAAATCCCGCCTGCTTCGACCGCGACCAGCACTTCTCCTGGCCCTGGTGTTCCGACAGGCCGACTTTCGATCCTCAGATCGTCCTGCGCGTGAAGGCAGATCACGCGCGTGTTCGACAACTCAGTCATTTCCACCTCACGGCATCAGCGTGTTGGGCAGCCAGGTCGCCAGAGGCGGCATGTAGCTGACCATCAAAAGGACAATCAGATTGGTGATGATATAGGGAATGATCGCCCTGATCACCGGCGAGAGTGGGAGACGCGCAATATTGGATGCGACAAACAGGCAAACGCCGACCGGTGGTGTAGTCAGGCCGATCATAAGGTTCAGGACCGCAAAACACGCAAAATGAATGGGGTCGATACCGACTGCCAAGGCTAGAGCCTGCAATGGTACGAATAGAATGATCAGGGCTGCAATCGTTTCCATGAACATGCCGACGAAAAGAAGCAGAATGTTGATCAGCAGGATAACGAGAAACTTGTTATCGGTGATGGAGAGAACCGCATTGGCCAATGTCTGCGGAATACGTTCGGCGACGAGAATCCAGCCGAACACATTGGCTGTGCCCACCAGTACGAGAATGCCTGCCGAACTGATTGCACTATCGATGATGATTTTCGGAATCCGGCTTACTGGCAGTTCTCTATAGACGAACAGCCCCACCACCGCTGCATAAAGGCATGCAACCACTGCCGTTTCGGTCGGTGTCGTGATGCCGATCAGCAGGCCACCCACGATCAGTGCGGTCATTGCAATAGCCCAGATCGCTCCGGTGAATGACGACAGCAACTCTCGGGCGCCCTTCCAGTCCTCGCGAGGGAAGTTTTTCTTCTTGGCGATGAAATAGGTCGTCACCATCATGGCAAAACCCATCAGAAGGCCGGGTACCGCACCTGCCAGAAATAATTTGCCGACCGAAAGGCCGGAGAGCGATCCGACGATAATCATCGGCACGCTTGGCGGGATCATCGGGCCGACAGTCGATGAGGCGGCTGTGACTGCAGCGGAGAAATCGGCCGGATAACCAACCTTCTTCATGCCGGGGATCATCATGCCGCCAACGGAAGCTACATCTGCGACTGCGGTTCCTGAAATACCGCCGAAAAGCATCGAGGCTGCGATATTGGCCTGTGCCAGCCCGCCGCGCATCCAGCCCACAAGGGCATTTGCAAAGCGAATAATCCGTTCGGTAATGCCACCGGAATTCATAAGGTTACCAGCCAGAATGAACCCTGGAATGCAGAGCAGAACAAAGCTGTCCATCCCGGCATACATTTTCTGCGGGATGACAACCAAGGGGATGTCCGCGAACAGAAGATAGGCCATCGAGGAAAGGCCCAATGTCACAGCTACGGGCAAGCCGATGGCAAGGCCCAGCACGAACGAGCCAAGAAGAAGGGTCAGGCCCATCAATTTTCCTCCGAATTGGGGATAGGTCGCCCATCATGACGGCCCGAGAGCATTTCAATGATGCGCATCAGTGCCCAGAGACCCAGAGCGACGAGAAGAATGAATTGTGTTGCGTGGACGAAATCCATGCGCCAGCCAAGCGACGGGGCGGTCTGACGGCTTCCGATCATGGTGTAATCCCACGCGGCGGGCAGGAGAATAGCCGCAAAAACTACCGTCAATGCGGCGCTGACCAGTCGCAAAATCCAAGGCATACGTCCGGGAAGGCTTTCGCAAAGAAGGTCGACATTGACCATATCGCCACTACGCAGCGCGAGGCCCGCGCCGAGCGCACCAATATAGAGCAGGCAGAATCTGGTCAGTTCCTCGGTCCAGACCGGGGCGCTGCTCAAAAACGTGCGCGCATAGACCTGCAACAGCACCGCCCCCATCAATAAGAGAAATGCTGCCAGTATCAGAAGGCGACATATGCCTTCCAATCCTTTGAATAGTTTTGTCATGGTATCCTCGACGTGGCAGCTGCCGGATTGGATCCGGCAGCCCCATTATCTCAGTCGTTGAAAACCTGTTCGACCAGGGGACGGATTTCCTGCGGAACAGAGTTGATGACAGCGTCGCGCGCCTTGTCGGCAAAGGCAGCCTGATCCACGTCGACAAACTTCACGCCGCGGCTTTCGAGATCAGTGACGAGTGCCTTTTCGTCAGCGATGAACAATTCGCGTTCGTAAGCCTGCGTGGCCTTGGCGGCTTCCTGCAATGCAGCCTGATCGATCTCCGAAAGCTTGCCCCAGCTTCGTTCCGATATGGCCAGATAGATCCACGAGCGAACGTGTTCCGTCTTGTTGACGACTTTCTGGACTTCATAGAAGCCGCCAGACTTGAAAAGCGCGAGCGGGTTTTCCTGACCTTCGATAGTGCCGTTCTGGAGTGAGGTGAAAACCTCCGAGAAGGCCATCGGGGTTGGGTTCGCACCAAGCGATTGCCATGCGGCGACAAAGATCGGCACATTCGGCACGCGAACCTTGAAGCCTTTCAGCTCTTCCGGCTTTGTTATCTCGCGATTGGCAGAAAGGTTGCGCGGGCCGCGTGCAAAATAGGTCAGCGGGCGAATACCCGCCTTTTCGACGATCTCTGCCTCGATCTGCTTTCCGATTTCGCCGGAGGCAATCTTGTCCATATGTTCAAGCGATTTGTATGCATATGGCAGAGCAAGCAGGGCTGCTTTTGGCGCCCAGTTCTGCAGGCTTTCACCGGTGATGGTCATATCGGCCGTGCCAAGCTGCATGCCGTTGATGACGTCGATTTCCTTACCGAGCGATTCATTCGGATAGACTTCGACGGCAACGCGTCCTTCTGTACGAGATTTGACCTCTTCCGCGAATTTCAGTGCCGCTTTGTGCCAGATATTCTCTTCATTGGCCAGATGGCCGAGCTTGAGTGTTACCTCCTGCGCCAGCGATGTTCCTCCCATGATAGCGAGAACAGCACAGGTTGCTGCCAGACGCGTAAGAATCCGAAATTTCATTGTTTCCTCCTCTGGATAATGTCTTTGCTGTTGCTGTGAACCCTACAGAAAATATTCGGGCCGCTCCTGTTCGATGACAGGCAAATCACTCAGAATTCCTCGCAGATGTCCTCGCATCGACTGTTCGGCCTGGATGGCATCGCCGTCCGCAATTGCTTCCACCACTGCGCGATGTTGTGCAATGAGGCGATCAACCGGGAAATGCATGCTGGAAAGAAACCGTACCCGGTCCATCTGAGCCTTCATCTCGACGACGACGCGCCAGGCTTTTCCCTTGTCAGCTCCCTCGGCCAGGGTGCGGTGAAATATTTCATCCGCCTCCATGAAATCCCGTGCAGACCCGCCAACGAGCTTTTCCTGACAAACGAGCTGGGCTCGCAACTCGGTAACCAACGTCTGATCAGGAGATTGGGCCAGAAGCTTAACGATGTCCGCTTCAACCGCTTCGCGCACGAAGCGCGCATCCATTACGGCCTGAAGTGAAATTTTCGCGACGAAAGTGCCTCGCTGAGGCCGAACCTCCAGCAGCCCTTCATTGGCAAGCTTGATGAAGGCTTCACGCACAGGCTGACGGCTAACCCCATATTGCTGAGCCACATCGGCCTCGGAAATCCGGGTGCCGGGCGACAATGCATTATCAATGATGGCAGCCCGCAGCGTTGCATAAAGCTGATCGACCACACTGACGTGTTTCGGTTGCAACAATGGGCTTCGCATGATTTTGACTCCTCAAATTCCGGATATACCATACTACCATACCAGTCAATATAGGACGTGTTCATACGTCATCCGAACCAAATGATTCCAGAGCCGTCAGAATTGCAGATGTCGAGAAACAGCTAAACGAGTTACGAGAAAACGGGCTGAACCCAAGAAGCTGTGCCTGGATTTCCAGGCCGGATCGTTCCTGTTGACGAAGAGGCAGAAAAATATTGAAACAGCGGACGCTGACAAACCTATGTAACGAACGTCCTACTTGGTGGGGCCTTGAACACGAGGCTCTGGACGAGGTTGTAGCTGCAGCATACGGTTTGGCGGTCGACTTGACGGAAGAGGACGTGCTTGCCGGCCTGTTCGCCCTCAACCAAGAGCCGGCAACTAAACACTAAGAAGGTTGTCGCTCATCAGGCGAAATGTTGACATTTACTGGATCGCTCAGTACCCAGAAGAAAGCTCGAAAATATGCTTGGAATCTCATAAGACGTTGTTTTCGTTTCTAATCTAAGCTCGCGCTGGTGTGCCCGCTCTCCCCCTGTGCCCAAAAACTGCATGTCGCTCTTAATAGGGCAGAACGTCCGCTACCGCCATCTTGGAAGCCACAAGCTGATAGTCCACTCTTGGCCCCATTCCGGCTACTCACAAAATTAATGACCAGTTGGCGGTTCATATCTCTTTCAAGCGCAGGGATATAATAGTTATCGAGTGGGTCGATAATCTTGGCTGACTTCAGTCTGCGGTGCTGAATATCTGAGACATCGGAAACAACTCGGCTGGAAGTCGTCCTTTCAAAGTCCACCCATCTTTTGTACCAAAACCACCTTACTCCGTGAGATGTTCGAAGAAGGTATTTCCTGAATATTCTGAACGCAGTAACCCTTCTTCGCTAAGCCTTGGCATGAGTTCATCCAGCGCTAGCCGCATTGATCCGGTTGAGCCACCCGGCGCGGTTATGAAACCGTCGATCGCACCTGCTTCAAACCATTTACGAATGTCTTGGGCTGCATCATCAACCGTCCCGATTACCTGCCAATGTGCGGCACTGATGACCTCGGGTCTACGCATGAGATCATCAACCGAAAGCTCTTCACGCTGTAACAAACGCCGAAGCAATCCCGCATGGGTTTTGCTTCGGACCTTTTCTGGCGGGGGTGGTAGGTCGGTTGGTCGAATGAGACGATTTGCGGGCCATTCCGATAGGTCGAGGCCGGTCATTTCGTGGATGAATGCGATTTTTCGAGCGCGATCACCTCGCGCATGCGTGTAGGCGAAAAGTTCTTCCGCTTCTTTCCGCGTTGGTGCCAGATAGAGACTGAGACCGGGAAGCAGGCGAACGTCGTCCGACTTTCGGCCATGGAATTGCGCACGGTCACGAAGATTGCGGCGAAGATCGATTGCCGCTTCCATATCCGGGGTCGCGGAAAAGACGGCGTCGGCAACGGATGCCGCAAAGTCGCGCCCTGCCGGTGACGCGCCAGCCTGAATAAGCGGGATGGGAGCATCCTGAACAGAAGGGACATTGAGCGGACCTTTAACCCGGTAATAGGTACCGTCGTGATTTATCGGATTTATGACTGCCGTATCTGCAAAGCGGCCGCTTTCACGGTCACGTTTCAAGGCCGATCCAGGAAAACTCTTCCATAAATCACGCACGACGCTGGTAAATTCGGCTGCCCTTGCATAGCGTTCGTCGGATGAAGGCATTTCCGTCAAACCGAAATTCTCGTTGCCATCGAGTGCCGTGACAATATTCCACCCGGCCCGGCCATTACTGAGCCAGTGCAGGGACTGGACCTGACGGGCAACGACATAAGGCGGCATGAAAGTTGTCGATATCGTGGTCAGAAGACCGATATGCGAAGTCTCCCGCGCCAGCGTTGCCATGACGAGCGTCGCATCCATGCTGCCGAAGCCCGGAGTGGTTTCCATGATCTGATGGTTCATGAAAAGGCTATCGGGACGGAATACGAAATCAAGCTTCGCCGCCTCGGCTCGCCGGGCGATATCGATATAGAAATCTGAACCGAGTGTCCCTTCGATGTTGCTGTCCGGATGCCGCCACCCGTCGCCACTCAGCCAGGTCGGTGCCAGCGACATACCAATGTGAAGTTTCCGTTGCTTACCCATTTCGGGCTCCCGTTAATGCATATAAAAAGCTGTGCCGGCCACGGATGTGACCGGCTGGATTGGCGATTTTACAAAATGCCTAGAACGTGCCCTTGATGCCGACGCCGAATGTGCGAGGCGTGGTCATGCTTGCCTCGATGCCACCAATACCGCGGTTCTGCTGCAGATAGGTCGGGGTGCGCTCATCGAAAATATTCTTCACATAGCCGTAAAGCTGCAGTGATTCATGGAAATCATAACTCACACGCGCATCGGCAATCGTATAGGCGTCCACGACATAGGTCGGTGTATTGGCAAGGTCGGAATAGTAACCGTCAGTGTGGCGAACCTGTCCGGAGATATTGAGCTTTTCCGTTGCATCCCAGCTCGCACCGATGCTGAACATATAACCGGGAGACTTGGCGAACTCGTTACCCTCATAGCGCACATTGCTCGAAATTTCGTCGATTTTGGTGCGGAGAATGCCGGCACTTGTCTTGATCGTCAGATTAGACAAAAGCTGATAGTCGAGCCCCATTTCGAGACCATAGGCATGAGCCTTTTCGGCATTGATCGTATAGGATTGCGCCACACCGGGAGAGACGACGACAGGAATGTTGTACTGGGCGTTCTTGAAGTCCATGTAGAACAGATTGCCTGTCAGTGTCAGCTTGTCGTCGAGCAGATTGGCGCGCGTGAACAACTCGTAGTTCCACAGCGTCTCATCCTCAAAAGGCTTCCACTGCCTTGAATTGAGATTGAGGGAAACCCCGCCGGGGTTGTAACCCTTGCTGACCAGTGCTCCGATCGTCAGATCGGGTGTGACAGCATATGCCAGCGATACCTTTGGCAAGAGCGCGGAGAATGTTTCGTCGTAATCGAGCGGCGTTGGCGCCAGCGCCGATTTTCCGATGCGCTGTACACGATCCTGCTGGTAACGAAGCCCACCGGTCAACGTCCACTGGTCGTCGAGCCGGTAGCTCACTTCGGCAAAAAGCCCCAGATTGTCTTTCGTATCGTCAAACGTCGTCGTGCCTTGAAGCAGCATGAACTCGTCCGACTTGGTATTGGCGTAGAAAATACCGGCGACACCGCTGATGACGTCTTCCTGCTCGCCAAACGTGATACGAGACTCATTGGAAATGTTCTTCTGGTTGATATCGGCCTTGCCGTTATTCGCAATGCCGGTATGGCGATGCACAGACGAGGCGGAATATTGCGCCTGGTTGTAGAATTTCACGCCGTTGCCAAAATCATAGCCAACATCAAGGATGCCTGTATTGGTATCCTGCTTCCAGCTTGGCATGGTCGTGGTCAGATGTTCGAGTTCGTCGAATGGTGCGGACGCTGCTTCCTGGCTTGGACGGTTGGATCGATTGTGGGAATAGGTCAGCTTTGCCGTGAGGCCGGGAATCTCTGCCGGTTCCCACAGCAGTTTCAGCCGCGCATTCAGTGCTTCGAAATCCTGATTTGTCTTTTCGGAAATGAAGTTGGGGCTGATATAGTCGATGAAGGTATCACGGCCCGAATAGTCGATTGCAAGGCGCGCTGCCAGCTCATCCTTGTAGATGGGACTGTTCAGCATGATTGAGGTGCGCTTGGTGTTGTAATTGCCGATCTCGACCTGATAAGCGCCTTCGCGTGTGAATACCGGGTCCTTGGTGTTCACGATGATCGCACCCGCAATCGCATTCGCACCCTGGGATGTCGTCTGCGGGCCACGGAACACTTCGATGCTGTCGAGATCCCACACCGAGGTCGCACCGAAGTAGTATTCATTATAGTTGAGATAATGTCCGTCGAGATTAATCGTGGCGCGCGGCACGGTGCCGCCCCAGAACACATTCTGCCCTGTGTTTGGGCCCTGCGTATCCTGCCCACGAATGATGGGAGCGCCGACGTTGTCGGTATAGATGACGTTCGGGACGTTCGCGATCACTTCAGCCACGGATGAATCGCCTGTCTTCTCCTTGTCGATTTCCTTGGCCGAAATGACGGTGACAGATGACGCCGTGTTCTTGATGTCGCGCGCGACTTTTTCCCCTGTCACGACCACAGTATCAAGCACGATCGCATCGGAGCTGGCTTTCGCAGCCTCCTGGGCAAGCGCAGGCGTTACCACAAATACCGCCAGCGTGAGTGCACTGGCGCTGGACATCAAGCCACGATTCAAACGGATATTCATAAGTCGCCCCAAACATGAGTATATTAGTCATGTTCTGTTAAAGCATAAGGGCATCATTCCGCAATAAGGAATGCATGCCGCAATACAGTATAATATCAAGCCTCCGATATGTGTTGCATGCCCGCAACAGTGAGGGAGGGGCAATTCAATCCGGCTCAAAACCCTCGAGGTCTGCCCATCGCATTCGCAACGCAGAGGGCATGACTTTCCAACGGCTTGTCGCTAAACATCGATTTGCTATTACCGAGGAGGAGGCAAAGCATTTGAACGAGAACGACCTGTCCGATGAGAGCGACACCACGAGTGAAAAACGCTCGGGTACAATACAGTCGGTTTCCATTGCCGCGCGCTTTCTCCGGATTCTGGCCAATGCTGAAACCGAGCTTGCGTTGGGCGAAGTCGCCCGGCGGGCAAAGACGGGCGGCTCGACAGCGCATCGTTATCTGCAGAGCCTCGTCAAGGAAGGCCTTGCAAAACAGGACGCTGCAAGCGGTCTTTACGATCTGGGGCCGACTGCGCTGAGCATCGGCATAGGTGCCTTGAAACGTGTGGACGCTGTGGAGATTGCGGCGCAACACATGAAGGCCCTTTCGCAACGACATGCCGTCAGCGGTGGTGTCGCTATCTGGACAGATCGTGGCCCGACGCTCGTGCGCTGGTATCGAAGTGCGTATTTCTCGGTCAATCCGCTGGCGCTGGGAGACACATTGCCCATCGATAATACGGCTTGCGGTCTGGTTTTTCAGGCTTTTCTACCCAAGGCTATGGTCGATGCAGCGCGTAAGGTACAGCCAGCTCACTTTCGGGGCAGCCCGCCGGCAAAGTCACTGCTGGAACAAGTGCGCAACGAACGATGGTCCGAAATGACCAGCCATCTTCTTTCAAATGTGACAGGGCAGGCCGCCCCGGTCTTCGACGCGCAGCGGGAAATCGTCTGCGTCATGACGACGGTGGCCGATCTTGGACAATTGCGAAGCGAGGACGAGCGGAGAGCGCTTTTTCATGAAGCGTCACTGGTCAATCAGGCAACCGGCGGAAGGATCGTAGACGGGGAGGGTGGCGCCGCCAGCGATTGAAATATCACGGAGATTGCGAGGGCGTTGCTCGGGGGACGACGAGCGGCGTTCCCGAAACCGGATCGGTAATGATTACCGATGCAAGGCCGAACACATCTTCTATCAGCTTTTCTGTAACGATCTCGGATGGAGCGCCTTCCGCCATGATCGCCCCGTTTCGCATGGCCACCAGATGTGAAGCATATCGGCAGGCATGATTGAGATCGTGTAGTACGGCAACGACAGTCCGGCCCTCGCGGTTAAGTTTCGCCAGCAATTCCAGAAGTTCGATCTGATGCGCGATATCGAGATAGGTTGTCGGTTCATCGAGCAGAAGGATCGGTGTTTCCTGGGCCAGCACAAGCGCAATCCAGACGCGCTGACGCTGTCCGCCGGAAAGTTCGTCGACTGAACGGTTGGCGAGGTCGGAAATGCGGGTGGCTTCCATGGCGAGTGCTACCGCTTCTTCGTCTTTCACCGACCATTGTCGCAGAAAGGACTGATGCGGATAACGACCGCGTGACACCAGATCGGCAACGGTGATGCCATCGGGAGCAACCGAGATTTGCGGAAGAAGACCGAGCCTGCGCGCAGCTTCCTTTGCCGGAAATTGGCTTATATTCCTGCCATCCAGCACGACTTCTCCACTGGCCGGTGCAAGCAATCGTGACAAGGCACGCAGCAACGTGGACTTCCCGCACGCATTGGGGCCGACAATGACGGTGAAAGACGCATCGGGAATACTGACCGACAAGTTCTCGACGATGCCCCGATCATCATAGCGCAATGTAACGGCGTCCGCATGCAGGCGTTGCATCATGGTTGGTCGTCCCTGGAGGAAATCATGTGGCTGTTCGTATTGCATTGTAGAACGCATTCTGCAATATGGAGTAATCAGCTCCAGTTTTCGAAGCTGAAGCAGACCGCTCGCTCCTCGTTCGATAACGGCGCAGTGTTTTCCTATTCGAAATGCTGGCTGGTCGCGCATTCGTTCGGAAAGCTTTCCGTCTGAAGATTTCCAATTTGCGTCGGTGGAGAATAGCCATGCAAGCCGCACGTCCGATTTTCTTGCTTCTGGCCACCATGGTTATTCTGTTTTCTCCATATCGGACAGCCATTGGAGCCGAACAGGTCTGGCCCCGCACTGTAAAACATGAAGCAGGTGAACTCACACTGAAAACCAAACCCGTTCGCATCGTATCGACCACGCCCAGCATAACCGGCATTCTGCTGGCTATGGGCGCTCCTCTGGTGGCGACAGCCGCGACGACCCCGAGCCCGCTGACAGATAACAAGGGCTTCTTCCTTCAATGGGCAGACGTCGCCGATGAGCGCGGCGTCGAAGTGCTATATCCCAATCTCGAATTCGACATGGAAGCCATTATCGGTTTTGAACCGGACCTGCTGATCGCATCGGCGACCGGAGCGGATAGTGTCGTCCAACATTACAGTGAATTGAAAGCGCAAGGTATTCCGACGCTGGTCGTCAATTATTCCAACCAGAGCTGGCAGGAGATTGCTACTCAGCTCGGCACGGCATTGGGGTTGGAAGACGAGACCGGCGCGACCATCGCCCGTTTCGACGCGAAGGTTGCAGTGGTGGCTGCAACGATTACGCCGCCCAGCGAGCCCGTCACAATCGTCGGCTACAATATCGGCAACAGTTACTCGGTCGGCAGAATTTCGAGCCCGCAGTCACAGCTACTGCAAGCATTGGGTTTCAAGGTCGATGGCTTGCCCGACACGGTAGCCAAGGATGTCACACGCCGGTCCGATTTCGATTTCATTTCCCACGAGAACCTCTCGGCAGCGATCACAGGCAAGAGCATTTTCCTTTTGCGCGGCTCACAAAATGACGTCCAGGCATTGTTGAAAGATCCAGTATTGGCGAACCTTCCTGCGGTCCGCGATCATAACGTCTATCCTCTCGGACCATCTTCTTTCCGTATCGACTATTATTCCGGTCTCCAGATGATCGAGGCTGTCGCGTCCAATTTTCGCAAATGACGTCAAACAGGATGCAGTTTGTCATGCCATTGCAGAAGAGGCGTGTTAGGGGCCTTATTGTTGCCGCCGCCGTTTTGACCGCAATGGCGCTTTGCAGCCTTGCTCTGGGCTCCCGGTCAATCGCCCTTAGCGAGACCATCCATGCGCTATGGCAGCCTGATTTTTCGAACGACGAACATCTTGTCGTTCGCGAACTGCGTATCCCGCGCACTATCGTTGCAATCATTGCCGGTATGGCCCTTGGAACCGCTGGCGCCATCATGCAGGCTGTGACGCGCAATCCGCTCGCCGAACCGGGATTGCTGGGGATCAATGCAGGTGCAGCCGTCGCAGTTATTCTGGGGATCGTGACCTTTAACCTGACGACAATGGCGCAATATGTCTGGTTCGGATTTGCGGGCGCTGGTCTTGCTGGAATTGCCGTCTTCATTCTCGGAGATGCCCACGGCAAGGCGAATAATCCCGTGCAACTGGTGCTGGCCGGAGCCGGATTGTCGGTTGTGCTTGCGTCGGTCACGGGTATTGTTGTCATCAATGCACCGCTCGCTGTCCTTGACCAGTTTCGTCACTGGGCCGCAGGCTCCGTTGAGGGGCGCGGCCTTGATGTCGTCGTCATTCTGGCTCCAGCAGTCATCGCAGGGCTTGCCGTGGCGATGTCGATCGCCGGTAACCTGAATGCAATGGCGCTGGGCAGGGATTTTGGTGCTGCGCTGGGCGTCAACCTGCATGTAACCTGGCTTTTGGCCTGTCTTTCCGTAATGCTTCTGGCAGGTTCTGCCACTGCTGGGGCTGGCCCCATTGCGTTCGTCGGACTGGTTGCGCCGCATCTGGCCCGGACCATCACCGGCCCGGACTATCGTTGGATACTGCCATATTCCGCATTGCTGGCTTCCATCCTATTGCTTGGCGCTGACATCATCGGCAGACTGATTGCAGCACCTTCGGAAGTTGCGGCCGGGATTGTCTCCATGTTGATCGGCGGGCCTTTCTTTATCTTTGTCGTACGCAAATTCCGGCTGACAAAACTATGAGCAGTTCAATGAATATGTTGCGAATAGGTCCTGTTTCTGTTCGCTGGAAATCGCGCCCATTGATGATCTGCTGCCTCTTGGTTGCAGCCATCCTGCTGCTTGCGGTTTTCCACATCGCAACAGGCACAATGTCATTCAGCTTTTCCCAGGTCGTCTCGAGTCTTCTTGGCGGAAGCGACAATGCGACCGCCGACCGTATAATCCAGCGCGTACGTTTACCTCGCCTTGTCACAGCCTTGTTTGTGGGTGCTTCACTCGGTATGGCAGGCTCGATCTTCCAATCAATCTCGCGCAATGCCCTTGGCTCGCCCGACGTGATCGGCTTTACGACAGGTGCAGCAACCGGCGCCATTGCACAAATCATATTGTTCAATGCCGGTCCGCTTGAAACAGCGCTTTCAGCCGTTGCAAGTGGAATGGCGGCGGCAGTTCTTGTGTTTATGTTGGCTGTCAAAGGTAGACGAACCGGTGGCTATCGGCTCATCCTTGTCGGAATTGGCGTGGGAGCCATTCTTTCGGGCATCAATACTGTACTCCTGGTTGCGGGCGATCTGGACCAGGCCGCGTCGGCCCAACTCTGGCTATCGGGATCACTCAATACAAGAAGCTGGGCACATGCTGTCCCGGCGATGGCCGGATTCGCGGTAACCGTGCCGTTGGCACTTTACTACGCCAAATCTGTCAATCTGCTGGAAATGGGCGATGATGCAGCATGCCAGCTCGGCATCCAGCCGGAGCGTACGCGTCTGACAATGGTGTTGGTCGCGGTCACCCTGACATCTGTTGCTACCGCATCCGCCGGACCGATTGCCTTTGTCGCTCTGGCAGCGCCACAATTGGCCCGGCGTCTGACAGCGAGTTCGAATGTCCCACTGATATCGGGCGCGCTCATGGGGGCTACCCTTCTGGTCGGCGCTGACTTGTTAAGCCAGCATGTGCCATTCGGCATCAAAATGCCGATTGGTCTTACGACCGGACTATTGGGTGGACTTTATCTCCTCTGGATTCTTGCTTGCCACAAAAACGTGTTTAGTTCTAGTTGAGAAGCAACGTAAATCAGCCAACAGACAAATCACTACAGAAGCTGTGTTCTACGACAGCCGGCGTCTAAAACACTCATAAGTTTCATGATTCAGGTCCGGTCGCATCAAAATTAGTGCGCTTTTTGCGATGACGCCGCCCCACACCTGCGTTTCGTCGGCATTGATATGCTACGGCCGTCGATCCGATGGTTCAGCCCGAAAATGATAGCGTCTATTCTCGGCCGTCAGTTTCTGAAGGAGTTGTGGAATGCGCGGCGCGGATATTTTGGTCCAAATGTTGATTGGCTATGGCGTGGAGACAATCTTCGGGGTGCCGGGCGATACCAACGTGCCTTTTTATGAAGCGCTCCAGCAACGTGAAGGCGAAATCCGCCATGTTATGGCGCGGGATGAACGCTCTGCTGGTTACATGGCCGACGCCTATGGCCGTTTTTCCAATAAGCCCGGTGTTTTCGAGTGTCCGTCAGGTGCGGGTGCTATGTATTCGCTGCCGCCGGTCGCTGAATCGAATGGATCGTCGATACCTGTCATTCTCCTGACCATTGATATTCCTTTGCCGGGAGAAGGGCGCGGTGTTCTCACCGAGCTTGATTGCGCCAAACTGTTCGAGCCTGTAACAAAGCTATCCGTTCAGGTAAAATCTGCCGAAAAACTGCCAGAAATCATCCGTCGCGCGTTTCGCGTCGCTTGTTCCGGTAAACCGGGTGCGGTGCATCTCCAGATCCCTGAGGACATGCTTCTCGCTGAGGTCGATCCCGCGCGCATTTCACTGCACATTGAAGAAGAGTGCAAAACTTTCCCGGCTTTTCCGACATTGCCGCCAAAACAGAAGCTGCATGAACTGCTCGAACTGATTGCCAGGGCTGAGCGCCCGCTGATCGTTGCGGGCGGCGGTGTCAATCGCGCCAGAGCGGGCGATCAGATTTCAAGGCTGGCCGAGAAATACAACATTCCCATGTGTACGACGATGACGGGGCAAGGCGCGATTGATGACGATCATCGTCTGGCCATCGGGGTGATCGGCGACAATGGTTATCATCCCCATGCCAATTGGGCTTTGGAACATTCTGATTTTACCCTTTTTGTCGGATCACGCATCGGCTCTGTCGTGACGATTGGCTGGACCTTTCCCAAGATCACGCTCAATCGGCGCCTTGCACAAATCGATATTTCGCCTGAAATCATGGCCAACAACTATGAGAATTTGCTCTCCATTCAGGGCGATGCATTGCTGGTTCTTGAAGAATTACTGCAGATCGAGCTGACGATTGAACCGAAAAAGCATGATGGCTGGATCGAGGAATTGAATGCTCGCAGGCGCATATTCTGGGAACATGCTGAGGAAGCTTTGAACGATGAGCGTGTGCCTTTGCGTCCTGAACGGGTTGTGCGTTCCTTCAATGATGCATTGAGCCAATCGGGACAGCCAGCACTGATTTATTCTGATGCAGGCACACCAACGCCCTACATGACACGTTTCTTGAAGATCAACGATCAGGAAACACGGTTTGCCATTCCGCGTGCTTTTGGTGGTCTTGGATCAGCACTTCCAGCTACGGTGGGTGCATGGCGTGCTGATCCAGACAAGCGTCCCATCGGATTGTTTGGCGATGGTTCTTTCGGCATGACGGTGGGCGAGCTTGAAACGCTGGTGCGCTTGCAGGTGCCAGCGATCCTTATCTTGTTCAACAATGCGACATTTGGCTGGATCAAAAGTTTGCACAGGTTGAAAGGGCACAATCAATGCTTTGGCGTCGATTTTCTTGCTCCCAAAGGTCAAGCAATCGCCGAAGCCTATGGCCTGAAAGCATGGACGGCAAAAACCGCCGATGAGGTTGATATAGCCTTGGCGGAAGCTTTTGTGTGGAAGGATGGCCCTTGCTTTGTCGATATTCATGTTGAATCGATCGCTGACCGAGTGCCGCCGGTTTATTCATGGCTTTTAAAGCGTGGTGAAGACCCGCTTAATCTCAAGCCTGTTGAGCGTTCTTACGTCTGAGCCGTTTTTGAACGCCATTATTTACGACGCTACAGGCAGAGAATGTCTGTGGCGTTTTGCTTCAGTAATAAACCAATCGCGGAACAGCCGGACATTTTTCGAACCCTGACGCGCCTGCGCTGAGCAAAGAAAATAGCTCTCGCCAGATGTCTGCACGCGCTCAAGTGCCAGTTTGAGTTTTCCTGACCGCAATTCTTCCTGCACAAAAATTCTGGGCGCGATGGCGAGCCCCATACCCGCCACGGCGCATTCGATAATAACGTCATGCGTTGGCAGACGCGGACCAAAAATGCGCTTGTTGTAATGGATGCCTGCGCCGCGCAGCCAATGCAGCCACAGGCTGGGTCTGTTTGAGTTCTGGATCAGTGGAAAGTCGAGCAATTCGACGTCTCCGGCCAGTCCGTTTTCGGGCACAATGTCAGGTGATCCGATCACGACGAGCTCTTCAGGGAACAGTAGATGGCTACGCACATTGGCCCAATTGCCAATACCGCGCAGTACGGCAAGATCGAGATCGGACTTCCCCCAGTCGAGATCGTGGGAGCAGGGAAACACCTCAAACCAGATTTGCGGATGAGATCTCGCAAAGGTGCTGATAATACCCGGCGCCCATTTCCGCATCAGTGTCGGCGGCAAGCCCACTTTGAGCAGGCTTTGCGTTTTATACCCACGGACTGCATCCATCGACACTTCTTCAAGCTTTGCCAGAATGCGCGAAACTTCCTCGTAATAGTTCTGCCCCTCTTCGGTCAGAACCAGCCGTGGTCCAGCGCGTTCAAACAGTTTAAGCCCGAGAAAAGATTCAAGATTTTGTATCTGGCGGCTCACTCCGCTTTGGGTCATCCCGAGATTTTCCGATGCGCGCGTGAAGCTCAGATAGCGCACTGAAGCATCGAAAGCGTGCAGAGCCGAAAGGGATGGAAGAAAGCGGCGCATTGGGTAACCTCAGAATTTCATCATGAGTTTAAGTCATGCATAATCCAATTTTCAATGCTTTTATTTGATGAGAAAGCGCCGCATTCTTATTAAAAACAAACATAAGGGAACACGATGGACTACGGTGATAGTATCGACCGAAATCTGGTCAGTATCCTGGAGGAAAACGCACGTCTCCCGGCGAGTGAGTTGGCGCGGCGCGTGGGTCTTGCCCGGTCGAGTGTTCAGGAGCGGATAGGCCGCCTGGAGCGTCGTGGCGTCATATTGGGATATCGGGCTATCGTCCGCAGGGCGAAGGATGACAACAGCATTTCGGCCTATTTGTTTATCACTGCCTCGCAACGCATTGTGCAGCGCTTGTTTGCAGCCTTGCGCGCCTATCCGGAAATCCTGACCGCTGATGCTATTAGTGGCCCGGCCAACATATTGTGCCGGGTTCATGTCGGATTTCTTGAAGATCTGGAAGCACTCATCGAGGAGCTGGCACAAATCGAAGGTATCGAGAACGTCAGTTATTCGGTGGTACTTTCCAATAAGTTTAATAGAGAAAGCAGTCTGGCGCATTCAAGCGCCCAATAATATTCGACGGAATGCTCGATTCAAAAAGAGGGAAACAACAATGAATAGACGTAAGTTTATCCAGACAACGCTTTTGGGTAGCGCAGCGGTCATGCTTGCTCCCGGCTTTTCGTGGGCTGTCGAAGACGGTGCAACACTGAAATCCATCAAGGACCGGGGTGCCCTGCGTATCGGTGTGTTCAATGGTACACCGCCTTATTATCAGAAAAATCTCGCTACCGGCGAATGGGACGGCTTCTGCGTTTCCATGGGCAGGGACTTGGCCGAATATATTGGTGTTCCGCTCGAAATGGTCGAAACCACCTGGGGTAATTCCGTCATGGACCTTCAGGGCGGCAAAATCGACATCATGTTTGCCCTCAGCAACAATCCTGAGCGCGCGAAATCCGTCGATTTCACCGAAGCCATGATGGATAACGTCTTCACCGTCATCACCAACAAAGACCGCGAGGTCAAAAATTGGGAGGAATTGAACAAGTCGGAAATCCGCGTCACGGTTGATCTCGGATCAACACAGGATCTTTTCGCCCGCAAAACCTTACCTAATTGCACGCTCGTTGCGCTCAAGGGTGCGGATGAAACAGTTATCGCACTACAGTCTGGCCGGGCAGATGCGATTGTGCAGGTTGCTCTGATGTCCGTGGTGACGGCGCACAAGCTTGGCAGCAAGTTTAAGGTTTTTGTTCCAGAGCCGCTGGATAGCCAGCCAACGACGATTGGTGTGCGCAAAGACGAAAAGGGCGAATTCCGCGACTACGTTGATGTTTGGCTTAAAAAGCGCCGCGAGGAAGGCAAGGTCAATGAATGGATTGTCAGCAGCCTGTCGCTTGTTGGCGTGCAGCCATCTGACCTGCCGCCAACTCTGAAGTTCTGACGCGTCAACCATCATGCAGCATCAGCAAGGATCACTCGGTGTCATCATGCTTGACACCGGCTTTCCGCGTCCGCCCGGAGATGTCGGCAATCCGGCATCATGGGGGATGCCGGTAAGGTTCAAGAAGGTAAGCGGAGCGTCGCCGGATAAGATCATTCGTCAGGGTGGCGCCGGGTTGATCGAAGACTTCGTCATTGCGGGTGAAGCCTTGATCGCTGAAGGCTGCAGCGCGCTGGTGACGTCTTGCGGTTTCATGGCACGCCACCAAAGCGCGCTGAGTGCAAAGCTTTCGGTGCCGATTGCGACCTCCAGTCTGCTTCAATTGCCAATGGTCCGCACGGTGATCGGACAGGAACGCAAAGTGGGTGTGATCACCTATGACGAAGCGAGCCTTGATGATGCGATCTTCGCTGCCTGTGGCGCCGACATCAGCACGCCACGAATTGGCATGCCAGACGGTGGAGCCTTTCGTGAACTGATTGAAGGCGGTGGAACTTATGACCACGCTGCGCTTGAAGCTGAAATCATACATGCGGCGCGAGAGTTGAAGTCGCGCGAACCCGACCTTGGTGCTGTTGTTCTTGAATGCACGAACATGCCGCCATTTGCTCAAGCCGTCGCAAAAGCCTCTGGCTTGCCGGTATTCGATGTTCTGTCGCTTGGACATTGGCTGTTCAGCTCAACGTCTTCCCGTGCCGTTGCCGGGATGTCAGAAAGAGTGAATTAATGGACTATCAATGGGACTTTTCCGGCCTTTGGCAGTATCGGGGATTATTCCTTCAGGGACTTGGCTACACCGTTGGTTTCACGGTTATCACTGTGATTTCCGGCATTCTTGTTGGAACGGTTTTTGCTCTCGGCAGGCTTTCCGGCAACAAGATCATAACCGTCCCCATCATGACGGTCGTTGAGATATTTCGCTGTACGCCGGTGCTGGTGCAGCTTGTCTGGTGCTATTACGCGCTTCCCATGCTGATTGGCTTTGAAATTTCGCCTGCCATGGCGGCTTTCATCACGCTTACCTTCTATGGCGCTGCATTTTATGCAGAAATCATTCGTGGTGGTATCGTTTCCATTGATGCGGGCCAATGGGATGCAGGGCGTGCAATCGGCATGCGCCGCGGCCAGCTCATGGGCAAGATCATTCTGCCACAGGCACTGCGTCGCATGGTGCCGCCGCTGGTCAACCAGTCCGTGCTTCAGCTCAAAAACACATCGCTTTTATCGGTTCTTGCTGTGCCTGACCTTCTTTATCAGGGCCAGCTTGTCACCTCGGCAACCTATCGCCCGCTTGAAACCTACACCCTGATTGCAGTGCTTTATCTCGCCGTTCTCTTCCCTCTGACACGGCTCGCTCATGGACTGGAAGGCAGGCTGAAATGATGAACCGTATCGAGCGAACCGTCATTGTGGAGATAAGCCATGAGCGCTGAACCGATGATCGAAGTACGCGGGCTGAAAAAGTCGTTCGGCGAAATCGAGGTGCTGCGCAATATCAGCCTCACAGTCGAGCGCGGGCAGGTGGTAGGGCTTATCGGGCCAAGCGGTTCCGGAAAGTCGACACTGCTGCGCAGTCTCAATCTGCTTTCATTGCCTGATGCCGGTTACATCGCAATTGGTGATCAGAAAATAGACTTCTCGTCCGGGAACGTGTCACTCAAGGACAAATATCTCGCGGCGTTCCGTGCCAATACCGGCATGGTGTTCCAGAACTTCAATCTGTTTCCGCATATGAGCGTTCTCGATAACGTTATGATCGGACCGGTCAGTGTTCTCAAACAGGACAAAAAGGCTGCCCGCGAGCTGGCCATGGAACTGCTGGAAAAGGTCGGCCTTGCCGCCCGTGCGGACGCCAGACCAGAACAGCTCTCAGGCGGTCAGAAACAGCGTGTTGCGATTGCAAGGGCGCTCGCAATGCGCCCCGATGTGATGCTGTTTGACGAGGCAACATCGGCTCTCGATCCGGCACTTGTCGGTGAAGTTCTGGCGGTCATCCGGCAATTGGCCGAGCAGGGCATGACGATGATCCTTGTGACCCATGAAATGGCGTTCGCTCGTGATGTCGCCGACAAGGTCATCTTCATGCAGGACGGTTACGTCGTTGAAACCGGCGACGCTCGTCAAGTGATCAATGAGCCGCGCGAAGCTGCAACCCGAGAGTTCTTAAGCCATTTCCATGGCGGTCTCGTATAAATGCGCGCGCAGAACGGATAAATGTCATGACAGGCAATGTTATTGTCGTTGGGGCTGGCATTATCGGCTCCACCACCGCTTTGCGGCTCGCTGAAGCCGGTCTGAAAGTAACGCTGTGCGACGGCTCAGAACCGGGTGGTGAGCAAAGTGCAAGCTATGGCAACGGTGGCTGGATCAGTCCCGCCTCGATCATTCCCATGAGTATGCCGGGCCTGTGGCGACAGGTCCCCGGATTTCTGCTTGATCGCAACGGGCCACTGACCCTTGACTGGAAATCGGTGCCTAGGCTGACACCATGGCTTCTGCGTTTCCTGCTTGCTGGCGCCACAAAATCGCGGGTGACAAAAACTGCGGCTAAGCTCAACTGGTTGCTTCATGATGGGCCGAAACGCCACCTTGAGCTGGCCAGCAAGACCGGGCAGGAACATCTCATCGTGCAGAAAGGCCTGCTTTACGCCTATCCTGATCGTGCAGCCTTTGAAGCTGAAGCGCTTAGCTGGCAGCTGCGCCGTGATAACGGCATTCTGTTCGACGAATGGCAGGAAGCAGAATTGCGCGAACGTATCCCTGCTCTTGGGAGAAACTATCGTTTTGCCATTCATGTGACGGAAGGCGCGCATTGTCTTGATACCGGAGGTTATGTTGCGGGTATCGCGGCGCAGGCTGAAAAAGCCGGTGTTCGCTTCATCCGAAGAAATGTCGTGAGGGTCCTCACCGGCGTTTCGCCGCGTATTGTGCTCGATAATGATGAGAGTATTGCCGCCGATCACATCGTGCTGGCAGCGGGTATTCATTCTGGGCGTATCATGCACGATCTCGGCATGCATGTGCCCATGCAAAGCGAGCGCGGCTACCATGTAACCTTGCCGATGGCCGAGCTTCCCTTTGATATCCCGATCATGCCGAGCACCGGGCGAATGGGAAATACACCAACCAATATGGGACTGCGACTTTCCGGCCAGGTTGAATTGGCAACTGTGGAGAAAGCCCCGGATTGGCGACGCTCGGAGGTGCTGCTTAAGCACGCATTGGCGAGCTATCCCGACCTGGCAAGGCGGGATCTGCAGAATCTCAAACTCTGGATGGGGCACCGGCCATCACCTGCCGATGGGATTCCGGTGATTGGAAAACTAACTCAGCATCCGGGAATTATCGCAGCTTTCGGCCACGGCCATATCGGGATCGCTGGGGCCCCCAAAACGGCCGATATGGTGCTCGATGAAATCAACAACTTACCTTCCGAAAGCGCTCGCGCCTTCTCGCCAGTTCGTTTCGGCTGTTAGAGCGGTTCCAGTTAATATTGAACAGTTGGAACTGCTCTATCTTTTTGTTTTTACGCATTATCCTTACGCAAAACCGCTTCGCACTTTTGCTGGAAATGCTTTGATTATCCTGAATTCAAAGGAATGAAACTATGATGCTCAAAGGTGGCTACACCAATTATGGCCAGCAGATCGGCGTGCTGATGCTGGACACGATTTTTCCTCGTCCTGCTGGCGATATCGGCAATGCGCTGTCCTATGATTTTCCTGTGCGTTACAAGACTGTAAAAGGTGCGCATGCCACACGCATTATGGGCAACAATCCTGATCCAAAACTCATCGAACCCTTCATTGATGCGGCACGCGAACTGGAAGCGGAAGGCGTGCGCGCCATCACCACGAGCTGTGGCTTTCTTGGGCCGTTTCAAAAGGATATCGCGGCAGCGGTCAACATTCCGGTCTTTACTTCATCCTTGATGCAGGCGCCGATCATCCACGCAATGCTGGCGCCCGGCAAGGTGATTGGCGTCTTTACCGAACGCGCGCATCACATGAATGACGAACATTTCAAAGGCGTTGGCTGGTCATCTGAGGTCATTCCCGTGCAGGTGCAGGGGATGAAGCAGAATGCTGAATTTCCGCAGACCTATATTGAAGGCCGCGATTATCTTGACACGGAAGTGCTGAAGGAAGAGATGCTGGAAATGACGCGGGAGTTCATGGCAAGCTGTGAAAATCCCGGCGCGATCTTGTTTGAATGCACGAATATGTGCCCGTTTTCGTCCTATGTGGCTGCTGAATCCGGTTTGCCGGTATTCGATATCAACACGCTGATCAATACGTTCTATCTCGCAGCCAATCCGCGTCGCTATCTCTAAGTTCAACCCGACAATCAATAAAGTCAGCGATTCAGACGTAGTGCTTGATGCCATGATAATTGCCCTTAACATGGCATATAACATTAGCTCAGACTGAAAAGCCCCGGTTTTGTAGACAGCTGCGATTAGTGTTTCTGCTTTTCGAATTCGACGTTTGACCGCATCCCGTTCCTGATGTGGTTGCGTTTCGGATGGTAAAACATTTTGATGTAATCGAAAGCGTCCGATCCCTGGTAGAAAGCGGTATAGGTAAGATGTCAGTTGGCTTCCGTGAAGCTATCGCGCATTGCACGCAGGATGATGATTGCGGAAGCCGCACCGGGATCGACATGCCCAAGCGAGCGCTCGCCCAGCCGGGCAGCTCGACCCCGCGTAGCGACCATTGAGCGGGTTGAATCCGTACCTTTTTCGGCGACTTCGAGAATTTTGCTCCACATTTCCTGGCTGGCCAGATTGTGTGTTCGCGCGTCGATGGCTACCTCCATCGCTGGTATCCATGCATCCAACATGGTTTTATCGCCGCGTTGGCCCTTTCCTCGTTCCTGAATGCCACGTGTCATCGCCTCTACGATGATGGCTTGTCCCCCAGTATCGAGGGCTTCATGTGATTTAAGCGCTTTTGATGCATGACGGAATGCTGTCGCATAAAGTGGTCCGGTTGATGCACCCACGGCATCGAGAAAAGCGGATGCTGCAGTAGTGAAAATATCGGAGGGCAGTGCTTTCTCGAGATCCATTTTTGCGAGTGCACTATTCACCGCTGAAAAGCCGAGAGCCATCGTGATACCGTGATCCGCGTCGCCGATAGCTCCGTCGAGATCGGAAAGTCGCTCTTTCTCCGCCTGCATGGAAAAGGCGATGAGCTGAAACATTCGGCTAAGACGACGCGCTGCGGCTTCCTGCATTTTTACCTCCCAGATGATCTGGAATTCATGATCCGCCGGAGGCGGCATTAGTCAGTTGATCCGAAGAAAAGCCGTATCGCAAGGGTGTGATAGGAGACCGGACAATTCCTGGTCGAGATGCATGATGGATATGGATGCTCCATTCATGTCCAACGATGTACAGTAATGGCCGATCCAGTTGGCTTCGATTGTTATTTGTTTAGCACTTAAGCGTTGTTCGACACGTCTGAACAGGATGTACAGTTCCATGAGTGGCGTTGAACCGAACGAATTTACGAGCACTGCCACCCTGTCTCCGGGTGACGCATTCATCTCACTGAAAATCCGATCCATGATGTGATCAACAATAGCGTCGGCTGGCATCATTTTTTCGCGGATAACGCCCCGTTCGCCGTGAATACCCATGCCGATTTCCATTTCCTCGGCACCGATTTCAAAATTGTGGCGTCGCGTCTGAGGCAAAGAACAGGGCTCCAACGCGACACCCATCGTATAGGTGCGCCGATTGGCCTTGCGTGTTACCGCCTCGCACGCCTCAAGCGACATGCCCCGATCACAGGCTGCACCTGCCACCTTGAAAATGAAGAAGTTACCCGCGACACCGCGACGGCCATCGCGATCCTCTATGGGGGAAGAGGATATGTCGTCTGTCGTCAGAACGGTGCGCGTCGGAATAGCAACTTCTTGCGCCATTTCGGCAGCCATCTCGAAGTTCATGACGTCTCCGACATAATTACCGTACACGAAGAGCACGCCTTCTCCGCCGGAGGCCGCCTTGGCACATTCAAGGATTGGGGCCGGCGGAGGGGAAGAAAAGACATTGCCGATAGCTACGGCATCGGCAAGACCTTTGCCGACATAACCAAGAAAGCAGGGTTCATGTCCTGACCCACCGCCAATTACCAGGCCAACTTTTCCCTGGCGCGGACCCTGACGTGCGACGAGTGCACGTTTCGATTCCTTGATCGGAGCAAGATAGGATCGGTGCGCTTTGATGACACCGTCAAGCATTTCCTCGACGACATCGTCTGGGCTGTTCAGAAATTTCTTGATATGCGTACGATAATGGCTGGACACATTGACTGTCGGTTCTGCACGCAGCTTCTGGGAAAGCTTGCTGTCGATTTCTGTCACGCCGTCCGCATTGAGAATGCCGCGCCCTGTCGCAGCATCAGTAATCAGAACATTGACATAGTCGCCTCGCAACGCTGCAAGAATTGCCGGTACCTTGTCGAAGCCACCCGCAACGGCGATACGCATGTCGATGTTTTGCAGCATTTCGAGCGTGATACCGATGGTCCTGTCGTCAAGTGGTCCGGACACGGGCTGCCCATAAGAATCGATGAAGCGTCCAGCCACGACGCCGACGGCATTCTTGGTGAGATAATCCTGTATAGAGACGCTCTCAAAAAAGCCGCTGGTGTGAATTGTCGAATTTGGTCGTAGCGAAGAAATGCCGAACAGTGCCTTGTTCGCATGATTGAGCGCCTGAAATTGCTCCGCAATAATCGGTTCTCCGATAATCGCCGCTTTTACATCAGGACTGGATACGATGGCAGGCGCGGTGATGTTGACGAGGTGTGCATTTGTCGCCCGGGCCATGGCGGCCGCGCATAGTTCGGGGGTGTAAGCAAAACTGGCGCGCGTTCCGCCCGTCGCCTGTACGACGGTCACATCCTGCAGGTTGGATATGCGAGTATTTTCGGCGATCGCGAGAACTGTTCGTCCCCAGGCTACAGTAAGCGTGTCTCCCGATTTCAGAAGCTTGGCGATGGCTTGCGCTGCGGCTGTCCCGAGCCGGTCAATAAGAGTCTGTGCACCGTCGTCATTGGGCACCACCAGACAGTCATTCAAACCGAAATGACGCTTGAGTTCCTGCGCGATTGCAAGAGAACTGAGGCGTGCGGGTTCGATCGAGATATTGACGATGCCACGGCTACGTGCATCTGCCAAATAGCTGTTCACCGTGGCTCGCGAAATTCCCATGATTTCGGCGATTTCGCCTTGCGTGCGTCCATCTTCGTAGTAAAGCCAGCAAGCCCAGACGTAAGGATCGTCACCATATCGCAGTGGAATGCCATCAGTCGGGACCACCTGCCCGATTTTGCTTGCGGTTGTTTTTCCGTTTGACGCCATCTTGTTTGCACTAATTCCCGTGGTTTTTCCTTCTATCTGCCGGCTTGTCCTGCAATACAATGTTTTTGTTTGTTTCCTACCGGATTCAATCTGCCGGAGAACGGATCGGCCCGGTTTCGCGACAGTGCGCCAAATCTATTTGAATGTAGATGCTCGTATTACTGCAATCGTTCCCGCGCACCGTTGGAAAGCTCTTTAAGGATGATCGCGCATGAGGTCGCTCCGGCATCCAGCACGCCCAGTGATCGCTCGCCAAGACGACTGGCGCGACCGATTTTCGCCACCAGATCAATTGTGGAGTCGCGGCCTTTCTCCGCGGCAGCAACCAGAGCTTCGAGTGCCTCGGCAAAGGTTTTTCCGGCAGCAGTGGCTTCATCGAAGGCTTCGACCGCTGGCACAAGCGTATCCAGCAAGGTTTTGTCACCAACCTTGGCAGAACCGATGGACTGAATGCCCTCCAGTCCGGCATGAAGCATACGGCTGAAAGCAGCGGCATCGATATTGTCGATCCCATCGATTTTTTCTGCAAATTCGGTGAACATAACACCATAAAGTGGCCCCATCGAACCGCCGATCTCGGTCATGAGCACCGTGCCGAGCGTATCGAGGGAAGCAGCCAGCGCTTCATTCTTTCCCTTCAGGCGTTCAGCAGCCATGTTGAAGCCCTTGGCCATGTTGACGCCGTGATCCCCGTCGCCGATTTTCCCATCAATTTCACTGAGATAGGCGCGATTTTCGACAATCCGGTCGGCCATTGCGAGTACAATGTCTCCGGCTGTTGCGTTATTAAGTGTTTGCACAGGTCTCTTCCTTACAGAATGATGGTGCACTGCACTTCGACATCGAGCAATTCCTTCAGCTCGCTGTCCAGCGCCATGACTGTCAGCGTTGCTCCTACCATTTCAAGTGACGTGAAGTAGTTGCCGATATAGGTGCGATGGATTTTCAGGCCGCGTTTGGTAATTTCCGACTCAATCGTATCATTCAGAATATAAAGTTCGTTGAGCGGTGTTGCACCGAGACCTGAAATGAGAACGGCGACTTCGGTACCTTCTGCCAGTGCATGATCGTCAAGCACGATCTGGCACATGTCTTTTGCTACCTCGGCAGCAGACTTAAGCGGCTCAACCCGCACGCCCGGTTCGCCATGATGACCAATACCGACTTCCATTGTATCCGGCGCAATCTCGAAATTCGGATGTCCGACTGCGGGCAATGTGCATGGGCCGAGACCAACACCGATTGAGCGGCAGTTGTCGATGGCCTTCTGAGCTGTTGCGCGAACTTCTTCGAGCGTGGCTCCGGTTGCCGCTTTTGCACCGCCAACCTTCCACATGAATATCTCGCCAGCGACGCCGCGACGTTTTTCACGTTCATCGACCGGGGCTGAGCAGACATCGTCATTAGCGACAACAGTGGCAACTTCTATACCGTCTTTGGCGGCAAGTTTCGTGGCCATCTTCACGTTCATGTTGTCACCGGCATAATTACCGTAAAGTACGACAACACCTTTGCCGCCATTAGCTTCGCGGATTGCGTCATGGAAGCTCTTGGCAGTGGGGGAGGAAAACAGTTCACCGACCGCTACAGCGTCAAGCATGTTCTTGCCGGTATAACCGATGAATGCCGGTTCGTGACCGGAACCGCCGCCGGTGACGACACCGACTTTGCCAGCGATAGGGGCGTTTCTGGCGACAATGACACGCGGGTTTTCTGCAAGTCGAACGATGTCGGAATGAGCTTTGACAAAGCCCTTTACAGTATCCTCAACGACTTCGTCCGGATTGTTGATGAAGCGCTGCATGGTATCTCCTATAAGGTGAATGAGCGCCGGGCTCAAAGAATGGTATAGCCGCCATCGACCAGAAGATCGGCGCCCGTAATCATGTCTGCTCCAGCTGAGGCAAAGAAGACTGCAGCGGCGGCGATTTCTTCCGGATATGCGAAGCGCCCAATCGGAATGCGTTTCTTTGCGGCCTCACCCTTTTCGCCAGCCCATGCTTTCTTGCCAAGTTCGGTGAGGACGATGGTGGGGGAAAGCGTGTTGACGCAGATGCCATATTTGCCCCATTCGGCGGCAAATGTCTTCGACATGCCAATGACGCCGAACTTAGACGCGCAATAGGCGACATGCTCTTCAATGGCCACGGTTCCGGCCTGGGAAGCCAGGTTGATAATCTTGCCACCCTTGCCTGCCGCAATCATGGTGCGACCAACGGCCTGAGTGACGAGAAAGCTTCCCTTGAGATTGATGTTGATCGTCTTGTCCCAATAGTCGAGCGATATATCTTCCGCCGGAGCCAGATAGACCACGCCTGCGCTGTTGACCGCAATATCGATAACCCCGAGTTGTTCGATAACGCTGGCGATCGCATCGTTGACCGATTGCTGGTTGGAAACATCGCAAACGAAGGGCTTTGCGTTTTCGCCAAGCTCCTCGGCTTTGGCTTTCGCTATGTCGGCACTAATGTCCAGCACAGCAACTTTAGCTCCTTTGGCAATGAAAGCCGTGGAAATTGCAGCACCAATGCCAGAAGCGCCTCCGGTCACGATGGCAATTTTTCCGGTGAGTGGAAAGTTCAGGTCAATTTGGGGAGCTTGATCGGACATTTTTGCCTCGGAGTTCTGGATTGTGAGCCTGATGGCCCGGCGCGTTCATGACACTTTTCATGAGAGGGTGTGCCGGGCCGCCCAGACAATTTTACTTGCGGCTTTCCAGGAGCTTGTCGACGTTCTCAGCCGTCACCGGCGTCCATGGAACATTGTAGTTCTTGTCCTTGCCGTCGTTGAAAGGCATATCGGGATATTGGGCCCAGATATCGGACTGAGGTTTGTAGTCGCCCTTCTTGGCGTGGAAGATCGCGAGGTCGAGGGCGCCTTGCGCCTGAGCGTTCGCGTCCTGCAGGATGGAGGTCATCGTGCCTTCCTTGACAGCACGCAGTGCATCGGTAATGCCATCGATGCCGGCAATGGAAAAATCGCCCACTTTGAGATTGGCGGCTTTGATCGCTTCGATTGCACCCAGTGCCATTTCATCGTTTTGACCGATCACGCCGTTGATCTGGCCGGGATGAGCCGTCAGCCAGTTCTCCATTAGTGTCTGGGCCTCAGCGCGAGACCAGTTTGCGGTCTGGTCCTCGAGAACTTTCACGTCCGGGCATTCGGCAAGAGCCTTCTTGTTACCTTCCAGACGGGAAATCTGTGCGGACTGCCCGATCGGGCCTTCCAGAATGACGACATTGCCTTTGCAGCCGATCTTGTCGAGAACGTTCTTGGCTTCCATATAGCCCGAAATCGTATCGTCGGAGCCGACATAGGCGGCAAGCAGCTCGGAGTTGACGCGGGTGTTCGAGCCGACAACCGGAATGCCTGCATCGCTGGCTGCCTGAACGGCCGTAGCACCCGCTTCGATGTCAATAGGAACGAAGATGATCGCATCGAATTTCTGCGTGATCATCGTGTTGAATTGTTCCTGTTGCACGAGAGCGTCGTAACGTCCGTCGAAGATGGTCAGATCGACTTCTCCGTTCTTCACGGCAGGGTGTTTTTTCAGCGCTTCGGACCAGACCTGCATGAATTCAGCATTGAGCCCGTATGGTGCAGCGCCGATCTTGAGTTTCTTGTCCTGCGCCAGAGATGGTGTCACCATCAGTGCAGATGCTGCGGCAAGCGCAATGAGAAGTTTCTTCATTTCATTCTCCTCCTTTGATAATTGGCCCCGTTTGGGCGGCACGTTTGTTGTTACAAGTCAGGGTAGATTACGCATTTTGGTTGCGCTTTTGGTCAAGCATGACTGCGCCGACGATCAAGGCGCCTTTCAGAACCTGCTGGTAGTAGGACTGGATGCCCATCAGATCGAGGCCATTGTTCATGACACCAATGATGAGTGCGCCGATGAGCGTTCCGGTGATGCGGCCGACGCCGCCGGACAAGCTGGTGCCGCCAATGACGACCGCCGCGATGGCGTCGAGTTCATAGCTGATACCGGCCTGCGGGAGGGCGGAGCCGGTGCGAGCTGACAGGATCATGCCTGCAAGACCTGCAAGGCCGCCGGAGATGACGTAGACCGAAAAACGCACCCGGGAAATATTGATGCCCGATGTATTGGCAGCATGGGGATTGCCGCCGACAGCATAGATATAGCGCCCGAACCGTGAACGGTTGAGGATCCACCACGATGCCAGAAAGACGACGGCGAGCAAAATAACCGGAACCGGAATACCCAGTATGTTTCCGGTTCCGATCCAGCGGAAATCCGGGATGAGAGCAGGCACCGGCTTGCCACCGCCATAGATGAGCGTCAGGCCGCGCGCAGCGGAAAGCATGCCCAATGTCGCGACAAAGGCTGGAACCGCGAAGCGCGAGACAATCGTGCCGACGAGCGCGCCGCAGCCAACGCCCACCAAGAGGCCAACGGGAATGGCTATGAATGGCGAATAGGGAGCGCCTGCAACACCTGCAGTCGCCGACGTGGTTGCAAAGCTGGCGCTGACAATACCGGCTAATGCCACCACCGAGCCAACGGAGAGGTCAATGCCACGCGTCAGAATGACGAAGGTCATGCCAATGGCGAGAATGCCGTTGATCGAGGTCTGTAGCAGGACGTTGGAGATATTGCCTGCTGTCAGGAAATACTGGTTGGAGAATGAGAGGATCGTAACCAGGAGCAGAAAGGCGATGAATATGCCATATTCCTGGATGACCAGTCTGCGACGTTCGGAGCCAAACCAGCTCGTCGATGAATTGTTTTCTGTGGTGGACACTGTTCTACCTCTCTAGAACGAAACACGGTGCTTTTGGGGTGGCTTTCATGTCGAAAGATGCACCAGCGACTGCGCGTCCGTTTCCTCCCTGCGAAAAATGCCTGCCGACTGTCCACTGCGCATGACCATGATGCGATCGGACATGCCAAGAACTTCATCAATCTCGGAAGAGACCATGATGACGGTCCCGCCTTCAGCGGCAAATTCACAGATGATGCGATAAATTTCCTGTTTTGCGCCGACATCGACGCCGCGTGTGGGTTCATCAAGCAGCAGAACGCGTGGTTTTCTCAGGAACCATTTTCCCAGCACGACCTTCTGCTGATTGCCTCCCGAAAGGCCGGAAACGGGCATCGTATCGCGCGCGACCTTGATCCTGAACCGTTCGATCATGTCTCTGCTGGCGGATGTTTCCTCACGCTGGTTCATTGCAAAATGCGGACTCATCTCGGGAAGACTGGCAAGGCAAATATTGTTGCGAACGCTGTCATCAAGGTTAAGGCCGGTCAGCTTGCGATCTTCTGTCACAAAGGCCAGTCCCAAAGCCATGGCATCGGAGGGTCGCCGGACGGTGACGGGTTTACTCTCAAGTCTGATTGCACCCTGGGAGGCTTTATCCAGCCCGAAAAGACAATTGAATATTTCTGATCGGCCAGATCCCATCAATCCGTAAATACCGAAAATCTCGCCCTTATGTGCTGTAAAGGAGATGTCGGTTATCTTGCCGGGCGCACTAAGGCCGGAGACCTCAATGCCTGGTATTTCAGTTGGTGCATTGGTCTTGATATATTCGTCGCCCAGCTCCCGTCCGACGATCATACGGATCAATTCGGCACGGGTAATGCCATCGAGATTGCCGCTATCTATATAGCTGCCGTCGCGAAACACAGTATAGGTATCGGCGATCTGGAAAATTTCCGACAGGCGATGCGAGACATAGACGATACCTTTTCCGCTCGCTTTCAGGCGCTCTATCGCGGCAAAGAGATGTTGCGCTTCTTTTTCGCCGATGGCCGAAGTCGGCTCGTCCATAAAAATGACTTCCGCATCGTGGCTGAGCGCCTTGGCGATCTCGACGAGCTGAACCTGGGCAACAGACAGGTTCATCATGAACTGGTTGGCACGGATATTGAATTCGAGCTGATCTAGAAGTTTCTGAGCATTTCGGTTCATCGTCTTGAAGTCGATTCCGCCGAAGCGACGGAGCGGCTCGCGACCGAGATAGATATTCTCAGCGACGGTCATATGCGGAACCGGACTTAATTCCTGCTCGATAATGGCGATCCCGGCCTGAAGCGCTTCAGCGGGACTGGAATAAACAACGTCTTTTCCACGTCGCCGGATGTGACCGTCGTCGCGGGTATAAATCCCCATCAATATCTTCAGGAAAGTGGATTTGCCTGCACCGTTTCCACCGCACAGTGCGTGCACCGAACCGGCTCGCAACTTCAGCCGTCCATCCCGCAAGGCGGCAACGCCACCAAAGGACTTCTTGAGTCCTTCTACTTCCAGCAGAAATTCCAATGCAGTTCCTCCGTTGGCAACAGTTAGCGCCGTCGCCATTTTGACAATATTCGATAAATGATCGACAAATGTCAACCCATGCGGTATGAAAGTAAAAAGAAGGGGAGAAACGCTGGCCTTTGATAACCGGGCTAAGGACTGGGAGGCATGAATGATCGTTTCTATTCAATTTGTTAGCGCAGTTCTGCGCGCTTGTTAGGCTTCGACAGAGCGTGTTGCTATGTGCTCGGCTGTTTCAGCCTGCAGCTCCATTTTTAGAGGATCTCGTTGAATGGGGGAAACATATTGACAAGAGACAAAAGTGACTGACAAATGTCAAAAGTGAGTTTGATCTTCAAGTCATAAGACTGTCTGGAGGCGGCAGGGTTTGATGATCAAAGAGGTGCTTCGATAGCGGGAGGATGGACGTGTCATCGAATAGCCTGGATCGACAGACGCTATTTCTGGCGTTGATCAATGTTGCTGTTCTGGCAGCGGGCGGCTTTCTGGCCGGCTCCAATTTCATGGACAGTTATAATCTGCAGTCGATGGCTTCACAGGTTCCGGAGTTGGGACTTCTTGCGCTGGGGGTTATGCTGGCGATGATTTCCGGCAATGGCGGGATCGATCTGTCCGGCATAGCGCTAGCAAATCTCGCTGGCATTATCGCGTTCTTACTGACACGCCATTACATTCCGGCTGCTGATGCGCCTTTGCTGTTTTCATGGGTATTCGCTGGTTTAGCGCTCGTTGTCGGGCTGGTTGGCGGCATTATCAATGGGGTTGTAATAGCCTATGCACGCCTGACTCCGTTGATCGCTACGCTTGGGACACAGCTTCTTTTTACCGGCATAGCCGTCTATCTCACTAACGGTTCAGCCGTCAGCATGGGTTACATCGAGCCGCTGGATAATTTCGGCAACATGCCCATTCTCGGCATTCCCATGTGTTTCGCGCTATTTCTGGTTATCGCTGCGGCGCTTTCATTTCTGCTGAAATATACGCCTTTTGGCGTGAAACTCATGCTGCTCGGAAGCAACGCCAAGGCGGCGCGCTACGGTGGTATCAATGAGAAACGCATGCTCCTCATCACCTATACGCTGTGCGGCCTGCTCGCGTCCGTTGCGGGAATTATCATCGCGGCACGCAACTCGTCCGTAAAGTGGGATTACGGTGGGTCTTATGTGCTGATTGCTATCCTCATCGCCGTTCTTGGCGGCGTCAAGCCGGAAGGTGGATATGGCAAGGTGATCTGTGTGTTGCTGGCTGCAACCGCGCTGCAGATTCTCTCAAGCCTGTTTAACTTCATGAACATTTCGAATTTCTTCCGCGACCTCGCTTGGGGTGTTCTGCTTCTCGCGTTGCTCGCATCGGCACGCGTGCACTTGGGTTACTGGTTACGACCAAAACGACAATAGAAACAAAGCCGGCAACTTCGAGATGAAGGACGCTGGCAAACACCTAAAGAAACAATCTGCTTATATTCATGGAGGAGTCATATGAGCATGTTTTCCAAACTAATAGCTGGCACAATGCTTGCCAGTACAGTCGTAGCAGGGGCGGCATTTGCCCAAGACAAGCCCACCATCGTGACAGTGGTCAAGGTTACCGGCGAAAACTGGTTTACCCGTATGAACGAAGGGGTTGATGCTTATGGCAAAGATAATCCCAACGTGAGCACCAGCCAGGTCGGACCCGCAAAAGCGGATGCCGCCCAGCAGACCCGTATTATCGAAGATCTCGTCGCCAAGAACGTCTCAGCGATTGCGATCGTGCCTATGGACCCATCAGCGCTTGAAGGTGTACTGCGTCGCGCTTCGCAGCGTGGTATCAAGGTCATCACCCATGAAGGCGATAGTCTGGTCAATACGGACGTCGATATCGAAGCCTTCGACAACAAGGCTTTCGGCGCACGCATCAACGAAAAGCTTGCTGAATGCATGGGTAAGTCCGGTAAGTGGACTTCTTTCGTTGGATCACTGGGCAGCCTGACTCACAATCAGTGGGTTGATGCTGGTGCAGAAAACGCCAAGCAATATCCGGACATGGAGCTGGTGGCGGAAAAGAACGAGTCGTTCAACGATGCCAACCGCGCCTATGAAAAAGCCAAGGAGATTCTCCGCAAATATCCGGATATCAAGGGCTTTCAGGGATCCTCTGCCATCGATGTGATCGGGATTGGCCGCGCTGTCGAGGAGGCCGGTCTTCAAGACAAGACATGTGTGTACGGTCTCGGTCTGCCAAAAGATACCGGCCCATATCTGGAAAGCGGCGCCGTCGACCAGATCTTCTTCTGGGATCCGAAAGACGCTGGCTATGTCATGAACAAGGTCTCCGATCTCGTTCTGAAGGGCGAGGAGATCAAGGATGGTATCGACCTTGGTGTACCGGGTTACGAGAAAATGACTGTCATCAAGGGACCGGGCAAGGGCATCATCATCCAGGGGCAGGCCTGGGTCGATGCGGACAAATCCAACTACAAGGACTTCCCGTTCTGATCGAATAATAACGCACCAAAGCTGACTTCCGGGGCCGACCACACTACGGCGGTCCTGGAAAGAATATTCGATAATTTCAGGAATTTGCCATGCACGCCGTCAATGCCACGACACATCCTGTACCACCGTTTCTTGAGGTCAGAAACGTCAAGAAATCCTTTGGCGGCGTGAAGGCACTGAAAGACGTCAGTCTGACGATCGAAGCCGGACAAATCTACCATCTGATGGGAGAGAACGGTTGCGGTAAGAGCACGCTGATCAAAATCCTCTCGGGTGCGCAACCTGCCGATGAGGGGCAAATACTGATTGATGGTGAGGTTATAGGCTCGCGTGCTGGCGATCTCGGCGCCATAGGAGCCCTTCGCGCCGGGATCGAAACCGTCTATCAGGACCTGTCGCTGCTTCCAAATCTTTCCGTTGCGGAAAACGTGGCCTTTACCGAACAGCTTGTTGAAGCCTCTGGGCGCCTTGCTCGCCGATTGAACGTTTCCCTTCTGAATGAAACAGCGCGACGGGCGCTTGCCGAAGTGCACCTACCAACCGACAAGGCGTTTCTTTCGCGCCGAACCGACACGCTACCGCTGGCGACCCGCCAGCTGATTGCCATTGCACGCGCCGTTGCGTCCGAAGCGCGTCTCGTTATCATGGACGAGCCTACGACATCGCTGACGCGTCAGGAAGTTGAAAATCTGTTGCACGTGGTAGAACGCCTTCGCAACAAGGGTGTCGCGGTGTTGTTCGTCACGCACAAGCTTGATGAATGCAAATTGCTTGGCGGACGTGCAATTATCATGCGCGACGGATTGAAAGTGGCCGAACTTGACGTCGCTGGGCATAGCAAAGCGGAATTCAGTCATTGGATGACGGGTCGCGAAATTAGCCAAACGCGCTATCGCACCGAGCCCAAGCTGGGCGAAGTCATGCTCGAAGTTGAAAAGCTTGGCGACGGTGAAGCCTTTCAGGATGTCTCATTCAGTCTCAGAAAAGGCGAGATACTCGGTGTCACGGGACTGCTGGATTCTGGTCGTAACGAGCTTGCGCTTGCTCTTGCTGCCGTCAAACCGGCAACGAATGGTAAGGTACGCTTGAACGGGCGCGAAATCGCACCACAATCGACGGCACAGGCCATTGAATATGGCATCGGTTATGTGCCGGAAGATCGGCTGACGGAAGGCCTTTTCCTCGAAAAGCCCATACAGGATAATATCACCTTGCCGATCCTCGATCGGCTGCGCAATGCACTAGGCATCATCAGTGATCGTCGCGCACGCCGTGTTGCGGAGGAAAGTGTCGCGGATCTTCAGATTGTAGCGCCGGATGTCACCATACCGGTACAGTCTTTATCGGGGGGCAATCAACAGCGCGTTTTGATCGGTCGCTGGCTGACCATTAACCCGCAACTGTTAATTCTGCATGGGCCAACAGTCGGGGTTGATGTCGGTTCGAAAGATACGATCTTCCGCATCATCCAGCGCCTAGCCGATGATGGCATGGGCGTCATCATCATCAGCGACGACCTGCCGGAGCTTCTGCAGAACTGTGACCGCATTCTCATCATGCGTCAGGGCCGTATTGTTGCAGCACATGCTGCCGAAGACCTGACCGAAGATGCCATCTACCAATCCATGGCCAGCACGTCGAAGGAGGTGGCACAATGACCGAGATCGTATCAGCCAACGTTACGGACAAAGGTCAGCCCGGTATTGGTGCGCGGCTCTGGGATATGATGGGCCGCAGGCCTGAAATGTTCACGCTTCTTTTGATTATCGTGACCTGCGTCGTCGTGATCGCAGCCAATCCTGATTTCCTGCAAATGAGCAATATCGTGGATATTCTACGCGCTTCCGTCGTGCGCGGACTGTTTGCGATGGGCGTGCTGGTCGTGCTGGCTTCGGGCGGGATTGACGTCTCGTTCACCGCAATTGCAGCCTTTGTGATGTACGCTCTTACCATGCTGGTTACGAACTGGTTCCCCGAAATGCCGATGACGATCATTCTGATCCTTGCGGCAATTGGGGGGGCTGCTTTCGGTGCGTTGAACGGCTTGCTGGTCCAGAAGCTGCAGGCACCTTCGCTTATCGTCACCATCGGCACGCAATACGTGATCCGCAGCTTTCTGCTGACCTTTGTCGGGACCGCGCTGTTCATGAATATTCCGGTGGCGATGGATGCATTTGGCAAGGCATCACTCTTCACCCATCATGCATCGAATGGTGTAGTCTCCGTTCTACCGGCGACGGTTCTGGTTCTTGTGGCTGCTGCCCTCGTGACGTGGTTCATTCTTGAGCGGACACTGATGGGACGCGCGATTTTTGCGGTTGGCGGCAATCCGGGCATTGCCGAAAGACTGGGTGTCAACCTTTTCCGTGTGCGTATTTTCGTCTTTGCTTATGCGGGCCTTCTAGCCGGCATTGCGGGCGTCGTGCACGTTTCGAGTAATCGTCTTGCAAATCCTTTTGACCTTGCAGGTATGGAGCTTGAAATTATCGCCGCCGTTGTGCTGGGCGGAGCGCGTATCACAGGCGGTTCAGGCTCAGTGATGGGGACGTTACTCGGCGTGCTTCTCATCACGATTGTCAGTAATGTGCTGATTTTTGTTGGCATTCCAAGCACGCTGCAGCTCGCTATCGTAGGTATTTTCATTCTGCTTTCTGGCACAATCTTTGCTTTGCGTGATCGCGGCTGAAACCAAAATAATCGCGCTTTGGCTTAAGCGCTCTTGATGCGGTCTTGTGCATTTTCTGGGAGGTTTTTCATGTCACACGATGTGTCGGTCGTCGGGCTTTATATTCTTGATGTGCTCGGTCGGCCGGTCGATGCGATTCCGCCAGGCGGAAATGTTGAGTTTATAGATGAAATCCGGTTGACCGTTGCAGGCACCGCCGGCGGTACGGTGGTGGACCTAGCCAAACTCGGTCTCAACTGTCTGGCTGTGGGTGCAGTTGGCGACGATGAGAAGGCCGATTTTGTTATCGCGACGCTACAACGTTTTGGGGTCGATACGGCACAGATGCAGCGTCTTAGAGGCGTGCCAACATCATCGACGATTCTGAATATCCGCCGCAACGGCGAGCGCCCGGCTTTGCATGCACGTGGTGCATCCGATCATTTCGAGATCGCCGACGATGCGCTGGATGCAGTGCTGGAACCACCGATCATTCACCTGGGAGGTACCGGCCTGCTGGCAAGGCTCGACGGCGAACCGAGCCGTAAGTTGCTTGCTGAAGCAAAGGCGCGCGGAAGGACGACAACCTTCGATCTGCTTGGCGCGAATGATGGCACGCTTGACCTTATCGCTCCACTCTTCCCACATATCGATTACTTCATGCCGTCCATCGAGGAAGCGAAGCAGATTTCGGGGGCAGCGGATGCCGAAGGCGCGGGAGCATTCTTCCTCGAACGCGGTGTGAAGCATTGCGTGTTCACGCTGGGTGGCGACGGCGTCTGTTTCATGGACGCATCGGGAGAAATCGTGCGTCAACCTGCTTTCCGGATTGAGGTTGTTGACACGACCGGATGCGGTGATGCTTTTGACGCCGGATTCATTACAGCATTGCGTCGCAAGATGGACTTGAAAACTGCTTTGAATTTCGCTCAGGCGTCCGCAGCGCTGGTCGCGACGGGACTCGGTTCAGATGCGGGTATCCGTTCGTTCGATGATACGCTTGCGTTCATGAACACAGTGCCTGTTCATCAATAAACTGACGGATGGTGGGCCGGTCGAAAATCGGCTCGCCCTCTAATCGGCAAGAAGCTGTTCGGCGGCGTCCATATCAGTAACCAGATGCGTGGCGTAACCACCCTTTAGAACAGCGCGGATCGCTTCGACCTTCTGGACTCCACCCGCAACGCAGAGCCTCGTTGGCACACCACGCAGTTCATCCAGTTCGATGCCGATAACGCGCTGGTCGAATTCGCGGACGATTTGGTTACCGTCGCGATCAAGAAAGCGGCATATCAGAACCGCTGCGGCCCCCTCACGAGCATAAGCATCAATCTCTTCATTACTGGTCACATCGGCGATGCGCATCGTGCTGTCGGCGGCCAGGCCGCCGACACCGAACACAATTATATTGGCCTGGCCGATCAGTTCGAACTGTCGTTGGAGTACGGGTTCGCTCATAAGGGCATCCCGTAGCTTGGCCGTGCTCAGTACTGCCGGAGCCAGCATATTGACGCTGGTCGCTCCCATGTTTCGCGCCATGATCGATGTGCAAAGCTCTGCGGAAAACTCTCTTTTGCCGATGGAGGAACCAGTGACCTGCACTACGACCACCCCTTCCATGGCTTGCGGCAATGAAATAGCGTCGGCGACGGCGAGTACTGTGCGTCCCCATGAAACACAGATGGTTTGGCCTGGCTTGACTATGCGTTCCATCAAACGTGCACCACCTGCGCCCAGCGTTTTCAGACGCGTTTCTGTCGTGAATGATTTTTCCGATGGAATGACGAGCACTTCCGACAATCCAAACCGCGCAGCCAATTTACGTGCGATATGCGTGCGTGTCGCGATTTCAGGATTCATCAGAATGCGCACAACGCCTCTTTGTCGCGCTTCCTGCAGATAGTTAACTATGGTTGCGCGTGAAACGCCAATCATCTGTGCAATTTCGTTCTGGGTCAGCTGGTTCTCGTAATAGAGCCATGCCGCCCAGATGATGGCGTCATCGAACTCGGCCGGGATGGCATGCGCAGACGGTGTTTGAGCGCCCGATGTCATACTCGTTTCCTACTGTCTCTGTTGTGACTGAGTTGCACAGAAAAATCTTTCGATCAACACGACAAACATACGATCTGACTAATGTCAAATGATGATGCCAATTGTGTTTGAGAGTAAGAAGAATATCCATAAGACATTGTTATACAACATAAAAAGAAAATCTCTTATGAAGGAATCTATGTGTTCGCACTTCAATGTGTGGGTCAGTAGTTAAGGAAACTGTAGATGAAATCAAATTGGTGACAGGCAGACTTCGACAGGATTGTCAGCTCACGAAAAGGCGAGGGCGGCTTCTGGTATGACAAGCGGCGATGCGCCTCCCAGTGTTAGCTGGTCTACGAAGCTTATGGATGCTTTCAAATCGCCCAAACATGAAGCGATGGGCTTCATGTTTGTCGCGGGCTATCGGCTTCTGTGTCTGGATGCCCATTCGTCATGCACCAACCTTGTTGCAATTAGTCTGATCGTATTGACCCTATTTGTTTACAATGAACGCATATGGCGAAGGCTTTCGCTCATTATGTCCAGCTGTCGGATGTAGTAGCGCCCCGAACAGCACTCCGCCCATACCGGCGCTTCCGCTACGATGCGCTCATTTGATGCCATGTCGGGGCCGACGAATAGCTCTTACCTTTCCGCTGCTTCCACCTCCGCAGAAAAAGAGGTCGCCGCCATCGGATTCAAGTCCCGATACTCCGGTTCCGTCCGGCATGTCCAAACGTTCTAGCAGGGCACCCGTTTTCTGATCGATGCGGCGAATATCACTGCCGATGTCTTCCCACGTGCCGTGCCAAAGTTCGCCGTCGACCCAAGTGACGCCGGTGACGAACCGATCGGATTCGATCGTGCGCAGTACTTCTCCTGTCTCGGGGTTCACCTGATGTATCTTTCGAGCGCGATGCTGTCCGACCCAGAGCGAACCCTCTGCCCAGGCCAGGCCGGAGTTTCCGCCATTTCCGGGAGCCGGTATTGTGGCGACTATCTCTCCGGTCTTGGGGTCGATCTTTCGGATGATGGAATCACCGATCTGGAACAAGTGCTCGCCGTCGAACGCGGTTCCCGCATCGGCCGCGACGTCGAGCGAGCGCAGGATCTCTCCGCTTTCGGGGTCAAGAGCATTCAGTTTCTTGCCCGTTGCAAACCAAACTTTATTGCCGTCGAAGCTGACCCCGGCCACGTCATCTGCATCGGGGAAGGGGCCATATTCACGGATGATTTCAGCGGTTGAGTGTTTCATGTCTTCATCCTAACTGTAAATCTGCGTGGTGGGGAGCAACAAGCTTGTCGGGAATCCAGGCACACTCGCCGCGATCCAGCGGCATGCTCTTCCGCGTCCGAATGTCTCGACCTTGCTGTCGCGAGCAAGCTCTTCGAGTGCTCGCTGCACCGTACGTGGGCTCACGTTCAAGGCGAGCGCCAATGCCGAACTCGACCAGGCTTCCCCATCGCTGAGCAAAGCTAGGATTTGGGCATGGTCGCCTTCTACGTGCGGCACCAGCACGGCGACATTGCGCGTGGTGTGAGGTTGCAGAACAAACCCGTCCCTGGTTGCATTCAGTGTCGCCAGCGGTTTGACGGCCTCACGCAGCCGGGCAACTTCAACACGCAGGCGCGCGCGGTGTGACACATCAGCTTGCCGCGCGTTGAAAGCCCGTTTGAGAAGCGTCTCACGTGCTACATCCTTCGGCCAAGCTTCCGCCAGAGCGCGCATGAGTTTAAGCAGCACCGGACGAGTGATGAGTGGAACTATTGTTGTTCCTCCACGCACTACATTGCGGCAGGTATCCACTATGAGTGTATCGGAGGCCAAAAGCCTTTCGATGTCTTCGAGATGGAGCAAGCGCTCTTTGCCACAGGCTACCAAGCGAGCTGCTGGCGCGCCGAATGCTTGTTCTGCCCGGTCGACCTCGGTCGAGAGCGCCGGAATACGTGCGTCTGTCGCCGCCTGTCTTGCCCGTTCCAGAGCTGCTTTCGCCAGTTCGGTCCTGATGCGGCGGATGGCTATGCCAGCCGCCACCAGTTCCCGACCGGCCAGCGACGCGCGAGGCAGAGCGCTGTCATCCAACTGACTGAGCAATGCTTCGGCTTCATCAAGACGGCCGATCAGGAGAAGGTGCCGGGCTTCGAGATAGCCGGCGTGGGCCGCGTTGCTGCGGTCACCGAACGCTTGAAGTGCCGACCGGGCTGCATTGAGCCTTTGCAATGACCGGCCGAGATCACGCGAAACAAGTGCGATTTCGGCTTCGGCAACGACGCAACGCGCACGGGCTACAAGTTCTTTCGGACCGAAATTACGCGCAGCGCTTCGCAGAAGCCCCCTAGCGCGCACAAAGTCTCCGAGTTGCGCCATTGCGATGCCGCGCAACGCCAGCGCTGGCGGGTCATCACGTAATGCAACCCTTTTCAGCGCGGCGAGGGGATCGCCTGCCGAGAGAGCGTTTGCAGCGGCGGCGATCAGTGGGTCCATTGAAATCCCGTCACACTTGTAACTCTCACGCGCGCCTCCATCCGAGCTAGCTTCATTGTATCGCAACCGCTGGAAACGGCAATTCGATGGGAGAAGCGGAAATGCCAATGCGCACCGTAATAGGAAAGGTCGGTTCGCCGTCCAGACTGACGGGCAAAGCGTCCGGTTGGATTGGGCTCGCCGCAACTCCGACATTCGCGCTGATGGCGTGGATTTCTGCATCCGGCTCGCAGGACATAATGATGTGTTCTGACGCATCGACCTTCGCCGCCGTCAACAGTATGGCCGTGATGTACGTGTTGATGAGCCTCTTTCACCTATCGCCGTGGATGAAGCTTTTTGCCGCCCGTTTCCAACTCCCCAATACCAAACCATAGGAGACTCACAATGCAACACGCTGTTGTTTCACATGATGACTGGCTGACCGCTCGCCGGGATTTCCTGAAAGCGGAGAAGGAGCTGACACATCTTCGCGACAAGGTTGCCCAGCAGCGGCTCGCCTTGCCGTGGGTGCGCATCGACAAGGAATATGTCTTCGACACGCCGGAGGGCACACGCACGCTGTCCGATCTCTTCGACGGTAGGTCTCAACTCTTGGTGCAGCATTTCATGTTTGCGCCGGGATGGAAGGAAGGCTGTCCCAGCTGCTCCTTCATGGCTGACCACACCGACGGTATGAACAAGCACCTTGCGCATCACGACGTTACCATGATCGCCGTCTCCCGCGCGCCGCTTGCCGACATTGAACGTTACCGCAAACGTATGGGCTGGGAGTTCAAATGGGTGTCGTCGTTTGACACTGACTTCAACTACGATTTTCGGGTGAGCTTCTCAGCCGATGAAGTCGCCAGCGGAAAAATTGACTATAACTTCGGCGAATGGAAGGAAAACGGTGAAGAATGGCCGGGCGTCAGCGCCTTCTACAAGGACAATGCAGGCGAGGTCTTCCGCACCTACTCCACTTATGGACGCGGTGTCGAGGCAATGATGGGCACTTACAATATGCTCGATCTCGCTCCGAAGGGCCGCAACGAGGTCGGCGGAATGGACTGGGTACGCCGCCACGATCGCTACGAGCAATCGCCCCATAAGGCATGATAACCGGATGGCAATGAGAGAACGAAGCACTAGCCGGAATCCGTTGGAGTTCCGGCTAGTGCCTTTCGCCGTTATGGCGCCGCCTTCTCTTTTAAACTGTTCAACAACGGCCCCCTGTGAACATTTGAGTATTCAGGGCTCGGGGAGCAAACTGCTGAACGCAGATCAAGCCGACGCCGTATTCTTGGAATTGGCCGTTTAATGTGTTTTTGCTCGGATATTGTCTTCGTATGAATACATGAACCACCTTCTTGATAGTCCAAGTTTTCTTCCGCATTCCCGTATGTCAGGTTGCTTCGGCTTATTGTCATGGTTTCTGTTCTTGTGCCGATCCTGCAACATTTTTATCTCGACGCAATGCGAGTTTTCGCACCACGACGTAGAATATCGGTGTCAGGAGCAGCCCGAACAACGTGACGCCGAGCATGCCGGAAAACACGGCTATGCCCATGACATGCCGCATTTCGGCACCCGCTCCTGTTGCGATCACAAGTGGTACGACACCGGCAATGAAGGCGAGCGAAGTCATCAGTATGGGTCGAAGTCGAAGCCGTGCCGCCTCTAGCACGGCATTTAACGGATCGACGCCCTCATTTTCCTTTGCTCGCGCGAACTCGACGATCAGGATCGCATTCTTGGCAGCAAGGCCAACCAGAACGACGAAACCGATCTGAGTAAAAATGTTGTTGTCGCCACCGGTAAGCCAGACCCCGACAATTGCCGAAAGCAGAGCCATCGGCGCGATCAGCAATACAGCGAGCGGTAACGACCAGCTATTATACTGGGCAGCCAGAATGAGAAAAGCGAGTAGAACGGAAAGTGGGAAAATATACATTGCCGTGTTTCCGGCCTGCTTCTCCTGATAAGCGAGCTCGGTCCATTCGAAGGCCATGCCGGATGGCAGGGTTTCTGTCATTATGCGTTCTATTGCGGCTGTTGCCTGTCCGAACGAATAGCCGGGCGCCGGACCGCCGCTGATATCGGCCGATGGGAAGCTGTTGTAATGCATGACGCGATCCGGTCCCGAACTATGCTGGATCGTCAAAAGCGCCGACAACGGAATCATTTCACCAGCCATGTTGCGCACCTTCAGTCGGCCAATATCTTCCGGGTGCATCCGGAAAGGCGCATCTGCCTGGACAACCACCCGATAAGTCCTGCCAAAACGATTGAAATCATTCACATAGAGAGAACCAAGGTTCACCTGCAGCGTTTCAAAAATTGTGTTGAGGGGCACACCTTGCGATTTGGCTTTCACCCTGTCGATATCCACCTGAACCTGCGGCGCATTCATCTGGAAGCTTGCAAGCATGCCCGCGAGTTCAGGTGCCTGCATCGCCTTGGCCATGATTGCCCCTTGCGCCTCGGCAAGCGCTTCAAGCCCCAGGCTGGCCCTGTCTTCGATCTGGATTTTGAAACCTCCAGTCGTACCGAGGCCAGGAACCGGCGGTGGCGGAAATATACCGGCAAAACCATCAGGTATCTGGCTGAACTTGCCCATCAAGCGGCCTGCTATGGCAAAGGCGGACAAGGAGGGATCGTTACGTTCGTCAAAGGGCTTGAGCATCGTGAACATGACAGCAGCGTTCGGGATATTGACCATGCCATTGACCGAAAGCCCCGGGAAAGCGACCACACTTTCCACGCCGGGTTCGGCAAGTGCGATCTCCGACATTTTCTTAACCACCGCCTCGGTTCTGTCGAGCGACGCTCCCGTCGGCAGCTGCGCAATACCAACGAGATAATATTTGTCTTGAGCCGGAACAAATCCGCTGGGTACAGTCTGGAACCCCATCCATGTCATGCCAAGCAGGCCAGCATAGACGAACAGGACGAGCGTGCTCAACCTCAAGGCGCGTCGCACCGACCAGACATAGGCAGTCGATGCACTGTCGAAGAACCGGTTGAAGAGCCTGAAGAACCAGCCGAACAAACCGTCGATCACCCGTGTCAGGAGATCACGTTTCACGTCGCCGTGATGCGGCTTCAAGAGCACGCCTGCAAGTGCGGGAGAAAGTGTGAGGGAATTGATTGCCGACAGGATGGTCGAAATTGCGATTGTGAGGGCGAACTGGCGATAGAACTCACCTTGCAGGCCGGACAGAAATGCGGACGGGATGAAGACCGCCGAGAGCACAGACGTAATGGCAATGATTGGTCCCGTCACTTCGTCCATAGCCTTGCGAGCAGCTTGCTTGGGCGTTTCGCCGAGCGCGATGTGACGCTCGACATTTTCGACGACGACGATAGCGTCATCGACCACAATTCCGATGGACAGCACCAAGCCGAACAGAGATAGCGTGTTCAGCGAGAAACCGAACATATACATGAGGGCGAATGTGCCGACCAACGATATCGGCACGGCGACCAAAGGAATGATCGAAGCACGCCAAGTCTGAAGGAAGAGCACGACAACGATTACGACCAGGACGATGGCTTCAAGCAATGTCATCACGACAGCCTCAAGGGAGGCTTTCACGAAGACTGTGGGATCATAGGCAATGCGATATTCGATCCCTTCGGGAAACCCCTTCTGCAGTTCTTCCATGGTGCCGCGAATGGCGCTGGCTACATCGAGTGCGTTGGCGCCGGGGCTCTGGACGATCTGCATCGCCAGTGCCGGTTTTCCATCGAGAAGACTGCGCAGAGCATAGCCGTCAGCCCCTAGTTCGATTCGTGAAACGTCCCGCAACCGGGTAACCTGACCATCAGCGCCGGTCTTGACGACGATATCGCCGAACTGTTCCTCATTGGATAACCTGCCGAGTGTATTGACCGTAACCTGAAGTGCAGCCGAGGCATCTGGTTGTTGGCCTACCGAGCCTGCGGCTACCTGGGCATTCTGCTCCTGAATTGCTGCCACGACGTCCGAAGCGGTCAGACCGCGGGCGGCCACTTTCGCCGGATCAAGCCAGACCCGCATGGAGTATTCACCAGCCCCCCAGACAAGCACATCGCCTACACCCGAGATACGCGCAAGCTGGTCGCGTACCTGCAAGGTGGCGAAATTCGACAGATAGAGCGGATCATAGCGATCATCGGGTGATACGAGATGAACCACCATCAGAATATCGGGCGAAGTCTTTTGCGTCACCACGCCGATGCGCTGAACCTCCTGCGGCAGACGCGGAAGCGCGCGTGAGACACGATTCTGCACCTGAATTTGCGCCATGTCAGGATCCGTGCCCTGCTGGAACGTCACGGTCAACGTCATACGTCCATCGGTGGCAGCCTGCGAGCTCATATAGAGCATATTCTCCACGCCATTAATGACCTGCTCCAGCGGCGCGGCGACCGTTTCGGCGATCACTTCAGGGCTGGCACCCGGATAGTTCGCCGTAACCTGCACCGTTGGAGGAGTTACCTGCGGATACTCACTCAAGGGCAGCTTCAGGAGTGTGAGTCCTCCACCAATCAACATCAGGACAGAGAGGACAACCGCAAAGATCGGGCGATCTACGAAAAAGCGCGGGATGTTCATCGAAGCGCCTCCCGAACTTCTGCTGCAGTCTGGGCAGCTTCGCCCTGCTGGTTGGAGAGCATCGGCACTATCTGCGGATCGACTTCCATTCCGGGGCGAACGAGCCCCTTGATGATGATTTTTTCACCGGACTTGAGTCCCGCAGAAATAACGCGCATTCCGTCGATCATCGGTCCCAGTTCAATCGGGCGGTACTCTGCCTTATTCTCCGCTCCGAGTACCAGCACATAGCGTCGCCCTTGGTCGACGGCAATCGCCTGCTCATCAATGAGTACGGTTTGGGTCGGTTCGGCAGTCACGAGCTTCACTCGGACGAAAAGGCCAGGAGCCAGCCTGTCGTCGTAATTCTGAACGATTGCACGGGCTCTGATCGTGCCTGTGCCCCGGTCGATGCGGTTGCCGAGAAAATCGAGTTCGCCGACAAGCGGGTGGCCATTATCGGTCATCAAGCCGACCTTAACCGGAAGCCTGTCTGCTTCGCCCTCCGTCACGGATGCGCGTCCACGAGCTGCGAATTCCAGATAGGTTGCTTCATCGATATCGAAATAAACATAGAGTGGATCGGTCGAAACAATCGTGGTGAGAAGCGTGGCAGCCCCCGCATTGCCGCCGGTAACGAGATTGCCTTCTGTGACAAGAACGCGATCAACGCGACCGGCAATCGGTGCTGTGACACGCGTGAAAGACAGATCGAGTTCTGCAGCTGCAATGGCAGCCTTGACGATCTCCACCTGAGCCTTGCGCTGCCTAAGTGCAGCCCTCGCATCATCAAAGGTCTTACGCGATACAGTCCCATTCGGAGCCAGCGCTTCAGCGCGTTTGAAATCGATCTCAGCTTGATCAAGCAAAGCAATAGCCTGCTGCAATTGAGCTTTGGCTGCATCCAATGCGACCTGGAACGGCCTTGCATCGATCTGGAACAGAAGATCGCCGGGTCGAACAAGGCCGCCTTCAGGAACGCTGACGCTAACTATGGCCCCACCTACACGTGGACGCAGGTCAACTGTCCTTGTGGCCTCGGTATGACCGGTAAACTCTACGGATGGGGCAACATTGCGTGTGACGACCTCGGCAACCGGTACTTGGGGAGCAGGCATTTGAGCGGGCTGTGCGGCTGCGGATGAAACAAGCGAGAGGAATCTTTGGGTATATGGCTCGATATCGTCTCGATAGACCGCATAAAAGGTACCACCAACGATGACGGCGCCGGCCAGGAACAGGGCGGCGGCTCTATTACTCATTCTCGTTCTCCTTCATAGGGCCGCAGCGTCTGCCAGCGGGACATGACGACGGTCATTTGACGACCTTGCTGTTTCCAACGGTGGAAAGGTCAAGGCCCTGAGAGTTATTTTCCCAAGGAGAGTATTGGTGGCAGCTGCAACCTCGTTTGGCGGCCAATCTCGCGCGTTGTTTCGCCAATATTCCGGGAAAGAGAAGAAGCGATCGATCAAACGATGCTGCTCTTGCATGTGAGGGCCGGAGCCTTCGCACTGTTCGTGATCGGGTCACGTCCCTGCGCAAAAAAACGGTCTTGACCTTACAAGTGTTGGAAGCTGCAGGCTGACAAAAATTCCGCTCAGAACGCCAGTCGATTGTCGGCCGGACTGGGAACGCAAGCACGTCCACCGAGTGAAAGGCCCAGATATGACGCACACCAGTACGCCACACATTCTCATTTACACAACCCCGACTTGTCCGGACTGTCATGCCCTTAAGCGCTGGCTCTCCGAGCAGGGGCTTTCCTATGAGGAGCGCGACCTAAGTGAGCCGGAGATTGCCGAGGAAGCCAAAGCGCGCACAGGGGTTCGGGTGGCTCCGATCACGATTGTCGGTTCCGAAATTTTCTACGGAACATTCGTGCGGCAGAAGCCAGGTTTGCTCAAGGCCCTCGGATTGAATGATGGACTGTAAGGAAAGCCGGATGACCAGAAGAAACGTTGATATACGACAGACACGGACCCGACTGGAAGTCTCGAACGGACAAACAATCCTCGAAGCTGCACTCGCTGCCAGTATTTCCTATCCTCATGGCTGCCGATCCGGTCGCTGCGGTTCATGCAAATCGCGCCTGATCGAGGGTGAGGTTCAATTGCTTCAGCACTCGCGCTTTGCACTGACTGAGGAGGAGAAATCCGACGGCTTGATCCTCGCGTGCTGCGCATTGCCGCAAACGGATGTCGCTGTCGCGTGGCTTGTCAGCGACGAAAAGGCCGTGGAGGCTCCGCGGCGTCTTGATGCAGTCGTGATCGGACTATATGACCTCACGCACGACATCAAACTGATACGAATTGCGCCTGCAGATGGCTCGTCTTTGCCGTTTACCGCCGGACAATATGCCCAGATCAGATTTACCGGAACTCCGATGCGCAGCTATTCCATGGCCAACCGTGTAGGTGAGGGCAGTCTGGAATTTCACGTTCGCCGCGTCGCAGGAGGTATTACGTCCGAACACATACACGGCGCGCTGAAGTCCGGTGACAAAGTTGAACTCGAATTTCCCCTTGGTTCCTCCTATCTGCGCCAAAATCATTCCGGCCCGATGCTGTGCATCGCTGGCGGTTCCGGCCTTGCGCCGATCAAGTCGATCGTTGAGACCGCCCTTGCTCACGGCATGAAGCAGCCGATCCATGTTTATTTCGGAGCACGCAGCGAGTGTGATCTCTACCTCGTCGAGCATTTTCAGTCCTTGGCCGAACAGTATGCCAATCTTACCTTTGTGGTGGTGTTATCCGAGGCAGAAGCGACACAGTACCGCTGTGGTTTTGTGACAAAGGCGGTTGCCGACGACCTGATGGACCTTGATGGGTGGAAGGCCTATGTCGCCGGCTCACCGGGAATGGTTGACGCTGCCATTCAGCTCGCCTTGGCGCGCGGATTACGTGTTGAGGACATGCATGCCGATGTGTTTTTCACGCCCGATGACGGGCCTAACCAAACACCAGCCCAGTGAACTGGATCAAGGGTCAATCCTGAGAGAGTATGAAGGGAGAGAATTCATATGTGCAATAGATTCGACTGCTACCCGGAGCCAACCGCTCAGGAACTACTCTCGGATCCCATAATCCGCGCTGTCATGGCTGCAGATGCTGTGGATGAAAACCAGTTGCGAGCCTTGCTTGAACAGATGAGCCGGCAGCGGGCGGCGAAAACTCAGAGTATTGTTGCTCGCCACTAAAATCGCTGTGCAAATCGATGAAGTGGACAACGTGATGATAGAGCGCAGGTCTGGATCAGATTTGCGCCCTTTAATTTTGCTCCGAAAGCCGACTTGTTCGAAACCTTTTCACTTTTTCCGAGATGCGTTCCAGACAGGACTGCCCCATACCGATGATTTCCGGCGGAGAATAATACTGAGATAAAAAGCCGCCGCTGCGTATGGTCATGATACGCGGCGGCGGTTCCAGGCAGCTAGTCGCTGTGATCGGCGCTTCATTTCTTCATCATGGTATCCATGGAGACTGTATAGGCCTTTGTCGAAGGACTGCTCGACAAAGGCTTCTACATTGCAGACATATCGTGACAATGCATGGATTATCCGTTGTCATCTAGCCTTGTGCGATCGCCATGCCTGCGCTGATCGCAAGCACATCCGTGATGAATATCGGCGCGATCTTGTTCCTATTCAGTTAGCGGTTGCGGGATAACCTGCTTCCTCGAGAACCTTCAAGACAGATGCCAGTGTCGCAGTTGTTTCGACCTTGACCGCGCGCTCTGTCGGATTGGTGTCGACCTTGGCGCCGGAATCTACCGATTGGATCGCCATAGTTACAGATTTGGCGCACCCGCCGCAGGTCATGCCTTCGATTTTCAATTCCATGAGATTTCTCCTTGTTTGGGTCTCATGACATGCAAGGTGGTTCTTCCAACCGTGGAAAGGTCAAGTGGAAAAAACAAGAAAAATGTCATTGACCTTCCCACGGTTGGAAGAACCATACTTCGACTGAACCTGAATTTCGGAACGAAAAAGGAGTCAGCTATGAATGCTCTTGTTAGAACTCCAGAGACGAAGAACGCAGCAATTTGTCTACCCAATAAAGGCGATACTTGCACGTTCCAGATCGGCTCTCGCGAAAATGCTCTTAAGGCTTTGCCGGCCTGAAGATTGCGGGAGTGATTACATGAATATTGGACAAGCTTCTAAAGCATCCGGCGTATCAGCCAAGATGATCCGCTACTATGAGCAGACCGGCCTCATACCTGCTGCCGACCGAACAGCTTCCGGCTACCGCGACTATTCGGACACAGACGTGCATATGCTCCGTTTCATACGGCGAGCCAGAGATCTCGGCTTCTCCGTTGCGGAGATAGGTGATCTTCTCGGGTTATGGCGTGACGAGACGCGACAGAGCGCGGTAGTCAAACGTTTGGCACAAGTTCATATCGACGAACTCCAGAAGAAGATCGCCGATCTGCAAGACATGACCCAGACACTCACGACGTTGGTCAACGCCTGTCACGGCGACCATCGCCCCCATTGCCCGATTCTGCAGCGGCTCGAAACCGATCAGGATGATGAAGACCTTTCGGTTCAGCCGCGTAGTGGTGCTATTGCCCGCTTCATGCAGTGAGACTGACGCCACTGCGACAGAATCCATGAACGCCTTGCGTCTGGCGTCATTGAGAACCTCGACTGGAGCGCCTTCATCGACCGCTACGACCGACCGGAGACGCTGTTTTATCTCGATCCGCCGTATTGGGGCAGCGAGGACTGTTATGGGAAGGAGTTGTTCAGCCGAGGCCAATACCAGGTGATGGCCGAGCGCCTCGGTCGCATCATGGGTCGCTTCATCATGTCCATCAACGACGTGCCGGAGATCCGATCGATCTTTTCGGCCTTCGACATCGAAGATGTGGACCTGACCTACGCAGCGGCTGACGGTAAGGGGAAGGTGGTCAACGAACTGATAATTAGCGGGAGGGCTTAACGGCCCCTTCAGTGGGGCTTCAATGAACGTTCCGCTCAGTTCTTTGAAATCGTAAAACTGTTGTCATTCGATTTTGCGCGCTACACGACGTGTAGCGCGCAAAATCGCGTGGCAGCGCGCGCAAGATCGAGTGGCAACAGATTTACAATGTCAAAGAACTGCGCGAGACGCTCATTAAACGTATCTTGAAGAGTGGATTAAGGAGCGTTGCTGATGATCAGTTCCCGCACCGGCTTTCCCTTTCCTCCTGAAACCGAATAGGTCAGCTCCGCCCCTTCGATGACGAAAGCCGCAAAGATGCTCCGTATCTCTGGAACATCATTGATCGACAGGACGAACCGTCCCTTGATGAGATCAAGGCGCTCGGCAAGAATTTCGAACTGATCTCGGCCGAATAGGTCTTTCCCGTAATAGCCCTCCGATCCCCAATAAGGCGGGTCTATATAGAAAAGGGTCTCTGGCCGGTCGTAACGCTGAATGAACACCGTCCAGTCCAGGTTCTCGATAACCACCCCGGCAAGCCGTTCGTGAACTTCCTGGAGCATCGGCGCAAGTGTCGTAAGGTTGAAGCGTGAGCTGCGGCTGTAATCCACACCGAAGGTCCGGCCAGCAACTTTCCCGCCGAACGTCAGGCGCTGGAGATAGAGAAAGCGTGCAGCCCGCTCCAGATCAGTGAGCGTTTCGGGATCAGTAACAGTAAGGCGTTCGAAGTCCGCTCGGCTGGTTATCTGGAACCGAAGCGTGTCCATAAGCTGCGGATAGTGCCGCTGAAGAATACGAAAGAGGTTCGCCACATCCTTCGAACGATCATTGATGAACTCGGCGCGTGGGGCGGCAGTGCGCCTGAAGAACACACCGCCCATGCCCACGAACGGCTCCGCGTAAAGTGAATGCGGTATTGTGTCGATCTTTTGGCAAATGCGCTTGGCGAGTTGGCGCTTCCCACCGATATAGGCAGCGGGCGGCGATACAGCATCGACGGCAATAAAATCGGCCTTCTGGCTCATGTACGTTCCTAAGAGAATCGGTCACAAACCAATTGCCCGAGAGGGCACGGATGCGACGGTTATCTCGAATGGCTGTCGGGCGGGTCTTATCTTGGCGGATTGCCCCGCTGCCACGAATTGACGTGGCCGTCCCTAGCTCGGCTTTCGGCTGAGAAACTCCAGTTCGGTCCGTGTGAGGATTTCACGATCACGCAAGGTCAGATCGCCAACAATCTTTTGGCCGGTTAGATCAGGCCAATATTCACCCGATCCAAGTTTCCAGAGATGGCGCATAGGCAGACTGTTCACGACATGGCTGTGAGGCGGATAAACCTCGATCGCAACTGCATCCGCCCCGAAATATTCGTTCTTCAGCTCTTGCAGTTCATCCCAAGTGATCGTTCCGTCATGTTCGACAGACAGAAGGCCGCGCAAATCATCCAACAAAACACCAATAACAGCTGCCATTTCACACCTGGGAAAATTCGAGCCAGGCTTGATCGACATCCTCATCTGCGAGGCCGAGGATCGGACGCAACTGGACAATCAGAGGATGGAGACGCCGGAACTCGCTGGCGAACTGCCATTCGATCTCTGCCTGTGATTTCTCTGGTTCGGGCAAAGCGGCGATTGCTTCGGGAACACCGCCAAGTTTTCCGAGGTGCAACAGACCAAGGCGGAGCTGGCGAGCCGTCAGATTGGGCATTGCCGCGCGTTTTTCTTCTGGCGTCAACTCAGGCGGAGCCATAGGCGGTGAGAAGGTCTCGTTCTCATACAACCAGCCTTGTTCCACGGCTTCGTCCTCACAGGACACGAATGTTGCGGCAATTTCGGGATGAAAGGCATCTTCCGGCGTCAAACTGCCTGGCAGAGAAACAATTTCCGCAACCACTAAATTATCGATACGAACATAACGCATTGGATTGCCCTCAATATTGAATAATTACCGATCCGCTAGCACCATTGCCGCCCTTGCCAAGCGCTTGACTTTGGAAGCTCGAGTAAACGGCTCCACCGCCGCTCCCTTGTGCCACCCCATTGAGGATGATGTCAGTATAAGTTCCTGCGCGCCCACCTCCACCAAAGCGACTAGACCCTCCACTTCCTCCGACATGTGGGGTTCGCCGGCCACCACCATCGGTGCCCGAACCACCATATCCTGTCATCTGTCCGCCGACACCGCTGCCGCCTTGTCCGCCACTCCCGCCCCCACTTTCTGTTGCCGCACCACCTCCACCGCCGCCAACCGCAGATAAAAACGCGCCAACACTCGATGTCCCGCCCGGTGAGCCATCGACACCATAAGACCCGCTCGTTCCGGTTGATGCGGTACCCCCTGCGCCACCAGCACCGACCGTAATGGGTATCACTTGACCTGGAACGACATCAATCCAGCCCTCGCTAAAGCCACCCGATCCGCCCCCACCGCCCGGCGCAGCGTTACCGTTAGGCAAAACCCCCATTCCAGCCCCACCGCCACCACCGCCAACGCAGATGCCATAAATTTTATAGATTCCTGCAGGCACAATGAAACTGTAGGTGCCAGCCGCAGGATATGAAGTCATGGTACGTGGCGGCATTTGTGAAGATTTCAAGCCATCAACTTGCCATGCCGAACCGTCATACATCAGGGTAGCAATTTGCCCTTCAATCAGGTCATCCTTTTCCAAGTCCGATCCGTCGACGCGCACAATCGGTTTTAGGCCGAGGCCGTTGATATTAATGGTAGCCGGACCGGTGTTGTTCACACCGATCTTAACAGCGAGTACCATACCAGCGGTATATGCTGACGGCGCAGGGGTTAGCGTCGCCGTTAGCGCGTTGCCTGACCCGCCAGCAACGGCGTAACCCCATTTACCTGATTGTGTGTTGAGAGCATTAGCGGTGTAAAGCTGCCGCTGGTTATCCGGATCAAGATCCATCCCTGCTTCTTCAATGACGGCGCAGATTTCCTCCTGCACGTCATTAAGGTATTTCGCGGTGACTTCGGTGCCTGCAACGCCTGCGGCGGCGTTTTGCGAGCGAAAGCCGCGACGGCCCCCGCCAATATCAACCGGATTGTTACCGTTGACGCGATCCATGTCAGGTCTCCAGATAAGAGAAAACAAGCTGAGTGTGCGCGGGCTTGAGCCGCCGCAACTCGCATTCAATGTCACTGATTTCAAACCCGCCGAGCGGCTGGCCTGCAGTATTCACGCCTGCCCGGAACAGCCACTCGGAAATAAGCTGGATTTTCACCCGCCAAGTGAATTGCTCGCCCTCGGCAATGAGCGGCTGACCCGCCTGAAGGCTACCCGCGACGGATGGCCAGAATTCCTCAATCTCAATAGTGTGGCCAAGGCTTGCCGCCATTTTGAGGAAATACGGAATGCTGGCACCACCTTTGGCAATCCAGCGCTGGTGCGCGCGGCGCTGCCGCTGATCCAGCATCTGGTTTCCGAGATCGCGACCGCACGGATCGGGACCAAGAACCCGCTCGAAATCCGACAACAGCGCATTCGACGTGCGCGGGTCGATTTCATCCATAAGGCCTTCGGCGTCCGCCTCTGCCTGGACGAGAACCTTGGCGATGCTGTCGAGGATCGCATCGAGAACGCCTTCGCGTTTTCCGAGCGCGAAACCGCGCGGAAGCTTACCGATCAGACTGGCGAGAATGGAGGATTGCGGCCGGGTCATAGCGGGTCCTCAAACGTGATATCGCCTGGAAGCGGGTATTGGTCGCGATCGAGTGTGAACGGTGCTGCAGGCGAGATGAGATCATGCGCATATTCACCCGACGCAGCTGAGATCGCCTCGGAAACCCGCGACGGCTCGATACGCGCACCGATCGGACTATCGTTCTGATCGTCGTTCACATCACCAATGGTGGCGATAAAGGCTGCATAGGCCTCCTCGACGGCGGCACGTGTCGCCACTGTGTCGGGACGCACGCGAACCGTGATCGGGATTTCGCGCATCTCGGCTGGGACAATGACGACATAGGCGGTGACCGGCCTAACGCCGGAAGATGATCCAGGCGCGCCCAGATATACGAGTTGCTCGGCCATTTCCGATTCAGTGGGCGCGCGAGCAGACGTACCATCCTTCATGGCAACTATGACACCGACAGAGCCGCGTCCGACCCAATCGGTTTCGGTTTTCACAGCGCGAACGTCAAATTTTTCCCGCAACCAGGTCGGATAGTCAAAGCCTGCGCCGCCATGCGGACGCTGCCGGATATAGGCCATGGTCGCGGAAGCAAGTTCCACAGGGGTTTCAGCTTCAGCGCCACCAGCAAAGCCGCCATCAGCCACCGTGATACGGTTGATTTCCGGGAATGCGATCACTGTGCGAAGCCGAACACCAGCTTCAAGATTTCCAGATGGACCCGCGACAACAGCCTTTGCGGCGACTGTCACATTGCCATTCGGTGAGATAATTGCTGTTGCGGTCGTCCAGTAAAGGGTGCCGTCAGAACCGGCAATTTCAAGATCGGCAGGCAGCGGCGTTCCAGCTGCACCTTCTATCGTCAGATTGCCCACTGCATAGGTGGCGGGCCGTGCCACAATGCCCCAGATATCGGCATGACGCTGGACGAACTCGTCTTCGGCGGTATCAACAAAATACTGTCTGCCCCACCATGCGACATGATCGTGGATCTCGCGCGCTTCCAGTGCGACGGCACGGCCAATCATGGCAAGCATGCCACGCGCCGAGCGGACTGCGCGCGAAATTGCAAGCGGATCGACAAGCGGCCGCACAACCGAAATGCTGAACTCCATGGCAGAGGCGATGCGTTCAGCGATGGTCTTTGCGGAAGGAACGGGCCAAGGCATTAGGCAGTCCTCCGGCCGGAAATAGCAGTGTCATCGACCAGGACGCGCCAGCCAAGCATTTGTGTCGCGACCCATTCCGTCTCGATCTCGGCTGGAATGCCGGTATCAGAGGTCACCCATTCGAGGCTTTCGGCAAGCCAGCTGTGGTAAAGAAGGCGGGTGGTTTCGGTTTCCTTGGCGCGATCAAGCAGCCAGCATCGCGAACCGATACGCTCACCATAAGGATCGAGCGCGTCACCTGCAGCACCGCGCCGGACATCAATGCCTGATCCTGTCAGAAACTGTGAGCGGCCCTCCGGCAGCGGATCGTCGGAATTTGCACGGCGATCAAGGCCGACTGAGAGAAGAACCGGCGTGATCGGGGTTTCATCAATGACGAGATCGCCATCCGCGCCGATCTCCAGATCAGCGCGGCGGGTTTCCGGGTCATAGATGAGTGCCACATCGTAAAACATGCCCCGGTTCTATCGCGCGCGCGCGAAAACGATCATGCCCGCCAAGGCGGGCACGAAACAGATTATCCTTGTGGAACGCCGGTAGTACTGTTTCCGGGAGAGACGCCAATATGAACATGGGTTGAGCCGATGTTCTTGCCGTCATGGGTGACGGTTCCGCCCTTGATGTCAACGCCACCAGCCGAGATCGTTACGGTCACGCCGTCAACCTTCAGCACGATCGACGTACCGGCCTGAATGCTGACCGTACCGTCAGCGCCCACGAGAATGCCATCACCGTGCTGATTATATAGAGCAGCTTCGCCGGCCTTCAGCCCACCCATGCGGGCGGATGGATTGCCAACCGGCAGGATTACAATGTCATCCTCGTTACCACCGATGGCGACGGCAAGCGCCAGTGCACCGTCTTCAGGTGCCGAGGTTGCCAGCCCATAAGGCTGCATAATCTCAACCTTGTCGCGCCAGATACCGGGAGCAACTTCCGCCGAGGCGGTCTGTGTTTCGCCATCATCACTGATGTTCTTCAGGACGACGCGGCGAACGATACCGCGAACCTTGCTGGCTGTTTCATGATCCATGATCGACCTCACATTGTTCAAAGTCACAGGGCCGATGCGGTGCCGTCCATCGGTCCGCCCGATCCCTTGCCCTTGCTCTTTTTGCCGCTCTTCTTTCGACCTTTAACGTTCTTTCGACGGCCCTTTACAGGCTTGTTGTCGAAAGCTTCAGGCGACGTGACGGCGATCTCGGTTTCTTCGCCGCCATCTTCCTGCTGAAGGAACGTGACGCGGGATATCAGCATGTCGCGGAACACGTCCTGAAAGGAATCGGAGACCTCGACCATTTCGTTGACGCGCCACAGACGCCCGTTCGCTTTGTAACCATGAACGCGATAGGAGATTTCCTCGCTCTCGCCGCGCTTGGTGCGCATACGCCAGTCGGCTTCGTCCTTGCAGCCCTTGTCGTCGGCCTTGGAGCGGGCCAGATGCACAATCGGGCGATAGCGCCTGATTTCGTCGTCGGTCGCCTCGCCACTGGCGACAACGCCGCGCCGTTCGCGTTCGGTGGCCGAACCGTCGGTTGCTTCCCTGTCTTCCGGCTTTACCGGAGCGCTGCCACCGAGAAGCGGTGCTGCACGACCGTCGCGAACGGTAGCAGCCTTTTCCGATTGCCCGCGCACGACGACCTTCGAATGCCGATCCTTGTGCGTGAACTGGCCAGATGAGGCTTTCACGTTCCCAGGCAGGGAGAGCGCTGCCGGAGCGCGGTTCGCTCCAGTCCGGGTGATGACAACACCGCCGACGCCGTCCGACATGACGAGCGCGTGGCGCTGGCGTGTGCCCTTGTCGATGGCGCTCAAGCCGGTTTCGGACAGGTCAATACCATAGCGAGGAAAGGCATCGCCGGTATCAATCTCGGAACGGACGGAAAGCCCGAACGGTTCTGCGATGCGCTTGACGGCCTCTTCCAGCTTCACATTATTGAACTCGGATGGACCGTTCGGTGCAGCCGTGCTGTCCACAAGATCACCCGCCTTGTCCTTGCCGGAGATCGAGACCATGGCGCGCTCTTCATCGATATCGGGTGAAACGGTTTCGATATAGCCTTTCAGGACGAGCTGATCCTCGACATAGGCTTCCGCTTCCATACCCGGCTTGAGGGTAAAGACTGCATTTGCAGGCGATGCGAAATCGAAAGTGGAAAGCGCCCGGCTATAATCGCGCAGCTCGAAGCTGAAGGAGCCGCTGAAATCCTTCAGGTCGCGGGTGATGTTGGCATTCGTCCACTGGTCGAATATCTGCCCGTTCACCTTCAGCCAGATCGTGCGCGCCATTATTCCGTCACCTCGACGCGGCCAGCAGGAATGCGGGCTGGATGGCGCGGTCGATTGCGCTCGATGATCGAGAGGTAGCCGTCCTCGATCGCGGACGGATCGTCACCATAAATATGATTGGCAATCTGGAAGGCATCGGACGGCCGATCGGTTTCGATGATACGCGATGCTGGCAAGCGTCCGATCGCTTCATTGATATCGGCAATCAGGCACAAGCGAACGTCGCGGGTAGCGCGGATGGTGGCGCTGGCTTCGGCAGCAAAATCGGAATCGGAAAGGCTGGATAGCAGATCGGTATAGGCATCCAGTTGGCCGACCAGGCTGTCGCGCAGCGCGCTTGCTTCCGCTCGTGAACCGAACTCGACATAGGCAGCGAGCTGTCCGGCCTTGGCAAGCGCATCGCCAGCCGTTCCGGCCAACAACACCGTGTCCGGACGCGATACGGTATCACCGGCAAGAACGACAAAAGCAGCACTGGCACTGGCGTTGATGTCGAGTGCCTGACGTGCCGAAAGGCCGGTGTAGGAGCTGGTTGCTTCTGCCGCCGGAGCAACCGCAGGCGTTCCGGCGAGATCGGGAACGAGATTGACGATCATGTCCGTCACCGAGCTGGTGGCGCTGGACAAGGCTTCAGGCGTGGCAGGCAAGGTTTGCGGCAGAGCTGCTGTGATCAGGGCAGAAGCCCTTCCGGCGCCGGACTGCCAGTAGGAAACAACCTGTCGGGCGGTGCGCTGTGTGGCGTCGGTGCGAAGCCGGGACAGGGTTCGCCTCGATGGCGATGTAGTGAGAGACGCGGCAAGGGAGACAAGCGAAAGGGCAGCACCGATCAATGCCGAGGCGGTTGAAGCAAAGCCCAAAAGCCCCATGCCATTATAGCGCTTGAAGGTGGCGCTGAAGCGGACGACGCGCAGCTCGTGGGCGGCGAAGGAAATCTCGGCCGTCTCTTCCAGGATGACCTGCATCGGGCCAAGCCATGGATGAATAAGCGTACCCGGTCCCGGTGTCTCGAATGCGGCCTTCAGAGCCTGTGCCTGGGCAATATAGGAATCGCTGACGATCAGCCCTTCAACCTGGACGGTTTGTGTCGCAAGGCCGAAATCATCATACGCCGCCTGATCGATACCGGGGAACAGATGCTCGGCAACGCGACGGCCGACCTGTGTTGAGGTATCGGGCACGTGGAACGAAATCCCACGATATGAAGCTGGAAGCAGTCCTGGCAGAACGTCGCTGATGCTGTCGAAGATCATGATTACCCCTATGCCCTGCCGATCACGCGGCCGCGATCGGTCGTAAGCCCGACATTCTTGTTGTCGGACGTGGCGCTTGCGAGCCTGCCAGGACCATCAACCTTGATACGGATGTCGCCACCGACATTGACTGACTGCGCTGGACCGGCAACAGCTGCAAGGCGTGTCGGCGTCGAGAGACTGGCGCGCTTTTCCGCTTCATTGGAGTTGGCGGGAGAAGATGGCCGCATGGTCGGCCCCTTCAGGTAATCGTCCATTGTGCTATCCCGGCTGCCGTTCGAAGTGCTGCCGTTAGGAAGAGCTTGCCCCGGCTGGACCGTCGCACCGCTCCAGATGTTTTTCATGACGCCAGCGAGCCACTGAAGTTTATCGATGATCGTCTGAATGCCGCTCATGATCTTATCTTTCACGGCATCAAAACCGCTCGATAGCATGTCCCATGCGAGTACTGGTATCTGGATGGGAGCCGTCAACAGGCCCCATAGCTTTTCGACGCCGGTAGCAATCACGTTTACCGCTCGGCCGGCGTAATCAGGAAAGATTGCCAACCAGTTCGGCATTTCGGCTTTTCCCGCTGCCCAATTTGCAAGTTCGGCCAGTCCCTTCGTCAGTGCCGATATGCCCTGCCAGATTTTCTCAAGGCCGGTGAACTTCAGCAATTCCAGCTTGCCGAGCCATTCGCCCATGGTGCGTGCAAAGCCGCTCATCTTGCTGGTGTCAAAACCGACAAGCTGCATCAGGTTGCTGGCAAGCGTACCGAGAGCACTGCCCAATTCCTTCAGGTTGTTCCAGGTATCGCCCATGTGGCCAAAGGTGCGCTTCAGGCTTTCGCCGATCGGCGCCAGCGATGGTTCGATGCCTTTGCCAATATCCTTCAGTGCGGTCCATGCGGTTTGAAGCCCGTTGAAGACGCCTTCAAGAACCTTCAAACTGCCAACCTTCAGGCTATCAAAATTGATATTGGCGAAGATTGAGCGGGCACCATTCGAAATCCGCGACCATGCGCGTGGCGCAGCATCCGCAACATAGTTCCAGGCACGAACCGCGCCGTCCGACACGCGCGACCAGACGCGGGAAAGATAAGGCTGTGCCTGCCCCCACAGACGCTTTGTGCCTTCCCATGCCTTGGAGGCGCGGTCCTTCAGGCCATCCCAGAACTTCATGAGCCTGGGCGCGACCTTGTCCCAGTTCTTCGCAATTAGCACGCCAGCGCCAGCCAGTAGGCCGATCACAATGCCAAGCGGTGACAGGATCACGCCGATCAACGCGCCGATCGCACCAAGACCCGCACCGACAATCGGAAGGACAAGGCCGAGCGCACCAAGCGCCGTGACCAGGAGAACGACACCGCCTGCGCCAGTCAGCAGGGTTTTCATCCAGCCGCCTGTTGCCTGATCGATCTGCCGCACCCAACGAATACCGGCGAGCAGCCATTCATTGATGGTCGGAAGCCATTCACCGAAAGCAAAGCCGACCTCGCGAATGGACTGTGTGCCGATTTCGTTGAGGATCGTCAGCTGCCGGTTCATGCCCGCCATCTGTGTCTCAAAATCGGTGTCGATCGCTGCACCCGTCGCGGCGGCGACCTTTTCCTTGATGTCCTTGTATTCCTGCACGTTCGCCATGAACGGCACGATGAAATCCAGTACCTGCTGATCGGAGAACAGCTCGGAAACCTTGCTGGCCGCGCCAATCGCTTCCAACTGCTGGCGAACATAGGCAAGCGCCTCGGCACCCTTGAGACCGTTCTTTTCTGCGGCCTTCATGTATTTGCCGATCTGCTCTTCGCCGACGCCGGTGAGCTTTCCGACCTTCTGCAGCATGGCTTCCAGCGGGTTGATGCCCTTGGATGCAGCGTCCAGCATGACGGCCTGAATATCGACGCCCATGCCTGCAAAGTTCTTGATGGTGCGCTCAGACAGCGCCTTCGACAGGAAGTTCGAAAGATTGTTCGCCGCGATCGACGGATCGGACGTGCCCTTCATGGCGATCTGGAGTGCCGAGCCGAGGAAGTTAACAGCCTCGCGGCCCTTCACGCCGAACTTTGCCACCTGCGAAGTCAGGCGCGGGAAATGCTGCGCCATGTCCTTCAGCTCGAAGGAACCTTCCTTACCGGCGATCACAAGCGCACCAAGACTGTCGCGCATCTGATCGGCGGGAAGCTTCAGGTTGTTGAGCATGGCCGTGCCAACGCCAGCCATGTCAGAAAATTCTGCGTTCGCCGCCGTGGCAGCGCGGCCGATATCGCCGATGGTGGCGTCGATCAGCTTCTGATCGACACCCGCAGCAATCATCTGGCCTGCACCGGCCGCAATCGTTTCCGACGCCTGACCGATGACAAGGGCCAGTTCCTCATACTCAACCTTGGCCTTGGCCGCGAAATCAAACGCGGCCTTGCCGGAGAGTTCGGCGGTGCCTGCAATGTCGAGCAGCTGTTGCTGGAAGGCTGCGGCTTCCTGAACCGGCCCCATGAAGGAAATAGCGGCAACCGCCGTACCGAGTATCCCGATACGGCGCGCAAAGCCGGTCAATTTCTGAAGGTTGCCTGTAAGGCGGCGCATCGGACTGGAGAGCTGATCGCGAAGCCGGACCAGAACATCGAGCGCCATTGATTTTGATGCCATGGTCTAGCCCTCTGCCTCTTTGATACTGTTGCGAAAAGCCATGATGCTGTTCCACCAGAAGGTGGCGGTTGCCGCCTCCATCATGTCGATTTCAGCGGCAGAGAAGCCCGATCCATCGGCGATCCCGCCGAGGATTACTTGCCAGTCTTCCGGCCACTCGCCAAAAAAGAGGACAGCACCTGCGCAGATGCGGTGATGTCGGCCGCATCAAGCCTGTCATAGAGCACGTTCATGATGGCCTGACTGATCCGCGTCGAACGCGAAAACGCGACGACGTTCATCGAATCTTCTGACGTGGCGGAAATAGCCCGCTGATCAGCGCCGGTCAGACGATGGAAAGTCAGCTCGGAATATTTCTCCTCGCGTACTTTCCCGCCCTTCTTGATCTCCAGTGTCCGGGGGTAGAGCAGTGGCAGCGTGACCGAACCATTGTCATTCTGGATTGCATGATCTGGCAGGCGATCGTTCGGATCGATGTCCTCATCGACATCGGCGACCACAACAGCCTTGGTGGAAACAGGTCTGTCCAGGTCCACCACTGCGTCCGTGACCGGACGCTCTTCGTCGGTGAGATCGAGATCGACAACATTCTTAGCCATTAAAGCACCTCTTCAGGAGCGCCGCCCGCCCACTTGAGTTCAATCTTGCCGCCTTCGCCACCCGTAATGTCCGGATGGTCGGTCAGGAAGGCGTCACCGAAAATGAAGGTCTGGCCGGTATCGCAGACAACCTGCAATTCGCCTTCGCCCTCATCCCAGAGACTGCCATAGCGCTGTCCCTTTTCGAGGTTCGTTGTCGCGGTGATTTCCGAAGCCTCAAACTCCTGGGCGCGACCGACCTTGCGGCCATAGGTGACGGCATTGTTCTTGATGCCACCCACCTTGATTTTTGCGCCCTTTTCGACGGGGATGTTTCGGCCCCGCCAGACGATGTCCACAATGCCAAGTACCTGTGCCATGGTTCTCGTTCCTTACCTTTAGACCTGGAATTCCAGCGAACCGGCGAGCACCATCAGATTGCCGACGATTTTGATCTGCTGTCGGCTTTCGAGGCGGTTCTTGTCGCTGGACGAGCGCTGGAAGGCGCTCTGTTTGATGGTGGCCTCGACGCTCTCGATCCAGACCAGATCACCATAGCGGCGGCAGCGACCCGCCCAGGAGGCGTGCATGCGGCGCGGTGTGACAACCGATGAACCGGGTTCCTCGTCATCGCCGACGTTGGCGGCGAATGCTGCGCTGTCATCATCGTCCGTGAGCTTGGCACGCGGATAGAGCAGCGAAACGTAGGAGTTCCAGTCGTAGCGGATACGCGACAGGGTGGCGGGCACCATGATGTCGAGCCACGCTTCATCATCCACGTTGAGGTTGGATTTCCGGTACGTGGTGATGAGGCGCGAGATCGTGACCGAACCATCCGAAAGGCTTTCGAAGGTCGAGACGCCACGGCGCAGAAGAAGATCGCGTTCCGTCTCGATGAACTGGTCGGCGGGACTTGGTGCTTCCACACCAGACACAACAAGCGAGCGCAACTGGCGCGCTGGATCGTTGGCAAGGTGGAAGCTCGCAAGCCCCATGACTGCCGCCGACAACACCCACGAGCTCGTCGGAGAGCCATTCAGGCCCACCGCCGTCAGGAATGGGCAGTTCGTCAGCTGACCCCAGGTGCCAAGATCGGCAAAGGTACCGCTCTTGCCGACATAACCATGCGCGTCGAGCTTCGACATCGCGGTGAAGCGATTGGTCAGGAAGTCTGCAAACACGCCCATATTGGTCGGATCGCTGAAAGGATGCTGGATTGCCGTGTACCACGTGTTGGCGATCACATCGAGCGCAGGCGTCAGATCGGGATTGCCGGAACCGCCCGCCATCTTGGCCGTCGCAACGTTGAGGCCGGTTGGCAGCGGTTGCGCCTCGATATCGACGCGCAGATCGATATCGTTGCCGACTTCACCGCCATGGCGGCTGGTGACAGTGACGACACCGGCAGCGGCCGCAGCTGTGACCGGCAGGCTGGTGTTTTCGTTGATCGCAGCGGCGAGCGATGCTGCGAGCTGTGCGACGGTGGCAGTGGACTGCGCGGTGAAGCGCACCTGTTGACCGGCAATCTTGAAGCGAAGGACAAGAGCCTGTGAGACTGCGCCGGTAAAAGTGATGGTGCCGCTGGCCTTCACCGCATCTTCGTCGTCAGCGATCGCCATGACGAAGAGGCTTTGGGTCTTGTTGGCCTTGCGGAACGCCTTCACCTGTTCGGCGCCAATCGAACCGACACCAAACAGCGCCTGACCTTCGGTATCGCGAACGACTTCCGTGATGGTGCCTGGCTGCAAGGTGCCGGTGGCAAGCTTCAGGCCGATGATCAGGTTCTGCACCGGATAATCGAAGATGCCAAGATTGCGATAGTTCGGCTTGACCTCAAGATAGGTGCCGGGAGAGCGCCAGTCGGTCGGGATTTCGTCAAAAACGAAGTCAGCCATGATTATTTACCTCCGTTCTTGGCCTTCGCGGCCGCGTCGTCGTTGGTGTTGCTGTCGATGGCAGTCGGCATTGGCGCGGCTGGAGCCTTGACGCCAACCTCGACCAGATCGCCGTCAGCGATGCGGCGGCGTATATAAAGAGTGACGGGAACCGTCGCGCCGCTTTCAGGCCAATCGCGGCCATCTTCCATGGGCACGGTGCGACCGGGTGCGAGCTTCAGCTTTTTCTCAAGCATGGCTTTCCTCGGGGTTGATGGTTTCGGTGATGACAGGTGCATCCGCGTCATTTGTGATCCAGGTGATGCCGAGCGACTTGAAGTCGTCCAGTGTCAGCAGGCCGGTGTTTCCAACCGGGCAGATGAAGCTGAAGGAGAAATCGACCTGGGCGATTGCGACATCGTCCTCGGTATAGCCATCGGCGATAATGCTGTTGGCCGTGGTGACGGTTGTCGTTCCGAGATCATCAAAACTGACACCATGCAGGATGACGGACGATACATCGATCATGGCATCAAGTCCGATCTCATGAGCATCGCCTTTGAAGCGGGCTTCAAGGCCGCTCGAAACCCTGTTTACAAGGATCAAACGCCACAGCATGTCGCCACGAAGCTGACGTCCGTTGTTTGAAGCCGGACGCATGCCAGTCCAGGCAAGGCCGATGAAGGGAGCCATGCGCGCAATGCGGTCGAACTCGGTCAACGTCAAAACCTGTGGGACGCGCTCGATCGTAAACAGCTTTTCAGGGAACGCCATGCGCAGCCGGTCCACAATTACCGGCTCCTGATTGCGAATTGGCATCAATGGAAAATCAAGCATCAGTAGCCCCGCAACGTTTCATGGGTGACGGTGCGCGGACGATCGGAGATGCGCGGCCCGGAGCCGACTGCATCGGCCTGGGCTGGCGGTGCCAGCGTCAGTTCAAGGTGCACGAGTTCCTTGGCGACGTTCTCCAACCACTTGATGACCTCGGCACGGGCTTCCGTCATTTCCTTGGTCGGAGAAACGCGCTCGGTATTGGCGAGATCGTAACGGGCGAGAATGCAAGCGGCACGCACCAGATCGTCAGGCGGCGTTGCGATCGGAACCCGATAGCGCCCGCGAATATAACTGTAGATCGTGGACGTCGCGTCCTGAAGGGCGGTGTTGACTTTGGCCTCGTCCGGAGCGGTCGCCGTCTTATCCTCCGGATTGGACAGGCGCACGATCTGCACCTCTCCAAAGCGGGCAATCATATCGGCGACAGTTGCAAGCATTTCGAATGTTCCTCTGGTTTGTGGTGGCGGAGCCGGATTGCTCCGCCACCGTTTCGCTTCGCTCGGGGGTTATTTCTTCGGTGCAGCCTTGGCAGCGGTTTCCAGTTCCGTGACCTTGGTCTGGGCGGCGGCAAGCTCCGCCTTCAGGTCGGTGATTTCCTTGTCACGTTCGGCGGTTGCTTCCGTCAGCTTCTCAGCGACCTTTTCACTTACGGTGGTCTCGAAGGACGCTTGCATTCCCTGCGCGATCTTCTCGACCTGTTCCTTGACCTTGGCGGCGATGGTTGCATCGACGTCCTTACCGGAAAGCTTGACGGAACCTTCCACCACTTCCTGGACGATGAAAGCCGGATCGGCGCGGAAAGCCTCAAGCTGCTTTTCCGTCCAGTGACCTTCGTCATAGGTGGCCGAGGCCGGGTGCACGATGCCGTTGCGGCGAATGCCAGGGGAAGAACAGATGATCTGGATTTTTGGCATGTCGGGTACTTTCTTCAGGTTTCAGCTTCGGGTTTTGGGAAAGCGGCCGTGAAGCCGTTTTCCGAAAACCCCGCCAGCAACCGAGAGGCATACAATTGCTGGCGGGAACGACGGGTGATTGGAAAACCCGCCGAATAGGTTCAGGCGAGGTGTGGTATGGAAACGACTGTGGCGGTTTTCGCCCAGATGTTCGTCTCACCGCCTTTGATGAGAGCCGCTTCCACAACCGATCGTGCTCGACCTTCCAGCGCTGGCGGCACCAGGAGCTTGACTGGACGGATCGCATTAATCTGACCATCGCGCTTGCGGATCGATTGCATGGCCGTACGGGCTGCTTCGTAATTCTCGATCGTCAGCTCCAGCTTGGACTTGTGTGCAAGCTGCCAGAGACCGAAACCGGCATTCCCGCGCGTGTCAGCACCCCAAACATATTCATCTCGCCAGAAGACGTTGGGATCGGTTTCGGCGAACATCTGGGTGAGCTTGATCGCCTTGCGGTTCTGCCAGATCATGGGCTTGATGACCTGAGTGTCATCAATGAGGTACCAGGCAGGCTGTGCGCCAGGCGTGAAGTTCGATACCGAAATTTCGTTGCCCTGTTCGTTGTAACCGGGATGATCGGTATCGAAGTAATACTGGCCGTCATAGCACTTTGTCGTTTCACCCTTCTTGAAGAGTGGCCAGACAAGTGTGTCCGGGAAGGCCGCGCCGTCCTGACCATACTGCGCAGCGATTGGCGTGAAGATGCCAACCTGATCGTCTTCGATCATGCGACGCTTGATAGCGATGGTCTTTTCAAACGAGCGGTTCTGGATCGAATAAAGCGTCGCGCCGACATCATGGGCAACACGGTCGCCGATCCATTCGCGGAAACCGGGAAGATCATCCAGACGAGGATATTCGTTGGCGAACGTGGTTGAGCCAACTGTCATAGCAATTGTGTTGTAGAACGTTGTCGTAGCAGCGAGTGACTGATTAAAGACAGTTGAAAGCCCGGTATAGATGCCGCGCAGGTTCGTGATGTTGATATCCATGTCGGCCCCTTAAAGCGTCTTGAGCCAGACGCCCTCGGCGTCAATGGCGTCGATGGTTCCAGCCGCAAGCAGTGCGCCAGCGGCCAAGGTGAAAGTGTCGTCGGCCGACGCATAAACCGTCTTGCCGATATCGGCGGCGGTTGCGCCGGAAAGCGGAATGCTGGTCACGCCCTTGCGGGCTTCGATCAGCCGGTCGCCCGTCGCGCCATCGCGGTTGTCGACGGCCTCGGAGGCAAAGCCAACCAGAGCCACGCAGTCAGCATGGGCTGCGGGCACGGCAGCGAGCGCGGCGGTAACACCGATCATGGTGCCGCCGAAAATGCGGACACCGGCCAGTACCGGGTAGCCATAGGCATCACCCGCGCGCCACTTGCGGCGAATATCTGCGGAAGCCGTCATGTTACTGCCCCTTTCCAAAGAGCGCCTTGTGCTCTTTCTTGAAGGCTTCAGGATCGACACCCATCATGGAGGCGACCGAAAGCTCTTCGGCGGTTGCGGTTTCGCCTTCAGGTGGCTTGCGTCCACCAAGGCCACCGGCGTTGATTGAGACCATCAGCTTGAGTTCGTCCTCAACCTCGGTCGGGTTCTTGGTGTGACGCGCGATCATGTGGTCGCGTAGCGCCGGAACGACCTTGCCTTCCTTGATCGCGGTATCGATCACGGTTTCGGCGCGCTCCTTCGCATGCGTGGTCACGAAAGTTTCGAGCTTCGTGCTCAGGCTCTTCACCTGTGTCCGCAACTCGGCGTTTTCCGCCTCGACAGCGGTCGCAGGCTTCGCCTTGGACTGAAGAGCAGTGACAATGGCGTCGTCGCCAGCATCGGCGGCAACACCAGCAACCGGTGCCAGGCGCGAAATCAATGCGGAATGAGCCGTCTGGGCGGAATGAGCCGCAGCGACAGCCGCAAGGATCGCGGCTTCGTCAGCGGTTTCCGGCAGGCCGAGCGCCTCCCGGAGAGCGTCGAGGTCCATGGTAGTCTCCATGTTGGTTGAGTGCAGAGCGGTGAGATTGAGGTTTGGGTCGTTGGTCAGGGCCACGCGCAGCAGCTTCTGAACAACGAACGGGGATTTTGCGGTGTGCGTGAAAACCGGAGAGAGGTAGCCATAGGAATGCCCCTCGACCATCGAACGGCCTTCGGCGGTCCATTCGACGCGGCCCCAGATGCCATCCTCGCGGTTTTGCAGCTCCACGATCCAGCCACGTGCCGGGGCCGAAAAGCCCTGCTTGGCTGCAAGGTCGGTGGAGTGGTTTTCGTCGACGGGAAGCTTGCGGGCAGCGGCGTTGAAGGCAGCAATCACCGCTTCGGCGTTGTCCAGCAGATAAGGCCCGCGACCATCAGAGCCAGTAAAGCGGCCAGCCGGAAGCACATGCAGCCATTCTGGCGCTTCGCCAGCTGTTGCTGCCTGGAGGGCTAGAATATGGGTCGAGATCAGGTTTCGCATGGTCACTATGTGCCATGCGCGGCAAAATCAGTTCATGCCCGCGTAGGCGGGCACCAGAAAACTAATGAACGGACCTGTTGGGGAAATGGCGGGCTACAAAACCAAACACGGTCTCGGCAATCATCGCCTCATCTTCATTTGATATACCGAGGAAGGGACGTGCGGGCAAGGTCACGCTGGCAGCTTTGATGAGATTGCCACCCATGCGGAACCATAGATGACTTGCCGAAACTGGCTTGATCGTCGCGCCGAGCTGGTGCGGTGCTGCATAAATGACGTTGGTGCCGATGGTGACAGCATCGCGGCTGGCCCGATGCGTGATGCTGTCGCGCAGCCGTCCGCTCTCGGTCAGAATGCGGCTGTTGCGCTTTCCCTTCTTGTATTCGGGATTGAGCTTCGCCCAGGCAGCGCCATCGGGAGATGTTTGCGTAATAAAACGCCGATGCGTGGAGCCGACAAGGCCGGTGCCGATCGCGCTCATGACAGGCGTCGTGTCCGCCATTACGCCGATCAGTCGGGTAAACGCCTGATGGACTGCCTTGTCAGCAACCTCGACCTCCAGAGAAACGCCACTCACTCGGCTGCTCCATCAAGCCAGGACATCCCCGGATTATATTCAAAGCCGGGATCAACGCCCTGTGGAACACGAACTGTGCGCCCGCCAACTTCTTCGGCGCGAAACACGAGGTCGGGCGAATGATCGGGACGAGCCTTCCCCTGGCGGCGCAGGCCACCTTCTGAAACAGGCGTCACGAAACAACCGCAACGCCAACCGTTCGGCGGATAGTTGGTGCGCCAGAACGTATCATCAGCGCGAAGCACCATGCCGTCCCAGGACAAATGTTCCTTGCGCGGATGGAGCGAGCCGGAATGGTTATATTGCCAGTATGGAAAGGCTTCGAGCGTTTCGGGTTCGGTGAGCTTGGCATAGCGCCCCGCCGCATAGGCCGTGCGCAGATTGGTGTCGAAGATGATGCGGGTACGCCAGTTCCGTTTACCTCGATAATCCCATCCGTGCTTTTCCACGATGGCATCAAAAGACTTGCGGAAATCCTGAAGCGTCGTACCTTCGGAAAGCGCCTTGTCGATCTCGCGGCGAAAGTCATCGAGCAGTGCATCGGAAGCGGCCCCGGCCACCATGAATGCTCTCGAATGAGCCGCAGCATAAACATCCGTCCAGACTTGCGTCTTGATGTTGAGCTTGCCGCGAAAGAAGCGGATCGCTTCGTCAAAGGGCAGATCGAGTGCCGATATCGTATCTGTCATCTTTGAAGCTCCTGAACCATCAAATTTGAAGGCTGTTTGAAGGCCACTGGCGCGCATTCTTCAGATTTTGGGGGAACGCTTCACATTGGAAGCGAATGCGCGCCTGTGAGGCGTTATTTCCGACCGGCAATGTCATCGATCAAAGCGGCCTGTCCGGCGAGATGCGCGAGAGCCATACCCCGCGCCATCGCGGTCGCAAGTTCGTCTGGCGAAAGCTTCAGCCGGGCGAGCCGGTCAGCGGCGTCGGCAAGGTCTTTCGATTCTTCCAGGGCGGCACGGATGTCTTCAGTCAGTCCGGCGAGAGCCCCCGCTGCATCCTCCTGAAGGCGATCGGTCAGCTTGCCGATGATATCTTCGGTCGGTGACTGTTCCTGGCGGGCATGAAGCAATCGCTTGACGGCATTGCGCGCGGGCTCCTTTCCATCCGATTCAAACAGGCGGTCGATGGCAGTTGGACGCCTGCCGCCAATGACCTCAGCCCCTTTCTTCGGAGCGGGCGCACCAAGCCTGTCACGCACATAGGCCGCGTCCAGTTCCAGACCATGTTGGGCAAACTTGTCGAAGGCGTCGGCAAACTCCTTCAGCGGGACTTCATCCGGACGCCCGATTGCGATGATCGGATACAAATCCTGCGGCCCGAAATTGAACGCGATCATGTTCGGGATCAGCTGCTGATTGAGCGTATCCGAACCATCCAGCGCGTCGGAACGCTCAATGTCCTCCTGGACGAGACGATGTTCCTTCGCAACCGCATGCCCGCCGGAAACAGCATCAGTCGTCGTCGTCTGGCCGAGGACGAGCTTCGACACTTGACGGTCATACCAGTCAGCGCGCCGCTCATACATATCTGTCGAGCTGCTCTTCGAGCCGACCTCATGAAACTCGATCAGCATCTCGCGCGGCAGGATCGCAGCGCAGTCACCGGCGATACCGGAGACGGCGCGCCACAGGACATCCTTTTCAGCCTCGGTTGCACCACGGCCATACTTGCCGATGCGGATCGGCTGGCCGTAGTTCTGGCAGAAGATCGCCCAATCCTTCACGGTGAAGCTTTTGAACATCCAGCACCAGACGGCAATCCGCGCAATGCCGGATCGGATCGTGAGGCCGGACTTGGCCTTGGAACGATGGATGATGAACTTGTGCGGGACGATGGGAAGATTACCCGCATCGTCGCGGATCAGAAGCGTTTCACCGTCAGCCTGATCAAACGTAAACCATCGCTGCGTTCGCCACGTCAGGGCACGTGGTGTGACATGACCATTGTGAAAGCGCCAGTCGATCTCAATCGCTGAAATACCTTTGCCGATCGCATCAAGCATGTCGAACAGGCTCGAACGCAGAATGCCTTCATTGACCCAGTTCTGGATAAATTCGGCATGCTTCTTGTGTTCGGGACTATCGGACGCGGCTTTCACCGTGATCGGCAACTGCGCAACCGAACGCTTTCGCGTGGCGAGCTGCGCGAGGTAATGCGGATCTCGCTCCTCGATGTCTTCAGCCAGCTCGAAATAGGCTTCCGGGTCGCCCTGGTCTGCTCTACGTAAAATGGAAGCAAGCTTGACCGGCGTCAGTCCATCTGCCGGATGGCCAGACATCCACTGGCGCACACCGCCCGCCTGCGCACCGGCCCGCTCGTCCGTCAGATCACGGCCAGCAATAAGGTTTCCAAACCAGTCAAGAAAACGGCCCATCACAACGATCCTCTCAGATAGATATCAACCGTTCGTCCGCGCCGGTCATCGTCCAGCGGTGGCCCACCATTGTGGCCGCGCATGTCGTTGCCGGTACCGGCACGCTTCCGGTTGGTTTCATATTCATAGATGATGGCCTCCTGATTGGAGGCGAAGAAACCGAGAGCGCCTGCGGGTGCGGTATCGCCGTGGCGATCGTATCCATCCGCACCCTTTGTCGAATGGCCGTCCGGCACCTTGATGTAGCCGCCGACATATGCAAGCGCCTGATGATCGGCGAGAATGTCAGCGTCATAGGGAAACAGCACCGACTTGTCGCCGAACGCCTCGATGTAAGCGGGCATGTTGGCTGCGTACCACTTGTCCGAAAGCATCACTTCATGGATGTTTTCGCCCCAGCGCTGGCGGGCCTTTTCCGCAAGATACTGACCATTGCCACGCGCATCGAGCGCGCCGCCAATCATCCGTGGCAGCGCATCGCCGATATAGAACAGGATATCGCGCTGCTGATCGAACGGGATATTCTTCAACTCGACAACAAGACGTGCGCGGCGCACAAGGTCGGTTCCGATCTCAAACACGATGATGGCGGTCTTGTCGCCTGATCGCGCAAAGTCTTCTCCGAAACAATGTTCGCGCTCAGGATCAAGGCTGTCTAGAAGCGGCTTCAATGACCGTTTACAGAAGTCTTCTGCCTGCTCTTCGCGCTCGAAATCCTCCAGGTCCTTAAACTCGTCCGGTCGATCCCAACGCACAACGCCGGGAAGATCGCGGCTCATGCAGCGCTCGATCAGAACGCGGGTAAGTGCAGCACCTTCGGCCTCGGCCGGGATGGCATCCAGCTCCTGACGCATCTTGGCGGTGCGCGTACCATAGGCCGAGCGGATTTTCGCTTCCCAGGCGGCTTCCTTCTCAAGCGTCCATTCCTCGCCCTTGATCAGACAGACGCGCTTGAACAGGCCGTTCTGGACCGCATCGCCAAAGGTGAACGTGTGGAAGTTGAAGCCGTTCTTTCCGGCTTCGGCTTCCTTGACCAGTTCGTTGAATGGGTTGGTGACACCATTGTGGGAGGATATGACCCGCACCTTGCCGCCCCAGATCAGGAGAGCGGCAACTGCATCAATGACGGCGCGGACATCACGGTGGAACGCAGCCTCGTCAATGCAGACGACGCCCTGAAGGCCGCGAATATTCTCCGGCCTGGACGAAAGCGCCTCAATACGGAAACCCGATTTGAATCGGATGATATAGCTGGAAATCGCATTCGTGCTGCCATCTTCACGAATGTCGAAGAAGATGCCATCCTCGATCGTCAGCATCTCGTTGGCGACGGTCTTGGCGAAATGTGCAGCGTAACCGATGAACTCGCGGCCCTTCGGCTTGGTGTCGGGAATGTAGAAATAGTTCTGCCCGCCCGCCGATCGTTGCGCAGCAGCAATCAGGGTCGCGTCAAGCGCCTCGGCAAAGGTGATGCCGGTGCGTCGGCCCTTGGCACATCCCTTCAACAAGCTGTCGTCGGCGATCCATTCCTTCTGGTGCTCCATGAGAACGCCATCGGCCAATGGATCAAGATCATCCGGGATTTCACCGCCGCGAGGCAATTCATCCGGCAGCTTGGCCGGATCGGTCGGTATGACTGGCGGGTCGGTCCATTGCCCACGTGGCAATCCGGGCAGAGGCGCTTCGCTCACTGGCTGGCCTCCGGTGTCTCGGGCTTGGGTTTCTGCGGACGAACGCCGAGGAACTCGCGGCGCGCGCGGGCAATGGCTTCCTTCGAAATGCCGGGTTCGTTGGAAAGGACATCAAGCGCCTTCTCGGCCTTTTCCTTCATTTCGGCCTCAACCTTGCGGGCGCGCTCTTCCGCCTCCAGCTTCATGCGTCGGGATGACGATGCGACCTGTGCGGCCGAGGCGGCGCGCAGCGCGTTCGCCAGTTCCATGGCTCCCTTCGGAGAAATGCCAGCATCACCTGCGTCCTGAAGGATTTCAAAGATCAGCGTCTTGATCGCTTCAGCTGCGATCAATGTCAGATCGTCCGAACCCGCAGCGTCCATACGTTCGGAAATGGTGGATGCGATCTCGCGCGTCTGTTCCAGGCGGCGGGCCATCTGGGCAGTGCGAACCGTGAATCGATGGAAAGATGAAAATGCCGGGATATCAAAATCAAGGCCAAGCTCACCCTGAAGGCCGATCAGCTTTTCCTTGAACTCGCCATAGATATCGCTGAGCGATCGCTTGCGCGCGGCCAGTTCCTGCGTTGCCCAGGTGATGACGGGTTCGCATTCTTCTGGCAACAGGTCGATGGAGGAAAGACGGCCCCGGCCGCGCTGGCTTGCCATGGCGATTTACTCCACGTCGCCGGGTCGCTGGATGCCTTCCAGAACGATACGACGCTCGACGTGATCGCGACCAGTGCGTGTAAGCGTAGCGATCAGGGCGGTACCGGCAGCGTTGATACGAACCGCACCGGCTTCGGATTCGAGCCAGCGCATCTGGTTGCGCAGATATTCACGGGTGCGCTTGTAGCCGAACAGCTCCAGCTCGCGTTCAAGCAGACTATCGTTCAGGCTGGCATTCGTCTCCATAGCAAGCGCCTTCAGGATGATGAGGCGCACGTTCTGATCGACAAATTCTTTGTAACCCGCCGTCATTCCTAACGTCCTTTCTGAATCAAAAATTCTTCAACGCGGCGTGTGGTGCGTTCTGTCGCTTCTGCGGACTTCGCCATGACGCCCATCTGCCCCTTGATTTCCGTGATGGTGAGCTGGAGCTGATGAACCGTTTCCGCGTTGGGCATATGGGAAAGTTCATTCTCTACCTTGGAAAGGCGCTTCTCATGCTCATCCAGCGTGACAGCGTTCTTCTTCGACCCGGACGTCAGGAAGATCGTCACCGACGTACCGAGCGAAATGAGGATCGAGACTGAGCTCAACCACGGAACGATTGCAGAAATCTCCATTAGCGATGCCCCCAATGCTTACGCTGCCGCTCCAGTCGTTGCTGACAATGCGTACAGCGTCTCGCCGATGGCATCGCGGCCTTGCGTTCCAGTTCGATATCCTCACCGCAGGAAATGCAGATATCGGAACCCTTCCGGCTCAAGGCGGACTGCACCGCCGCGATACCGGCTTCGCGCTCCTGTTCGGCCCGCAGATCGGCCAGTTCATGTGCCTTGTTTCCCGCTTCCATCAGTTTGGTCGCTCCGCAGGAACCGGCACGGCGTCGATTGCGGCTATGGCTGCTCCGCGCCGCTGCTCGCAGACGGCAAGCGCGGCGCGATCCTTGCCCCAAAGCGGCGTCAGCTCTTTCGCCGACAGGGCGCGATCAGGCAGAGTGACAGGTGGATCGCATGGCTTGCGCGCCTCTGACGGCACTTGCCCTCTGACGAATTCAGTACGGAGGATTGGCTTTCCCTCCGATGAACTGGTTATTGAGCAGCCGTGAGCGATCAACATCGATGCCACTGCCAGGAGTGTCAGAAAGCGCCGCATTGGCATCCTCCAGTTCTAAGACCTTGTTGTTGAGACGGTTGATTTCGGTCTGGGCTTTTTCCTGTGCCGCCTGGGAGGCTTTCATCTGCTCGATGATGTTCTTCGCGGCAGCTTCATTGGCCTCGGCGATCTGTCGAGACCAATCCGCATCACAGGCTTTTTCGGCGGTTTCTACCGCATCGCTGATCGTATCGCGGAGCGCGCGAGCAGCACCGAAAGCCAAGGTCGCCGCTGCCAGCATTATGATGGCGGCAACGACAATCTGGGAGGTCCACTTGGCGAACCATGCGGAGAACCATGCAATCATGGCCGGTCCTCCCGTCGATCGGTGAATAGCGTTTTTGCCTGCGCCCAATAATCGACAGACCCGAAGCCGCGATGGACGCCGAGAACGCCGACGATCAGCGCGACCATGGAAGGCACCACGATCGGAGCAATCGCAACGGCCTGCTCGGAGCCAACCGATGCAGCGCCAACAAGAATGACGATAACAGCCCAGGCGAGGTAGAAGCTGCCCCAGAGGTAGCGTCGGCTGGAGGTATAGCCCGGTTCCTTGATTGGTTCGCTCATGCCGCGACCTCCGGCATAAACCGCTTCAGTTGGGCAAAGGTCTTTGCACCAACCAGCCCATCAGCAACCAGTCGATGGTCGCGCTGGAATGCCTTGACGGCCTGTTCGGTACCCGGTCCGAAAATGCTGTCAATCGACAGATGATAAAACCCGGCTCCACGTAGCGCACGCTGAAGGTCAGCGACCGCAAGGCCGCGCATTCCACGCCGCAAAACGACATCGCCGAGATTTGAGGACAGATTGTCGGCCTGTAACTCGGCAACAATATCCTTTGCCTTGGCAAGATTTGCGGCGCGATCTGCAAGGCCATTCGTGCCGCCGTTGACGACTTTGGTGACAGCAACCAGATTGTCGTAGTCAGCAAGTGCGTTCAGGTTTTTCGATGACCAATAATAAAAGGCCGACAGAAGTGCCCAGGGGAAATCAGCGAGCTTCTCGGGATACTGAACGAAATCAGGCGATTTAGGATCGCGGGCGCGAGACCAGGACGTGAACTGTCCATGATTATAGCGTCCCGTGGTCTGGATAAGACCATGTCCGCGATACCGGGGGCCGTCGCCCTTCTGAGTGTTACCCAGATCAGTCCGACCCTCATACGCTGCACCCGACGCGTATTCGACGGTAGTACAAAAGCCGTCGCTCTCATGAGCAATCTGGGCAAGAAAATGCACAATGCGGAGAGCAGTCGTCACCTGAAACTCTTTCAGGAGAGCAGGCAGCAAAGGTCCGCATTTCGTGATGATATCCTGCTGCCGGGCAATCTTTTTCACCGCAACTTTTGGGGCGATTGCAACCAGAACAGTATGATTGATGTGGGATGCAAGGTCGGTCACATCACGCCCTCCGCGAAACAGTGTTCAAAAAACAGGCCCGCTATGGTGGGCATGAACAGAGTTTTACACGGTGGCTGGAATGGGGTTCACGCCCGCACTGGCGGGCGTCAATACCGGACTATTCGGTTGAGAACATTTCTATTTGGCGGTCGTCTTTTTTCTTTGGACGATACTTGACCGGAGAACGGTTGAAAATCTTTTCGACTGCGTCCTCACGGATGCCCAACCTACGTGCAATCTGCGCGTTCGACAAGCCCTGGTCACGATCCCGTCTGGCTCGCATGTCGCGGATCAAGGGAACCGTGAAGCCGTCACCGCCATAACGCCGGGCGAGCTTGGTTACAATATCAATTCCGAGAGTATCAACCAACTGCGACCGGGCAACGTTGGACGGCGACGGAACGTAAATGCGGATACCTGCATGTGCATCTGCGAGGCGGATCAAGCCGTCTTCTCCAAGCAGGTCGATCAGCTCTGCAACGAAGCTATTGCTTTCGCCCTTCAATGCTGCCTCCCAATCTCTGCGGAAAGCGCCAGCTGTTGTGCGGTAACTAGACGCAAGCGTGCTTCCAGCTCGACACGCTTGTGGCAGTGTGGCCGGAGCGCATGGATACGCTGCTGTAAGGTGTTACGCTCTATCTGGAGCCGCTCGATCTCGGCCAATTCCGGCGCGATGAACAGAGGCAGATTAACCAGAGGCGCGGATTGCTGAACCATCATCATGCCCTCACCATTGCCAAAACGCGGAAGGCGCGCTTTATTGAAGGAAATTTCAGGGGGTTGATATGAGACTGGTACTGGCTGGATTTGCACTTTTGGCGAGCGGCGTAGTCGCCCATGCCGATGATCTTTCCACGATGCAACTCGCAAGTGGGCTCGGCAGCGTGCTGGCGGCAGAAGAAGCCTGCGGGCTGTCGTTCGACCAAGGTGCGATTGAGAAATTTATCACGGCCAAAGTGCCAGCCGACAATCTGAATTTTGCGGGCACATTGAACATGATGGTGTCTGGAGCGAAACTCGAACTGGACGGCATGTCGCCGTCCCAAAAGACCGCGAATTGTACGCAAGTCAAACGTGTCGCAAAATCCTACGGATTCACGAATTAACCGCGTCACGCGCCCACTTTTCTCCAAGCGAGTTGTTATCGTTTCTGATGTGGCGCGGATCGTGAAATTCATGGCCGCGCCGTTTTTCTGATCTCTGCGCCAAGCGCATTCATGACCGGTTGCCAGTTCTGCGGCTTCAACTCTTCAAAATCGAACTGGTCATCAAGGCCGAGAACTGCCCGGACGTATCGGGTGAAGCTACCCGGCTCCGGCAGTCTGCCTTGCTGAGAAAGCACACTCCATTGCGCTGCCGCGACTTTCGCGCCGTCTGCGCGCCTCCAGCCCTGCATGAACATATCTTCCTGCCAGACCGGACCGACTTCGCGTTCGATCCACTTCTTGATGCTCTCGATCGCTATGCGCGCATCAGCCCAATCATGAACGAAACGAACATGATCTATTTTCGTCTGGCGCTGCACGAAGGCCAGCAAAGCTTCATCGGCAGGGTTATCGAAAACCCCAAGGTTCCAGCCTGCAATCCATAGAGCCTGGAGCTTTCCGGCGAACTTGCCTTCAAGGCGCTTTCGAGAGCCTTTTGAAGCGGGCTTGAAGCCCTGACGACGAAACTCATCAATGAGCTTCAGCCGCTCGCCTTCAGTCATGACCGCAGACGAATGCTTGCCGGTGACGCGAATGCAGATTGCGCGATAGGTATCGTCATCAAGGTCCAGCTGCTTTTTCGCAACGTGTATGGCGGCGGTGGATTTCATATCAATCCTCCCTCGGCGCGATGGGAACTGGTCCGGACCCGAACGGATTAAAGGTGTCCGCTTCCCGAATATGCTCTACGGCCTTCAATGGGTCCGCGTGTCTCCAGTCCGGCCACCGGCGAATGAAGTTGCATGCCTGTTTCGCGACGATGATTTTGATGATCTGTTCGGGCGACAAATCGAGCCGCGCCATGCCGTTAAGTGCCAACAGCACAATGTCAGCCCATTCCTTCGGATCAGTTGGATTTGTCTCGATCTCGATCAGTTCTTTGCGGATATGATCGATTGTGCCTTCCGTCCGTCGCCCAGGGCCGAACGTGGCAAAATTCCAGTTGATGAACTCTTCTAGCCAGACGGCATTGATTACGGGAATAGTCATGCTGCACCTGCCTTCGTTGGACGCACAAAGACACGGCGATGATGATGCTCGCAGAAGCTGGAGCCGATTTTCACCGGATGGCCGCAAAACAGATGCTGTTCGCCCTTGGCTGCGTTGTTGACTGCGAACCGGCATTGGCGAAGGTTTAGGTCCGCTAACGGCAGGCCGAGCGGATCGATCGGCGTTTCTACCTCGGCGACGCCCTCACAAATAAATACCGGTTCCGGCTCTATAACTGGCGCGACCGCGACCGGCGCGGGTTGTGACTGCCGAGCTGGAGACCGAGCCGCAGTTTTCATGCGGCCCGTCTTGTATGGTGACGACGCTGCCTTCGGATTTCGTGCGCCACCGACACCGGCCCGAAGTCCGATCTCGCTCAGCATCTTGTCGCGATGAATGACGCTGATGATCGCATTGCGGCTGATACCGAGGCGCTTACTCATCTGACCGGCAGAGAGACCTTCGCGTAGCAGCTCGGCGACGGCCTGTTTGCGATCGTCAGTCCAGGTCTTTTGAGAATGGTTGCTCATTTCAGAATTACCTTTCGGCGAAACAATGCCGTCACAGCGGCATGGAGCGTCATCAAGAAGCGTGAGAAATTGAATCGGGCTGATTTCGGTGCGGGCCGATCAGCGGTGTGAGGGTGAGCGTATCGATCAACCATGTTACGGCAGAAGGTCGGGCCGTCGATGCCTTCAGGCACGGCATAGAAATCCGTGCCTGAAGGGCTGAACACCACACAAACACCAGACAGCAGAATACCTGATACGCGACCTTGCTGATGACGAGTGCGAGATTTCTGGCTGGTGCTCATGCCGCACCTGCCAACCGGTGATGGTGTTCGACGCGAACAATGCGATGATGAAGCGTCAAACTGTATCCGGTCTCCTGAGAGCGGACCAAGTCATCCGTGGTCACCAGTTTGTCACCAACGCCGTGCGGCTGCGCCAGATTGACGAAATGATTGCCATCAGCCCAAGCCCATGCCTGAAACGGACCTGCATCGACAACCTTGCCGATACCACTGCCCTGATCTTCTACGTCCCACCAAAGGAAGTCTTGACCGTTGTCCTGAAAGTGAAAGCGGATCATGCGTCACCGCCTTCTGGATACTTCTCGCCGCAGAATGGGCAGTAGGACAGGAACATGCCGACAGGCTTTGCACCGCGCTTCTTCTCGATCACCTCTGTTTGAAGCATGATCGTCGGAGCGGCTCGATTGCCGAATACGAGGGCCTGGGTCAGGCGAGTGTTTCGCTCGGCCAACTTCTCGTCTACGTTTTTGATGCAATCACACATGGCCGCACCTCACGCCTTGGCCATATCGATCGTGACTGCACGCCACTGATCGGTGATGGATGCCCGCTCGTAAAAGCGCACATATTCCTTGGAGCCGGTGATACGCATCGCCTCGCGGATGGCCCGCATGGCTTCTTGCCAACGCGGATCATCGATATCGAGCCGCAGCAGCATGAAGATTTCGGAGCGATTGACCTTGCCTTCCTTGTCGGTGTTGAAGGCCCGCGTAATGACAGCGCGAATTTCCGGCCGACTGTCAGCGGCCCATTCGGTCAGGCATTCATCCAGGAGGCGCTTGGCGACCTGCAGCTGCGGTCCGAAATCCACGAAATCGGCAATCTGTACCGTGACACGCTTCAGGCCGTCGAAACTCTGATAGGTGCGGTTGCCCTTGGGGCCACCCTTGGTGACGCCATATTCCTGCTGAAGAAGCGCGTCGAACTCGCCCAGATCGGTCATGGTATGACCGCGAAACCGGCTGATCTGCTCTGAAAGGCTGGATGCGTACCGCATGACCTTGCGGACAACTTCATCCTCCAGCTTGTCAGCGGGCTTGATCGCTTCCACAGGGACGAGGTTTCCCTTGGCATCGGCCATGTAAGGCTTGTCGCCAACCATGGTCACGCCCTGTTCGGAGTTTCCTGCGAAAGCAGCAGTGGCAATTACTTCGGTCATTGTCGTTTTCCTTGCGTTCGGGAGGCTCAAGCGCGGTCGGCGCGCAGGGTGAAATTGGGTTTGAAGAGGACGACGTTGGTTTCGCCCTGGTAGAGTTGGTCCAGCAGGGCTTGTCTGGTTCGGTCATCGCTGCGACCCATGCCGTTCCAGCGGTGGCGGCTGATCTCATGCTCGCGCTTGACTGCGAGAGCGCCGCATTCGTAGAGCGCTGCGTTGAAATTCTGGACGTCAGCCGGAGTGAGGAAAACGCCTTGCGTCTCGTACTTCAGGAACGACCGACGCCATGCGAAAAGCGTGTCACTCAAGGCATAAAGATCGGCATCCATGGTTATGCTCCTTCCTTGATAAGGCTGTGCGGGCATCCACTCCGGCATGCCTGAAACATGCGGATGCGATGGGCGTTGGTTGTTGCGAAAGGCTTGCGCTGCCAAAGCACACAGGTGTTGCGTGGCAGATCGCCGAGGACCGGGCAGTCAACGGTCTCCGCCATCAAAGCCCCACGAACAGCTTGTTCAACTCGGCCGATATCGCCGTTCTGATAGCTGTTGGAGAGAACCTGACTGACGGCGGAAGCCGAATAACCGACCTTGCGAGAAATCGCAGACTGGCTTTCATGGTCACAGGCTTCCGCCAGAATGACGATCCAGTCCGGGATGACATGTCCCCAGGCAGCGCGCGCCTTGTCGACGTTGGAGAGCTTGGCGGCGATCATGGTTGCACCTCTTCGGTGACAACCGGGCCGACAATTTCATGACGGTTCTGATCAAAGACGCCCTTGGCGCGCAGGATAATCGGCGGCAGCGGTCCAGTGTTCATGTCCGGCGAAAGCCGATAGATACCGAGGTTACCGGATTTCCCCTTCTGCATCTCAATCAGGTAGCCAGCCTTGGCCAGAAACTTGATGTAAGATTTCGCCGCCTCGATGCCGATGCGTGTTTCATCGGTCGAAGCCCAGATGGAAATATCCTGCGCAGTGAAACCTTGTGCACCTGCACTCATGCGCATGTGGTTCCACATGGCTTTCTGTTTGCTGACGCCTTCGATCACGGTGCCGTCGCGACGCACCTTCGGTGTCATCGACTGGCGGATGGCGACTTTGAATGTCTCACCATCCCGGTCAGAAACAACTGGCTCGATAAAGCCTGCCTTCACCAGACGCCGCATGAAATCGTTGATGTCCGATTGTGTCGCGTCTGAACGATTGAACACGTCGCGAGCGGTAAAGCTGCGGTCGGCTACTGCGTAGTCCATCATTACAGTCCAGTAGTGATCGAAGCCACGCTTGGGGCTTTTGCCTTTGACGGCGGTAACCTTGAGAACGATGCCCATCAAGCGGCCCTCCGGTTGCGGGAGGGAACCGCGCCGGTGCAGAAATAACCCGCCCCATGCTCCTGATACTGCGCAAGGCTGATTTCCTTCAGTCCGAGTTCGTCGGCGGTGTTGGCGATGGAATGGAGGGTGTTACAGATGCGGCGGACGCGGCCGTCACCTTCCATGCGCGCCTGATCGAGAAGATCATCCCTCACATCGATGTGACGGCAGAACGTTCGGGCAAGCGTGCGCGTGTCGTCCAGGTCGCAAGGCTGCGCATAACCCCATTCCAGAACGAGGTCGCGGAACCGATCGACACGCTCCAGCTTCTTCGGGAACAGCTCTTCACCGATCAGCAGCACCGGAACGTTGCTCTTCTTGGCGATCATGCGCACCAGCTCGATCATGTTCCGATCGACCAGCTTGTCAGATTCATCAATGATGAGCGGACGCTTCGGATCACGGGCCAGTATGCCGATGATGTCGTCTTCCAGATCGGAAAGCGTACCGCGCGCATCCGGCTGACCAAGCTCGGACAGGATGGCGGTGAGCAGCTTCTTTTTGGTCCACGTGTCGGAAACCTCGACATAGGCCGCAGCCGTCTTGTTCATGGCATAGAGCGCGGCCACGCTCTTGCCATAGCCGGAGAAGCCGGCGAATACGCCAAGGTTTGGCTGCAACGGATGACGATTTTGCAGCGAGCGGACCAGAGTGAGGCATGCAGCCACATTCTTGATCGGCGCTGTGTCGCCTCCATTGACAAATTGTTCGCTACCAGTCATTTTTTAACCTCGTCATTTGGGAAGTGCTTTCTGAAACCCCGCGCCAACGGGGTTTTATTTTTTAGCGAGCGATCTTCAGCGCTTGCTCCAGTCCAAAATCCTTTGCTGTGTCTTTGATGGTTCGGTATGCGGCCGTGGCCTGGAAGCGGACGAGCTGCGCGGCAGTGTCTGCATCCAGTTCGACGCCAGCGGCGATCTTGGTTTCGAGGTCCATGGCCCATTTGAAGCGGCGCGCATTGGCGCTTAGGCCCGCATCGGGATCGAGGTGGACAACCGTCGATACCTTCCGATCTTCAGCTTCGCGCTTGATCGCTTCATGCAACTCTGCCGCCTTTTCGTTGAGCGGCTTTGGCTGGATACCCGCCTGCGGAAGTGTGGCGGCATCGAGGGCGGCGACGATGGCCGGTGTGGTGTGCTGCTCTTCGCGCTTCGGCAACTGGATGACGTTGGCGGTCTGCCCGGCCTTCTCAGCAGCCTTGCGCTTTGCAAGCCGGATTGTGCGCTCGATACCAGACGGGCCTTTTTTCAGCTCGCGTATATCGGCCTTGATCTCGCGTTCACGCTGACGAACGATATCGGCGGCAATGTCCTTCTGCGCCTTGACGTATTCCTGCGGATTGACGCCTGCCAGCTCTGGGCAGATCGCTACGTCGAGGAACTCACCGCCTTCAGCGGAGAATACGTACATCTTGCCCATGTCGAGCGGATCGCGGCGGCAGAACACTTCGGTTCCAACCATGATCGTACCGGAGACGTAATGCAGGCCGTTGTCCTTGATGCCCTGTTTGGTCATCTTGCGCAGTCCGTTCTTTCCAGCGACTGGCATCAGCAGGGTATCGAGCGCACGTTCGTCGATACGGCGGATCGGCGTGGTGGAAGCCTGGGCGACTTCGTTAGGTGTCCGTCCCTTCAGGCCGCTATGCGCGCTTTCGTGGTAGACGAACTCAAGCCAGTCATCGATATGCTGCTGAAGCTGCGCGGCAGTGAGAGAGACTTCGAACAGTTCGTGTTCGTCAGCACCAAGGCGCTGTGCGAAGCTCTTCCGGCCTTCGATTGCCTTACGATCAGCGACAGAGTGCCCGATGTAACCCGGCAGCTGCGGACAGACGTTGTGCTGGAACGTCTTGATAACGCGCTCAACATGGCCTTTCTGCTCAGGGCTGTAGGCGTCCGAAATGTCGGCGGTGATGTCGAGATTGTCGAACAGGCGCTTGGTCGCGATGGCTACGAAATCCGAACCATTATCCGTTTTGATAACAGCGGCAGCACCCATCTGCAGGATTGCCTTGCGGATGAGCAGGGCAACAGCTGAAGCACGCGGCGTCTTCGAAAGGGTTATGACCAGACGGCGTGTGGCAATGTCGATGCAGGCATACATTGAATAGCGCCCATCCACGCATAGGGCATCAACCGGCGATGCGTCGATCATCCAGAGCGCGTTAGGTTCATCAACATGGCGATAGGTGCCCGTGCCGGACAGCTTCATGGTGGAGCGGAACTTGTCGGGGTCCGTGATCTTGGTCAGGACCACCTTTTCAGCCGCCTTCAGGTTTGCAATAAAATGCTGGAAGGTACGAACTGGCGGCAAAGGCTTCACCTCGCCGTTGCGGTCGGTTAGCTCGGGTCCGAAATGGTCCTCGCAATATCCACGGATGATATCGGCGGACAGGTGCGGATTGGACGCAAGCCACGCGAGTATGAATGCTCGAACCTCGCCGTTACTGGCGGTCTCCAGCAAACCTTTGCCCTTGCGGGCCTCAGAACGATCAACGGCAAGCGCATCTTTCGCGCCTTTTGCCTTGGTCGCTCGCCAACGGAAAACTGAACGTTGCGAAATGCGCGGCAGGGTTTCCTTGACCCATGGGTCCACCTGGATCATGCCAACGTTGTAGCGGTCGCAGAATACGAACAAAGCGCCTTGAACGCTTAGATTAAGGCCCTTCAAGAACAGTTCGAAAGCCGCAACTACAGCAAGGCGCGCATCGCGCTCACGTTGGGCGCGGTCGCTCAAGGGTGCTGTTGTGTTGATTTCTGGCTCGGCCTGCGGCAGCACCTCGACACGACCCGTGACCATGTAGCGTTGGACATATGTGATCTTGGCGAGCGTTGGAAACAGACGATAGTTGTACTCCAGTCCACCGCCCCGACCTTTTCGGCGGCGAACGCAACCCGGATAGTTGGTCCAACCTTCACGATCTGCATATATTTGTATTCCACGCTCACTGTCCGGCAAATCCGGTAGAGCTTCGACCGCGATTTCCCGAGCAGTTAGCCACTCCTTGGGCCGGGCAATTTCGTTTGGGGTGATGCGTATTAGCTCGTTCATCGACGCGCCTTTCGCTTCGCTGACAGCATCTGCCGCCGCGCCTGCAATTCTTCGATGTGATCTTCAAGCAACCTGTCTTCGATCAGGTCTGCGTATTCGTTTTCGATAACCGTCAGGCCGAACATGCCAGGCACAAACCCGAGCAGTTCCTTAGCGTCGGTCGCATGCACAAGGGCGATGAAAGCGTCGAGCGGAATACGATGTTCGCCGCTGGCTTCGGACGCCCATTTGTCGAGCATCGTCGTTGAGATTGACCGATCGAGAAACCGCGTCATTGAAGCGGCGATTTCCGACCGTCCCTTGTTGTCGTCACGCGCATCGCGAAGAGCGCGAGCTACAAGGCGCGCAATCTGGTTATCGAGCGAGCCGCGACCGGTCACACCTTCTTCGTAGCGGATTGCCACCTGGGGAGGCGTCCACTCGAACAAGTCTTTAGTGAGAGGGTCGCGGCGCTTGGTCATTAACGTGCAGCCTGCCGCTCTGCGAACCAACGCAGCACCGCAGCTTCATGCAGCGCAAAGAAATGATCCTGCTCAGCAGGCTTCAGCCGTGCGAAACGGTCAGCAATCTTTTCCCAACGGGCCGGTTCGTTCGGCTTCGGTGTGCCGTCGATCTGGATAATTGCTTCAGTGACGGTCTGCGCCTTGCCATCAAGCACCAGTTCAATGATCGCCGATGCGCGCTCATATGGTTCGTTTGCAATGGACAGAAGCGCTTGCTGATTGTCGCAAAGCGGAACGAATATTGCCATACGGTCCCGCAGGTCGGCCGGGATACCCGCAATCTTGATTGAGCGGAAAACTTCGTTACGGCCGATCTTCAGGAAGCGCTGCGCTGCCTCGGAAAAGCTCAGCGCAAACGTCTCGCTTTGCTCCATGATTTCGGCATCGGTCGAATTAAGTACCAAGTTGGTACTAAACTCCGTTTCCGGTTGCGCCTGTGTTTTAGGCCCGCGCTTTACGGGGTGAGCAGCCCGCCAGATCGCGCACCAGTCGGCAACGTCTACACTGCGTTCCAGAACAGTTAGGCTATGGCGATAGAAATTCTCCGCAATACCGGTGAGCCGAATTTCAGCCTGGTCGGCAAATTCGTCAGGCTGGCGTATCGCCGCGATTACGGTTGTCTTCAGCAGCGCGGCAGCTGCAAGACGCTTCGCACCAAAAACCAGCTGGTAGCGTCCGCTCTTCTGTTCGATCACTTCGATTGGCTGGCGTTGGCCGCGAACCTTGAAGTCTTCAGCAATGGCAAAGGAAGCGTCTGGCGACACCTTCTTGTGTTCAGCGGAAACGTCCACGAGCGACGGGTTAATGTCAGCAATTATCATGTTAGATGCTTTCGATTGTCAGGATGGTGAAAAATGGCTGACGGAACCGTCAGGCAGCTGTCTGTGCACCGTCAGCATTCGCGTGACGTTTTGGCCTTCCGCCGCCAGACTTGTTGCTGCTACTATCCACCCCGTCATGACGACCGCGCGTGTACATGTCGGGAAACATCTCGCGGAACGGAACGCCAAGGGCAGCGGCAATCGCTTCCGCTCCAGGCCGACTGGCTCCAATGATTCCGGCACGGCAAGCTGCGGGATACATGCCAGCATCGCGGGCTATTCCGGTCAGGGTTTTATTCTGCCGCAGTAGCTCGTCCTTGATCGCTGCACGGTCCCACTTTTTTGGGTTCGTCATGGTTGCTCCCTGTTTTCTGACCTGTGCAAGAGGTCGGTTGGCTTGGGTGTAGGTGTTGAAACAGTGTCGCAACGGATATTCGCAATATAGTGCTCAATAGTCAAGCCCTATACGGCGAATTTCGAGTTCGGAGTTGACTGATCGGGCACTATGGTGCGAAATGCAAAATTATTGCGGAATAACAATAATTTAGCGCCGTTAATGCCGTGACTAGTTAACTCCGAACCATTTTCGGAGTTCGTACTTTGGTGAACGATACGTTCGCAGAGCGCCTTAAAGTGCTTATCGGGAATCAGTCGGCAAATGCGTTCGCACGCGAGGTCGATATCGGTGAAAGCTTGATGCGCAAGTATTTGGCAGGCGCGACCCCTGGGATCGATAAGGTGGCGCAAATCGCCAAGGTAAAAGGCGTGGCGCTAGACTGGCTCATCAATGGCGAAGGTGAAATGAGCACCGTCGAACTACCTCAGCTTCCGCAGAGGGTCCAAGCTACTGAACTAGAAGCGAAATCAGAGTTTACACTCGTCCCTCGGCTCGACGTTCAGGCTTCGGCTGGAGCGGGTCGGGTGACGATCGGTGAAGACCCATTGGAATATCTTGCGTTCCAATCAACCTGGCTGCGCAGCCGTAATATCAATCCAGCTTTTGCACGGATTTTGACTGCGCGCGGCGACAGTATGGAGGAAACGATTCGAGACGGTGACGTCTTATTGGTCGACACCTCAGTCAATCGCATCAGAGACAATACTATCTACGTTATTGTTTATGGAGATATGGTTCTCGTTAAGCGCGTCCACGGGCGTTTAAATGGCTCTTTACAGCTGATAAGTGACAATCCGCGATATCCGGCCGAAGAAGTTTCGGCTGGCGAGATCGAGCAATTGCATGTTGCCGGTCGTGTAATGTGGTTCGGGCGGTCGATTTAAATTTGATTTCAAAGGCTCGCCCTGCCATTTGATCTTGCGCGTCCAGTTTCAAACTGGGCTGAACCTGATCAGCCATTACTTAGCGCAAGCTATTATTTTTGTTTAGCATTTTTCAGGCATTTTCGGACGTTTTCAGATAATACCGCCAAAACCGGTTACTGCCATCTGATATTGCGGGTTACACGACGATGATTGCTATTTGATTGCTAGCGTCAATGTGGTGAAAACGAAAACTGGCTAAATCATTGATTTTATGGTGCCGCTTAGGTGACTCGAACACCTGACCCCATCATTACGAATGATGTGCTCTACCAACTGAGCTAAAGCGGCCCGGAACATTACATTCCAATTTCCCGAAGGAAGCCAACCGTTTCCGACTGAACGGTGCGCTGATAACCAAAAGCACGGAGGAAAGCAAGGCCCAAATCAAACAATATCGTTGTTTGTTAGAAAGGTTTCACAACATGTACATCGGCAGTACCAGACGGGGCGGAAATCAACCGGGTTTTACAGCGGGCATGCGATAATGATCCGTAGAGTGTGAAACGTTGGAACCGCACCAGCCTTCAAGCTGGCGCGGTTCCGTGACCATCAAGGAATCAAACGCCTGCGCAAAGACGCTGGCGGGCGTCGTTATATTCACGCTCCAGCCGGTCGACCAGTTGCCCGGCAGGTGCCACTTCGTGGATGGCTCCGATACCCTGACCGCAGCCCCATATATCCTTCCAGGCCTTGGCGCCTTCCTGCTGAGCCTTGTCGAAATCCATCTTGGATGGATCGGCTTCCGGCAGGTTTTCCGGATCGAGACCTGAGTTGGCGATCGACGGCTTCAGATAATTGCCTCCGATGCCGGTGAAGTAGTTGGAATAGACGATGTCGGATGAATTCGAGTCGACGATCATCTGCTTGTAGGCATCTGTCGCGCGCGCTTCGGTCGTGGCGATGAAAGGCGAGCCGATATAGGCGAGGTCGGCGCCCATGGCCTGAGCGGCGAGGATCGATCCGCCATTGGCGATGGCGCCCGAAAGGAGCAAGGGGCCGTCGAACCAAGAACGAATTTCCTGCACGAGCGCGAAGGGCGACAGCGCACCGGCGTGGCCGCCAGCACCGGCAGCGACCGCGATAAGGCCGTCCGCGCCCTTACGGATTGCCGAATTGGCATGGCGGTTGTTGATGACGTCATGAAGGACGATGCCGCCATAGGAATGGATTGCCGCATTCACTTCCGGCACAGCGCCGAGCGAGGAAATGACGATCGGCACCTTGTATTTCACGCAAAGGCCGAGATCGTGCTCAAGGCGCTTGTTGGAACGGTGCACGATCTGGTTGACCGCGAAGGGCGCGGATGGCCGATCCGGATTGGCCTTGTCGTAAGCGGCAAGTCCTTCCGTGATCTCTGCCAGCCACTCATCGAGTTGTGCTTCAGGACGGGCATTGAGTGCGGGAAAGGAACCGACGACGCCTGCCTTGCACTGCGCCATGACCAGAGCCGGATGCGAAATGATGAATAGGGGAGCACCAACCACCGGGATGCGCAGTCTGCTTTTCAGAATATCCGGCAAGGCCATCTTCAATCGTCCTCCGTGATTGACGTTTCCGTAAACGTAATAGTTTTAGCATCTCCTCGCTCAACGGCAATATCAAAAGCGCGCGAGCCGACCTATCAATACAGGTCGCCTGCGGTTTTCCGAGAATCTTGACAGGAAGCGACGGAAACCAGCTGATTGGGACATTCTTGATGCACGGACACTCTATGGTAAGCGGAAATGCCGGGAGGGGAGGGAATCGCCAACATACTTCGGGATGTCTCGTTCATTCGCATGGCGCAGTTTGGCGCTGTAAAACCATACGGATGGGGGAAAACCGCAGTCAGAGTTAATATTTGGTGTCTCCGACATGCTTATTGGCTAGTCAAAGCGGGTGATGAACAGCTAAATGCCTTGATTCAGACGTTAATTTCGCTGAGGCTTATGAAATCGTCTGCATCGGAGACCGCTTGCTCCTGTTGAGGGCGTGACGAAACGGCGGGAAGAACGAACAAGGGAAGAGCAACCTTTGGAAAGTATTGAGCGCGCGATCAGGAATGCATTTGCCAAGGCGGATGCGCATAATCCGGCGACCCGCCAGCGAATCTATGAGTCCGCTTGGGGTGCGCATGAGCGCGCTCTTGCGGCAAATACCGCGCTCAGCGATGTGCAGAAGGAACAGCGCCGCCAAAAGCTAAAGGACGCGATCTCGCACATTGAACAGGAATTCAAGACCGGTGGTGACAAGACTGAGCGTCACGACCCGTCACGTGATGCTCCGCACAGGGAAGATCCGATCCTTGGTGGCAGGACGGAAGAAGCATCGCCCGCACTCGATACTGGCGATATCCGTGCGACCTCGCGGCAGAAGAAGCGCAGCAATGCCGATCTCGGTTATGAGGGCGGCGTTTCGCGTAAGGACCGCAGGAAAAAGAAACGCCATTCGCCTTTCTATAGCTATGGTATTCCGGCGCTTGTGCTCGCTGTTGCCGCTTTCATCGGTTATTCGCTCTATAACAGCTTTATCGATTTGAGCCGTGGACCGGCGAACAATCCGCTGCATAGCGATGGCAGTATTGCGCCTTTGAAAGAAGGCGAAGAGCCCGGCGGATTGAAATGGATCACGATTTTCCAGCCGTCTGAGGCAACACGAATGTCCGTCAAGGGACGTGCGACGGCGGAAATCAGGCAGGAAGGCACACGCAGTTTCGCACGTGTACAATCTTCCGGTGCTGAAGATACGGTCACATTCGATGTGGGCGAAGGCATTTTGAACCAGCTGGAAGGCAAGAAGGCGACCTTCGACATTGTTGCGCGAGCGGATGATGGCAAGACGACCCAGATGTCAGTCAATTGTGATTTCGGCGGTCTTGGCGATTGTGGGCGAAGGCGCTACGACGTTCGCGATTCCGTGAGCGACTTCCTTTTCGATATGGATATTTCGTCCGGCCAGAAGGCAGGTCGCGCAGGCACGATCACGGTCAACTCGGATTTGAGCGGTTCCGGCAAGCCGGTGAATATCTATGAAATCCGCGTTTCGACGGCGGCTGAATAATCAACTTAGCAGCTTTTCCAGTGTTTCAAGCCGGTCCGCTTCGCGGGGCGGCTTGTCCCAGCGAAGCCGTGAGAAACGCGGAAAGCGCATGGCAACGCCGGATTTATGGCGCGTGGAGCGATTGAGACCCTCGAAAGCAACTTCCACCACCAGGCCATGATCGGGCTCGGCACGCACGGACCGAACCGGCCCGAAGCGCTCGGTGGTGTTCTCGCGCACAAACTTGTCCAGCAATTTCAATTCTTCGTCCGTAAAGCCGAAATAGGCTTTGCCAACCGGCACCAGCACTGGCTCGCCTTCCGGTCCCGTCCAGACGGCAAAGGTGAAATCTGAATAATAGCTGGAGCGCTTGCCATGTCCACGCTGGGCATAAACGATCACGGCATCGACGGTGAACGGATCACGCTTCCATTTGAACCAGGGCCCTTTCGGGCGTCCGGGCAGGTAGGTGCTGTCGTGGCGTTTCAACATGACGCCTTCGATGACGGGATGGGGTGGATTGGCGCGAAACTGCGCCAATTCCTCGAAGTCAGCGAAAGGCAGTATTGGCGAAAGATCGAAGCGGCGAGGGTCGAGCTTGCTGACGAAACCTTGCAGGCGGGCACGGCGCTCGGAGAAAGGCAAGGCACGCAGGTCTTCGCCAGTCTGCTGGTTCCCGTCCTGCAACAGATCATAGGCCCGCACAAAAGCGGGATAGTCGCGTAACTGTTTCGCGCTCACGGTCTTGCGGTTCAGTCTTTGCTGGAGATCTGAAAACGTGGCAGTTTCTATGCCAGTTTCGCCGTGATGCCCGACGAGCAATTCGCCATCGATTGTACCTTCGAAATCCATGGCCTCCAGAATGTCCGGAAATGCGCCGGAAATATCGTCACCGGTGCGTGAGTAGAGGCGGCGCACGCCGTTTTCCGCAACGGCCTGAACGCGAATGCCGTCCCACTTCCATTCGGCGCTGTAGGCGGATGCGTCAAGCGAGGGGATTTCAGCTTCATTAAGCGCTGTCGCCAGCATGACGGGGCGAAACGGTGCGGCCGCGGTGGCAGCAGGCTTTTCACCGCGACCTTCAAGCCAGGCGAAAAGCGTCTCATAGGGCGGTGACTGGCCGTGCCAGAGTTCCTCGATTTCGACAACGTTGACGCCGCCAAAGTCAGCGAGAGCCTGTTTGGCGAGGCGGGCGGAAACCCCGACGCGCAAACCACCGGTGACGAGCTTTAACAACGCATAACGTTCCGAAATGCCGAGCAGATCGAGCCATCCGGCCACGAGCATCGGGCCTTCGCGGCGCGACGCAAGCTGCAATTCATGCACCACAATCCCAAGTGGCAGATTTGCGCCGGGTGCGGTTTCACTGGGGCCGGGCCAGATGAGCGAAATCGTTTCGGCGAGGTCTCCCACATAATCATAGGAATAGGCAAAGAGCGTGGGATCGATGCGCTCGGCTATCAGTGCGCGCAGCATGGCGGGCTTCACGCTTTGCAGTTCGAGATCGCGCGTGATTGCCGCCAATGCCAGACCGCGATCCGGGTCGGGAGTAGCGCGGAAATAGTCAACAAGCAGACGAAGCTTGCCGTTGCGCTGCGGCGTCAGAACCAGCCGGTCAAGAAGTTCAGCGAAAGCACGCATCAATCGCCCTCATCTTCATAGCCGATGAGATGCAGCGGCTTGGCCGGTATGTTCTGCAACTCGCACCAGCGAACAAGCGCTTCCTCGCGTCCATGCGTGACCCACACTTCGGCAGGTGCGATTTCCGTTATGGTCGCCGTCAGTTCATCCCAGTCGCAATGGTCGGAAATGATGAGTGGCAGTTCAACGCCCTGTTGCTTGGCGCGCTGGCGGATGCGCATCCAGCCGGAGGCGAAGGCCGAAATGGGATCGGGAAAACGCCGCGCCCAACGGTCGGAAAAAGCCGATGGAGGACCGACGATGATCTTGCCTGCAAAATCCGGCTGCGCTTCGTCACGTTCCAGGGTTGCCGGTTCAAGCGGACCGAGATCGATACCTTGTGCCTGGTAATAATCGCACATCTTTTCCAGTGCACCGTGAATATAGATCGGTTCCGAGTAGCCTGCATTGCGTATGAGTTTGATAACCCGCTGCGCCTTGCCCAGCGAATAGGCACCGACAAGGTGCGCGCGTTCAGGAAATTGCCGGATTGATTTGAGAAGCGTTGCGATCTCGTGTGACGCATCAGGGTGACGAAACACTGGCAGCGCAAAGGTTGCTTCGGTGATGAAGACATCACAGGCGACCGGCTCAAAAGGTGCGCAGGTTGGATCGGCTGCGCGCTTGTAATCGCCCGAAGCGACAATGCGGGTTCCGTCCTTCTCCACTGCGATCTGGGCCGAACCGAGCACATGGCCCGCGCCATGAAAACTGACCCGGACACCATTGATCGTCAGGGTTTCACCGAGGCCTATCGGTTGCGTGGTTTCGGCGAAGTTCGCGCCGTAGCGTAGCGCCATGATGTCGAGCGTTTCGGGCGTTGCCAGTACATGGGTGTGGCCCGCGCGGGCATGATCGGAATGTCCGTGCGTGATGAGCGCGCGTTCCACCGGACGCACGGGGTCGATGTAGAAATCGCCGGGCGGGCAATAAAGACCTTTGGGAGAGGAGCAGAGAAGCTGGTTGAAACGCATGGTTTCAAGATAGGTCACGAAGTTCGCGCCGAAAAGAGAGGGAGCTTGCATCTGCTGACAAAATGAGAACAAAAGTGAACAAACACCTTGGCGGCTTGCCTCGCTGCGATTAGATTGACGGCGTGACACTGAACCTGAAACCCGCCGCAGCATCTGCCGCTTTTCCCTTGCCGGACCGTTTTCTTGAATGGTTTGCGGCCAAGGGCTGGTCGCCGCGCGCGCATCAGCTTGAGCTTCTGGCCCGTGCTGAACAGGGCCAGTCCACGCTTCTGATTGCGCCCACCGGGGCAGGTAAAACGCTGGCCGGGTTTCTGCCTGCATTGGTGGACCTGGAACGAAATGGCCGTAAAAAGCCGGGTATGGCGAAGCGCGGCGTGCATACGCTTTATATATCGCCGCTGAAGGCTCTGGCCGTCGATATTCATCGCAATCTGACGGTGCCGGTCGAGGGAATGGGTCTCGACATCACCATCGAGACCCGGACCGGCGATACGCCTGCGCACAAACGCCAGCGGCAGAAGCTGGCACCGCCGGATATTCTGCTGACCACGCCAGAGCAGCTTGCACTGTTGATCGCATCCAAAGGTTCGGAACAGTTCTTCAAGGGTCTGCGCTATGTGGTGCTGGACGAATTGCACTCGCTGGTGATTTCCAAGCGCGGGCATTTGTTGGCGCTGGGGCTGGCGCGGCTGCGCCGCCTGCAACCGCAATTGCGGACCATCGGCCTTTCCGCAACGGTGGCTGAGCCCGATGAACTGCGCCGCTGGCTGGTTGAGCAGGACGGCACCGGGCCGATGGCCGGACTTGTGACGGTCGATGGCGGCGCCAAGCCGGAAATCACCATTCTCGATTCCGACGAACGGGTGCCATGGTCAGGCCATTCATCACGTTATGCCATTCCTGACATTTACGAGGCGATCCGCCAGCACCGCACGACGCTTTTATTCGTCAATACGCGCAGTCAGGCGGAGATGCTGTTTCAGGAGCTGTGGCGGGTCAACGAGGACACGCTGCCCATTGCGCTGCATCACGGTTCGCTCGATGCCAGCCAGCGCCGCAAGGTCGAGCAGGCCATGGCCGCCAACACGTTGCGGGCAGTGGTCGCGACTTCGACGCTTGATCTGGGGATCGACTGGGGTGATGTCGACCTGGTCATTCATGTCGGCGCACCGAAAGGGGCCAGTCGCCTTGCGCAGCGCATTGGCCGTGCCAATCACCGCATGGACGAGCCAAGCCGTGCCATTCTGGTGCCTGCCAATCGCTTTGAGGTGATGGAGTGTCGCGCCGCACTTGATGCCAATTATCTGGGTGCGCAGGATACGCCACCCCTGATCGATGGGGCGCTGGATGTGCTGGCGCAACACGTGCTCGGCATGGCCTGTGCCGAGCCTTTCAACGCCGATCAGCTTTATCGTGAGGTGCAGAGTGCCGCACCCTATTCGAACCTTCCGCGAGACACGTTCGACCGCATTCTGGATTTTGTGGCGACCGGCGGCTACGCACTCAAGACCTATGAACGGTTCGCGAAAATCCGCAAGACCGTGGACGGCACTTGGCGGGTGTCTAATCCGCGCATTGCGCAGCAATATAGGCTCAACATCGGCACGATTGTCGAAGCGCCGGAGCTCAATGTCCGGCTTACTCGTGGCGGCAAGGGCGGAAATGCGCGCGGCGGACGTGTTCTTGGTCGCATCGAGGAATATTTCCTTGAGACGCTCACTGCTGGCGACACGTTCCTGTTTGCCGGAAAGGTTCTGCGGTTTGAAGGCATCCGTGAGAACGAATGCATCGCCTCCAATGCTGCCGGGCAGGATGCCAAGATTCCTGTCTATGCAGGCGGCAAGTTTCCGCTTTCCACCTATCTTGCCGCGCAGGTGCGCGCCATGCTTGCCGACCGCACGCGCTGGCAGTTTTTGCCGGAACAGGTGCGGGAATGGCTGGAAGTGCAGCAGTGGAAATCCGTACTGCCAGCAACGGACGAGCTGCTGATCGAAACTTTTCCGCGCGGCAATCGCTTCTACATGGTCGCCTATCCGTTCGAGGGCAGGCTGGCACACCAGACGCTCGGCATGTTGCTGACGCGTCGTCTGGAGCGCATGGGCGCACATCCGCTTGGCTTTGTCGCGACCGATTATTCGCTGGGACTCTGGGGCCTCAAGGATATGGGCGCGCTGATTGGCACGGGAAAGCTCAATCTCACCCGCCTGTTCGATGAGGATATGCTGGGGGACGATCTCGAAGCCTGGCTTGATGAAAGCTATCTTTTGAAACGCACTTTCCGCAATTGTGCCGTGATTTCAGGGCTTATCGAGCGCCGTCATCCGGGACAGGAAAAAACAGGCCGTCAGGTTACGGTTTCCACCGACCTGATCTATGACGTGCTGCGGACCCATGAGCCGGACCACATATTGCTGCAGGCGACGCGTGCGGATGCCGCGACCGGGCTTCTGGATATCAAGCGTCTTGGCGACATGCTGGCACGCGTGAAAGGTCATCTCCTGCACAAGCCGCTCGACAGGATTTCACCGCTGGCGCTGCCTGTGATGCTCGAAATCGGACGTGAGCGTGTGGCAGGTGAGGGCGATGAAATGCTGCTTGAAGAGGCCGCAGACGATCTAATCAGAGAGGCGATGCAATGAAGACTGCCGTGTGGGGCAACGGAGAGGCCTACAGTCTGGCCCATGCGGAAGTGCGTGGCGTTGCAGCTGTGTGCGATCCATCCGGTGCACTGTTCCTGCCTGATCTCCATATGCTCATCGTCTCAGACCTGCATCTGGAAAAAGGTTCATCCTTTGCCCGGCGCGGCCAGCTCATCCCGCCTTATGACACAGCGGCGACGCTCGACATGCTGGCGCTGGCCATTGCGCGCTATCAGCCGCGAACCGTCATCAGCCTTGGTGACAGTTTTCACGATGCGACGGCCAGCGAACGCCTGCCGTCGCTTTATGCCATCCGGCTGAAATCGCTTATGGAGCATCGGGACTGGTTCTGGATCACTGGCAATCATGATCCGGATCGCCCGGTCGACCTGCCGGGCGATTGTGTGGAGGAACTGGCAGTCGGGCCGCTTACCTTCCGGCATGAACCATCGCGCAAGGCCGGGCAGGGCGAGATTGCAGGGCACCTTCACCCCGCGGCCCGCATCGTGCGACGTGGACGATCAGTACGCCGCCCCTGTTTTGTTAGCGACGGGGAAAGGCTCATCATGCCTGCTTTCGGAGCCTATACGGGTGCGCTGAATATTCTGGATCGCGCTTTCCGAGGGCTGTTCGCTGACGAGACCCTGCGCGCCTATATGCTGGGACAGGGTAAGGTTTACCCGATTGCGCGCGGTGCGCTTTATGGGGGTTAATCCCTGCGGAACAGAATGCGTCCGAACCAGCCGGTGAAGACGGCAAGGAAAACGGCAAAAAGGCCGTAGAGAAAGCTGTTCTGGTGGGCGGCGTTGTAGATGCTCTGTTCAAAACCAGCCTTGACGATTTCCAGACTGGCATTGGCTTCACGCAAAAAAACACCGTTGCGGAACAGAAGCGCCCGAGCCTTGTGGCGTCCGACCGGCACATTGGCGGGCAGGTTCAATGTGGCACGAAACAAGGTGCGGGAAATGAACTCCACGCCCCCGATGCGCTGCGTATAGAGGCCCTGCCGGATTTTCATTTCGCGCAGTTCGTTGCCGAATGTCGGGATATTGCCCGACAGGCTGCCCGGATCTTCCGGGACGAGATAGAAGTTGCGCACGCCCACCGAAAGTTGTCGGTAGATTTTCTCTTCGGTAATGTCCTGCAGATTGCGGGTAGAGGCCAGCGAGTAGGAGAGCGGCACGCCCATGAAGGTTTCCGAATCCGAATTCACCCAGACACCGAGATAACGGTCCTTCTTGCGCACCACGAGATCGCGCGAGGGGCCTTGCAGCACGACGATGATATCGTAACGGCCTTGTCGCTGGATCATCGGGTCGGCATTGTCGAGCGCGCCGAATATGGTGAGGTCAGTGCCGCCGAAATTCGATGTGATGGCGATGGTTTCGGTTGAAAGTCCGATTTCGATGGTTTCATCCGCAGGGTTCTGCAATTGCGGAACCGTGTTGCCGTTGCCGCTGGAATCGACCTGCGCCAGTGCGCTTCCCGTCATTAGAAGGAACATCAATGCGGAGGAAAGCGTAAGGCTCCGCATGTCAGATATCCGCAATCGAAATGGAAAACAGATTGTCGGGCCGCACGAACAGGCCAAAGGCGAGGCGCAGGCCAACGGCAAGCACGAGAAGCGCCAGCAAAAGGCGCAACTGTTCGCCGCGCAATTTTTGGCCCGCGCGTGCGCCGTATTGCGCGCCGATAACGCCGCCAACCATCAGCAGGAAAGCAAGCACGATATCGATGGACTGGTTGGTCGTTGCCTGCAGGACGGTCGTGACTGCGGTCACAAAGGTGATCTGAAACAGCGAGGTTCCGACAACCACATTTGTCGGAACATGCAGAAGATAGATGAGCGCCGGAACCATAATGAAACCGCCGCCGACACCCATCACCGATGACAGAAGGCCGATGAAGAAGCCGATGCCGAGAACCGGAATGATGCTGACATAGATGGTAGAGGCGCGAAACCGCATCTTGAATGGCAGGCGGTGTATCCACGTATGCTGGCCGGATCGCCGCACAGCACCTGCTTGTCCCTTCTTCACACGGCGCAAGGCGCGCAGGCTTTCCACCAGCATCAGACCGCCGACAGTGCCGAGAAAGAAGACGTAGAGGATGGAAACGATCAGGTCCAACTGGCCGAGATCGCGCAGCCACGAGAACACGAAGATACCGACAAGGGAACCCAATACACCACCCGCCACGAGAAACAGGCCGAGCTTGATATCGAGCGTGCGACGTTTGAAATGCGCCAGTGCGCCGGAAACCGACGAGGCGATGACCTGATTGGCACCGGTGGCGACCGCGATTGCAGGTGGAATGTTATAAAAGATCAGAAGCGGTGTGATCAGAAAGCCGCCGCCGACGCCGAACAGTCCGGAGAGAAAACCCACGGCGGCGCCCATGCCGAGAAGAACCAGCATGTTGACCGATAATTCCGCAATGGGAAGATAAATACCCAATTCCGAACCCGGCTTTCACGAACGCATGACACACAGCTGCTTGCGGTCGCGCTTCTCCGCAAGATGTTTCACTCTACTAAAACATCTCCGGCAAAATTATGAAACTGTTCTGCGTGCGGAAATGCATGAAAACAAGTAGTTAGGCTTAACTTCACACGTGAGTTTCAGCCCGACCACTCCTCATAATGTCTTGCTCTGTCGCCATCGCGAAGTCAAACGCCGATTGCTGATAAAGTTATCTCGCGAAACTCTATTCGAGGAAAAATGCTAGGTGTTGTTTAAGAACAACAAAAAGAGCCTTGAAGAGAGCTTAAAACAGTCATTGTTGGTATAATCCCATAGAATATATAGGAAATACATGAGCGCAATCTGGCCACGATGCACTGTCGATCATTCGGTAGCGTTCTGTCGGTTGCTGATGACGATATTGATATCTTCTTTCGGCGTGATGACGGAATGACCAGACGATGGGTAAAACTGTGCACGGATCGAAATGTTGTCGGACATTTTACTGTCGGTCAGGCTGCCGTTCTTTATGATATAAAGATAGGGATTGGTCAGATTCACGCTGAAGTTTCCAGCAAAGCGGCTGCTGGACTTGAAACCAAAGCAGTTCATGCTTTCGGCATAGTAGTTGCCATTCATGACATTCCATTCTTCCATCGGGCTGGACCGTGTGAGACAGGTCTTTTTGCCGTCTGGTGTGGTGAAATTCGCATTGAACGACACGCCTATGAAGATGTTCTTCAGCTCGAGACTGCCGGATAGAACTTTGAAAATGGATTTGTACGGATGAATTTCCTCGGCAGGGATAAGTTGCTTGTCGCCAGAGGAAATCTCAAAGTCGATCGCATCTCCCTGGAAGTTTTTGATGTCCTTGTCGAGCGCGAGGGGAATCTTCGCGATGATCCCGTTTTCCATGTCGTTGTTTACGTGCAAGAGCATCGTCTATCCCTCGTTGATAGGGCTTAGATAATAAGGCTCAACGAGTCGATTCAACCTGTCACTTCTTTCAGACGCTTGTGGCCAGAACGAAAAAAGGGCAGCATCTGCTGCCCTCGAAAAATCCGATTTACTTCAATGCGTTACTTGTTCTTCTCGAGAAGAAGCTGGACCAGTTTCTGGTCAACGTCACCGGTCGGCGTCTGGCCATTCGCCTTCTGGAAGGCAGCAATTGCAGCGCGGGTCTTGCCGCCCATCAAGCCATCGGCGGTGCCGACGTCGTAGCCGTTCTTCTGGAGAATAAGCTGGATGTTACGAACAGCCTTCTTCATATCCACCGAGCCGGTGGTGAGCGGTTTGCTCTCGGTCCAAGCATCCGGGACGTCGATGGAGTTGGTTGCCTGATCGAGCGGCTTGGCCTTCCAGAGCTTGACTAAATCCTTGGCGCGTTCAAGCTGTTCCGGTTTCAATGCCTTGGCAATCTGGTCGCGCTTGTCGGCAGCATCCTTGTCACCAGCATTGGCGGCGAGCGAGAACCATTTGTAGCTTTCTTCCAGATTGACCGGCATGCCCAGTCCCTTGGCCGCAAGGATTCCAAGATTGAACTGGCTGTCCTTCACGCCGAGTTCGGCGGCATCGGTGAACCAGCGCACGGCGGAAGCATTGTCAGGGTTGCCGTTGGCGCCGGTTGCGAAAAGGACGGCGAGGTTGTGCATCGCGCTGGCGTTACCCTGTTGCGCTGAAAGCTGGTACCAGGTCTTGGCCTTTTCGAGATCGCGGGCCATGCCAAGGCCCTTCTCGTTGAAGTTGCCGAGACGATATTGCGCGGGAGCAAAGCCTTGACCTGCAGAAATCTCATACCATTTCGCCGCCTTGGCAAAGTCGGCAGCAACGCCGCGACCTTCCATGTAGCGATTGCCGACCTCGAAGAGGGCACGGGCGTCGCCCTTGGCTGCAGCCTCGCGAAGCGCTGCCGGACCGGCTTCTTCCGGTACAGACGGAATGGTGGCCTGAGGCTGTGCGGCAGGTTCGGTTGATGTAGCCGTTTCCGCAGGGGCTACCGGATGGACGGTTGTTCCGGTTGCTGCGGCAGGCTGTTCAATCTGTGTGGGGATTTCGACCGCTGCCTGTTGCTCGTTCGCTAGTTTCGGGATTTCTTCCTGCGCAATTTTTTCCGCGCGGGGCTCTGCGATTACGGGCGTGGTTTCCGCGGATTGTTCGAGGGCAGGTGTGGTGTCCGACGCGATTTTTGCAGCGATTTCGTCGGCTGGCGCAGGTGTATTATCGGCGGCAGTTGTGTCGATCTGAGGCGGCACCGTATCAAGTGCGGCTTCCACCGGCTCGTCGCGGTTGAGGAAAGCTGAGCCGATCTGCAGGCCAGCCATCGCGATCATCACAGCACCGATTGCCATCAGGATCGGCTTGCGCTGGCGCTGGATCATGTCGCCGACTGATGACTTTTTCTTACCAGTGCGCTTGGTCGTGCCCTTCTGAAGCTGTTCGGATTCAGCGGCGGCAAGCTGGGCGGCGCGACGCGCCGCCGTGATGAAGTCCACCTTGCCGTTGGCGGCAAGGGCCAGATCGGCAGCGTCTTCGCGCTGGCGGCGTTCTTCGCGCACCCGCTTCATAATCGAATTGAGGTCCGGCATGCCTTCGCCCTGAGGGCGAGGGGATGGAGTCGTTTCCAGCTCCGGTTCTTCGCGTGTGATCGGCTCGATGGCCGCAAGATCGCTTTCGAAGGCTGGCGCATCAAGCGTCGCGTCAAAAGCGCTGGCTTCGAGTGTTTCGTCGTTCTTTCCGACGGATTTGTCGGCGCGGCGACCGCGTATAGCTTTCGCGAAACCGCCGAAGAGCGATGACTTCCCGGTCAAGTCACCTGCCTGCATATCGGCGGGACCAGCTTCGCTCTGGACGGTTGCAAAAGCTGCTTCCGCTGCCGCTGCAGCCGGGGAACGCGGTGCCGACGGACGCGGCGATCCAGCGTTGGGGCTGGTGAAGGCCGACTTTTCAGTGTCCGACGTGTCTGATTTGCCTGCCACGTCCTGCTCAAGCCTGGCCAGACGATCAACGATCTTGACCAATGTGTCGTGGACGGTCTCGAATGTCTTGCCGTTGCGCTCGTCGGAATTGCGCGCCAGGGCCTCAAGCGATTTCATGTCTTCGGCGAGTTGCCGGGCGATCACGCTGTCGCCATGTGATCCATGCTGCAGAACGCGCGCGACAGCACTTTCGGCAGCTTCGCGCGCTGCATCCAGCACTGTTTCGCGATTGGAGGCGATGGAGCGCTCGATGGAATCGAGACGCGGCTTCAATTCTGCGAGCTCGGCAACGGGCTGCGCAAGATGATGGGCGATATTTGCAATCTGATCTTCGAGGCTGCGGATTGCCTTCACATCCAGTCCAGGGCCGTCATAGGTCGGCGCCTGAAGGAGACCCAGTGAAATCTGCTGCGAAAGATCGTCGAGGCGGCCTTCCAGAGTGTGGATCGCGCTGTTGTCGACATGCTGCGTGGCATATTGCGCGTCGAGACGCTCGGTCAGTTCTGCAAAGCGGCGGTCGATTTTGTCCAGAACGGAAGGATGCGGCTCCTCTACCCGGCGCTCGGCAGCTTCGAGCTTCTCGCCGATGGCTTCAAGACGTGCCTCTACAGCGTGATAGTCGGACTGGTTCAGATTCTCCATGACCTTGCCAACCTGATTGGCAAGCAGGTTAATCTGGTGTGCGAGCTGGTCAATGACGCCTTCCGGTAGCGCTGAGCCGCTTGAAAGGCCGTCGATGCGAGAGGAAAGTTCGCCGAGCTTGCGATAGAGCGTATCGGAATTCTGCTGCGTTGCCGAAGTGGCGAGCTGTTCTGCGAGCTCTGCCAAACGGCTTTCGATACGCTCCAGTCGGCGCGCACTGTCCTGATCCGGGCGCTGGGCGCGGCTGGTGGCGATGATAGCGCGGCTGATTTCGTCCAGCCGCTCATCGATCTGCTGCAGACGGCTCTGATCGAGCGACGACGCGTGTTGTGGGCTGAGCGATTCCTCGATGGAATTCGCGAGCTGGCCGATGCGATCCTCGATTGCGCTCAGGCGGTTCGACTGGGGCAACGTACCGATGGCGTCGCGCACCTGCTCAAGCCGCGAGCCGATCGCATCCAACGCCGGATCGACGGCGTTGTGGCGCTGTTCGAAGGCCTCGAAACGCGCGTCGAAGCGATCCCAACGATTGTTGAGACGATGCAGTGTTTCTTCGCGCGCGAGGCTCTGGACGGTGCGATGGAGCTCTTCGAGCTGGCGGCGGAGCGCCTGCGCGTTTGCCTCACTGCTGCGTTCGGCGAGAAGGCGTACGCTGTCGTTGATACGCTCGAAATCATCGCTCATCTGCTGTGAAAAGCCTTCTTCGCTTGCGGCGCGCTGAAGGCGGGTCATCTCGCGGCTGGCACGGCTGACCTCGGCGCTTGAGGCATAATGCGGCTGCGGTTCTTCATGGCTACCGCGCATCCGACGCAGATTTTCGGCAATTTCGGCGAGGCCAGTTACAGTCTCGTCAGGATGGCGAACTGGGTGACGTTCGGAACGCAGAATATCGCGTACGTCCGGGGCGCTGTCGTGCTCCAGATCCATCAGGCGTTTTTCAAGGCTCGCCAGCGTGCGGTTAAGTTCTTCCATGGCAGGCGATGACGCTCGGCGCTCGCGGTGGGCATTCAAATCGTCAATAATTGATCGTGAACCTGACGCCATATCTGGATTTGCCATGATAAATTCACTTTTTCTAATGATAGAGGCCGCCGGGAGCAAATTTCACCAGCGCAACAGGCAAGAATTTGCTCTGCTTACATTTGTACAAACGTGGTAAATAACTCGTTAATATATGCGGCTAAGTGAGTGCTTTCGTGGATGCCGAATAGCATCCCATGGTTGAGCGGGCTGAATTCAGCGTGTCAAACGCAACCCGGCATGAAAAGCGGATCTATCGAATACGAAAGATGCGTGAACCGCGGCGGCAAAATGTAAATCGAAGCTACGGCACTGACAGCAATGTCAATGTGAGCTGTCATCAACAGTGGTTCCATCGCGCAATCGCGCGGTGACCGGGCGTTTCCGGGGGCGGAAACAGGGTAGGACATGAGTAAACAGGCTAACGCACCAGGGCTGGTCGCAGATTTAGCAATTGCGGATTTGCTAACCGGCACAAGCGTGAATATGCGAAAGGAAGGTCAGTCAGGCGGTCAACTATACCGGATCGGCGATCTAGCGGAGGAGTTCGACCTGACGTTGCGCGCCTTGCGCTTCTACGAAGACAAAGGATTGCTCAATCCGCGCCGTGCGGGCGTGACGCGGCTTTATGATTACAACGACCATACACGCTTGCGTCTCATCCTGTTTGGACGACGCATCGGCTTCACGCTGAGCGAGATGGGGCAGTTGATCAGCGTGTGGGAAAATGAGACCCGCGACGCTGTCGAAGTGGAGAAGCTACGCAAGCGTTTCAAGGAAAAACTGGTCGAGCTTGAGAAGAAAAAGGACGAGGTTGATCAGTCTGTCGAAGAGCTGCGAACCATCCTCGCACGAATGGGGCGACAATCGTTTTGATTGCGGGTGTGTGAAGTTTGAAAATGTGGCTGCCCCTATCTGATTGACAGGACAGATAAGGGCAGCCTATTCGCTCGTACTGAAAAATATATATAAAAATCAACGCTTTTAGAATGCAATCTAGACTTTGACGCCATACGGGGAATGACGGAACAGCCTGTCTTGTATCGGTAATATACAAGCCATTTTGCATCCTCCATTTTTGCTCTGCAGGCTGTGTTTGGTCTAATCCACCAACACAGATGTTGCTTGCAGGGCGAGAACGGGTCGCGCTTAGCAATAAGAAAAAGTTTTAAAACCTCCTGTTCATTGAAAACAAGGCCATCTTAACTGGATTTAGATCGATCTTAAAATAGCAACTTGCTGGGTAAGATTTCTCAATCTCTATTGGCTAATTTAACTAACGCTAAATATTGAAATGTAATTTTCGAATAACTGATTTATCCGCAAGGAAGCTTCCGGAAGGCTTCGTTCTGGGATTCCTGAAAACTTGTATCGACTTGTGTCTCGCCAAGTGCGCTCTGGGGCGGCTTTGGACAATGAAACTACGATTCACAATTATTCGCCGTCATCTTTTTAATTTGGGTATATGTGTGCATCCACGAATGTGCGGCCTCGGCCAGATCGAAGTCAGAGCGAACTCCGCCTGACAGGTCCGAATGTTTCAGCCTGTTGCATGAAGTGTGCCCTGGAGTGGGAACCTCGACGCATCGACGGGGTTATTCCAGCCTTGCGACTGATGGCGCATCCAAGATGTGCCCAGAACGAACAGATGGAGCGCCGGTCTGATCCAATCAGATCGAATTCGCTCTGATGCGAAAGTGAGGCTGACAATGAAAAAAGCTCTTGTTCTGACCGTAGCGGCGTTTCTTGCTAGCTCCGGTTTTGCGCTGGCGCAGGATCGAGTGCTTATCGAAGTGCCTCAGGCAGCACGCGATTATGTCATCGCAAATCCTTCGGACCCGGTCGTCATTGAGCGCGAAATCAGTGACGGTTATGTTCTCCCCGATGTAATCGCGGTTCATCCGATCCCCGACAATCCGGGTTTCGGTTACATCTATTTCAATGGTGAACCGGTGATCGTTTCCATGCAGAACCGTCAGGTCGTCTATTATACCGAAGGGCCGAATGCTGGTCCGCTGGTGCCGAATGAAGTCGTGACCTACATCGAAACCAATCCGGTTGATCCGGTCATCATCGAAGGAGATATCGCCGAAGGTATGGTCATCCCCGAGGATGTGCCGCTGGTGGCTGTTCCGGAGCAGCCGACTTATTCCTATGTTTATGTGGAAGATCGTCCGGCTCTGATCGATACGCAGACCCGCCGCGTTGTATGGGTCAAGTAAGCCTTCAAGGGTCGATGAATAGCAGAAGGGCGGCAGAATCGCCGCCTTTCTCATGTCTCACATGTGGTCATCCGGTCTACGCAGTCGGCGTGATTTTCACCGTCAGCTCGCGTTACCGGTCAAAAATGACCGTTCACGAAGTCGCAAACTTGACCATAACACCACGCTGGCGAAAATATGCCTGCATGAGCTTCCTGCCGGAGCGATTGTTCTGCACCAGCTTGGCCGGATCGAACACAGCCTCTTTCAGGCCCGCGCGCTCAAGTGCTGCTTTCAGGGCGGCGATATGCAAATCGATGTCGACATTATCCGCCTGAAGCGATTCATAAATTCGGTCTGTCGCTTCCGCTACAGTAGGTTCGCTCACCACTATACTCCTGTTGTTGCTGGCAGGCGCTTATCACACTTTCCCTTCGACCACTATCAGGATGAAAAGTGTCTCGACATGAACATTTCCCCGTCCCGCACGAACTTGTGTAATTTTTGACGTTTACGGAAACGTCAAAGTAGGTTAGCTTCGAGCCGAAATTGACTGGACGAGCGCGAATTCCGTGATGTGGTCAGTCAAAAAAGCGGCAAAAATGGCTGTTTTCGCAGAAAATAATCCCTTTTTGTTGCAACATGCGCGCTGTCACAACGTTTTGCTATAATGTGGCATGCAGGCATGAAACGCGGTTACGGGCTCGTTCCAGCCATCGCGGAACGGCTCAGGTGGTGAATTTGGAGGATTTCTATGCCGAGCTATCGCGCGCCAGTTGAGGATACGAATTTCGTTCTCAATGACGTTCTGAATTATCAGCGCTACAACAATCTGCCGGGCTTTGCCGACGCGTCGCCCGATGTCGTCGAGGCAATCCTGTCTGAAGGTGCGAAGCTCGCCGAGGGCACCCTGTTTCCGGTCAACCAGACCGCTGATCGCGAAGGCTGCAAGCGTCATTCGGACGGTTCGGTGACGACGCCGAAAGGCTACAAGCAGGCTTATGATCTCTATCGCGATGGCGGCTGGCTCGGCCTCGCCGTGCCGGAGCAATATGGCGGGCAGGGGCTTCCTTATCTGCTGCATACGGCTGTCGGCGAATATATGTCGTCTGCCAATATGGCGCTCACCATGTATCCGGGCCTGACACAGGGCGCGATTGCCGCGATCCTGACCCACGGCACCGATGAGCAGAAAGGCACCTATCTGCCGAAGATGGTGGAAGGCACCTGGACCGGCACGATGAACCTGACCGAGCCGCATTGCGGTACCGATCTGGGCTTGCTGCGCACCAGCGCCGCGCCGCAAAAAGACGGTTCCTACAAGATTTCCGGCCAGAAGATTTTCATCTCGGCTGGCGAACACGACATGTCGGACAACATCATCCATCTGGTGCTGGCCCGTATCGACGGCGCGCCGGAAGGTGTGAAGGGCATTTCGCTGTTCATCGTGCCGAAGTTCATTCTCGATGAAAACGGCAATCCGGGCGAGCGCAACGGCGTGTCCTGCGGTTCCATCGAAGAAAAGATGGGCATTCACGGCAATTCCACCTGCGTGATGAACTACGATGATGCGACGGGCTTCCTGATTGGCGAGGCACACAAAGGCCTGCGCGCCATGTTCACCATGATGAACGAAGCGCGTCTTGGTGTAGCTTTGCAGGGCCTTTCGATTGCCGAAACCGCTTACCAGAATGCTGCCATCTATGCGCGTGAGCGTATTCAGGGTCGTGCACTTTCGGGTGCCGCGGCACCGGACAAGAAAGCCGACCCGATCATCGTGCATCCGGATATCCGCCGCAACCTCATGAATATCCGTGCTTTCAACGAAGCCGGTCGGGCGCTTATCCTCTGGACGGCACTCAACTCCGATATCGCCCATCGCGCAGGCGATGAAGCGGAACGTCAGGCAGCAGACGATCTCGTCGGCCTTTTGACGCCAGTTCTGAAAGGCGTTCTGACCGACAAGGGTTTTGAACACGCCGTCATGGCGCAGCAGGTCTTCGGCGGGCACGGCTATATCGAAGAACACGGCATGAGCCAGTATGTGCGCGATGCGCGTATCGCCATGATCTATGAAGGCGCGAATGGTATTCAGGCGCTCGATCTCGTCGGCCGCAAGCTGGCGCTTAACGGTGGCCGCGCAATCACCGCGTTCTTCAAGGAAGTGGGCGATTTCTGCGAAGCCAACCGCGAAAATGAGAAGCTTTCCTTCTTCACCAAGCATCTGAAGAAGGGTCTCAACGATCTTCAGGCCGCCACCATGTGGCTGATGCAGAATGCGATGGCCAAGCCCGACAATGCCGGTGCCGCCTCCAACGACTATATGCATCTCTTCGGACTGGTGGCGCTTGGCTTCATGTGGGCACGCATGGCGAAGATCGCGGAAGAAAAGCTTGGCAGTGGCGAAGGCAACAAGGCGTTCCTTGAAGCCAAGCTTGTTACCGCACGCTATTATTTCGAGCGGATCATGCCGGAAAGCGCCGCACATCTCGCACGCATCCAGTCGGGCGCGGATTCGATGATGGCGCTAAACGCGGACACATTCTGAGTTAGAGATCAGGCTAAGTTTTCGAACTTGGCGGGAAGGAGCAAAAATGGCTGAGGCTTATATTTACGATCACGTGCGCACACCGCGCGGACGTGGCAAGAAGGATGGCAGCCTGCACGAAGTGCCTGCCGTTCGTCTGGGCGCGAAGGTTCTAGAATCCCTGCGCGACCGTAACGGTATCGACACGGCAAAGGTCGATGACATTATTTTCGGCTGTGTCGATCCGGTGGGCGAAGCTGGTGCGGTCATCCCACGTTCGTCAGCTTTTGAAGCCGGTTACGACTTCAAGGCGCCGGGCATCCAGATTTCGCGTTTCTGCGCCTCGGGCCTTGATGCGGTCAATCTGGCAGCAGCCAAGGTCGCCTTCGGTTCCGACGATCTGGTGATTGCAGGCGGCGTGGAAAGCATGTCGCGCGTCGGCATGGGCATGTCGGGCGGTGCCTGGTACATGGACCCATCGGTCGGCTTCCCCGGCTATTTCATGCCGCAGGGCGTGTCCGCCGATCTGATCGCCACGAAATATGGTTTCAGCCGCGATGACGTCGACGCTTATGCCGTCGAAAGCCAGAAGCGTGCCGCCAAGTCGTGGGAAAAGGGCTATTTCAAGAATTCGGTCATTTCGATCCAAGACCAGAATGGCCTGACCATTCTCGACCATGACGAGCACATGCGCCCGACAACCGACATGCAGGCGCTGGGCCAGCTCAATCCATCCTTTGTGATGCCGGGTGAAATGGGCGGCTTCAATGCGGTCGGCATTCAGGCCCATCCGGAAATCGAAACCGTCAACCACGTCCACCATGCCGGTAACTCGTCGGGCATCGTCGACGGTGCGGCTGGCGTTCTGGTTGGTTCCAGGAAGGCTGGCAAGGCATTCGATATCAAGCCGCGTGCGCGCATTCGTGCTTTCGCCAATATCGGCTCCGAACCGGCGCTTATGCTGACCGGCCCGGTTGATGTGACGGAAAAGCTTCTCAAGCAGGCCAAGATGAAAATCTCGGATATCGACCTGTTCGAGCTGAACGAAGCCTTTGCCGCTGTTGTTCTGCGCTACATGCAGGCTTTCGACATTCCGCACGACAAGATCAACGTCAATGGCGGTGCCATTGCCATGGGCCATCCGCTCGGTGCAACCGGCGCTATGATCCTCGGTACGGTGCTGGATGAACTGGAACGCCGCGATCTCAACACCGCGCTGGTGACCTTGTGCATCGGTGCCGGCATGGGCACGGCGACAATCATCGAGCGCGTTTAAGGTGAGGGAGGTTTTACGAATGGCTTATGTAAATTTCAAAGTTGAAACCGACGCCGATGGCATTGCTCTCGTCACCTGGGACATGCCTGAAAAGTCGATGAATGTCTTCACCGTCGAGGCGATGCAGGAATTGAATTCCATCATCGACGCGGTGACTGCCGACGATAAGATCAAGGGCGTTGTTATCACGTCAGGTAAGGACAGCTTCTCTGGTGGCGCCGACCTGACCATGCTGGAAGGCATGTTCAAGGAATTCCAGAAGCAGAAGGCCAAGGACCCGCAGGGCGCGGTCCAGACCCTGTTCGACAATGTCGGCAAGATGAGCGGTCTTTTCCGCAAGCTTGAAACTTGCGGCAAGCCGTGGGTGTCGGCCATCAATGGCACCTGCATGGGCGGCGCTTTTGAAATGTCGCTCGCCTGTCATGCCCGCGTGGTATCCGATGCGCCGGGCGTGAAAATGGCACTGCCGGAAGTCAAGGTCGGCCTGTTCCCGGGCGCTGGCGGTACGCAGCGCGTTCCGCGCCTTGCCAATCAGCAGGACGCGCTCCAGATGATGACGACCGGCTCCAGCCTGACCGCGCAGCGCGCCAAGGCAATGGGTCTCGTCACCGAGATTGCTCCGGCCAAGAAGCTGGTCGAAACCGCAAAGAAGCTCATCAAGGGCGGTCTCAAGCCAGTTCAGCCATGGGATGAAAAGGGCTTCAAGTTGCCCGGCGGCGCGATCTATTCTGCTGCCGGTGCGAACCTTTGGCCTGCCGCAACGGCAATCCTGCGTCGCGAAACCTCCGGTAATTATCCTGCAGCCCTTGCTATCCTGAAGTCGGTTTATGAAGGTCTGCTGGTCCCATTCGATACCGGCCTCAAGATCGAGCAGCGCTATTTCACCGAAATCCTCCAGACGACCGAAGCGGGCATGATGATCCGTTCGCTCTTCGTGTCGCTGCAGGAATTGAACAAGGGCGCACGCCGTCCGGTCGATGAAAAGCCGACCAAGCTCAAGAAGATCGGCGTCATCGGCGCTGGCTTCATGGGTGCAGGCATCGCCTATGTGACCGCCAAGGCAGGCATTCCGGTGGTGCTGATCGACCGCGATCAGGAGTCTGCCGACAAGGGCAAGGCACATACGGCTGACCTTATCGCCAAGGAAATGCAGAAAGGCCGCGCCACGGAAGCCGACAAGGAAAAGCTCCTGTCGCTTATCACGGCAACGCCGGATTACGCGCTTCTCGAAGGTGCCGATCTGGTGATCGAAGCCGTGTTCGAGGACCGTGAAGTCAAGCGTGTTGCGACTGAGAAGGCCGAGGAAGTGCTCAAGACTTCCGCAGTCTTTGCTTCCAACACCTCGACCCTGCCGATCACTGGTCTTGCGAAAGTCTCGAAACGTCCAAAGAACTTCATCGGCATTCACTTCTTCTCGCCTGTCGACAAGATGATGCTGGTGGAAGTGATCCTCGGCAAAAAGACGTCCGACAAGGCACTGGCCGTAGCCCTTGATTACGTTCGTGCGATCAAGAAGACGCCGATTGTCGTCAACGATACGCGTGGCTTCTACGTCAATCGCTGCGTGCTGCGCTATATGTCGGAAGCCTACAACATGCTCGTTGAAGGTGTGCCTGCTGCGATGATCGAAAATGCCGCCCGTATGGCTGGCATGCCGGTTGGTCCGCTGGCGCTCAACGACGAAACCGCTATCGACCTGTCACAGAAGATCCTCAAGGCAACCCTTGCCGATCTCGGTGAAAAGGCGGTCGATCCGCGCCATGTAGAACTGGTGGATCGTCTCGTCAACGAGTTCGACCGCAAGGGCCGCAAGAACGGCAAGGGCTTCTACGATTATCCGGCGAAGCCTGCCAAGAAGCATCTGTGGCCGGGCCTCAAGGATCTCTATCCACAGCAGAATCCGGACAAGATCGATGTAAAGGAGCTGAAAGAGCGCTTCCTCGTCACCATTGCTCTGGAAGCTGCCCGCGTGATGGAAGAAGGCATTGTCACCGATCCGCGTGAAGCCGATGTCGGCTCCATTCTTGCCTTTGGTTTCGCGCCTTATACGGGCGGTACGCTTTCCTATATCGATGGCATGGGTGCGAAGAAATTCGTCAAGCTTGCCAAGGAGTTGCAGAAGAAGTACGGCCAGCAGTTCAAGGCGCCGAAACTTCTGCTCGACATGGCCGAAAACGGTGAAAGCTTCTACCAGCGTTTCAACCCTTACAAGACGGAAGCAAAGAAGGCAGCGTAAGCTTAACCCTTCGCAAGATCATCAGGCGCGGCATGTTTCATGCCGCGCTTTTTGTTTGTGCTTCTTGTCATAGCTGAACTGCAGCATCCCCGGATAAGAAAATTTTCCCTGTTAATTCAGCCGTCTTGCGCAATTACTGCTTTTTCGGTAGGTTGAAGCCGAAGATGGGACGGAATAATAGGTTTAAAATCCTTTGAAACATATCTTTCCTGATGGGGATTATTCAGGAAGATATGTCGGAACCTAGGTGGCGGATCATTACTATGTTTTCTCACGAGAGCGTGTGGGCGGCCATTGATGCCTTGGCTGAACGTCATTCCCTGAGCGCGTCCGGGCTGGCGCGTCGTGCAGGGCTCGACCCTACGACCTTTAACAAATCCAAGCGCTATGCTTCCGATGGGCGTGCGCGCTGGCCTTCGACGGAATCGCTGGCCAAGGTGATGGAAGCCACCGGCTCGACGTTCGATGAATTCACGCGGCTCATCCGTGGCGAAAATCGCACGCCGCAATTCGGCGAATATACGCAGGACATGCAGTCCATTCCATTGCTCGGCATGGCCGAAGCGGGCGCTGGCGGCTATTTCGACGATGCCGGTTTCCCGGCTGGACAAGGCTGGGACATTGTGGAATTCCCGGTCGGATCGGGGGAAGGTGTGTACGCGCTGGAGGTTTCGGGCGACTCAATGTTGCCCCTTTACCGTGATGGCGATACGCTGATCGTAGCACCCAATACCGCCATTCGCCGGGGCGATCGCGTAGTGGTGCGGACGAAAGACGGAGAAGTGATGGCCAAGATCCTGCATCGCCAGACGCCACGAACCATTGAGCTTCATTCGCTCAATCCCGAACATCCGAACCGCATTTTCGAGTCCAGGGATATCGAATGGGTCGCCCGCATTTTATGGGCGAGCCAGTAATGGCGCAATCGCAGGATAGAAGCCATGCACGCGCCGTTTTCGGCGGTCTGGCTGGCATAACAGGCGCAGTTCTGATCGCAGCCTTCGTGGCGCCGTTCTATGGTGCACTGGATCGCCCGGTGGTCGTCATCAACTCCGGTGATACGAAGACAGAATCCGGTACGGGAAACGGTATCGTCGTCGAACAGTTTGACTATAACGAGCCGGAGACATCGCCTGAAACGGGCAATGCTTCGGAGGAGACGTCGCCGCAACCGGGCCAAACCGCCCCCGTTGAAGGGCAGCCGCCTGCGTGGAAAGAGAACGGCAAGGTCAACGACCAGGTGAATGACAACGGCATTGAACGCGAAGCACCGCGTCCACCGCTGAGCGATCTCGGTCTTGCATCCACGCCCAAGCCGCCGGAGCCACCGGCACCGGCCACGCCTGTCGATGCGGGTGAACAGATGCAGCTTTTGCAGCGACCTGTCGCTGTGGCGGCCGGACGGCTTGAAAGTCAGGGCCGTATTATTGAATTGCAGGGCATCGAAATCGTACCCTTGGAACAGACCTGCCAGACCGCTTCCGGTGAAAGCTGGCCATGCGGCATGCAGGCGCGCACTGCCTTCCGGCAATGGTTGCGCTCCCGTGCCGTCATGTGCCGCCTGCCTGAAAACGACAGCGGTGGCGCGGTGGCGACCGAATGCTTGCTGGGCAATGAAGATGCAGCCGCATGGCTGGTTGCCAATGGCTGGGCGAAGGCCGCTCCCGGCGGTGCCTATGACGAAGCGGGTCGTAAGGCTGTGGAAGCGCGTCTCGGCATTTTCGGCGACAAGCCCGATACGTCTCTGCCCAATCCGGAGCCAGATAGCGGCAATATGATGGATAATCCGTCGCCGCTGGCCCCTGAACCGGAGCCGCAACCATCCTCGCCGTCGCCGCAGCCGCAGCCGCAGGGTGATTTTCCGCCCGCGCCGCCTGCACAATGACGAAAAGAGATCAAACCTCTTAAAGCAAGCCTCCAAGAAGAGGATCGTATCGAACTGGAATGCGGGTGCACCTGTTCTCAGATGCCAGAGAATACCGTTCGAAATGTGCTGTTCATCGACATGAGGTTTGCCGCGCACTGTGGTCGGAAGAAGTGGTTCGATCACCGACCATTCGAAATCAGTTCGATCAAAGGCACTCTCACTGCCTCCAATCGCTGGAGACAGTGAATCGCAACATACTTTATAGTATGTGACGTAGCCTTTCTTGGCTCGGTGCAGGACTTCCTTGTCGCAGATGCTACTGTCCGGTCGTTTTTTCTCCGACGACGAGTGCGAGTGCACGGACCGGCGAGCCGGTTCCTTTCACGAATTTCAGGGGTGCTGCGATCAGGATCGCCCCCTTGGCTGGTAGCTGATCAAGGTTGCTCAGGCTTGCCAGTCCGTATCGGTTTGCCTTGTGCATGAGGTTGTGTGCCGGAAATGGAGGGGTCATGGCTCCTGCGGATCCTGCATCCGTACCGACTGTTTCCTGACCCCAACCGATAATGCCTTTGGAAAGCAGATACTCGATTGCTTCAACCGTTGGTCCCGGAGAATGTGGGCCGTTTTCATCGGCATTCAGAAATGTATCGGCTGAACCATTGCGCTTGTACCAGTCGGTACGCATCAAAACCCATGATCCAGCTTCAATTTCGCCATGCTCTGCTTCCCATTCCCTGATGCTATCAACCGTCAGCAGATAATCAGCGTCGGCGGCGGCTTGTGCGGAACGGTCGATTACGTTTACGGGAGCAACGAAGTTCTGTGGCGGGATCGTATCAGTGGTGTTGTTGGAGTGATCCTTGCCGGTGATCCAGTGACACGGGGCATCGAAATGGGTGCCGGTGTGCTCGCCAAGCTCTATCCAGTTCCAGGCCCAGAACGGACCATTCTGATCGTATTGGCTGATAGTGTGAACTTTAACGTTCGGTGTGTTTTTGCCGAATTGCGGGGGAAGGTAAAGGACGGGCGTATCCGGACCGAGTGGTGCGGTGATGTCAACGACCTTGACGGTGCCAGACAGCAGTCCGGACGCAAGGCTGGAAAGAGCAGATGTATCGTTCATGAAATCCCCATTTCGCCCTGAGCCGGCGCCGGCATTATTGTGCGGTCCTTGATGAACCGGTCTCTTTCGGACGTTCACTCGAAGCCTATGGCAGGAAATATGCTCTTGCAAGTATCTCTTTTACAAAATCTTCCAGGAATTTTCTCGCGGCAGAAGAGCGTTCGCCAATAGACCAAATTTATGGACTTTTCTGTCCGTATGTCCTGCTGTGACTGGTAGTAAAACCTCATGCAAGGTAATGCAGTTATATGCATTCAAGTATAATATCGGCCATCTGTAAAAAAACTGGGCTCGCATGTCGACGGCATTCTTCACGGTTCGATTGCTTTAAGGGAAGGTTCTTGTGTGATCTGCCGACCAATAAAGGGCAGGGGTGTAGCGGTCAGGTTAATTTAGGCTTGAAATATCGGCTGTCTGGCGCAATTCTCATTGATTGCAGCGCAACGATATGCACCGGGCGGATAATGGATCTCGAATTTATAGTCACCGAAGTCGATGAGGGCGAGAAGCAGGAATTGCGCCTCTGGCTGCGTATGCTGGCAACAACCAGACTGGTTTCACAGGAAATCCGCCGCCGTCTGCGCAATGAATTTGGTGTCACGCTGCCACAATTTGACATTCTTGCCCAGCTTTACCGGGAACCGGACGGGTTGCGGCTGGGAGAACTCTCGCGTCGGACCATGGTGACGAATGGCAACATCACCGGCTTGATTGAGCGATTGGAAGCCGACGGTCTTGTGCGTCGTGAAACACCTGGTGCCGACAGACGCGTTACCGTCGCGCGATTGACTGATACTGGGCAGACGGTGTTCGCAGAAATGGCGCGGGTCCATGAAAGCTGGTTACGTGATCTGATGGCCGAGGTCGATCGCGACACGATCGCTTCGTTGCTGAGAGATATGAAGCGTGTCAAAAAATCGGTCGGCAATCACCTCATGGATGACAATGAGGAATAGCATTCCCATATCCGCTGTTCGATATGGATTACTGACCTACTCTCTGCCATCGCGTTGAGATACGATAAAAAACACAATAATAACAATTGGATATAAGGAACGATATAATTCCTGCACTTGCAGAAATTATCAGGGAATATTTCACTTGCTTATTTGATCAAATGATCTTTAGATACGCGCATGTTGGGAAGCCAATCCAGGTTGAAGCTGCGTTTATGCAGTCTGCTCAGGACGAAGATGTGAAAACAAAGGGACAGGACGGTGCTGGTTTGATTACGCCAGCTGACCAGGTTCCCGGAAGGCCGGCTTTGACACTCGCTGAGGGGCGGGGCTGAGACGGAAAACAACAGGAGAGATAGATTCATGATCCGCCTTGCCAGACGCATCACCGAAAGTTCCAGCAAATCTTTTGGCATGTATGCCCGGGCGGCGGCACTCGGAGCGAATGCCGGTGACCTCATTCACATGGAGCTTGGCAGCCCCCATGCCGATACGCCACTGCATATCAAGCAGGCGACGGTCAATGCACTGATGGCAGGCGATGTCCATTATTCGCATTTTCAGGGAATTCCAAAATTGCGCGAAGCCCTGGCCGCCCGTCTGCGTGAGAAGAATGACATGGATGTTTCAGCCTCCGATATCGTTGTCACTAACGGGCTGACCCATGCGTCCTTTGCCGCTTTCATGGCGCTGCTTGACCCGGGCGACGAGGCGATCCTGTTGGAACCTTATTATCCTCAGCATATCGGCAAGATAGAACTCGCCGGAGCCAAACCTGTTCTGGCGCCGCTGGATGCCAGCGACCGTTTCTCGATCAAGGCGGAACTGATCGAACCGAAGATCACGGCCCGCACAAAAATGATTGTTCTGATCAATCCGTGTAACCCGACAGGACGGGTCTACAGTCGCGAGGAGCTGGAAGTTCTGGCGGATATTGCTCGCCGTCACGATCTGGTGGTGGTTTCTGACGAGGTTTACGAAGAGATACTGTTTGATGGCGCGCGCCATGTTTCGATCGCTTCGTTGCCCGGCATGAAGGAGCGAACGATTTCAATGTTCGCCTTTACCAAGAGTTTCGCCATGGATGGTTGGCGACTTGGGTATCTCACCGCACCGCGGCATATGATCGAAGGTATCCTGAAGATCACGACCAACGACGTCACTCACGTGAACACATTCATTCAGGCGGGGGCTCTGGCGGCGGTCTCGGGGCCAGAGGAGATATTGGCCGAACTGGTGACGGAAGACAAAGTAAAGCGCGACATTGTCGTGTCGCGGTTAAATCAAATGTCAGGTGTCACGTGCGACTGGCCGGAAGGCACGATCTACGCGTTTCCCAAAATCGCTGCATTGGGTCTTAAGTCGCAGGACATGGCTGAACGCATCATGACAGAGGCGGGCGTTGTGCTGGAAGCGGGGAGTTTTTACGGAGCGGGCGGTGAAGGGCATTTGCGTGTCTGTTTCGGTTCGCAATCGCTTGCACGTGTCAATGAAGCCATGGATCGCCTTCAGCGGTTCTTTGGTTCCCTTTGAATGACTGGAGCATCTTCGCTGCGGTCTGGTTGCTCAGACCAATGCGATTTTAGTTGAAACTTAAAATTCCATATGATCAAATAATCAAATAGGTCGACGCAGGTAGGAGCAGGAACTTCTGCCGAAAGAAACGACCCATAGAGGGAATAACAACATGATGATCTGTCGCCGTAATTTTCTGGCTATGGCAGGCCTTGCAAGCGCTCTGGCTGTGAGCTCTTTTGCCATGACATCTGCATCTCTGGCTGCCGATGCACTTAATATCGGTGCCTATCCCAGTAACCCACCTTTCGAGTTGAAAAATGCCGATGGGACGTTCGAAGGCTTCGAAATCGATATCGCGACCGAGGCAGCCAAACGGGCCGGTCTGGAGCCGGAAATCGCTGATTACGGGTTTCAGGCCCTGTTTGCCGCAACGACTTCCCGGCGTATCGACGTGGCGGTTTCGTCCATAACAATTACGCCGGAACGCCTGAAATCACAGTCCTTCACCCAGCCTTACTACGATTCAGACATCGGGGTTGCGACCAAGACCGATAGTGCTGTCACCGGACTGGCCGATTTGAATGGCAAGACCGTTGGTGCCCTTTCCGGCTCTACCGGCGAAAAATGGGTCAAGGAAAACAAAGAGGCCAAAGGCTTCGCCGATATCAAAGGCTATAACTCGCAACAGGATCTGTTTCTTGATCTCGGTGCAGGCCGCATAGATGCCGTCATTTCCGACATACCCGGCATGGAACATCTCTTTCTGAAGATGAAGGGGTTTGCCGTGAAAGACCGAATTCAGACCGGGGAGCAATATGGTCTGATGATGGCGAAGGACCATCCGTTGCTTGGCAAGCTCAACGATGCGATTACCGCCATGAAGCAGGATGGGACCACTGCGGCTATTCACAAAAAGTGGTTCGGTACGGAACCTGCAGCCAGTTCCTCGACAGTCACCGTCGTGCCGATCCCGCAGCCGTAATCTTTTGATGTTGGTGACAGATGGGCCGCATTTGCAGGATCGGCCTATCTTCGACCGTTACTTCTCAGACTGACCGGTCGTGCGCTCCCAGGATTTGCCTGCGAAGGACGCCAATATGACATTCGTCGAAACCTTCCTGAACACCGATGTTCTCGCTTCGAGCCTGCCAGCGCTTGGACGTGGCCTGCTCAATACGTTTCTCATCGGTATCGCCAGCATTTTCTTTGGTGTTCTGTCGGGCTTGCTGATCAGTATTGTCCGTATCTACGGACCGAAGGTTCTTCGTTATCTCGCGATCGCCTATATCGATGTATTCCGCGCCATGCCGGTTTTGGTCGTGCTGATCCTGATCTATTATGCACTGCCATTCATCGGGATACGCTTTTCTGCCTGGACCTCTGCCATCATGTCCTTCTCCATGGTTATGGCGGCATATTCGGCGGAAGTGTTCCGGTCCGGCATCGAAAGTGTACCACGCGGCCAGTTCGAAGCTGCTTCTGCGCTTGGAATTCCATTCCCGGTTACTCTGTGGAAAGTGGTTCTGCCACAGGCGATCCGTATCATCATTCCGCCGACTACCAGCAATTGTGTTTCCATGTTCAAGGACACCGCATTGGCGTCTACTGTGGCTCTGCCCGAGCTTTTGAAGGAAGCGCAGGACGCGCAGGCGCTTTATGCCAATCCGACACCATTGATCGGCGCAGCGCTTATCTATCTCATCCTCCTGCTGCCGCTGGTGCGCTTGGTCGCGCTTCTTGAGGCGCGGTTCAAAAAGGAGAGAGTCCGATAGTCCAATTCTGGTTTCATCGGCGGATATCGGCAACAGCAATGGCAGGCATAATATGAGCGGTTATTTTCTCTATCACTCGATCGGTACCTTTCCGGGTAAAGCGGAAAAGGTGAAAGCGGCACTTAGTCGTTATTCGGATATCTGGTCGGCAGAAAATGACTCTCAATGGCCGGCAATGCTGGCGGAGCGCGGGCATTTCATCCGAAGCTGGGAGAACCTGATTGGCGCTCCCGCAGGCTCCATGACTACTGCAGAGAATGTGACACTGGCCCTTTACAGTCTGATCGGTGCACTGCCTGAGGAATTATTGCGCGGCCGCCGAATTCTGGCCGCCGCCGATTGCTTCCCGAGTCTGCATTTTTTGCTGGCCGGGTTGCAGGCGCGGTTCGGATTTACGCTCGAAACCGTACCCATGAGACAGGGCGAGAGTTTTGTACGCGACGAGGATTTCATCGATGCTTGGGGCAGCGATGTTGCGATTGCGTTGGTGACATGGGTGTCGTCCACGACATCGAAGCGCGCCGACCTGGACCTGATGTCCAAACACGGCAGGCAGCACGGCACGATCATCGTTGCAGATGTCACCCAGGGCGTAGGCATCCGCCCCTTTTCCGTCGGAGAGATAGATGTCGTGGTGGGATCGTCTCTCAAATGGCTTTGTGGAAGTTCGGGAGCGGGGGCAATCTATGTGCGTCCGGGACTATTGACGACTTGCAAGCCGGAATTGCGTGGCTGGTTTAGTCAACCTAATCCGTTTTCCTGGGATCTTGATACTTTTGCCTATGCCGACGATGCGCGGCGCTTCGACCATGGCACGCCTGCCGTGCTGGCGGCTATAGCCTCGCAACCCGGCCTTGATTTTGTTTCCGCGACAGGTGTCGACGTGCTGGCCCGGCATAACGAACTGTTGACCGGCAAGATTGTGGAACGGGTCGCTGCCAACACTGCACTGTCGTTGGTCTCTCCAGAAAGGCCTGAAGAGCGCGGCGGCAGCGTGATGGTGCAAGCGGTTTCGGCTGAAAAGGCGGCCGTGATCGTGACCGCATTGAAGGTTGAAAATTTTTACTGTGATTGTCGCAGTCGTATTCTGCGGTTTTCACCTGGGTCGGTGACCTCCCTGATGGAAACGGAAGCCTTGTGTGATGCGCTGGATAGGCTGGCGCTCGATTAAGCCTTTTGGTTCCATGCCGATTTCTGCTCGAACCTGTTGTTTTCACCGTATTTATGCGACACCCGGTGATCCTATCGGGTGGTAAAATGCTATAACTGAGGAACACGGAGACAAGGGATTTGAAGCAAATGATCGGTGAAACCCGTCTGTTGAAGGTATCCTCGCGCGTAACTGTGCAGGACGGTGTCTACCAACAGCTTCGCCAGGCTTTGATGTGGGGCTCATTCGAGCCGTCGCAGGCGGTGACGATCGCTTCACTTGCCGAGGAGTTCGGCACAAGCCATATGCCCGTACGTGAGGCGCTGCGACGGCTGGCGGCGGAGAACGGACTGGAAATCGCCCGTAATGGATCGGCACGTGTGCCTGATATTTCGCGGACACGGCTGGATGACATTTGTCGGGTCCGCGTTGCTCTCGAGGGGCTCGCCACCGAACTTGCAACGCCGCGGATGACGGCTGCCGATATTGACCGCTGTCTGACGCTCGCGCGGGAGCATGAAGCTCTCGGTCAAGAAGGCAAGATCTATGAGATGCTGCGCAAGAACCAAGAGTTTCATTTCACGATCTACGAACTATCGGGATCGGAAACATTACCCCAGATGATTGAAACGCTGTGGCTGCGACTTGGACCCTATATGCGCCTTCTTTCCAATCATGTCCGTCAGCAAGTGGACCAGGGTATTATCCATCCTTATTCAGCCTATCATTACGAAATGCTGGATGCCATTCGTGCCGGCGACGCAAAAAAAGCGGGCAGTCTGATGATCCAGGACATTGAAGCAACGCAACGACTTTTGCAGAAACTTTGTTAGGCATCGAGATACGCTTGCCTTGATTGCAGACTGACGCGCTCTAAAGGGCTGATCGTTGCGATGGACGTTAAACCCTTTCAAGCGCGATGGCGATACCTTGCCCCACACCGATGCACATCGTGGCGAGCGCAAAACGACCACCGCCAAGTTTCAGTTCCAGCGCTGCCGTGCCGGTGATGCGTGCTCCGGACATGCCGAGCGGATGTCCGAGAGCGATGGCACCGCCATTCGGATTGACGCGGATGTCGTCGTCGGCAACTCCAAGAAGACGTAACGTGGCCAATCCCTGGCTGGCGAAAGCTTCATTCAGTTCGATTATATCGAACTGCTCCTGCTTCATTCCCAGCCGTGCCATCAATTTCTGGCTGGCTGGCGCCGGGCCGATACCCATGATGCGTGGAGGAACTCCTGCCGTAGCACCACCCAGAACTCGAGCAACAGGCGTGAGGCCGAACTTGCGGGCAGCGGCTTCCGAAGCAATGATGAGCGCTGCCGCTCCATCGTTGACGCCCGACGCATTCCCAGCTGTAACCGTGGCACCTTCCAGCCGGTTGATTGGTTTCAGTTTGGCCAGTGCGTCCAGCGTGGTTTCGCGCGGATGTTCGTCAGCACCGACGACCACGGGATCACCCTTGCGCTGAGGAATGGAAACGGGCGTTATTTCTTGCGCCAGTCGGCCGTTGCTTTGTGCTGCTGCAGTCTTCTTCTGGCTTCGCAAGGCGAATTCATCCTGATCGGCGCGTGTGACCGCGTAATCGACAGCCACGTGATCCCCGGTCTCCGGCATGGAGTCGATGCCGTATTGAGCTTTCATCACCGGATTGACGAAACGCCAGCCAATTGTCGTATCGTGAATTTCTGCGCGGCGCGAGAACGGGCTGTCTGCTTTAGGTAAAACAAAGGGTGCGCGGCTCATGCTTTCCACACCACCCGCAATCATAAGCTCTGCTTCGCCTGCCCGAATGGCACGCGCGGCGGTAAGCACGGCGTCCATCCCGGAACCGCAGAGCCTGTTGATCGTCGTACCGGTGGCGGTAACGGGATAACCGGCAAGCAGTGCCGCCATGCGCGCAACATTGCGGTTATCTTCCCCTGCCTGATTGGCGCAGCCGAAAATCACGTCCTCAATCGCCTCGCAATCCAGCGTCGGATTGCGCTCGACCAGCGCTTTGAGCGGAATAGCGGCAAGATCGTCCGTGCGGATGCTGGACAACGCCCCGCCAAAACGTCCGATGGGGGTGCGGATATAGTCGCAGATGAAAGCTTCTGTCATCGGGTTTCTCCAGTCTGGCGTGTCGCGAACAGGGGGCCGCCCTTGATCGAGGGAAAGCTGTAGCCGTTGACCAAAACGAGATCAATGTCGTCGGAATGGCGCGCAATGCCTTCTTCAAGCAGGGCTTCCCCTTCATACGCCATGGCGGCGAGCAGGCGCTGCATGATCGCTTCATCGCTGAAACTGCGAGGAACAATGGCGTTGCGCGCGCGGTAATCGTCGATCAGCGCGTGGACGTCGGGGTCGCTTGTGCGGACACCGTCCGCATAGCGATACCAGCCGAGACCGGCCTTGCAGCCAAAACGCCCGGCTTCGCATAGTTTGTCGGCAACGTCGAAATAGGGAAGGTTAGGATCGCGGCTTGCCGCCGCTCTCTTGCGCCGCGCCCAGGCAATTTCCAGGCCGGCCATGTCGTAAACCGCGAAGAGTCCCATCGGAAAGCCATAGGCTTCCATGGCACGATCGATATCTTCGGGATAGGCGCCTTCAGCCAGCATTTTCTCGGCTTCCGTGCGATAGGCCGAAAACATCCGGTTGCCGATGAAGCCTTCACAGACACCGGTGACGATGGGCAGCTTCTTGATTTTGCGGGCAAAGGCGATACCCGTTGCAAGCGTCTCGTCGGAGGTCTCCGCGCAGCGCACCACTTCCAGAAGCCGCATGATATTGGCTGGCGAGAAGAAATGTAATCCCAGCACCCGGTCGGTGCGGTTCGTAACGGCGGCCAGTTCATCCGGATTGAGATAGCTGGTATTGGTTGCCAGTATGGTTGCCGGAGGCAGCAAAGCGTCGAGCTCGCGGAACAGCGATGCCTTGACGGTGAAATCATCGAAGACGGCTTCGATGACGAGATTGGCATCGGCAAGCGCAGCCATATCGGCACTGACGGAGAGCTTTGCGCGTTGCGCGTCTGCGGCTTCGGTGGAAAGCCTGCCGGTATCGACAGCCTTCTGGATCATATCGCTGATCCGCGCATGGCCTTTGGCAGCTGCTTCCGCGGTCGTTTCATAGCCGATAACCGTGTAGCCAGCGGCAAGGCAGGCGACGGCAATGCCTGATCCCATCAGGCCGGTCCCGGCAATGCCGATGGTCGAAAGCGCCAGAGGTTTTGCCTCCATGCCTTCGACTTTTCCAGCGGCGCGTTCGGCAAAGAAAAGATGCCGCAAGGCGGCCGCCTCTTCGCTGTCGCGCAGGCGGATGAAGGTTGTCCGTTCCTCGGCCAGACCTTCGGCAATCGAGATCGTGGTGGAAAGCTGCACCAGCCGCGCGGCTTCGCCAGGGGCGGTCGCGCCACGCGCTTTCTTCAGTATCTTCGCTTTGGCCTGTTCAAAGGTGGCGGCATCGGGCGCGGTAACCGGCAGATCGCAGGTCCGGCGCAAAGGCTTGCCGACCAGCGCATGGGCAAGCGCGATAGCGTCGGCCACAAGATCGCCGTCCGAAATCCGGTCGATCAAGTCCAGTTGCAGCGCTTCATCCGGGGCAATCTGGCGTCCCGTGGCGATCATGTCCAGTGCTGCGAGCGACCCGATCAATCGGGGCAGGCGCTGTGTGCCGCCAGCGCCGGGCACGATCCCAAGCTTGACTTCCGGCAAGGCAAAGGAGGCGCTGGTCGACGCGATGCGGGCGTGAGCCGCAAGTGCTACTTCAAGTCCGCCGCCCAAAGCGGGGCCGTTGATTGTGGCCACCACGGGTTTGTCGGCGTTTTCGATGATCGTGATGACATCCGGCAATGTCGGTTCAACCGGCGGTTTGCCGAATTCGCGAATGTCCGCCCCGCCGATGAAGATCTTGCCTGCACCGCTCAGCACGGTCGCCCGGATCGCAGCTGTTGCGGAAGCATGGTGAATGGCTGCGGCAAGCCCTTTGCGCACCTCGGCAGAGGTGGCATTGACCGGCGGGTTGTCGATCGTGACGACAAGAATGCCATCGACAACCATGCCTGTCACAACGGGGGAGAATTCGCGTCTATCGGCCATGGTGGTCTCAGTCCGGTATCACGGCAAAAGCCTGTATTTCGATCTTGGCCCGGTCTTCGACCAGCGCGACCACCTGCACCGCCGCCATGGCGGGGAAGTGCTTGCCGATCACATCGCGATAGGCGCGACCGATGCCTTTCAGATTGGCGGTATATTCAGCCTTGTCGGTGAAATACCAGGTCATGGAGGCGATATGCTCCGGCCTGCCGCCAGCTTCCGCCAGAATGGCGACAATGTTCTTTAATGTCTGCTCGGTCTGCTCGACAAAATCGTCGGTCTCGAACTGTTGCTGTTCGTTCCAGCCGATCTGGCCGCCGATATAGACGGTGCGCCCACGCGCTTCAACGCCATTGGCATATCCGATGGGGCGGGCCCAGCCTTGCGGCTGAAGTGTCTTATGCATGTTGTGTCTCCAGAAAATGCGCGCGGTGGCGGGCTTTAATTTGCCTTCAGTAGTTCACGCGCGATAATGAGTTTCTGCACTTCCGTTGCGCCCTCATAGATGCGAAGTGCGCGGATTTCGCGATAAAGCCGCTCGACGATTTCGCCGCTTTTCACACCGCGACCGCCAAACATCTGCACGGCCTTGTCGATGGTTTGCTGGGCGTTTTCCGTCGCAACCATCTTGGCCATTGCGGCTTCCTTGGTTGTGTTCAGCTTCTGAATGTCGCGCCGCCATGCTGCGCGATAGGTCAGAAGCGCAGCGGCGTCGATATCGGTCGCCATGTCGCCGAGCGTGGCTTGTGTCAGCTGCAAGTCGGCCAAAGCGCCGCCGAACATCGGGCGCGACCGCGCATGGGACAGCGCCTCGCTGGCGGCACGGCGTGCAAAGCCAAGTGCTGCTGCCGCAACCGATGCGCGGAAAATATCAAGCGTGCGCATGGCGATCTTGAAACCTTCGCCCGGCGTACCGAGGCGACGCGAGGCCGGGATGCGGCAATTGTCGAAGCGGATCGTGGCCAATGGATGCGGCGCGATCACATCAATGCGTTCCGCGATGGAAAAGCCGGGATCGGTGGCGAAAACAACAAAGGCCGAAATGCCCCGTGTTCCCGGTGCTTCGCCCGTGCGGGCAAAGACGGTGTAGACATCGGCGATGCCGCCATTGGAAATCCACGTCTTTTCACCGTCGAGCACATAGTCATCGCCGTCGGCTCTGGCGGCGCAATTCATTGCCGCCACGTCGGACCCCGCCAGTTTTTCCGACAGGGCAAAGGCCGAAATCCATTCGCCGCTTGCCACTTTCGGCAGCACGGTCTGCTTGAGTTCGTCCGATGCGGTGAGGCTGATCGCGCCGGTGCCAAGGCCCTGCATGGCAAAAGCGAAATCAGCGAGACCATCGTGGTAGGCCAGTGTCTCGCGGGCAATGCAAAGCTTGCGGGAATCGATACCTTCGCCGCCAGTCAGGCTGACTGCTGCTTCCAGCAGCCCGGCTTGGCCGAGTGCCTTCACCAGCGCGCGGCAGGCATTGTCCGTGTCGCTGTGGTCGACACCGGCCAGCGCCGGGCTTTTAGCAAAGGCATCCAGTTTTGCGGCCCAGTCGGTGTGGGCTTTGTCAAAAAACGGCCAGTCGAGATACTCCCGCGTGAGCGGTTTTGCTGCGGAACTATCCATCGTCAGTTCCCCTCGAAAACGGGCTTCTGCTTGGCTGCGAAAGCCTCAAAGGCGCGGCGGAAATCCTGCGTCGCCATGCAAATGGCCTGCGCCTGTGCTTCCGATTCCACCAGCTCTTCAATGCCCATTGCCCATTCCTGATTGAGCATGGTTTTGGTCATGCTATGCGCGAACCATGGGCCATCGGCGATGTTGCGCGCCAGCGCTTCGGCCTTGCCGATGAGGTCGCCCTGCGGATGCAGCGCGTTGAAAAAGCCCCAGCGCTCGCCTTCGTCAGCGCTCATGAAACGTCCGGTATAAAGCAGTTCCGATGCGCGGCCCTGGCCGATCAGTCGCGGGAGAATGCCGCATGCGCCCATATCGGCGCCAGCAAGGCCGACGCGGGCGAAGAGGAAGGCCGTCTTGGCTTCCGGCGTGGCGATGCGCAAATCCGATGCCATGGCCAGAATGGCGCCAGCGCCTGCGCAAATGCCGTCAACGGCGGCAATGATCTGCTGCGGACATTTGCGCATGGCCTTGACGACATCGCCTGTCATGCGCGTGAAAGCCAGAAGATCTGGCATCGTCATATGGGTCAGCGGTTGGATGATCTCGAAAACATCGCCGCCCGACGAGAAGTTTCCTCCAGCGCCGGTCAGGACGATGGTGCGCACGTCGGAGGCATAGACGAGGTTGCGAAACAGGTCGCGCAGCTCGGCATAGCTTTCAAACGTCAGCGGATTTTTCCGGTCCGGGCGGTTCAGGGTAAGCGTGGCAACGCGACCGTCTTCGCTCGTCTGCCATAGAAAATGCGTCGCCTGATAATCCTTGAAGGGCTTCAGATTGCTCGCCATCGAAACAGTGCCGTCGCTCATCCTGCCATTACCTCCCCACCGGCGATTGCAATCGCCTGTCCAGTTATCGATTGCGCGCCGGGCGATGTGAGCCACAGCACGGTTTCAGCCACTTCTTCCGGCTGTATCAGACGTCCCTGCGGGTTCGCCTTGACGAATTCCGCCAGCACATCGTCCTCCGACCGCCCGGTCTTCGCGACAATAGCGGCAATCGAGCGGGAAATGATCGGCGTATCGGTGAAGCCGGGGCAAACGGCGTTGACGGTCACGCCCTTGCGGGCGAGTTCCAGCGCCAGTGCTCTGGTCAACCCGACGACCCCGTGCTTTGCGGCGCAATAGGCCGAGACATAAGCATAGCCGCTCAGGCCCGCCGTGGAGGCGATATTGATGATGCGCCCGCCTTTGCCGCCCGCCTTGATATCGTCAAGGGTGGCCTGCGTTACATTGAAAACGCCGGTCAGATCGACGTCGAGTACACGGCTCCACATGTCGAGGCTGGTTTTCTCGAAAGGTGCGCTCGGTGCTTCCCCGGCATTGTTGACAAGAATGCTGACCGGCCCGAAAGCGGCGCGCGCGCTGTCCAGCCCGGTTGCAATGGCTTCGCGGTTGGTCACATCGAAACCATCGGCAATGAAGCATCGCTGCCAGTCCAGAAGGGCGGCGGTTGCTTCCAGCGGTTCGCGGCGGCGACCCGCCAGGGTCACATTGGCCCCGGCGCGCGCAAGACCGACGGCGATGGCGGCGCCGATGCCGCTACCGGCGCCGGTGACCAGCGCATGCTTGCCGGAAAGGGCAAGACCAACAGCGGCATCGTTCATCGCAATCTCCCGTTACTTCGCGCCTTGCGGCGCTGTGGCGGCGCGGGCGAGATTGGCTTCATACTGATACTTGCTGGAGCGATATTGCTTCGGCCACGCGATGGAGTTGATACCGATCTTTGCCGCCTCATGCAGCGCCCATGCCGGATCGGCAAGATGCGGGCGTGCCACAGCACAGAGATCGGCGCGTCCAGCGGCGATGATCGAATTCGCATGATCGGCTTCCGAAATCGCACCGACGGCGATCGTCGGAATATGGATTTCGTTGCGGATCTTGTCGGAGAACGGGGTCTGGAACAGACGGCCATAGACCGGCTTTTCTTCCTTCCAGACCTGACCCGACGAACAGTCGATCAGATCGGCGCCTGCGGCCTTGAACATATCCGCGAAGATGGCTGCATCTTCCGGCGTGTTGCCGCCTTCAAACCAGTCGTGGCAGGAAAGACGAACCGAGATCGGCTTGTCCTGCGGCCAGACTTCGCGGACTGCGTGGAAGACTTCCAGCGGATAACGTGCGCGGTTTTCATAACTGCCGCCATATTCGTCCTCGCGCCGGTTGGTGAGCGGCGACAGGAAGCTCGACAGAAGATAGCCATGGGCACAGTGCAGTTCGAGCCAATCGACGCCAGCTTCCGCAGCGCGTTTGGTGGCGGCGACGAAATCCGCTTTCACCCGATCCATGTCGGCGCGGTCCATCGCCTTCGGCGTCTGGCTGTGCTTGAGGTAGGGGAGGGCGGAGGCGGACAGCAGCGGCCACGCGCCGTCGTCCAATGGCTGATCAATGCCTTCCCATGCAAGCTTGGTCGCGCCTTTACGTCCGGCATGGCCGATCTGCATGGCAACCTTGGCATTGCTGTTGCCGTGCACGAAATCGACAACGCGCTTCCAGCCTTCGGCCTGTGCATCGTTCCAGATACCGAGACAGCCGGGCGTAATCCGCGCATCAGGCGACACGCAGGTCATTTCGGCAAAGACCAGTCCCGCGCCGCCCATGGCGCGGCTGCCCAGATGCACCATATGGAAATCATCGATCAGGCCATCGGTCGCGGAATACATCGCCATCGGCGACACGACGATGCGGTTTGGCAGCGTCACGCCGCGCAGCGTATAGGGCGTGAACATTGGCGGCAGGCAACGCTCGTCTTCCGTCACGTTCAGCCCCTGCTTGCGGGCAAACCAGCGCTCATAGCCTTCCAGCCAGTTCTTGTCGCGCAGGCGCAGATTTTCGTGGCTGATGCGCTGCGAGCGCGTGAGCATGGAATACATGAACTGTTCCGGCTCCAGCGTGTCGGCATAACGCTGGCCTACGACCTCGAACCATTCCATGGCATTGCGTGCAGCGTTTTGAATGCGTGCGACATCGACCCGGCGGATCTCCTCATAGGCGTGCAGCACTTCAGGAATGCCTTCCTTGCCGTGACCGAGCTTCTGGAACTGGTTGGCCAGTTCAATCGCGTCGTCGATGGCGAGTTTTGTGCCCGATCCGATGGCGAAATGCGCGGTATGGGCTGCGTCACCCATCAGCACCACATGGGAGTTGCCGTTGAAGTGGCTCCACTTTCCGCAAATCAGACGGTTGAAGTTCAACCAGGCCGAGCCGCGCATATGGCGCGCATTGGTCATCAGCGGCACGCCTTCCAGCGTTTCCGCAAACAGCTTTTCGCAGAAATCGATGGATGCTGTCTGGTCCATCTGGTCCAGGCCATGCGCCAGATAGGCTTCCTCGGTGGTTTCGATGATGAAGGTCGAGGTTTTGTCGTCGAACTTGTAGATATGCGCCTGGAACCAGCCGTGATCGGTCTTGCGGAAGTCGAAGGTAAAGGCGTCGAACAGTTTTTCCGTGCCGAGCCAGATATAGCGATTGGGCCGCACGATCAGATCAGGCTCGAACACATCCTCATAGCGATTGCGAATGCGGGAGTTCAGACCGTCCGAAGCGATGATGAGATCGGCGTCCGGGAAATCGAGATCGCTTTCCACGTCGGTTTCAAATTGCAGCTTCACGCCCAGCGCTTCGCAGCGCAGCTGAAGAATGTTGAGCAGGCGCTTGCGCCCGATGCCGACAAAGCCGTGACCGCTGGTGCGCTGGCGCGTGCCCTTGAACAGCACCTCGATATCGTCCCAGTGATTGAAGGCGTCCTGAATTTCGGCCGCACTTTCCGGGTCCCAGACCTTCATGGATTCCATGGTCGCGTCGGAAAACACCACGCCCCAGCCGAACGTGTCATAGGGGCGGTTCCGCTCCACGACCGTAATGTCATGTTCCGGATGAAGTTTTTTCATCAGAAGGCCGAAATAAAGGCCGGCCGGACCTCCTCCAATACACACGATACGCATGTTGAGTTCCCTTTCCGATATGCTGCCGAACGGCGCCGGTTAATTATTTTAAGTTTAAAATATAATTGGCGACTTCGACGCGTCAAGTGAAAAAATCGCCATCTTTTTCATATCGCCTACGACACAGGGGAAATGGCTGTGAACTAAAATATGCAAATGCAATAATTATAATCACACCAAAAACCGCTATTGACACAGTTTAGAATTGGAAAATATGCTGATGCAAATGAATTGATATTCCGGCAAACGGAAAAGGGGAACTATCATGGCGGAGCGGTCATTCGCCCGCGAGGTCGAGGATCTGAAACTCGGCTCAGGCGAAATTTTCAGTGGTGAAGGCATTCTCGCCATCACCAAGGCGCTGTTGCAGTCGGGCGTGTCCTATGTCGGCGGCTATCAGGGATCGCCGATTTCGCATCTGATGGATGTTCTCGCGGATGCGAAGGACGTTATGGAAGACTTGGGCGTCCATTTCGAATCGTCCGCATCGGAAGCCGCAGCCGCAGCCATGCTTTCCGCCTCCGTGATGTATCCGGTGCGCGGTGCGGTGACGTGGAAATCGACGGCTGGCACCAATGTCGCCTCCGACGCCCTGTCCAACCTTGCCTCTGGCGGTGTGACCGGCGGCGCGCTGGTCATCATCGGCGAGGATTATGGCGAAGGCTCCTCCATCATGCAGGAGCGCAGCCATGCCTATGCGATGAAATCGCAAATGTGGCTTTTGACGCCGCGGCCCAACCTGCCTTCGATTGTGGAAGCCGTTGAAAAAGGCTTTGAACTGTCGGAAGCCTCCAACACGCCGGTCATGTTGCAGGTCGGCATTCGCAGCTGCCACGTGCATGGTCAGTTTGTGGCGAAGGATAACAAGCGGCCTGCCCACACGCTGGCCGAAGCACTGGAAAATCCGAAGCGCGACGTCAACCGCATCGTCCTGCCGCCTGCATCTTTCCTGCATGAGAAGGAAAAGCTCGAAAAGCGCTGGCCCGCAGCCGTCGAGTTCGTCAAAGCCAATCGTCTCAACGAATATTTCGGCCCGAAAGAGGGCGATGTCGGCATCATCCTGCAAGGCGGGCTTTACAACAGCGCCATGCGCGCCTTGCAGCAAATGGGGCTGGCCGATGTTTACGGCGAAAGCCGGGTTCCGCTCTATGTGATGAATGTCGCCTATCCGATGATAGACGACGAGGTCATCGACTTCGTTGCCGGCAAAAAAGCCGTGGTGATGCTGGAGGAGGGCGCGCCTGAATATATCGAGCAGGCGCTGCATACGCTGCTGCGCCGCCGCGATATACAGACAAAACTGTCCGGCAAGGACGTGCTGCCGCTCGGCGGCGAATATACGACGCCCGTGCTGCTCAAAGGCCTGACGGCATTCTTCGATGCGCATGCGCCGCAATTGCTCGGCAACCGTCCGCCTCTGCCTGATCCGTCGCCGGTTCTGGCCGATGAGCGCGTCAAGGCGCTGGCCGAAGTGGTGCCGCCGCGCCCCGCAGGTTTCTGCACCGGTTGCCCGGAACGCCCGATCTTCGCCGCCATGAAGCTGGTGGAAAAGGAGCTCGGCGAGCATCACGTGTCAGCCGATATCGGCTGCCACCTCTTTTCCATTCTGCCGCCGTTCAATCTCGGCGGCACGACCATGGGGTACGGCCTTGGTCCGGCCTCGGCCTCCGCTTTCAACGTGCCTGCGGGCAAACGCTCCATTTCCGTGATGGGTGATGGCGGTTTCTGGCACAACGGTCTTGCCACTTCGGTCGGCAATGCCGTCTTCAACAAGCAGGACGGCGTCATCCTCGTGGTCGACAATTACTATTCGTCGGCGACGGGCGGTCAGGACGTGATGTCCTCCAGAGCGATCAATCCGCGCCGCAAGACCAACAATTCCATCGTCGATGCGGTCAAGGGAATTGGTGCGGGCTGGGTCCGCCAGATCGACCACACCTATGACGTTGCAAAGATGCGCGACACGCTGAAGGAAGCGCTGACGACGGAAGAAAAAGGCCCAAAGATCATCGTGGCGTCGTCGGAATGCATGCTCAACAAGCAGCGCCGCGTGAAGCCGCAATTCGCCAAGGCCGTCAAGGACGGCAAGCGGATGGTCAAGCAGCGTTTCGGTGTCGATGAGGATGTGTGTACCGGTGATCACGCCTGCATCCGTCTGTCGGGTTGTCCGTCGCTTTCGGTGAAGCACACCGACGATCCGCTGAAGGACGATCCGGTCGCGGCCATCGACAATTCCTGCGTCGGTTGCGGCAATTGCGGTGAGGTTTCGGAAGCGGCGGTTCTGTGCCCGTCCTTCTATCGCGCCGATGTCATCCACAACCCGACGGGTTGGGACAAGTTCGCGCATCGTCTGCGCTCCGGCGTCATCGGCTGGCTGCAAAAGCGCCGCCGCGCGTCGCGCATTGTCTTTGCGGATTGAGGAACAGGCCATGTCTACATTGAATGCATCGCCGTCCACCCCTCTTTCGCAGGACAAGCCGCTATCGATTGCTATTCTCGCCATGGGCGGTCAGGGCGGCGGCGTTCTGGCCGACTGGGTTGTGGCGCTGGCGGAAACCAATGGCTGGGTCGCGCAGACCACATCCGTGCCCGGCGTGGCGCAGAGAACCGGCGCGACGATCTATTATCTCGAACTGTTGCGGGCCCGCGAAGGGGCGCATCCGATCCTGTCGCTGATGCCCACGCCCGGCGACGTCGATATCGTCATCGCGGCTGAATTGATGGAAGCGGGGCGCTCGGTGCTGCGCGGCCTCGTGACGCCCGACAAGACATTGCTCATCACCTCCACCCATCGCTCCTTCGCGGTGGGCGAAAAGGAAAAGCCGGGCGACGGCACCGGTAATCCGGTGGTGGTTGAGGACGCGACGGCCTTTGCAGCGCGCAAGACCATTGCCTTTGACATGGAAGCGCTGGCGACAAAAAGCGGCAGCGTGGTATCTTCGGCTTTGTTCGGCGCGCTTGCGGCTGCCGGCGCTTTGCCTTTCGACAAGGCCGCCTTCGAAGCGACCATCAAGTCTGGCGGCAAGGGCATCGAGGCAAGCCTCAGGGCTTTTGAAGCTGCCTATCAGCGCGCGCTTGGCGGCGCGAATGACAAGCTTGCGGCAACGCCCGCAAAGCGGCTCGACCCTTTGCCTGAACGGTCCGATCATCCGGCACTTGACGGGCTTATCAAGCGCATTCGCAGCGAATTCCCGGGTGAATGTCATCCGATGTTTTTTGCGGGCATCAAGAAACTGACCGAGTTTCAGGACCCGGCCTATGCGGATGAATATCTGACCCGTTGCGCTGCCTTGCTCAAGGCGGATCGCGATAATGGCGGCACGGCGCATGGCTTTGCCTTCACCGAACAGGCGGCAAAATATGTCGCTATCGCCATGGCCTATGACGATGTGGTCCGGGTGGCCGAAATCAAGGTGCGGGGCTCGCGGTTTGAGCGGGTGCGTAAGGAAATCGGCCTCAAGAAAGACCAGATTGCCTATACGACCGAATATATGCATCCGCGCATGGAAGAAGTGTGCGGCACTTTGCCGAAAGGCATCGGCGCCTGGATCGAAAATCGACCAAAACTCTTTACCTGGCTCGACAAGCGCATCAGCAAGGGTCGCCGGGTGAATACGGGAACATTGTTCTGGTTCACCGGGCTTTATGTCGTTTCGGGGCTGCGGCGTTTTCGACGCGGCAGCCTGCGCCATCAGCGCGAGGTTGAACATCGCGAAGCCTGGCTGGCGCAGGCGCTTATCGCTTTGCCGCAGAACTATGATCTCGCAGTTGAAGTTCTAGCCTGCCGCCGTCTGGTCAAGGGCTACTCCGACACGCATTCGCGTGGCCTGTCGAAATTCGACCGCGTTCTGTCCGCCTTGCCTGTTCTGACCGAGCGGGACGACGGCGCGGCCTGGTTGCGGCGCCTGCGGCAGGCAGCCTTGCTGGACGAACAGGGTATCGCGCTTGATGGCGCGCTGAAAACAATCGCGACGCTCTGAGAGAAGCGCGCCGCTATTTCAAAGAAAAAAGGGGAAGGACTATGTCTCAAGCGCAGAGCATAGATGCGCCGGCTGTTGCCGGAAAGGAAATATCGGCAGGCAAAAGCCTGCTCGTCGTCGGCCTGTGCTGGCTTGCCATTTTTGCGGAAGGCTATGATGTCGGCGTCATCGGGGCCATTCTGCCCGCCTTGTCGGTCGATCCGGTCTGGCAACTGACGCCGATAGAGCTTGGCGCCATCGGCAGCTATACGGTGATAGGCATGCTGATCGGCGGCATTCTTGCGGGCACGCTGAGCGAGCTTCATGGGCGCAAACCGCTATTCGTCGCCTGTATCACCCTGTTTTCGCTGTGCATGATCGTCAGCGCCATGGCGCCGTCGCCTTTCATCTTCGGATTGAGCCGGTTTATTTCGGGCATCGGGCTTGGCGGGATTATTCCGGTCGCAGCCGCGCTGACGGTGGAATATTCCCCGATCAAGAAGAAGAGCTTCAACTACGGTCTCATGTATTCGGGTTATTCAATGGGATTGCTTGCCGCCGCCTTGTGCGGTCGTGGCTTTCTGGAAGCCCATGGCTGGCGCACCATTGTGCTGATCGGCGCAATCCCGCTGCTGTTTGTTCCGATCTTCCTCGCATTCCTGCCGGAAAGCGTGGAATCGCTGGTCCAGCGCGGCAAGCATGATGCAGCACGCAAGACGGCAGCGCGCATGGGCGTCGGCGTTCCGGCGGCAATTGTCCGCAAGCATGGCAAGGTTGGCTGGCGCACCGTTTTCAGCGAAATCTTCTCCCCGAAAAAGGCGTTCGAAACCGCCTGTTTCTGGATCGCACTCTTCATGGGGCTGCTCTTGGTCTATGGTCTCGCGCAATGGCTGCCGCAGATCATGCGCAAGAATGGCTATGATCTTGGCAACAGCCTGCTGTTCCTTGCTGTCTTCAGCCTCAGCTCGGCGATTGGCGGTATTGTATTGGGCACATGGGCGGATCGCTTTGGCGTGCGCCGCACGGTTGCCTGCTCCTATGCGCTGGGCGCGCTTGGCATTGTGGCGCTCGCCTTCAAGGGCTCGCTGATGATGAACTATGTGTTTGTCGCGATTGCCGGTTTTGGCACCGTGTCCGCGTCGCTGGTTCTCACGGGCTTTCTTGCCCAGCGGCTCGATTCCTCGATCCGTTCTGCCGGAACCGGCTGGGCGCTGAGCTTCTCGCGCATTGGCGCGCTGTCGGGTCCGCTTCTGGGCGGATTGATCGCAAGCCTCAATGTCGGCCCGCAGTGGAACTTCTATATCTTTGCCATCGTCGCCGCTTTGGCCGCTGTGGCAACCGCGCTGATTCCGTCACGCTCGACGGACTAAGCCACGAAAAGGCCGATCCGCACTTGAGAGCGGATCGGCCTATTATTCAGCATACTATCAAAGTTCGTTCTTACGGATATTGCGCAGCATTTTCTGCAAGGTGCCGACAAAGGCGCGATGCTCGTCTTCATCAATGCCTTCAAACAATTGCAACAGCAGATCATACATGACCGGCCATGCTTCGTTAAAAATGTTGCGGCCTTCTTCGGTCATCGAAATATCGCGAATGCGCATGTCTTCTGCACGCGCCTGACGGCGGATGTAACCCTGCTCTTCAAGGGAATCGAGCGTGCGGCTCATCGTCGATTGTTCGGTCACGGTAAAGACCGCAAGCTCGTTGATCGTGGCCGAAGGCGTGACACTCAAGACGGCCAGCGTTCGCAATTTGACTGTCGTGATCTGGCGGCCTTTCAGCGCTTCCGCGAGATTCGCATTATAGCGCGCCATCAGGCGGTTCATCAGGTAGGGCGCAAAACTGTTCAAGCCGATCTCGCCCAGCGAACGCGCGGGGTTCTCCTCCTGATGTTCGGAAGCCAGAACCGTACCTGAGAAGCGTTCCTCCATGAATTCCCTCACTTTAGATCATGGTTACAATAGTCATGCGCCCGATGCAGTGAGGCATCAGGCGCAACAAGGCGCTCTCATCGGTGTTAATATCGGTTGTGGAAAGATGCCAGAGAAAAAGGCGGATGCGATCTTGCAATCGCATTCGCTGCTGTTTCTGGATCAGGGGCGGGAGGCCTCACCCGAGATGCCGTTGCCGCTGGTGGCAATGGCAACCTTGTCGTCGTTGAGGCTGAAACTCTCGCGGGTGACTACAAGAACGATAGCCAGAATGATCGCTTCCATGATCGCGAAGGTCAGGAAGGCGCTGACAAAGGACCCGCCCGAAACCTTGATGACCACGCCCATGACCCAGGGCGAAATGAACGTCGCAAGGATGGCGAAGATTTCGGCATAACCAACCGCTGCTGTTGCCAGCTCTTCTGGGTATTTTTCACTGAGAAAGGCGAAGATTGCACCGCCGCCGAAAAGTGCCATGCCGCTCAGGAGCGCCATCAGGATGAGCCAGCCGAAGCCAAGCGGTATGGCCATGCCGACCGTGAACATTGCAGCGACGAGGACGGCAAGCACGGTTCCGAACTTGATCATCCCTGTTTTGTTCAGGCGGTCGGCGGCGTAACCGCCGATGACGAGAAACACGACCTGCGACAGTCCCATCAAGGTGCCGATCAGTGCTGCGTCTTCCACCGGCATCTGATGCACGGCAATATATCCGGGAATGACCCAGGTGGCGGTTCCGGCAATGGCCATCGTGCAGGCCGAAATGCCGAGGCTGCCGACGATAATCCATTTCGAGCGGAAGATGCTGGCCAGAGACGCCGTGGAGGTTTGCTGCTTTTCCGGCTCCCAGCGGAAATCCTTATAGCCGATATGAGCCGGATTGTTGCGGGTGAAGAGCAGCACAGCCGCCGCCGTCACCAGCGTTCCGATGGCAAGAATAGCAAAGAAGGTGCGCCAGCCATAGGTGATGGAAAGCGGAATGCCAATCGCAAAGTCCAGCGTGATTGCAAGACTATAGGCCGCGAGGATCAAGCCGATCATGCTGCCGCGCCGCTTCTGCGGGAACCAGCCGATAATGAGTTTCATATTGCCGAGGAAGATCGCCGCGTCGAAGAAACCGATAAACAGGCGCAGTGCAATCAGCTGGGCATAGTTCTGTACATAGACTTGCGCCACCATGCCGACAGCGGTGCAGAACAGACCGATCAGCAGCAGCGACCGGGCATTCATGCGGCGGCTCAATTGTGACCAGACAATCATGCCGAGACCATAGGTCAGTGCGAAAATCCCCTGTGCCAGACCGGCCTGCGCGGAATCAAGCTGGAGCGTTTCCGAAATGAACGGTATCACTGCCGCAAAGGCGTACCAGTCAGCGGCGAGAAACATTTCGCATAAAAGCGCCAGCGCCAGCATGCCCCATTGCCAGCGCTTTATTCTGGATTGATCGAAGTCCGATAGGCTTTCCCATTGCATGGCTGGTTCCCCTTATTTTTACCTGCAAAGTTATGATGCTTCCTCGCGGGAGCGTGCGGTGCCAAATGCTTGAAAACGGACCTCAGACCGTGGACAGGAAATCGCGCACAAGTGTCGCCGCAGCTGGCGCCTCTTCAAACAGCAAATGTCCGGTCGCGCCGAGTTTTTCCAGCCGTGCTTCATCGATCCCGCGCTGCCATTCTTCGGCATATTGCGCGGGGATGACCCTGTCTTCCTCGCCCCAGAGGATCAGGGTCGGCATGTGAAGCCGGTGCAGCCAGTGTCCAAGCTTCGGATTGCCGCGTCCGTCAGTTGCGTGGACCAGCGCCAGCGCACCCATTTCGCGTCCCAGTGCTTCATCGAACCGGCTGTCGGGCGCAGTTGGGAAATAGCGGAGTGCAACTGACGGATCATGCGTGAGATGGGCTGGGATATCGGCAGGCGCGACCTGAAACAGATCGGGAAGAGGGATTGCCGGAAGGTCAAGTCCGGCGGGCGCTGCCAGAAACAGCGCGGCGAGCCTGTCCGGCTGCCTGATCGCGAATTCTGCGGCAATCCAGCCGCCAAGCGAAAAGCCGCCAAGGCTGAATTGATCCAGCGCGAGTGCATCGAAGAAATCCATGTAATGGAGTACATAGTCGCCAATCTGCACGATATCGGTATCATCGTCGCTTTCACCGAAATTCGGATGAAACGGGATGATGAGCCGGTTTCGCGAAGCAATGTCGGCCAGGCTGTCGAAGCCGGGAAATGTCCCGGTTCCATGCAGAAAGACCACATCCTTACCTTCACCCTTCACAAGATAGGTGAGGGTTTTGCCTCGGATTTCGACCGTGCGTTTTTCAAAACTGCTCGAGTAATTCAACATCTTTCCACCTTATGCCGCTGGCTTGGTGTGACTGGACCAATTGCTTTCTCATCTGGTCGACGGCGCTGTCGATCCGCGCTTCCAGAGCCGGAGGCAGAAGGCCGTCCGGTTCCAGTTCCGCCGAACAGGCATAGATGCCCGTTGCGACGGTTCCCGCTTCGAAAAAGCCGAAGAGCGGACGCAGATGATGCTCGACGACCAGCGCATGACGATGCCCGCCGCCCACTGCGCACAGCACGGTCGGGCGACCGCGCAGCGCGAGCGGGTGGACGAGATCGAACACGTGTTTGAAAAGACCGGGATAGCTTCCCTGATAAACAGGGCAACCGACGATCAAAGCATCGCAATGTTCAATCTCTGAAATGAGGCTTTCTGATTGCCGGTCCAGCGCCTTGCGATTGACGGTAAACAGGTTCGGCCCGGCATGCGACAGGTCCAGATGCGTGACCGACACATCGTCTTCCGCTTCCAGCCTTGCGGCAATCGCCTGGGTTAGCCGGTGAACTTTCGTCGGGCGGTCACACCCGACGAAGCTGACAATATTTCGCGCCATGGCCGGTCTCAGTTTTCGCTGATGCCGAAAACGGTCCATCGCGCATCGGGGCCGGGCAGGCCAAGTAGCCCCTTGCCGCATTCCTCGACGATCTGGTCGGCGAGCAAAATATGCTGGGTGCCGGAATGGATATCGCGATAGAAGCGCTGCATGGCCGTGTTGTGCAGCGAGGCTCCACGAGCCGCACGATGCGCGAATGTCGCCACATCCGAAACGATGTCGTGCATATAGCGCAGCGAGAGCTTCACCATCGTCATCTGGTCGAGGGACGGGACGCCGCCGGATGCGGTGGTCTGCGAGACGTCTTCCCATGTTTCCATGGCCAGCGCCCGTGCGGCCCGGTAACGGGCTTCGGCATTGGCAAACTGGAACCGCAGGCTGGCGCTGTCTGCACTTTTGCCGAATGGATCCTGTCGCTGGCGGATCACCTTGGCAAGTTCGTCGAGTATCCGGCGACCGACGCCGATGGCCCAGCTTGTATGGGTGAGGGCGCTGTAGCCCGCCAGCCCGAGATGGCCCTGTGTCTGACCGCGCTTCGGTGCGGACTGCGTGAAACTATAGGTCATTGAACCCGGCACGAAGAGGTCTTCATCGGTTGCCAGCGTGTAGTCGAAGCTGCCCGTGGCGCGCAGGCCCAGCACATCCCAGTTGCCAAGCAGCTGGATCGTCGAGCGCGGGTGATGTGCGACGATGATCTGCGGTGCGCCGGTTTCGTCTTTAAGAAGTGCCTTTCCGCTCGGGTCCTTGGGATCGAGAAGGAAGCAGCCGGAATGAATCCATTCCGCGTGGAAGATGGAGCTTCCATAAGCCCAGTTGCCGCGGATCATGTAGCCGCCATCGACCTTGCGGGCAAAGCCGCGCGGCACGCCATTGCCTGCAATAGTGATGTCGACGCCGTCCTTGAAGACATTCGCAATCCCCTCGTCGTCGAGGTAGATCGCCATGGTGGTACCTTCCATATTGTTGACCATCGTGCACCAGCCCGATGATGCGTGGGCATAGGAAAGCGCGGACATTAATCTCATGGCATCGATTGGGCGCAGTTCGGCCCCGCCGACTTCCTTGGGAAACAGCATTGTGTAGAAGCCACCCTTGCGCATGGCGTCCACGACGTCGTCATGCATCCGTCCGAGTGTCTCTGCCTCTTCCGCCTTTTCTTCAATCAAGGGTAGAATCGCTTGAAGGCGGTCATTGAAGCCCTGAAGGACTGCGGAATAGTTGTCGGCTGTGTGAGTCCGGTGCACGCTGGTATCCAAGTTAGTTCCCCTTGATTTAGTGGTTATAAGCAGGAATGATACGGATAAGAGTGGGAACGGACATTCCCCCCAGATGGGGGGCTTGGGAACTCGGGAGAGAGAATGCCCAGGCAAATATTATCGACAGACGAGCGGATATCTGCAGCGCTTTCCGTTGCGGAGAGTCGTAATTATGACGATTTTACAATAGCTTGTGATTATTTTGTCGCGAATGTTCTGCGAGTGCGTTCGCTTGGAATTTATTTGCTGGAGAATAATCGACCGCGCCTTTTTCACAGCATCAACACGCCCACCGGCTTTCTTCTTGAATACCAGAATGGGCTTGCGGATTCGGATCCGATGATTGCGGCAGTGGTGCAGAATGCCGGCGCGGTTGCGGGCTCGCGATTGCCCCAGAATGCGGCGGGGAATGTGCCGCTGATGCGAACGCTGCTCTATCGATGGAACTACAACGATAACTTGTGCTGTCCGGTTTATGTCGGCGACAACATACAGGCGCTGATCTATGCCGCCGGTTTCGAGATGCACGCAACACAGCTCGAAGAACAGGTTTCGCTGCTGTGCCGTTCGTCGGCGCTTGCCTTGCGCAACATTCAGGAAGCGCGTCCGGCGAAGACGCCCAGCGCCAATCTGACCAACCTGTCGCCGCGCCTATCGACGGTCGCCCGGTTGCTTGCAGCTGGCAATACCAACAAGCAGATTGCCCGACATCTGGAGCTTTCACCCCATACGGTGAAGGATTATGTCGACGATCTGATCAAGCGTTTCGGTGTTCGCAACAGAACCGAAGTGGCCGTCCTGATCAACCGCATGAGCGGTGGGAGGAAAGCCGAGCCGGCCGGATTTGTCCTGTCGGGACAGGAACGGCGCGGCCTTCCCATAGAGCATTTCTGAAAACGCTTTCCGCGTTACTAAGGGCAGAGGAATTTAACGGCGCGGCTTTCGGGATCGCACAGCGTGTCGATGACATTGCAATGATGCGTGCCATCGATTTCCCAAGCGCTGGTTTCTATTCCCAACCCGTACCAGATGTTTTCCAGCAGCGCATTTTGTCGCCGGAACTCCATCAGCTCATCGCCGCCGACGCAGCAATGAACGGCAATATCTGTACGCGGGCGCTGGAGTGCCGCGCTCTCCGCGACAGCTTCGGCCTCGTCCATAGAGAAAATATCGTTCATCGCGGTTTTGAGAAGCGGGCGTAAATCGTGCAGCCCGCTGATAGAAAGAACACGCTTGATCCGTTCCGCCGTTGCGACGGCAATGGGCGCATTTTCGCACGCCATGCGGCTGACCAGATGCCCTCCGGCGGAATGGCCGGTCAAGGCGATATCGCCGTCCACTTCCTGCGCCAGATGGTCGATAAAGCGGCCAATTTCCCGTGTGATACCGGAAATGCGTGCTTCGGGGCACAGCGTATAGCTTGGCATGGCAACGCGATATCCGCGCGCAAGCGCGCCTTGCGCCAGATGTGACCAGAAGCTTTTGTCCAGCCCCTTCCAATAGCCGCCATGGACATAAACAAGTGTGCCCTTGGCCGTGCCTTCCGGCAGGAAGAGGTCATAATGGTTCCGCGCGCCGTCGGCATAGGCGATGTCAGGGATCAAGCGACCCTGATCGCGCATTTTCTCGCGAAAGCCGGATGCCAGTTTCGTCCAGCGCGGCGGATAGGTGGCGGAATCGCTGATGGCCTTCATATTGTCGTAAGCGGTATCGTAGTCGTGCAGCACAGAAGTCTCCTGCGTATTTCATGCTTGAAGCCGCACGTCAGGCGCGGGCTTCGGTTGCCGCCTGCGCGCGCAGGGCGGATCGCTGCAATTTTCCGGATTCTGTTTTGGGCAGGCTTGAAACCCAGCATATGAGGCGTGGATATTTATAAGGCGCGAGTTCGCTTTTGACGTGACTTTGCAGTGCTTCCTGCAAGTTCGTGTCGCCATTATATCCTTCGTTCAGCACGACATAGGCTTTGACGATGCAGCCCCGTTCGTCATCGGGCGCCGCCACCACGCCACATTCCGCCACGGCTGGATGCGCGAGCAGGCTGGCTTCGACCTCCGGTCCGGCGATGTTGTATCCGGCAGAAACGATCATGTCGTCATTGCGGGCCTGATACCAGAAATAGCCGTCCGCATCCATGATATAGGTATCGCCGGTGATGTTCCAGCCGTTCTCGACATATTTGGTCTGGCGCGCGTCGGCCAGATATTTGCAGCCGAGCGGCCCGCGAACGGCAAGTCGTCCGGGGGTGCCGGGCGCGCATTCCTGCCCGTTGTCATCGATGACACGCGCTTCATAACCGGGGATGGGTTTACCAGTCGCTCCGGGTCTGATGTCGTCTTCCGGCGCAGAGATGAAGATATGCAGCATTTCCGTCGCGCCGATGCCGTCGGCCAGCGAAAGCCCGGTCGCACGCTTCCACGCTTCGAAAGTAGGGAGCGGCAGCGCTTCACCAGCTGAAACACATTTGCGCAGGGACGAAAGATCATACTGATCGATCTTCGAAAGCATGGCTCGGTAAGCGGTCGGCGCTGTGAAACAGACAGTTGGTTTATATTCCCCGATAGCGAGCGCGAGGTCATGCGGGGCGGTTTTTGCCGGTAGCACTGTGGAAGCGCCGATCCTGAAGGGAAACAGGACCAGTCCGCCAAGCCCGAATGTAAAGGCCAGCGGCGGTGAGCCGATGAAAATGTCATCTTCGGTCGCGTTCAATATATGATGTGCATAGCAATCACAGACGATCAGCAGGTCGCGGTGGAAATGGATCGTCGCTTTCGGCAAGCCGGTGGTGCCGGATGTGAAGCCGAGCAGGCACGGATCATCCCCGCGTGTCGCGACCGCCTCGAAATCGCTGGAGGCACCGGCCAGCAATGCCCCAAGCTCTCCGCCTGCATTGCCCTCCCAGGTCACCAGAGTTTTAATGAAATCGGTCTGTGCCACGGCATTCTGCATCTCGCCGATCAGCGCGTGATCGCAAAAGGCAATGCTGATTTCGGCCTTGTCGATGATCTGGACCAGTTCACGGGCGCGCAGGAGTGGCATGGTCGCGACCACAACGCCGCCCGCTTTGATGATCGCCATATAGAGCGCAATCTTGGTCGGGTTATTGCCCGAGCGGATCATCACGCGATTGCCTGTTTTCATGCCGAGCTTGTCGGTCAGCACATTGGCGATCTTGTTGATCATTGCGGCGAGATCGCTATAGGTCCAGCGCACGCCAGGCGCCTGCAATGCAATGCGGTCGCCTTTGCCGTTTGCAAGATGTGCATCCACCAGTTCGGTGGTGGCATTGAGCTGTTCCGGGTAGCCGAGTGCGTCGAGGTTGATGATATCCGGTAGAAATTCCGCAGCCGGGAGATTATCCAGAACGAATGTGTCCACATGAGCGCTGGGGTGCATGCTCGTCTCCTGTCAATGCCAGTTTGCGTTCGACTGCTGGGTCAAACGTGCAAGTAACGTTCCTTGATGTCCGGGGTGTTCAAAAGGGCGGCGTTGTCACCGCTCCACACCACACGGCCCTTTTCGATGACCACATGACGGTCTGCGAAGCGCGCCAGCGCATCGACATTCTTGTCGATGACGAGGATCGCTTCGCCCTCGTCCTTGATGTTGCGCAGGCAGGACCAGATCTCTTCGCGCATGAGCGGCGACAGGCCTTCCGTAGCCTCGTCCAGCACGACCATTTTCGGATTGGTCATCAATGCGCGACCAACCGCCAGCATCTGCTGCTCACCGCCGGAAAGCTGGTTGCCCATGTTGCGCCGCCGCTCCTTCAGGCGTGGGAACATCCGATAGATGCTTTCCAGCGTCCATTTGGACGAGCGCGCATCCGAACGCCGGGTGGCCAGCAGGTTCTCTTCGACGCTCAGCGTCGGAAATATCTGCCGCCCTTCCGGGACCAGACCGAGCCCCTCGCGGGCAATCGCATAGGGCGGCTTGCCGGTAACGTCATGGCCATTGACGAACACCTTGCCGCCCTTGGGCGGCAGCAAGCCGAAGATCGACTTGATGGTCGTCGTTTTCCCCATGCCGTTTCTGCCGAGGATCGTGACGACTTCTCCCGCACTGACTTCAAAGTCGATGCCGAAGAGAATGCGAGACTGGCCATAGGCGTTCTGGAGTCCTTCGACCTTCAGCATCACGCGGCCTCCTCTTCGCCGAGATAGGCGGCGCGCACATCCGGGTCGGAGCGCACGGCGGCGGGTGTTCCCGATGCGATCACGCGCCCGTAGACGAGGACGCTCACCTGATCCGCCAGCGAGAAAACGGCATCCATGTCATGCTCGATCAGAACCAGCGTATGCGTCTGACGTAATGCGCGCATCAGTTCGACCAGCACCACGGATTCCTCGTGGCTGGTGCCAGCCAGTGGTTCATCGAGCAACAGCATCTGCGCTTCGGTGGCGAGCGCGATGGCAATCTCAAGCTGGCGCTTTTCGCCGTGCGACAGCGCTCCGGCCCGGCGATGGGCGCGGTCGTCCAGCCGGACGCGAGCAAGCGCAGTCATGGCTTGCTCGTTGATATCGGCTTCCTTGTTTGCCGCCTGAAAAAAGCGGAAGCTCGAACCTGATCGTGCCTGAACGGCAAGTGCAACATTGTCCAGCACGCTGAAACCTTCAAGAACCGAGGTGATCTGAAACGAACGTGCAAGGCCGAGATGGACACGATTGGGCATAGGCAGACCGGAAATGTCACGGCCATCGAAGATGACCGAACCGCGGTCGCTTTTGAGATTTCCCGAAAGCTGGTGGATCAATGTCGTCTTTCCGGCGCCATTGGGGCCGATCAGCGCGTGAATTTCGCCGCGTTTGACGGTGAGATTGACCCCATCCGTGACCTTGAGCGCGCCGAAGCTTTTATGCAGGTCATGAACCTGAAGCAGTTCATCCGACATCGGAACCTCCACGCAGCTTGCGGAGCAGCCCGCCGATACCGTCGCGACTGAAAAGCACGACGAGAACAAGGAAAAGACCAAGGCCGAGTTTCCAGTGCTCGGAGAAATGCGCCAGCACCTCTTCCAGCACGATGAAGGCGGTTGCGCCGAGGACCGGGCCGATCAGCGTGCCCATTCCACCCAGCACGACCATGACGATCAGTTCGCCAGAACGCTGCCAGCTCATGAAGGCAGGCGAAACGAACTGGATCTGGTTGGCGAGCAGAACACCGGCAATGGCCGCTGCCACACCGGCAATCACATAGGCGGTGAGCTGAAACGAGAAGGGCGAGAAACCGATGGCGCGCATACGCACCGGATTGTCCCGCGTTCCACGCAGCACACGACCGAACCGTGAATGCACCAGCATGCGGAAGATGAAAAATGCGCCCATCAGAACCGCCAGCACGAAGTAGAACAGCACCAGATTGCTGGAAAGCAGCGTATTGCCGAACAGCGTTGAGCGGGTGGACAGCGTCATTCCATCGTCGCCGCCAAAGGCTGACAGGGAAACCATGAAGAAGAAGGCCATCTGCCCGAAGGCCAGCGTGATCATGATGAAATAGACGCCGCTGGTTCTCAGCGAGATATAGCCGGTGACGAGGGCGAAGAACGCTGCAACAACGATGGCCGCAACCAGCTGGAGGATCAGATCGTCGATGCCATAGCTGGACAGGATGCCGACTGCATAGGCGCCGATCCCGATATAGGCAGCATGGCCGAAGGAAACGAGCGCGCCGTAACCCATGATGAAATTGAGCGAAAGCGCGGCCAGCGCGAAGATCATGATGCGTGTCACGATCACGAGAAGAAAGCTGTCGTTCAATACGGATGCGAGAAGCGGAACGATTGCAAAGGCGGCGAAGACCAGCCACGGGCCCGCATCCAGCAAAGGCGAGGTTCGGCTCTTTGCCGTTTCCGGCATGGCGGTATCGCGGGTGCTGTTATGGGTAATCTCGCTCATCGGGTTCCTCCCTGCGCCGGGAAGAGACCTGTCGGACGGAAATAGAGCACAGCTGCCATCAGAATATAGGTGAGCATCGGCACCAGCGTGCGGCCCATCTGGGAGGCAGCGGCCGGATCGAGCAGATTGCGGAGCAGCATCGGTCCGAAGGTGCGGCCAAGCGTATCGACGAGGCCAACGGTGATGGCCGCAACGAAAGCACCGCGCACGGAGCCGACGCCGCCGATCACGATGACGACGAATGTGAGGATCAGGATGGAATCGCCCATGCCTGGATCAACGGAGAGAATGGGGGAGATCATGCCACCGGCAAAGCCTGCAAGCATCGCGCCAAGTCCGAAGACCACCATGAACAGGCGGCGTATATTGATGCCCAGAGCCGAGACCATGTCGCCATTGGTCGCTCCGGCACGCAGCAACATGCCGATGCGCGTGTGATTGACGAGGACATAAAGACCCGCCGCCGTGGCGAGGCCAGCAGCGATGATCAGCAGGCGATAGACGGGATAGCGCAGGTTGCCAAAGAGCTGGATGGAACCGGATAGGGAATCCGGCATCGGCACGCTGAGCGGAGCCGCGCCCCAGATGATCTTCACGAGTTCGTTCACTATCAGGATCAACCCGAATGTAGCCAGAACCTGATCGAGATGGCTGCGTTCGTATAATCGTCGAAAGACCAGTACTTCCAGCACAATGCCGATGACAAGGGTGACGGGCAGGGCGATCAGGATGCCGTAAAAGAAGCTGCCTGTCATGGCAGTGAAAGTCGCAGTCAGATAGGCGCCGACCATATAAAGAACGCCATGCGCCAGGTTGATGAGGTCCATGACGCCGAAGATCAGTGTCAAACCGGCTGCGACGAGAAAGAGCAAAATGCCAAACTGAATCCCGTTAAGGGACTGCAGCAGAAAAAGATTGAGCATGGGGGACGTCCGGAACTCGTTGTACTGAAGTCCGTTTCACGCCAGACAAACTGGCGTGAACTGTTTCAGACTTGGAAATTGAGAGGACTGGGCTCATCGGAGCACCCGCCTTCCACCGGGTTACATCTTGCATTCAGCTGCGTAATTATCCTTGTAATCGTTGAAGACCGTTTCAACGTAGGACGTGGCGAACTGGCCGTCGTCACGCTTGACGACTTTGGTCAGGTAGAAATTCTGGATCGGAAAGTGGTTGTCGCCAAAGCTGAATTCACCGCGCGGCGAGGTGAATTTCGCGTCTTTCATGGCGGCCCGCAAGGCATCCTTGTCGGCAATATTGCCGTTGACCTGCTTGACGGCCGCATCGATCAGCATGGCGGCGTCATAAGCCTGCACTGCAAAAGTCGCCGGAATGCGCTTGAATTTGGCTTCATAGGCGGCGGCAAATTCCTTGGCTGGTGCGGAATCAAGATCCGGCGCCCAGTTCGAACCGGCGAAGAAGCCAACTGCCGCATCCTGCTGCGCGGGCAGGGTGGTCTCATCCACGGTGAATGCCGAGAGGAACGGAGTGCCTTCAAGACCGGCCTGACGATACTGTTTGACGAAATTTACGCCCATGCCGCCGGGCAGGAAGGCGTAGACGGCGTCAGGCTGTTCGGCTGCGATCTGGGCGAGTTCTGCCGAATAGTCGAGCTGGCCAAGCGGCACATAGATTTCCTGCGCGACTTCGTTCTTGTAGGAGTGCTTGAAACCGGCCAGAGCGTCCTTGCCAGCCTGATAATTCGGGGCGATCAGCACGACGCGCTGGTAGTTCTGCTTTTCGGCATATTTGCCGGAAACTTCATGCATCTGGTCGTTCTGATAGGAGGTGACGAACAGATTGGGGTTGCAATCCTTACCGGCCAGATTGGACGTGCCTGCATTGGTCGAGATCAGAAACGTGCCGGAATCGGTCGCCGGCTTGACGATAGCGTTCAGGACATTGGAGAAGATGGGGCCTACGACAAAATCCACTTTGTCGCGCTGGATCATCTGCTGGACCTTGTTGACGCCGATATCCGGCTTCTGCTCATCGTCCTGAATGATGATTTCAGCATCGAGGCCGCCGAGCTTGTTGCCCAGCTTGTCCATGGCAAGCAGAAAACCGTCGCGGGATTGTTCGCCCAGCAAGGCCGCTGGCCCGCTCAGCGTATAGATCAAACCGATCTTGATCTTGCCTTCTTCGGCCTGCGCGGTTCCGTTCAACATGGTTGCGGCGAGCAGCGCGAAGGCCGCTTTCGTCGAAATTTTCATTGTTCCACCTCGATTGCAGCGTTCTGCTTTGTCTTATTTTTCTTTCGCATTATCCGGCGCAAAACCGCTTCACACTTTTGCTGGAAATGCTCTGATACCCGGCAGATGTACTCCCATACTTCTGCCGGGCGGATGCATTATTCTGCTGGAGCGGGCAAAAATTCAACCTCGTGTGCCGGTGCAATGCGAACTATTTCGGCAGGATCACCGACATTGTCGATGCGAACGAACAGATCCCAAAGTTTTGCGGTCGGCGAAACCCAGAAAACGCACTTCACTGGCTGCTCGGTCTTGTTGAAAATACCGTGCGACACGTTGCGTGGTAGGCAGACGAGATCGCCAGCTTCGGCAACGGCTTCCTTGCCGTCGAGAAGCAGGTCGAAGCGTCCTTCCAGCACGTAGATGAATTCTTCCTGCGTGGTGTGGATATGTGGCGGAACGAAAGTGCCGGGAGGGAAGGTTGCGTGCCAGGACATGGAGCTTTCGCAGACATGCTTGGGCACATAGGTCTGACCGAGAATATGCCAGACAACACCGTCCACGGAGGAACCGGATTTGGTCACGCCAGCTTGAAGAACAGTCACTCGAATTCCCTTTCATTAGAGCGCACCCCGAAAAGTGTGAAACGGTTTTCGGAAAAGATGCGCGTTAAAAATTATTCCGACGCAGGTTTCAGGCAGAGGCCCGAGACACTCCCCGATTGACTTGCTGTGTTGAAAAGCCAGCCTTTGCGGCATAGCCGCGAACAATGGCTTCGCGCTCGGCAAAGCTGATGACGCCGTCCAGATCGGCAACACCGGATGGAGCGCGGCGTTCAACCTCATCGATGACGCCTTCCGGGCCGCCCAGCCGGTTGAGCCGGACGATTTCCGCCGTCGCGGGCAGCCGGATTGCCTGATAGGCCGCCAGCGCCGCGCGACCGTGCTCCGCAGCGGCAAGATGGTCGGCAAGCGTGCGTGCGTCGATGATCGCCTGGCTCGCGCCGTTCGACCCCACCGGATACATCGGATGGGCGGCGTCGCCGATCAGCGCCACGCGGCCATCCGTCCACCAGCGGGCGGGGTCGCGGTCGCACATCGGATATTCGAAGAATGTATCGGTTGCGCGCACCAAAGCGGCAAGGTCCACGACATTGATGCCAAATTTTTCGACATGGGGCATCAGTTCTTCATGCGTGCCGCGACGGCTCCAGTCCTCGCGCTTCGGCGCAGGCGATCCGTCGGCGCCGGGACGATAGGTGACGACCCAGTTGTTGAGAATCTTGCCGGGCGTGGTGCCCTTGGCTATCGGGTAAAGCACCAGCTTATACGTAAAGCCGCCAGCGACGATCATGGTGCGACCGTCAAGGAACGGATCGCTTTCAACAGCGCCGCGCCACATCATGACGCCGTTCCATTTGAGACCGGCTTCGTTCGGGAACATCTGATGTCGAATGACGGAATGAATACCGTCCGCGCCGATAATGATGTCGGCAGTTGCCGAGGTAATTTTTGAACCTTCGGCAAAATGAACCGTGGCAGAACCCTCGTTCTGGGTGTAGCCCACGCAGCGCTGGTTCGCGATGACGGCATCCGGTCCAAGCCGTTCGATGACGGCATTATAAAGCAGTTTCTGCAAATAGCCGCGATGGATTGAGAACTGAGGCACATCATAGCCTGCATCGATGCCGCGGGGCTCGCGCCAGATTTCCTGGCCCTGCCGTGTAGCGTAAATCAGCTCTCGGGTGCGGATGCCGGTGGCGTCCAGCGCGGGCAGAAGGCCGATTTCAGCCAGTTCGCGGATGGCGTGCGGAAGGACATTGATACCAACGCCCAGTTCACGGACTTCCGGTGCTGCTTCGAAAATCTGGCAGTCAATGCCTCGTGCGTGCAGCATCAATGCCATCGTGAGGCCACCGATGCCCCCTCCGACGATAATCGCTTTCATTCGCGGTTCCCTTTTTCGTGGCTGCTCTTTGGCGCCTGGGACCAACGATAAAAGCGGGAACAATGCTGTCTATCACCAAAACGCCATTCCTAACAGGAAACCGCCAGAAACGCGCTTTCGTGCAAAATTTTCGTGGCGCTTGCGCTCTCGCTCCAGCGTGATACTTTAATCTTAAAATAAAATGCTCTCTAAATGAGATACGGGGAATATCGTGATGCCGACTACGAGCTATATGCACAGGCTTTCGCCGTCCATCGATTCGTTCCAGGACACCATGTCGGGTCTCCTCAGGCCTTGCCGCATCTCGAAAAAATCCAGCCGGACCTACCGGACGGAAGTTTCACATGGGCGCATGCGTCCCTTCGGCCTGACTGCGATCCGCATTGGCGGCCATGCCCGCATCGAAGTCGAAGCGCATAACGACATGACTTTGTTGCAGGTTCCGTTGCAGGGTATCTTTGTCTCGCGCGACCGGCGCGGTGACGAGCTGTTGTATCAGTCCGGCATGAATGCGCAGCTGGTCGACGCGCATTCGGCGATTGATCTCGAATTTCACCCTTCCACGCGCATGCTGATCTTCAGCCTGAACGATACCCAGATCGATATTCTGGGGGGCAAGGAATTCATCGAGCAGTTTACCCATAACAAGCGCGTCGTATCCTTCGATACTCTGGTGGGGCATGCCTTCTATCAGCTGGCGCATTTCGTCATAAACGAGATCGAGAAGGATAAGGAAGCATTCTTCCATGGCGGTCTGTCGGAGCGGCTCGAAGACAGCCTGATGGCATCGCTTGCGGCGGCGCTCGACACGCAGCCGCGCGCAAGGCCGCTGACGAGTGCGGTTCCGAGCTATGTCCAGCGTGCTGAAAAATTCATGCTCGACAATCTCGACAAGCAGCTGACCTTGCAGGAGCTTGTCGATGCAACGGGCACCAGCGCACGTACCTTGCACCGCACATTTCGCAGTGTCCGGGGCAACACGCCGCTCGGCGTGTTCAAGAACATGCGGCTGGACAAGGTGCATGCAGAGCTTGTCCGCGGCCATGCCGGGCCGGGGGATATCACGCGTATCGCCATGGCCTGGGCTTTCAATCATATGGGCTTGTTTTCAGCGGATTACCGACAGCGCTTCGGCTATCTCCCATCGGAAACCGTGCGCCGCGCGCAATGATCCTTCGGTAGAAACGCTTCGGGCGGCACCCCGTATATTGAATTTCCGGCTGGACTGTGGTGCTGCACGCCGCCAACCTCAGGCGTGCCTGTGCCGGGAGCAAAGCCCCGGGGCCTGCTCGGCGAGCATATGTTCTTGCAAATCAGAAACACTATCACTGCCGACCGTATAGACGGTAGGACGGCCGGTCGGTTACCTTGGCTCTTGAGATTTGAACCGGAGATGAAGCCTTCATGATCAAGGGTATAGCGCTGCTATTGTTGTTTCAGCTGCTTGGCGAAAGCTTTATCTTCATGAGCGGGCTTCCTATACCGGGCCCCGTTGTGGGGCTCGTGCTTCTGTTCGTTGCCATGCAACTGTGCAAGATATTCGACTGGGGTATCTTTGCCGAAGCAGAAACGGCGGCCGATGGTTTTCTTGGTAATCTCGGCCTGCTTTTTGTCCCGGCGGGGGTCGGAGTGGTGGCTATGTGGAGCCAGATTCAGGGGCAGGCCACGGCAATTCTGGCTATCGTGGTGATCTCGGCAATTCTCACATTGGCGGTGACGGTCTGGACCTTCATTCTTGTGCAACGCTTCATGGGGCGGAGGTAGCGTCATGAAACATCCACTGGAACTATGGGTTTACCTTTCAGCATCACCTTTGCTGTGGCTCACTCTCACATTATGCGCATGGATCGCGGCGACGCATATTTCCGTTCGACTGAAGCGCCATCCATTGGCCAATCCTGTACTGATTTCCATCGTGCTGCTTTCCAGCCTGCTTGTGATTTTTGATGTTCCCTATGGACGATTCTTTGAAGGAGCCCAGTTTATCCACTTCCTGCTCGGTCCAGCCACAGTAGCCATCGCCGTGCCTCTATTCCGCCAATGGCATCAGGTGCGGCAAGCGCTGATCCCAATGGGAGCAGCGCTGGTCGTCGGCTCCTTCTTTGCGGTTCTTTCCATTGTGGTGATGGGTAAATGGGCCAATCTCTCCAATGAAGTGCTGATTTCTTTTCTGCCAAAATCCGCAACTGCCGGGGTTGCCATGGCGATCTCTTCCACACTTGGCGGCACACCGTCGCTAACCGCGGTATTGGTCGTACTTACCGGTATCATCGGCGCACTTGTCGTCACCCCTTTCATGAATGCCATGCGGATAAGGGATTACGCCGCACGTGGATTTGCTGTTGGGCTGACGTCGCACGGTATCGGAACTGCACGTGCTTTCGATGTCGATGAGACGGCTGGGCTCTTCGCCGGGATTGCCATGGCGCTGAACGCTATTGCAACGTCACTCGTTGTGCCGCTGCTCGTCAAATTGTTCCTCAGCTGAAACGCCGACGCGGTATTCCAGCGGGTGGCTGATTGATACTAAAGCGTATTCCGAAAAATGTGGAACGATTTTCGGAACGAGATGCGTGTTGAAGCAAACCGTTAGAGCTTCTCATAGCCACGCGAGCCGTTTGGCTCGCTGGCTGGCACTACGGCCTGGTGCTATGCAGTTCGGATTACGGTACTCAATGTCCCATAGGTAGGACGGCTGCCTACGCTGAATCGAAACTGCACAGGATGCTACATATTTTCGGGGCGCATCTGGCAGTTGACGGCTGCGCTCCGTTCTCCGTGAAGCGATAACAGCTTCTCAAGCCTGACTCATCAGAAGTGACAAAAATGCCGGGCTATAACCCGGCGTTCTCTTGCAACGTTCCAACCGACAAGCACAGCTCGCTTACCGGAATTGTCGCGGCGGCTTATTTGCCGGATGCCATCGTGTTGTAGCTGGTAATCAGGTTGCGATAATCTGGAATGTGGTTTGCAAACAGCGTACCCAGACCTTCAATATCGTTGCGCCAGTCGCGATGCAGTTCACAATATCTGGTTGTGCTGGACGGTGCCGGGATCGTGCAGCTGCCAACCATGATGATCTGGCGTGACCTTGCCGCAGGCACATTGGTGCCTGTCTTGCCCGAATGGCGCCCGGCTGCGGGCATCGTCCATGCAGTATTTCCATCCAGGCGTGGCCTGCTGCCTTCGGTGCGTACCCTGATCGACTTTCTGGCGCGGGAATGCGCCGTTCAGCGCAAGGCCATCGACGAAACTATTCTTTAGCCAGCGGCAGACCATACGTCGGAGAAGGTCTCTGGGTCGTCATGACCTGTGTTCGCTTGCGGATAAAGCGGCATACTCTTCGACCAAAAAATCGAGAAGCGCGCGCACCGAAGGCAGCAGGCCACGCCGCGAAGGAAAGGCAGCATGGATGATGCCGCTGCGGGGTGCCCAGTCGGGCAGAAGATCAACCAACCGCCCAGCCTTTATATCATCCCGGACAACCATTGTAGGAAACTGGCAAACGCCGATGCCTTGAAGAGCGGCCAGCCGCAGCGCAACCATATCTTCCGTGATCAGCAGCGGTTGATAGGGAATTTCAGCCGTGGTGCCGTTCGGACCAAGCAGGTTCCATTCAAAACTGTTGTGGGATGATCCCCAGGCAAGGCCGGGCATGTCGACGAGGTCGGCGGGGACGGCGTTGCATCCTTCCTTGACGAATACAGGGCTTCCCACCAGTCGTTGCTCGCTTTCCGCCAGCTTGCGGATGACGAGATCGCTATCCTCGAGCGGTGGAAAGCGGACGCGGATAGCGAGATCGAAGCCTTCGCGGATAACATCCACGCGCCGGTTTGTGCTTTCCAGATGTATCTTTACCTTTGGGTATCGCGCCATGAAACGGGCGATCATTTCACCGACCTGGAAATAAATGACCGATGCCGGGCAACTCACCCGCACCGTGCCTTGCGGTTCTGTGCGCATTCTGTCGATCACATCCAGTGCGGCATCGGCCTCAACCATCATCGCCAGACAATGGCGATAAAATTCCTGGCCGATATCCGTCACGGCAAATTGTCGGGTGGTGCGCTGGATAAGCCTGACACCGAGATCATCTTCCAGCAGGGCGATCCGGCGGCTCAGCCTGGAGCGCGGCATATCCAGTTTTCGGGACGCAGCGGAAAAGCCGCCTTGCTCCACGACTTCCACATAAAGCCGCATATCGTTGAGATCAGCCATGGCCGGGCCTTTCATTGTCCTGTTTTCAGGACAGTATAGCCTGAACTTCGATCTACCGGTCAATTTGTTCCAGATTTATTTTGCTCTCAGACAGTCAATTCAGTGTCCGCAAGGCAACGAAATAAATCGGGAAGATCGAGATGAGACAGGTTATCGGCATTTACAGCAGCTCATCGCCCCATTGGGTGGGTGATGGATTTCCGGTTCGCTCCATGGTTTCCCATGCGACAATGGGCGAACACATCAGCCCCTTCTTGCATCTTGATTATGCCGGGCCGGAACAGTTTGCACCCACGGCAACCCCGCGCGGTGTTGGCAGCCATCCCCATCGCGGTTTTGAAACCGTGACCATTGTCTATCAGGGCGAAGTTGAACATCGCGATTCCACTGGAAGCGGAGGCATGATCGGTCCCGGTGATGTACAATGGATGACTGCTGCCGCCGGGATTTTGCACGAGGAGCGCCATTCGAAGGCGTTTACCGAACAGGGAGGCACGCTGGAAATGGTGCAGCTCTGGGTCAACCTGCCTGCCAAGGACAAGTCCGCGCCCGCCACTTACCAGACGGTGCTCGATCGGGATATTCCGACCGTGGCCCTGCCGGATGAAGCTGGAATTGTCCGTGTCATAGCCGGGAACTATGCCGGACATGCCGGACCGGCACGCACCTTCACGCCGATTGATCTATGGGACCTGCGCCTGAAACAGGGCGGAAGCGTTGTGTTTGATCTTCCCGATCAACATACGACCGGCCTGGCAATCTTGCGCGGAACGATCACCGTCAACGGCAACAGATCGGCACGGGATGCGCAATTCGTTCTGCTCGACCGAAAGGGTGGCAGTTTCGAGATTACGGCTGACAGCGACGCAACCGTCCTTCTGCTGAGTGGCGAACCGCTTGGCGAGCCTGTCGCCATGCGTGGCCCTTTCGTCATGAACACAAATGAAGAATTGCAGGATGCTTTCGCGGATTTCCGAACAGGGAAATTCGGCACCATTCCTGCCTGATCCATTCCCCTGGTGTCAGTATGAACCACGGGTATCCCCGGACCGGAAATGCTTTCGGCCCTGAATACGTCCAAGCCTGAAGAAGGAGACAAAAAATGAGCAGCCCAGCTAACTTTAATGGCCAGCGTCCGGTTATCGACCCCAACGACGCTGTCATGCTTCTGATCGATCATCAGAGCGGCCTGTTTCAGACCGTCGCAGACATGCCGATGCCTGTTTTGCGCAATCATGCGACCGCGCTTGCCAAGATGGCCACGCTGACCAAGATGCCGGTCATCACCACGGCATCCGTGCCGCAGGGCCCCAATGGTCCGCTGATCCCCGAGATTCATGAGAACGCCCCTCATGCCAAATATGTAGCGCGCCGCGGCGAGATCAACGCATGGGACAATCCGGATTTCGTTGCTGCCGTGAAGGCCACAGGCCGCAAGACCCTGATCATCGCAGGCACCATCACCAGCGTTTGCATGGCCTTCCCGGCAATCAGTGCCGTTCAGGATGGTTACAAGGTTTTCGCCGTGGTGGACGCATCCGGTACCTATTCCAAGATGGCGCAGGAAATCACGCTCGCTCGTGTTGTTCAGGCCGGTGTCGTGCCGATGGATACGGCTGCGGTGGCTTCGGAACTCCAGAAGACATGGCATCGTGACGATGCGCAGGAATGGGCCAATGTCTACACCAAGATTTTTCCTCCCTACCAGCTTCTCATCGAAAGCTACTTGAAGGCGCAGGAAGTCGAAAAGAACCACGAACAGCTCGATTCACAGCGTGGCTGATTGTGATTGAAATACAAAAGGGCGGCATTACCTGCCGCCCTTCTTCTTGTCCTCAAGTTGATATGAAAACCGCATTGCGCAATGAATGTACGCAATGCGGTTCAATGTTCAGCCTGTCGTGTCATCCCACGGATTTCCCGACAGTGTTTATGCGCAAGGCTTACTTCTGCCAGCTCTTGACCAGTTCATCGTAATTGACCGTAACCGGCTTTTCTTTTTCGTTCTCGATCTTCAGCTGAGGAGCGAGGTTACCCTTGGAAACGGCATCCTTGTTCCAGTACTCGATGTCATGTTCCTCGGCGAGCTTCGGTCCGATGTCGCCCTGTACCCCCGCACGTTCCAGACGCGAGAGAACTTTTTCCTGTTCGGCGCAAAGTGAATCCATCGCTTCCTGTGCCGTTTTTGCACCCGACGATGCATCACCGATCGCCTGCCACCAGAGCTGAGCCAGCTTTGGATAGTCAGGCACGTTGGTGCCGGTTGGCGACCACTGGACGCGGGCCGGCGACCGATAGAACTCGACCAGACCGCCGAGCTTCGGTGCCCGATCCGTGAAGCTTTGATGATGGATGGACGAGTCGCGGATGAAGGTCAGACCCACATGGCTCTTTTTCACATCGACCGTCTTGGACGTCACGAACTGCGCATAGAGCCAGGCAGCCTTGGCCCGGTCATCCGGGGTGGACTTCATGAGGGTCCAGGAACCCACGTCCTGATAGCCCAGCTTCATGCCGTCCTTCCAGTAGACGCCATGCGGGGAGGGGGCAACACGCCATTTCGGCGTGCCATCCTCGTTCACGACCGGCAGGCCGGGCTTGGCCATATCGGCGGTGAAAGCCGTGTACCAGAAAATCTGCTGGGCGATGTTGCCCTGCGACGGAACCGGACCGGATTCGGAGAAGGTCATGCCTTGAGCTTCTGCCGGAGCATAGGCCTTGATCCAGTCGAGATATTTCTGGATGGCGTAGACCGAAGCTGGTCCATTGGTATCGCCGCCGCGGGCTACGCATGAGCCGACCGGACGCGACTGGTCATCAACCTTGATACCCCATTCATCGACCGGCAGACCGTTTGGCAGTCCCTTGTCACCGTTGCCAGCCATGGAAAGCCACGCATCGGTAAAGCGCCAGCCGAGAGACGGGTCCTTCTTGCCATAGTCCATATGGCCGTAGACCTTTTTGCCGTCGACATCGCGACCGGTGAAGAACTCGGCGATGTCCTCATAGGCAGACCAGTTGACGGGTACGCCAAGATCGTAGCCGTACTTGGCCTTGAAGTCGGCCTTGTTCTTCTCGTCGTTGAACCAGTCGTAGCGGAACCAGTAGAGGTTTGCGAACTGCTGGTCGGGAAGCTGGTAGAGCTTCTTGTCCGGAGCCGTCGTGAACTTGCTGCCGATGAAATCGTCCAGATCGAGGCCCGGATTGGTGACATCCTTACCTTCATTGGCCATGAAGTCGGTGAGGTTGCGGACCTGCTGATAGCGCCAGTGCGTGCCGATCAGATCGGAGTCGTTGACCCAGCCGTCATAAAGATTCTGGCCGGTCTGCATCTGGGTCTGAATTTTTTCGACGACGTCGCCTTCCTGAATAAGGTCATGCGTGACCTTGATGCCGGTGATGGCGGTAAATGCGGGCGCCAGCACCTTCGATTCATAATCATGGGTGGTCAGCGATTCCGAAACGACCTTGATATCCATGCCCTGGAAAGGCTTGGCCGCATCGATGAACCACTGCATTTCCTTTTCCTGATCGGCGCGCGACAGGGATGAAAGGTCGCCAATTTCCTTGTCGAGAAATTGCTTCGCCTCATCCATTCCCGCTGAAGCTGCCCCTGTCATTGCCAGCACGATAAGTGCTGTAGTCGTCATTAGATGCCGTCGCATGTTGATCCTCCCAAAGCTTGCGAGTGCATTGCATATCGACTTCCGGGCGCGGTTTGTCCCCCGAGCCCATTTTGCGCGGAGCGGAAACCTTCCGCTCCGGATTTCTCACACAAAGCGGAATACGCCGATGGCGTAGACCACTGAAATGGCAAGAGCCCACCAGAGGTTCGGACCAACCAGCCCGAGCCATGCCAGATTGATGAATGCGCTGCCGAGCAGCGAGATAAACAGGCGGTCGCCGCGTGTTGTCTCGAAGCGCAGGATACCATTGCGCGGCGAGCCGCCGGGCGAGATATATTCCCACACGCCCATGCCCAGCAGCAGAAATGCTATGGCGCAGAAAAACGCCGCCGTCTGCCAGGTCCAGGCCATCCATGAGAAGTCGGGTATATGAAACATCGTCATACCCTCCCCAGGGCAAAGCCCTTGGCGATGTAATTGCGAACAAACCAGATCACCAACGCACCGGGTATCAGCGTCAGAACACCCGCCGCAGCGAGCAGCCCCCAGTCCATACCGGCAGCAGAAACGGTGCGTGTCATCGTGGCTGCAATGGGTTTCGCGTCTGTCGTCGTGAGCGTGCGGGCGATGAGCAATTCCACCCATGAGAACATGAAGCAGAAGAAGGCTGCCACGCCGATGCCGGATGCGATCAGGGGCATGAAGATCTTCACGAAGAACTTTGGAAACGAATAGCCGTCGATATAGGCTGTCTCGTCGATTTCCTTCGGTACGCCCGACATGAAGCCTTCCAGAATCCACACCGCCAGCGGCACATTGAACAGACAATGCGCCAGTGCGACCGCGATATGTGTATCGATGAGCCCGAATGCCGAATAGAGCTGGAAGAACGGCAGGGCGAACACCGCCGGAGGCGCCATGCGGTTGGTCAGGAGCCAGAAGAACAGGTGTTTGTCGCCCAGAAACCGGTAGCGCGAGAAGGCATAGGCTGCAGGCAGCGCCACCGAAACCGAAATCACCATGTTCATGACCACATAGATGATCGAGTTGATATAACCCGAATACCAGGCGGAGTCGGTGAAGATGGCGCGATAGTTCTGCAATGTTGGCTCATGCGGAAAGAGCGTCAGCGACGTCAGGATTTCCTGATTGGTCTTGAAGCTCATATTGATGAGCCAATAGATCGGTATCAGAAGCAGAACGATGTAGATTGTCGGTATCAGCCAGCCGAACCGCGACCTCTCACGTCTGCTCGATTTTTGTCGGACGGCGTTTGAGACCGGTGCAATTGCAGGTGCACTGCCCACGGAAGTTCCCTGTATGGCGTTCATCTCACACCTCCTGATCGTGACTGGTCATGACGGTGTAGAACACCCATGACAGCAGCAGGATGATGAGGAAGTAGATCAACGACATCGCCGCCGCCGGTCCAAGATCGAACTGACCCAGCGCCATCTTGACCAGATCGATCGACAGAAATGTTGTCGAATTGCCCGGTCCACCGCCAGTCACCACGAAGGGCTCGGTATAGATCATGAAACTGTCCATGAAACGGAGCAGGACGGCGATCAGCAAAACGCGCTTCATCTTCGGCAGCTGGATGTAACGGAACACTGAAAACCGCGAGGCTCCGTCGATCCTGGCTGCCTGATAATAGGCATCCGGAATGGATACGAGACTTGCATAGCACAACAGCACCACGAGGCTGGTCCAGTGCCATACGTCCATGATGATGATCGTCACCCAGGCGTCGAACGGATCGTTGACATAGTTGTAGTCCAGCCCCAGCCAGTTGGCGTAGTAGCCGAGCAGGCCGATGTCGCTGCGTCCGAAAACCTGCCAGATCGTGCCGACCACGTTCCACGGGATCAGCAGGGGCAATGCCATGGTGACCAGACAGACGGGGACCCAGAAGCCCTTTTTCGGCATGTTGAGCGCAATCAGGATGCCGAGCGGTATCTGGATCGCGAGGACGATGAACGAGAAAATGAGATTGCGCCAGAGCGCATCCCAGAAACGACCGGAGTGAAGAATTTGCTCGAACCAGTCCGTCCCGGCCCAGAAGAACTGGTTGTTGCCGAACGTATCCTGCACCGAATAGTTCACCACCGTCATCAGCGGAATGACGGCGGAAAAGGCGACCAGCACCAGCACCGGCAGGACCAGGAACCAGGCTTTGTTATTCCAGCTTTTTTCCATGGTCAGCCCTCCATTCCCACGCGCCAGGAATCCGCGAATATGCCGATTGCTTTCGGATCGAAGGTCACGCGCGGTTCGGCTGGTATCTCGTCGTCCTCGCCGATCACGACGGCGAGTTTCTGCCCCTCGAAGCCTGCCCGCACGATGCGGTAGCGCCCGATATCCTCGATCTTGTCGATGTGGATTGGCAGGCCTTCGCGACCGAGCCTGACAAATTCCGGCCGGATGCCCAGTTCGATGCTTTTTGCATCGCCAATCTGCGGTATGCCGGGCAGTGGAATGGCCTGCGCGCCGACTGTGGCAGTCTGGCCGTCGATCCGTGCTGGCATGAGGTTCATACCCGGCGAGCCGATGAAATAGCCAACGAATGTATGCTTCGGGCGCTCGAACAGTTCGGCAGGCGTGCCGATCTGCACGATTTCTCCGTTATGCATCACCACGACCTTGTCGGCGAATGTCAGCGCCTCCGTCTGGTCATGTGTGACATAGACCATCGTGAAACCCGATTGGCGGTGCAAGCGTTTCAGCTGCGAGCGCAGCACCCATTTCATATGCGGATCGATAACCGTCAGGGGTTCATCGAACAGGATTGCGTTCACATTCGCGCGTACCAGTCCCCGACCGAGCGAAATCTTCTGTTTCTGATCTGCCGTCAGTCCGCGTGCGCGTCGCCCGGCAATGCCGCCGAGATCGGTCATTTCCAGAATATCCTTGACGCGACGTTCCACTTCCGCTTCCGGCATCCGTCGGTTGCGCAACGGAAAGGCCAGATTGTCGAACACGGTCATCGTGTCGTAGACGACGGGAAACTGAAAGACCTGCGCAATGTTGCGGTCTTCGGTGGCAAGGCCGGTTACGTCCTGCCCGTCGAAAAGGATGCGCCCCTCAGTCGGTTGCAGCAGGCCGGAAATGATGTTGAGCAGGGTTGTCTTGCCGCAACCGGACGGGCCGAGCAGCGCGTAGGCGCTGCCGTCCTCCCACTCGTAATTGACCATGTTGAGAGCGTATTCGCCTGCGGCTTGCGCCTTCGCATTATAAGCGTGGCGGATATGATCGAGAGTGATACGTGCCATCGTCGCCCTCCTATGCCGCCAAACCAACCGTGCGGCCAACCGCGCGGCCAGTTTCATCGAATGCCATCAGGTGTCGCGTGTCGAGGTAGACCTCGATTTCGCGGTCAGGCTCGACGATCTGGATACCGTGCGCCAGCATGACCCAGCGGTCGCCTTCGTAATCGAGATGGATAAAGCTTTCCGATCCTGCGATCTCGGATACCAGCGTGCGGGCCCGAATGGGAACCGTAGCGTTTTCCGCCGGACGGACCAGCAGATGATGTGGCTGAAACGCGATCGTCAGTGGACCGTCGCTTATATCAGCCAATTGGCTTGGTACGGCAATGGCCGGGCGGTCGGCGCGCAGGAAACGATCCCCCGACTTGACCATGCGTGCTGTGTTCAGGGGCGGGTCGGCAAATGTTCGTGCCGTGACGAGGTCGAGCGGGCGGCGATAGACATCGATTGTGCGCCCGAACTGCGTGATGCGGCCTTCTGAAAGTGCCGCCGTATTGCCGCCGAGCAGCAGTGCTTCCGAAGGTTCGGTTGTTGCGTAAACAAAGATCGCACCGGATTCGGCAAAGATGCGCGGCAGCTCTTCACGGAGTTCCTCACGCAGCTTGTAGTCGAGATTGGCCAGCGGTTCATCGAGGAGGACGAGATTGGCCTTTTTCACAATGGCCCGGGCAATCGCAGTGCGCTGTTGCTGTCCGCCGGAGAGGTTAAGCGGTGTGCGGTCCAGATAAGGCGTCAGCTTGAGAAGGTCTGCCGCCTTGCGAACCTCGCTGTCGATCTCCGACTGTGCCTTTCCGGCGATGCGCATCGGCGAAGCAATGTTTTCATAGACCGTCAGAGCCGGGTAATTGATAAACTGCTGGTAGACCATCGCCACATTGCGCTTCTGCACGGGCATGCCTGTAACATCCTGTCCGTCGAACAGGATCGAGCCTTCACTTGGCTTGTCCAGACCCGCCATGAGGCGCATGAGCGAGGTCTTCCCGGACAAGGTCGGTCCGAGCAGCACATTCAGGCTCCCGCGAGGCAGTACCAGACTTGTCGGATGGATATGGGTGGCTCCACCAACCGTCTTCGAGATATTTCGCAATTCCAGCATATGTCCCGAGGCCTCCTCCAACCGTCGGAATTATTGCGCTTATTGGCAATTCCTCTCAATATGAACTTCCAGGGACTGTGCCTTATCCCTTATGAGCAATCCGTGTTCTGCGGACCGCTTCCACACTTTCTCAGGAAACATGCAAGTTCCAACGACAATCCGGGCGCTGTTAACAGGATGTTTCCCAACGGATTTCATCCAGCTTAACACAACACCGAACCCGGCGCTCAATGAGCGCGAGCCAGCAGATGCGGCAGCGCGACCGTGATCTTTAACGCTTGAACAAACTCGGTTTGGATGACTTCGACAAGCACGCAGCTTGTCGCTTTGGCGATGGTGCCGAACACCGTTATCGCCACTGTCCGAGAAGAGGGCATGCGCACTCGTAACTGACATGTTCCTCCCCCTGTTCACACGTTCGGCCATTGCGAGTGTGAAAGCCAAACAATGAAAATCGAAAACAAAAAGAAAGTCAAATGAAGATAATTGTTTCACTTGCGAAATGTGGGCAGACCGTCGCGCGCCATGTGAAATGGTGGCTGTCGGTATAGCCATGGTCCGTGCAGAGCACGTTTCCAGCAGCGGATCCATATAAGCTCAAGTTACCCGCACGGAACCCGAAGGGTGCATTACACCCAAACAGATGTAGACAAATTACCGGCTCTTCTTTTGCGTCATTTGACGGCACAATAGCCATGGAGCCGAATATTTCTCAACACCATTGGGAATTGGGCCCGGCGAGGAGAAATGGTGATGAATGAACTACGTCCCATATCCAACGAGACCCTCACTGCAGGTGGTGTTCAAGGTACGTCTTTAACTACCGCAGCCGGACATCTGGCGCTCGTGCCGACATGGCTCCCTTTCGGTGTCGCTTCAGGCACAACTGGCAATTCCGCTGGAAGCGGTGGAATGGGACTGAGCGTCGGTGTGATAAGCAGCGACGCATCCGCTGTGTTCGTTCCGTCCAATACGGCAATTGCCGGTCCGGGAGCCGGGGCGGGCGCGGACCAGTTCAACAATGCATTGATTAATCAGCATGTCGTTGAAATGGCTGGAATGGGGGGAGACGGCGGAAACGGCAACGCCGTGATCGGAGGTACAGAAGGCGCGACCTCCAATCATGCAGGAAGCGGTGGCGCCGGGGTTTTCTTCGGGGGACTTGTCAGCTCTGACGTCGCGGTTTTTGCTCCCGTCAATGCTGCGGTTGCAGGCGGATCCAATTCCGTAGCGTCTGCCAACCAGACCAACAACGCTGCCTTCCTGCAAGGCGCGGACCAGATGGCGGGTATTGGAGGCTCGGGTGGAGACCATAATGCCGCCGGGTCCGTTTCGGCCTCTCCGATACATACAGACGCTGGAAATTCCTATTATTTCACCGGTGATAATTATGCGGGTCATGGTGGCGCGGGTGTTTTTGCCGGCACCATGATCGATGTGAACGTGGCGATCTTCTCCCCCATCAATATCGCTGTCGCTGCCGCTGGCGGCAATGCAGAGGCGCACCAGACAAACAACGTGATTTTCGATCAGGGCGGCACGCAGATTGCCGGGATCGGCGGTAATGGCGGCGGCTTCAACATGGCCTCGGACACAATTTTCACCGGCAATACAGCTGCAGGAAGCGGTGGTGACGGTGTTTCCCTGGGCAGTATGGTGGACGTGAATATCGGGTATTTCCACCCGATCAATATTGCAGTTCCCGCTGGCGGAACCGCTGATGCCCAGCAGATAGACCATCTGCTTGTCGATCAGCATGCTTTACAGATTGCCGGTATCGGTGGTTCAGGCGGCTACGATAATCTGACCGACACAAGCCATGATGCGCTTCTTGCAAACGACATTCTTGGCCTTCTTCACGCTTGATACATTCCGGTCTGGCCCACCCTAAAGTAGGTACCCGAATTTCTAGCTAGTCCCGCAACATCAACACGCGCACTCTTTGGAACGCGGTCGGTAACGCGATTTTGCCAATCTCTTATCTGGGAATGCCGACCACCAAGACTGATGTTCAATCCGAAACAGGGCTGGGGCTCAACAGGGAGGAATTAAACAATGCCTATTCCGAGAGTTTCCGACACAATCCATCTCAGTGACGTTTATGCAGGCGACGCTAATGCCGGTAACGGTGCTGATGGCTATAATTTTGGGAATATCAATTACAATCCAAGTGCAGTCGTGGCCAATACGCAAAACGTAACAGGCGCAGCCGTTGATGTGCATAGTGGCGATTCCCCGTGGTTAAACGCCAGCTGGGACGCAGGCCATGCCGGAGATGGCGGCGGAGCCGATGCAGCGAATGGCTTTCTCGCCAACATCACCAACAATGGTGCTGGCGGTGCTGGCGGCGACGCGAATTCCAACGGCAGTCTGGGTTCTTCGAGCGGCGGCAATGTAGCAGCCGGTCAGGCGGACACCAGTGCCGTTCAATATACCGAACTTCTGGCCGACCAGCACGCAACGATCCTTGCAGGGGTCGGTGGCAACGGCGGCGATGGGAACATGGCTCGCGGCGGTGATATTTCCTCTGCGCTCGTGCACTCCAATCCGGAAACGACGACCACAACAACCACTACGACGACCAACGATATCGCGAACTTTGTCGACAGCTTTAACGACAATTTTCACGATATCGATCTGAGCCACTTGCCGCTGTGATCGGCGATTGGCTTTTGCTGGGTAGTCGAGAAATCCGACTTGGGAGCGACGGTTGAAATCGTTGCTCCCCATTTTACCCGGAATTGCCGATACGCTGACATTGCCTCACAGGCCAATGGGTATTGTGAACCTACGATAACAATGGAGATCTCGACGGAGACGACACATGACAGCGGCATTTACGCAAGCGCGCTATACGGTGACCCCATTGGTCGCTGCCTTGCGTCGGTGTGCCGGTGCCTTCGGTTTGGTCTTCGCCTATAGCTGCGGCTATAATATCTTTCTGCTTGCTCCCTCCCTCTATCTTCTTCAGATCTATGATCGTGTTCTGTCGAGCCGCAGCGTCGATACTTTGTTGATGCTCACGATCATCATCGCGATAGCCGTTATTGTCGGGTCTCTGCTCGATATCGTACGCCGCGCCGCGCTTTCCCGGATCGGCAGCTGGCTCGATCGTCAATTGCGTCCTGTCGTCATGAATGCATCATTTGAATATGCGGCGCGCACTGATGCCGGAACAGCCGCTGAAAATTATCGTGACCTTTCCGTTTTGCGTCAGTTTCTGGATTCCCCATCATGTGCGCTATTGTTCGATATTCCCTGGGCCCCAGTTTTTCTTGTGCTGCTTTTTCTGGTTCATCCGCTCCTCGGGTTTATCGGCTTGAGCAGTGCATTGTGTCTGCTGCTTTTGGCCTTGTTGAATGAATTCACGACGCGCGAATTGAATGAACAGGCAAATATTGCGCAGGCACGAAGCTATTCCCGCTTCACAATGGCTCTCAAATATATCGGTGTAATCCGCGCGATGGGGATGCAACATGGCGCAGCTCACCTCATTTACCGGGATGCCGAGGCTGTCAGAGCGGCTCAGGACGGGGTGGCACGTCGAACAGAGGTACTTCAGGCATTCTCGAAATCGGTGCGTGCGTTGACGCAAATTTTGATGATGGGAGCCGCGACATGGCTCGTCCTCCAGAACAACAGCAACCCCGGAATTATTTTTGTCGCCAGTCTGTTGCTGGGGCGTGGACTGGCACCTGTAGAAGGCGCCATAGGCGCGTGGCGGGCACTGGCTTTCGTGCGCGGCGCATTCAACCGCCTGAATAAGATGCTCACTCTGGTTGCACCCGGAGACAACAAGCGAACCATTCTGCTACCGGAGCCCAAAGGCCAGCTCGTTCTCGACAATGTCGGCTATCGGTTCCCCTCATCGGATCGGTTCATTCTGCGAGGCGTATCGTTTCAGGTTGCTCCTGGCGATTGTGTTGCCTTGATCGGCCCTTCAGGATCGGGAAAATCCACTCTCGGACGAATTCTGGCCGGCGTTTCACGGCCCACCTGCGGATGTGCTCTTCTGGGCGGCATCGATATTTCACTGCTTCGCCATTGCGACAATGCCCGCCATATCGGCTATCTGCCGCAGGATATTGAACTTTTCGGCGGTGCGATCAAAGATGTCATCGGTCGGCTCGACAGCTCGGATCCGCGTAAGGTTATCGAAGCTGCCAAGCTCGTCGGGCTGCATGAGACGATCATGCGATTGCCGCAGGGATACGAAACCGATATCGGCGAAGGTGGCGCCTTGCTTCTGCGGGCGCAACGCCAGCAATTGGGACTGGCGCGCGCAGCCTATGGCAACCCTCCTCTCGTGGTCCTTGATGATCCGAATTCCAGTCTCGACTATGAGGGTGAGCGGCTGTTGTTCGACGCCATAGAGCGCATGAAGTGCAGGCAAATTACAATTGTGATCATCACGCATCGAATGGGCATTCTGCCCGTGACCGACAAAATCGCTGTGATGCGCGACGGTATGGTGAGCGCTTTTGGAGATAGCGAGAAAATCTTCGATGCTTTCCTTCGCGTCCCCGCGAAAACTGGACCGTAAGGGATGCCTCGTCATGACCCTCGTTCCCATCGAACTCCCGGTGAAGGTAGCAAATGCGTTGAAGTATTCGCTGCTGCTGGCTCATTTGCGGGCAATACAGCTGAAGCTCCCGTCTTTCCCGCTATTGCTGCCTGGGAAAAACACTTTGCCAACGCCGCTTACATCACGGCCAAGGCTGCGCGGCGTGGCCTGGACAGGAAACCTGCTCGTATTGATATTCGTTGCAGGCTTCGGAATATGGGCAGTTTTCGCACCGCTTAAAAGTGCGGCGGTCGCTGTGGGTGTTGTCGAAGCGGAATCCAGCCGCAAGACCATTCAGCATCTGGAAGGCGGTATTGTTCAGCAGATCTATGTCCACAATGGCGATTTGGTTTCCAACGGTCAGATTCTGATCAAGCTGGACGATACAAAGCCCAGGACGGAGCTGGTCGGTATTCAAGGACAGCTGTGGGACGCACAGGCGAGCCGGGCTCGGCTGGTCGCTGAACAGGCGAACGAGATGCAACTTTTGTTTCCACCGGAGCTGGAACAACTCGCGCCGCATAACCCGGCCGTCAACGCCATTGTCGTCGGACAACGAAGAATATTTGAAGCCCGTCGCGACGTCTATCGATCTGAAATTGCCATAACGCACGAGAAAATGGGGCAGGTGAAGGAAGAGATAACCGGATTGGCAGCGCAAAAAATGGCCTTGTCGTCCCGCATCGAGATCACGCGCCAGCAACTGGACATGATAAACCCGCTTGTGAAAAAGGGACTCGAGCGCAAAACGAGCGTATTGAATCTCGCACGCGAGAAAGCTGATCTGGATGGACAGCTGGGAGAGACCATAGCTCAGATGTCCCGCGCTTATCAGGTGATCAATGAAGCACAGGCCAATCTCGTCAAGCTGGAGAGTGATCGCCAAAACGAGATCGCAAAGGAACTGCGCGAGACCGAAAACCAGCTTTTCCTGTTAAGCGAACGATACCGCGCAATCAACGATCAACTGATCCGGACAGATATCAAGGCGCCCGAGAACGGGATTGTCATGGATTTGCGCATTCACACGACGGGCGGCGTTATCGGGGCAGGCGAGCCGTTGCTGGATCTGGTGCCGCAGGATGGCAACATGATCGTGTCAGCGCATGTTCGGCCCGAGGATATCAACCTTGTGCGTCCCGGCTTGAACGCTCAGGTGCATCTTTTGCCCTATGATCAGCGACGCGTGCCTCTTCTGGAAGGACAAGTGACATATGTTTCGGCCGACCGGCTTATCGATAAACAGACCGGGCAGCCCTACTATGCCGCGACGATCCGCGTGACCGACGATGAACTGATGCAGGCCGGAGACGTGGAAATGATCCCCGGAATGCCTGTGCAGGCCCTGATAGAAACCGGGGAAAGCAGTGTCGCACTTTATGCTGTCAGGCCATTGCTGGACAGTTTTCACCGGGCTTTCCGCGAAAACTGAATTATCTGCGCCTATTGAATGGCGCTCCCATTGGCAGTCGCTTTGGCACCAAGCAACAGAACGACTTCAGTTCTGTTCTGAACATGTAGTTTACGCATAATATGCTGCAAGTGCATCTTCACGGTATTGCCGGAAAGATTGAGCTTCTCAGCAATGACCTTGTTTGAATGACCGCGCTGCAACTCAGTCAGAACGTCAACTTCCCGCGGTGTGAAACCGGTAATGGCTGGCTGGCACCAGCTGTAGTTCACACTATCGGTTCCATCGTCGGTCAATTCAGTCGTTGATCTGTCTTTGAGGGAGATCGTTGTTTGAATCGTACTCTGAGCGCCCTGCGGATGCGGACAGAATATGCCTCCCGCGAGCACCAGCCGAATGCCAGCCAGAGCGATCTCTACCGGAAGGGACGACGTAAAGAACCCTCGCACGCCCATTTTAATCGCTTGTGACTCCAGCAGAACATCGTCCTTGTCAGAGAAAAGGGCAATCGACGCCGCTTGAAAGTGGCTCTCAACGGTGAGGAGCTCTTCCCGCAGTGCGGAGCTATCCATCGCTCTGCCTCCCAGATCCAACGCAATAAGAGCTATGTCACGTCTGCTGGCTTTGACCAGTTCTGTTAAAGAGGCCATGCCAACGACATTACAATCGGCAAGTTCGTATTCCAGGAATTTCACGATGGATGTCCGCACGAGCGTATGTTTGGCCACGATGATCATGGTCCGACGTCTGCGCACTGTGCGCCGTATCTTTTCAAACTCGGTTGACACTGCAGGCTCCGTTTCTTCAATCGCCGGAGGTCTTCTCGACAGTTCCGAATGTCCATCGAATCTAGCATTCGATGGAGTAAAGGGATGCTCGCACTGTGTGTGAAGATTGGATATTATCCATACATCCTATCACAGATGATGGTGGGATTACCAAATAATCTTTGGTTTATATTCCGGTGTCATTATTTAATAGAGATTATTCCAGCTTAACATATGTTAATACAATAAAAGTCGAAAATGACAATCAAGAGTATATTTAAACTTACTTTGAAATACTCCGGCGCCGGAGCGCAAAAGTGAATAGGTGACCGGGAGTGCCACCATGGCTCATCAACAGGATTGGTTCAGCATAGGAAGCGTCGTTGCTCATCATCCCAGGCATATTGGGGTCGAGTGATAGATAGCAGCTGGGCGGCGGAGGGTATTGAAACCGCGCAGAGCCCACAGATCAGGCGCTTTCTCAGCGCATGGGTATATGTGACCCAGGGCAATGTCGGTCATCCAATGAAAAAAGCCCCGGAAAACCGGGGCTGTTTCCTGTAGTGTCTGGGCACTTAGGCCAGTTCGCCAGCCAGCGCCTTTTTGATCAGCGCGCGGGTTTCGTCGATGCCGTAAAGCGCGACGAAGGAGCCGAAGCGCGGTCCGCGTTCCTGACCGATCAGCACTTCATAGAGCATCTGGAAGAAGGAAACCGAAACGCCGGGACCGCCTTCCGGGCTCTTCTTGGTGTGGTCCTGATAACGCTCAATGGCGCGGGCAACGTCGAGAATGGCATTCTGGATGTCGTTGCCATCGGTGCCGGCAGGCAGCGTTGCGAGCTTCGCATCCAGCGCTTCGAGCGCTGCGCGTTCCACATCGTCCGGCGCGCGGAACTGCTTGGTCGGCTTCACGAAATCGTTGAAGTAACGGATCGCATAGCCGACGAGCGCGTCGAGTTCCGGATTGTTTTCCGGCGTAACGCCCGGCACGTGGCGCGAGATAAAACCCCACAGCACAGCCGGATTTTCGGCATTCGATGCGCTGACCAGATTGAGCATCAGCGCGAAAGTGACTGGCAGGTTCACCTTCGGCGGGTTGCCGTAATGAATGTGCCAGACCGGATTGTTCAGCCGGTCCTTCCATTCCTGACGCTCATAGGCCGAGAGATAGGTGAAATATTCGTCCACCGCCTTCGGGATGACATCGAAGTAAAGCCGCTTGGCGGTCTTCGGCTTCTGAAAATTGTAAAGCGCAAGGCTTTCAGTCGGCGCATAGGCTAGCCATTCATCGATGGAAATGCCGTTGCCCTTGGACTTGGAAATCTTCTGGCCCAGCTCGTCGAGGAATAGTTCGTAGACGAAATGTTCCGGCGCGCGACCGCCGAGGATTTCGCAGATGCGGTCATAAACACCCGCATTGGTCTGGTGGTCCTTGCCGAACATTTCGAAATCGACGCCGAGCGCTGCCCAGCGCATGCCGAAATCCGGCTTCCATTGCAGCTTCACCTTGCCGCCTGTGACGGATAGCGTGGTTTCAACGCCGTCCTCATCGTCGAACGTGATGGTGCCAGCCTTGGCATCCACGCTCTTCATCGGCACGTAAAGCACGCGACCGGACTTCGGCGAGATCGGCAGGAACGGGCTGTAGGTCGCCTGACGCTCTTCGCCGAGCGTCGGCAGCATCACCTTCATGATGTCGTCATAGCGCTCGACAGCCTTGAGAAGCACGGCGTCGAACTTGCCGGACTGGTAATATTCCGTCGCGCTGGCGAATTCATAATCGAAGCCGAAAGTGTCGAGGAAGCGGCACAGCATGGCGTTGTTATGGTCCGCAAAGCTCTTGTAGTCGCCACCGAACGGGTTCGGAACGGCGGAAAGCGGCATCTGCAGATAGGGTTCAAGGGCTGCCTTGTCCGGCACGTTGTCCGGGATCTTGCGCATGCCGTCGAGATCGTCGGAGAAGCAGATCAGGCGTGTCTTGACCTTGTCTTCGGTGAGGATGCGAAAGGCGTGGCGCACCATCGAGGTGCGCGCCACTTCGCCGAACGTGCCGATATGCGGCAGGCCGGAAGGGCCATAACCGGTCTCGAAAATCACCGTTTCCGGCAGGCCGGTCTTTGCATAGCGCTTGAGGATTTTCTTCGCTTCTTCAAAAGGCCATGCTTTCGCTTCCGCAGCCGCCGCGGTCAGTTCCGGGGTCAGCGTGATTTCGGGAAGGCGGTGCGAGGTCATGGTTTAATCCTGTGAAGAAAGTTTATTCATTGAAAACTTGCGCGCAAGGGAGGCGCATACTGCTCTATGGCGCGGCAACCACTGTCCGTCAACGGTTGCGACCGAATTTCCTTGCGCAACGGGATGCGGCTTCCTAACTTTCAAAACAATTTGGGCCGTTGAAGTTGATTCCGGCTATTGTTGTGCAGGAGTACCCGATGAAAAAGATCACCCAGCAGGATGCACTCGTCTATATTATGATTACGACGTCTGCCGCCGACACCACCATGACCGATGCCGAGCTGGAATCCATCGGCAATGTGGTGACGCGCCTGCCGGTTTTCCGCGGGTTCGATACCGGCCGCCTGCCGCAGATTGCCAATGATTGCTATGCGCTTCTTGCCGATGAAGACGGCCTGGAAAAAATTCTCGACCTTGCCCATGAAGCACTGCCGGAACGTCTCTACGATACGGCCTATGCGCTGGCTGTCGAAGTCGCTGCTGCCGATCTGCATGTGGAGCAGGAAGAACTGGAATTTCTCCAGATGCTGCGTGACCGCTGGACACTGGATGAACTGACCGTTGCCGCCATCGAACGCAGCGCCCGCGTGCGCTTCCGCAAACTTGATCCTGTTGTTTAGAGCCTGTTCCAAAAGCCATCCTGTGTGGCTGCAAATGGCAATTTGTCTGCGTTCCGGCGCTCATGCAGCTTTCTCTGGTGCATAGTCTTATCCGAAAAGTCTGCAACTTTTGGGGGCCATGCTCAAAAGTACACTGCGCTCCGGTACTCGAAAATCACCATTTTCGCACACACATGCAGCTTTTTGATTCAGGCTCTCAAGCGCTGGTGGCTGCATAGGCTCGGCTTCCTTCATCCAGAACTGTCGAACCTCATCCTGAGCTTGTCGAAGGATCAGCAGTTGAATGCAAAACGGGCGGAAAATCCGCCCGTTTCCTTTATGGTTTCAGGAAATCAGCACACGACCGGGAGCCGTCGTGCCTTGCGCCCTTCCAGAGCGGCACGCATGATGCGGGCGGCTTCTGCAAATGTGGGCGTTTCCTTCCAGTGTTCAGCATGGATGATGCCGGTCGGAACGATATCCCTCAGCGCTTCCAGCGTGTGGCGCGGCACCATGTCGGTGCAGTTCCACAGGCGGCGGAAGATGACACTGATCCGTGTGACCTTGCCGTTGACCTGAACGGACGGTTCGGTCGTTTCCAGAGCCCAATCTTCATAAGCATCGACCGCATCCTGGAATGCATGATGCAGATAGATCGGTGCGTGACCGTCATGAAGCGGGGGCAGCAAACTAGACATTTCTGTTTCCTCTCTTCCAATGGGTTCAGCTTTCAGGGGGCATTTGCCGCCAGATGAATGAAATGGGGCGTACAAATGCATTCAAATAAGAGCCATGAATTGCTCTTCAGTGGTCTATGCGTGCCGTGTCGAAATGAAACTCACGAAATACGACAACACATAATTAACCATGATCTACGGAAGAAGCCCTGTTTGGCAAGAGGGGATTTTCTTTAAATTGGGTTTAATCGAAAAAATAATTCAAACGCATAGGTTGAAATACTTCAATAATAAGCTAGCAAATAATTGAAATATTATTTTTACTTGACGGTTAAAGATGCCGGAAAGCGAAGTGTTTTTCGATATTTATTGTTCCGGTAACAGGTTTTGATCCTGTCATTTACGGGTGACTGGTATAAAAAGTCGTCAAATGAAAATGTGATTGCGGGGCAATGGATATGGCTCAACTGGTTCTGTCACGTAGGGCTTTTCTGGCGGGATCGACCGCTTTGGCCGCTGTCGCCGTCTGGCCGCAACGGTCGAATGCGGCTGGTGAAGCGCAGAAAGGCGGGCGACTGGTCGTGGCCGCAGATTCAGAGCCACGTAATCTGAACCCGGCCATCGTGGCCTCCAATGGCGTTTTCTTCGTCGCAAGCAAGGTGATCGAACCTCTGGCGGAAGCGTCCTTCGAGGGCGAAAATGGTCTCGCGCCACGACTTGCGACAGGCTGGGAAGGCTCCGCCGACGGGCTGACGGTGAGGTTCCGTCTGCGCGAAGGCGTTAAATGGCATGACGGCAAGCCGTTCACATCGGCGGATGTTGCGTTCTCGGCCATGGAAATCTGGAAACCGCTGCAAAACCTGGGCCGTGTTGTGTTCAAGGCGCTGGAGAAGGTCGAAACGCCGGATGACCTCACTGCCGTTTTCCATTTCTCCGAGCCGACGCCCTTCCAGCTTATCCGCAATGCCCTGCCGGCGCTGACGGCAGTGCTGCCGAAGCATGTCTTCGCGGGCAGTGACGTCATGGCCAACCCGGCCAATGAAAAGCTCGTAGGCACCGGCCCGTTCAAATATGCCGAACATAAGACCGGCGAATATTACCGGCTGACACGCAACGACGATTATTGGGGCAAGGGTGAGCCTTATCTGGACGAGATTGTCTATCGCGTGCTGCCGGATCGCGCCGCAGCGGCTGGCGCGCTGGAGGCCGAAGAAATCGACCTCGCCGCCTTTTCCGCCGTGCCGCTCGCCGATCTGGACCGCATTTCGAAGGTTCCGGGCCTCACGGTCATCTCCAAGGGCTATGAGGCGTTGACCTACCAGCTCGTGGTGGAAATCAACCACCGCCGCAAGGAACTGGCGAACCTGAAGGTTCGGCAGGCAATCGCCCATGCTATCGATCGCGATTTCGTGGTGAAGACAATTTTCCTCGGTTACGCCAAGACCTCGACCGGTCCTGTGCCGCGTTATGACAGCCAGTTCTATACCGATGACGTGCCGCCCTATCCGTTCGACGTCGCGAAAGCGAATGCGCTTCTGGACGAGGCTGGTTACGAGCGGGGCAAGGACGGAACGCGCTTCACGCTCAAGCTTCTCCCAGCGCCCTATTTCAACGAAACGAAACAGTTCGGTGATTATCTGCGGCAGGCGCTTGCGGCGGTCGGCATCGATGCACGCATCGTCAACAACGATTCCGCCGCGCACCAGAAGGCAGTTTACACTGACCACGATTTTGATCTGGCCATTGCGCCGACGGTTTATCGTGGTGATCCGGCCATATCCACGACAATTCTGGTTGAGGGCGGTATCCCGGCAGGCGTGCCGTTTTCCAATCAGGGTGGCTATGCCAATGCCGAACTGGACGCGCTGATCGCCAAAGCCGCACGCGAAATCGATGAGAAAAAGCGCACGGCGCTCTATCATCAGTTCCAGCAGATGGTGGACGCAGATTTGCCGCTCATCAATGTTGCGGAATGGGGTTTCATCACCGTCGCCAGCGACCGCGTGAAGAATGTTTCCAGCAATCCGCGCTGGGTAGTTTCCAACTGGGTGGATACGTGGCTGGAACAGTGACGAACCTCGTGGATTGATTGTATCCTGCCACCGTGAAACAGATTCTGGCCCTTTTCCGCAAACGATTGATCGGCAGCATTATGGTGCTGGTGATTGTCATTGTCGGCTGCTTTTTTATGTTGGAAAGCGCGCCGGGCGATGCCGTCGACGCTTATGCCGTAACATTCGGCGGTGATGCGGCAACGATTGCAGAAATGCGGGCGCGCTGGGGGCTGGATCAGTCGGTCTGGCATCGGCTCGGGGCCTATCTGGCAACCCTTGTGCAGGGTAATCTTGGCTGGTCCGTCAGTTTCAACCGGCCCATTCTCGACGTTATTCTGGAGCGCCTGCCCAACACGCTTCTTTTGATGGGCGCGGCGACTGCCTTGTCTTTTGCCGTGGGGTCGCTCCTTGGCATCGTGGCAGGGGCGAAGCCCGGAAGTTTTCGCGACCGGTTTCTTTCCGTTGCATCGCTGGTTCTTTATGCGATCCCCGGTTTCTGGCTGGCGCTCGTGCTGGTCATCCTGTTTTCGATCAGGCTGCGCTGGTTGCCGTCGAGCGGCATTGAAACGATTGCCTCCGGCAAGCACGGGTTGGCGCGGGCAGGCGACATTGCGGTCCATCTGGTGTTGCCGGTCGTTTCGCTGGCGGTGATCTATCTGGCGCTTTACCTGCGGGTCATGCGCGCCGCCATGGCCGACATATGGCGCATGGATTTCGTGCGCGCCTTGCGGGCGAGGGGCATTTCGCATTCGCGTATTGTCCTGCGCCACGTGGCGCGGAATGCATTGTTGCCGCTCTTTACCGTGCTGGGCTTGCAGGCCGCATCCATGCTCGGCGGCAGCGTGGTGATCGAAAGCGTTTTCGCCGTGCCGGGGCTGGGGCGGCTTGCACAGGAGGCCGTCGCAAGCCGCGATACGCCGCTTCTGCTCGGAGTCATTCTGATCAGCGCCGTCATGGTGATTGTGGTGAATTTCCTTATCGACCTGATCTATCTCTGGCTTGATCCGCGTATCGCTGCCGGAGGCGGTAGGGCATGAGCGGGGCTAAACGTTATTTCAGAACGGGTGAGGGTATAGCAGGTGCAATCCTGCTGGTGCTGCTCGTGCTGGCAGCACTTGCCGCTCCGCTACTCTTTCCCGCAGATCCTTTAAGTATTGTCTCAACGCCGCTGCTGCAACCCTTTGACAATGCAGATTTTATTCTTGGAACTGACCGGTTGGGACGTGATGTTCTGGCTGAGCTTTTCTATGGTGCGCGCACATCGCTTGCAGTCGGGCTGGCCGCAGCCTGCGCCGCAGTCGTCCTCGGCAGCACTGTCGGGACGCTGGCCGGTTTTGCGGGCGGTATCGTCGATGAAGTCCTGATGCGGATTACGGAAGCCTTCCAGACCGTGCCGGGCTTTCTGCTGGCGCTGGCGCTGGTCAGCATTGCCGGGCCGTCGCTGCCGGTGCTGATTGCAGCAATTGCACTTTCAAGCTGGACGCAGGCTGCGCGCCTCACACGCGGGCAGGTGCTCACAATCCGCGAAAGCGACTATGTGGCTTCGGCCCGTGTCATCGGCATGCATCCGATGGAAATCGCTTTCCGCCAGATTCTGCCAAATGCTTTACCGCCAGTTCTGGCACTGGTGCCGGTGATCGTCGCTTCCGCCATATTGATCGAAGCGGCCTTGTCCTTTCTGGGCTTGGGCGATCCGAACCGCGTCACCTGGGGCGGCATGATCGCCGAGGGCCGCACGGTTTTGCGCTCTGCGCCCTGGCTTTCGATCCTGCCGGGACTGGCACTGGCGTTCACTGTCGTCGGTGTCTATCTGGCGGGCGAAGGACTGACGAACGCCTTGTCCCGGCGCGAGGTGCAGTCATGACGGTGATTGTCCGGCTGGAACAGCTTTCCGTGCGCTATGGCCGTGAAACGGCGCTGGAGAACATCGATCTTGATGTCCGACGCGGTGAAACTCTGGCAATCATCGGCGAAAGCGGTTCGGGCAAAAGCACGCTGGCGCTGGCGCTGGCCTCGCTCCTGCCGGGCAATGCACGCATTTCGGGCAATATGGAATGGGCAGACGGTAAGCCGCTACCGGGACGCGACATTGGCTTCGTGTTTCAGGACCCGGCATCGAGCTTCGACCCACTGATGACGTTGGGCGCGCAACTTGTCGAGACCATTCGCGCCCACACAAAAATTGACCGAGCGGCAGCGAAAGCCAAAGCAGTAAGCCTTTTACAGCGGGTTCACATTCCGCAACCCGAAGCAAGTTTTTCGCGCTATCCGCACCAGTTTTCGGGCGGGCAGAAACAGCGTATCGCGATTGCGCTCGCCATTGCCGCCGCGCCGCGCCTGCTGATCGCGGATGAGCCGACAAGCGCGCTCGACACCATTGTGCAGAAGGAGATTGTCTCTCTTCTGCAGGAACTGGTGCGCGCAGACGGAATGACGCTGATCTTCATCACCCATGATATTGCTTTGGCATCGGGACTGGCGGATCGCATCGCGGTTTTCCGGCGGGGTGTGCTGGTGGAACTTGGCCCCGCTCGAACGATCATTTCAGACCCACAAACAGATTACACGAAAGCGCTGATCACCGCCGTGCCGGTGCTGGAGGCGGCCCATGGCTGATCCGCTTCTGAATGCAGATCAGCTTGTGGTTCGCTATGGCGACGCCCTTGCGCTTGACGGCGTCAGCCTGACGATCCAGCCGGGCGAGACACTGGCGCTGGTCGGTCCGTCTGGCAGCGGCAAGTCCACGCTGGCGCGGGCACTGCTGCGACTTCACCCGCTTGCAAGCGGTACAATCCGTTTTGAAGGCGAGGACTGGCTGGCGCTCAAAGGGGCTAGTCTCCGCAAGCAGCGGGCGCGCATGCAGATGGTGTTTCAGGACCCGCTCTCGGCTTTTAATCCACGTGCGAGCGTCTACGATCTCTTACGCGAACCGCTGCGCATTCATGGGCTGAAACGCGATATTGCCAGTCTTCTGCAAGCGGTGGGGCTTGATCCGGCACTGGCCCGGCGCGGCGTCCAAGAGATTTCCGGTGGGCAGCGCCAGCGCGTCGCAATTGCGCGGGCGCTTGCAACTACTCCGTCGCTGATCGTGCTGGACGAGGCTGTTTCGGCGCTCGACGTCACCGTGCGCGGTGCCATTCTCAACCTTTTGCGGGATATACAGAAAGCGGAACAGACGGCCTATCTCTTCATCACGCATGATCTCGCCGTGGCAGCGCAAATGGCGGACCGTATCGCGGTGATGGAGCGCGGGCAGATTGTTGAATGCCGCCCGACGCGGGAGCTGATAACGGCACCGCAAGCGCCTGTTACAAAGGCGCTCATCGAAGCGGTGCCGCGTCTCTCAGTTTAGCTTTTGCCCAGTTCCACCGACCGCTTGCGAGCCGCTTCCACCGCTTCGGCAACAAGCGTCTTGAGGCGGTCGCCGCCCATCAGAACTTCGAGCGCGGCAGCGGTGGTGCCGTTCGGGCTTGTCACTTGTTCGCGCAGCTTTGACGGCGTGTCCGTGCTGGCATCGGCCAGAGCACCTGCACCCATCACCGTCTGCATGGCCAGCAAAGCTGCCGTTTCCTGCGGCAGACCGGCGGTCACACCGGCATCGGTCAGCGCCTCGATGAAGTGGAACACATAGGCAGGCCCGGAACCCGAAACGGCGGTTACAACGTCCATCAGCGCTTCATCGTCCACACTTGCGACCTTGCCGGATGTCTCAAGCAGGCGGCCTACGAAGACTTCGTTCTCGTCGCTCACATTGGCGTTCTTGTAGGTGACGAGCATCCCCTTGCCGATGGCGGCAGGCGTGTTCGGCATGCAGCGAAGCACGGCTGCATCGTGACCAAGCTTGCTTTCAAAAAGGGCGACCGGAATACCGGCTGCAACACTGACGAAAGTGGCAGCGGGTGCGAAGCGCTTATAGGCTGGCAGAACCTGTGCCATGACCTGCGGCTTGACCGCCACGAGAACCATGCGCGGCTTCAGATCGCCGGGCAGGGCTTCAGCATCGGCAAAGGCATGGACGCCAGCACCAGCGGCGCGATCGCGAAGCGCTTCGGTCGGCTCCACGACATAAACGTCTTTTGCCTTGAGGATACCGCTATCGAGCCAGCCTTTCAGCATGGCGAAGCCCATATTGCCGCAACCGACCAGAATTACCGTGTCATGCATATTGATTGTTCCACCTTTGGATTTCATTTGGACATGGCCCGCGATGGTATAGCCCCGCCTTATTACACTCCGCAAGTATATGCGGCGTATCCACGAATTTCTGAGGTTAAATCATTGATCGCCCAAAATATATCGACCAATATGAACCAAAGTTGAGTGAAGCTTCGGAGGGGAAGAATGGATCCGGCTTTGACAACGGGTGTGCCGCCAGCCGAAGCCTTTGGCCATGTCCGCATCATCATAGGCATGATCCTCGGCCTGTGTGTTTCACGCCTTTTGACTGGATTGGCACGCTTTATCCAGCATCCCGGCAAGCAGAAAATTTACCCGGTCCATCTGGCTTGGGTGGGTTTCATCCTGCTTTCGGTCATCCATTTCTGGTGGTTCGAGTTCAGCTTGCGAACCATTCCGCTCTGGACTTTCGAGAAGTATCTGTTCGTAATCTTCTATGCCGGATTGTATTTCCTGCTCTGCACGCTGCTCTTCCCCGACAGTATGGAAGAATATACCGGCTACCGCGATTACTTCATTTCCCGGCGCAAGTGGTTTTTCGGCATTCTGGCGCTGGTCTATGTGGCTGATTTCATCGATACGTTGTTGAAGGGAGCCGATCACTACCGGCTCTATGGCACTGAATATCCGATTCAGGTTGCAGGCTTTATCCTGTTCAGTCTGATTGCGGTGTTCTGGGATAACCGGCGCTATCATGCGATCTTCGCTGCCGCCGCGCTGATTTACCAGATCACCTTCACACTGCGCCACTTCGCGACGTTGAGTTAGAGCATGTCTTTATCCCGCAACGATAGGATAAAGACATGCGTAGAAACAAAGAGATAGAGTATTTTCGATGATTCAATCAAAACAGGAAATGCTCTAACGCTTTTCGGCATTGCGCCGGGTTTCCGCGTCCACGATTTCGCGGAACTGGCGTAGCAGCGGGTGGCGCGCTGTCTGCTTGACGCCGTAGTCGAGATTGAATGCATAATCAAAATCCGGCGGATTGAGCCCGATATTATGCTGCATCATGGTTTCGAGCTTGTCGAAGCCCTTGGCAAAGATAGCTTCAGTCGATTTGCCTTCGCTGTAATCCGCCCACAGCTCCATGATTTCTGCGCGCAGATCCTCCGGCAGCGGGGCACACAGCGTCATGAGGTCCGTTTTTTCGCGCTCGGCTCGCCCGTCATCGGCAGATTGGTGGATTGCGGGCACATCGCCGGAAATCGCCTCGCCCAGATCGTGGACGATGCACATCTTGATGAGTTTCAGCCGGTCGCAATCGCCCAGCTCGCGGTCGAACAGCGTAGCCAGAAGGCATAGCCGCCAGCTATGTTCGGCGGTGCTTTCCGGTCGGCCCTGTGAGGTATGACCGGATCGCAAAGTGCTTTTCAGCCGCTCTGCATTCTGGATAAACTGGATTATGCCACTCAGCCGCTCTGGATCGATCGGGTATTCCGTTTCGGTGCTCACAACGGCCTCCTGATTTATCTGTATGAATCAATACATATAATTGCAATTTTAACGATTTATTTGCCATGATGAATACTAATCTGGATTAATAGCCACGGGTGAAAAACGGGACGGAGCGATGGTGGAAAGGGACGGAGAAAGGAGACGTGCTGCTGCGCGCCCACTTCTGGCCTATGCGCCGGAATTCCTTGTGCCTGTACCATCCGTTCGCGCGACCGAAGGCAATGACGAAGAGCGCGAACATCAAAGGCGCCGCGAGGAGTTGCTCCGCCGCAAACAGGATTTGTTAGACGCTGAAGCGAGCGAGCGAGTTGATCCGAAGGCGGATATGCAGGGCCGGATGAATGCCGTGCGGGAGGCGCTGCAAGCCAATCTCGACGGTGCACCGATCAAGACGCAATCCGCGCCAGCTGCCCCCACATCAACCATCGTCCCGAAGCTTGAAAAGCCGCTACAATTGCCACGCCGCAGGCGTCGCTGGGGGCTTCTGGCGGGTTTCACAATGCTGGGCGGAATTATCGGAACCGCATATGCTGTTCTGGAGCCGCCCCAATATAGCGCGACAGCATCCTTGCAGGTTTTCCCGCCCGAGCGGCGGAGCGAAATTGCCTCGAATGCCGTGCTTGAGCGCGCCGCACAGATGGCGCGCATTGAACGTGCAGCCGATCTCGGCGCTCCTTCATTTCTGGAGGAATTGCACTTTCGCCTGACCCTATTGTTGCCCGAAGACCAGCAATCTCCGGCCCTGGCCGGACACAAAAAGATGTCGGGTGCGCAATTGCTGCGCCAGCGTCTTGATTTTACACAGGCACTCGACAGCGGCACGGTCAATGTCGAGGCTATGGCTGACAGGCCGGAAACGGCAGCACTTTTGGCCAATGCCGTTGCACAGGCGTTTCGCGATCATCTGCAGGGTGGCGCGGAACTGAGCGGGTCTGAGGGTGATCTTCCGACGCGCCTGCAAAGTCTGGAAACAGACGCCGAAGCGGCGCAGCAGGCGGCAACTGCTTTTCGCGTCAGCCGCGATTTTGGCGACGACGACAACAAGGCCGCACTTCAACGTGAATTCGCCGACAGCAAGGCCGAGACAGCGCGCATCGCAGCGGAGGCCAACAGCCTGAACGGCGCGACTGCGGAGAGCCTCGCCGGTAAGGGCGTGCCTGAAACCATGCGATCTGGAGCGTTGGGTGCTCTGGTGGAGCGTTATCGCGCTGCAGGGCAGGGGGCTGACGCGAACCAGATCGAAGCGGAAATCGACAAGGAGATTTCCAGCCAGCGTAGTGTGTTACAGGCCGATCTTAAGAATGCAGTCGAACGCGAGCAAAAGGCAGCAGCTGCTATTGCCGGTTTCGGCTCGACGCCTGCCACGGACGAAGACAAAGCACGCCTGCAGATGCTGGAACGCGATGCGGCGGCAAAGCAGGCGCTGTTTGAAGATTTGCAGATGCGTGCGGCACGGGGCGAACCTGCCTCGGCGGGGTCTGCTGCGACGGTGCGGATCGTTACGCCAGCGATGGCGGAACCGAACCCGCGCACTCTCTCTCCACAAGGGATTATCGCCCTTGGATTGCTGGGCGGGTTTTTGCTTGGCCTTCTTGCGATGATGCTGGCCGGTCGCAAGCCCCGATCGTCGGTCAGAAGCGAAGCCGATCCGGACGAGGTACTGGAACCCTATGGCGAAACCCGGCTTGCTGCCGTTATCCGCGAAGCCAATGCGCGCTGGGAAGCCGAGAATGAAGGCACCAACAGCACCACGGAAAATGCCGCCCTCGGTCGTGCCATCGATGATGTGCGCTCATCCCGTGTCGCAAAGTCCTGACCGGTTCTCGCAGGACTTTCCGTTCTGAAACTTCATAAAATCCTGCATTGTCGCGCATTCGCCAATTGTCATCGGGCATCATGACGCTTATGGGCATGTGTACGAAAAAGATGTCGTGTATCTCCCAGACACTTAAGCCCGATATCACAAAAGAACGGAGCGCTCGCTATGGCTCAATTGATTGATGGCAAGAAGCTCGCCGAGGATGTGGTTTCCACGGTGAAGACCGAAACCGAAAAGCTCGTGGCCGCAACCGGCATCGTGCCCGGCATTGCGGTGGTGATTGTCGGTGAAGACCCGGCAAGTCAGGTCTATGTCGCTTCCAAGAGCAAGAAGGCCAAGGAATGCGGTTTCCACTCGGTGCAGCACGATCTGCCGGAAACGGCGTCGGAGCAGGAGCTTCTCGACCTGATTGAGAGCTTGAACAAGGATCCCGCCATTCACGGCATTCTGGTGCAGTTGCCGCTGCCGAAGCACATCGACTCGGGCCGGGTGATCCAGACCATTTCACCCGACAAGGATGTCGATGGCTTTCACTTTATCAATGTCGGCAAGCTTGGCACCGGCGAAGTTGAAACGGCTTTCGTTCCCTGCACGCCCGCGGGCGCGATGATCATGATTGAGCGCATCCATGGCCGTGATCTTTCGGGCCTTAATGCCGTGGTAATCGGTCGCTCCAACATTGTTGGCAAGCCGATGTTCAATCTTCTGCTCGCTGCCAATGCAACCGTTACGGTTGCGCACAGCCGCACGAAAGACCTGCCCGCGATTGCCCGCACTGCGGATATTCTGGTGGCGGCGGTCGGACGCCCGCAAATGGTCAAGGGCGATTGGGTCAAGCCGGGCGCAACGGTGATCGACGTCGGTATCAATCGCATTCCGGCACCGGAACGGGGCGAGGGTAAGACGCGACTGGTCGGCGATGTCGATTTCGCGGAAGCCGAAAAAGTTGCCGGAGCGATCACGCCAGTTCCAGGTGGCGTCGGTCCGATGACCATCGCCATGCTGATGGCCAACACGCTGACTGCGGCCTGCCGCACTGCTGGCGTGAAAAAGCCAGTTTTTTGACACAATTGAGCCGCGCTTTTTGCGCAGTTTTATTCCGGTTTTGATGGTTTGAGAGGCAAAACAGCTGAAATCGCTGTTTTGCCTTAATTTCATTCGGACTGTTTTCAGAACACCGAAGCGCCTTCGTCGGCCCGTCCCGCGATTTGGCGGAAAGCGCGGAACAATTCGCGCCCCATGCCATGCTCGTTGCCTGAAAGATCAGGACGGTCTTCGCCACGATCATTCAGCAAGGCCACATTGACCAGAGCTTCCAGAGTGCCGTTCACGGCATCCAGACGAATGACATCGCCGTCGCGGATTTTTCCGATGGCGCCGCCATCGAGAGCCTCCGGTGTGACGTGGATAGCGGAGGGCACCTTGCCTGATGCACCGGACAGGCGACCGTCGGTAACAAGAGCAACACGCTGGCCGCGATCCTGCAGAATGCCCAGAACCGTCATCAGCTTGTGCAGCTCGGGCATACCATTGGCTTTCGGCCCCTGATAGCGAACCACCGCGATGAAATCACCGGTCAGCTCGCCAGCCTTGAACGCGGCCTGCATTTCTGCCTGATCGTTGAAGACCTTGGCGGGCGCTTCGATGACCTGGCGCTCCGGCTTCACGGCGGAAACCTTGATGATCGCATTGCCGATATTGCCGGTCAGAACCTTGAGGCCGCCGGTCGGCTGGAATGGCGCATGGATCTTGGCCAGAACCTTGTCGTCGCCGCTTTTCTCCGGCACCGGCTCACGCACGACTGTACCGTCAGCACCCAACTTCGGTTCGATCGCGTAAGGACGCAGACCTTCGCCGAACACGGTGCGCACATCCTCATGCAGGATGCCGCCATCGAGCAGTTCGCGGATCAGGAAGCCCATGCCGCCAGCGGCATGGAAATGGTTCACGTCGGCAAGGCCGTTCGGATAGACGCGGGCCAGAAGCGGAACCACATCCGAAATCTCGGAAATATCGTGCCATGTCAGCTTGATACCGGCCGCAGCTGCCATGGCGATCAGGTGGATGGTATGGTTGGTCGAGCCGCCGGTCGCATTCAGACCAATGACGCCATTGACGAAGGAACGCTCGTCCAGCATCTCGCCGACCGGCGTATATTCATTGCCGCAGGCAGTGATCGCCAGCGCGCGTTTGGCGGCCTCGCGGGTCAAGGCGTCGCGGAGCGGCGTGCCCGGATTAATGAAGGATGCGCCCGGCAGATGCAGGCCCATGATTTCCATCAGCATCTGGTTGGAATTGGCCGTGCCGTAGAAAGTGCAGGTGCCGGGACCGTGATAGGACTTCGATTCCGATTCCAGAAGCTCGGCACGCCCGACCTTGCCTTCGGCATAGAGCTGGCGGGTCTTGGCCTTTTCATCGTTCGGCAGGCCGCTGGTCATCGGACCGGCAGGCACGAACACGGCGGGCAGGTGGCCGAAGGTCAGCGCACCAATGATGAGACCGGGCACGATCTTGTCGCAGACACCGAGATAGACGGCCGCATCGAACATATCGTGCGACAGGCCGACGGCGGTTGCCATCGCAATCACTTCGCGGGAGAACAGCGACAGTTCCATGCCCGCAAAACCCTGCGTAACCCCATCGCACATGGCAGGCACGCCGCCAGCAACCTGCGCCACGCCACCCGCTTCACGTGCAGCCTGCTTGATAAGCTGCGGGAAGGTTTCGAATGGCTGATGCGCCGATAGCATGTCGTTATAGGCGGTGATGATGCCGAGGTTCGGAATCTCGTCGCCGATCAGCGCCGCCTTGTCGTGCGGGCCGCAGGCGGCGAAACCATGCGCGAGATTGGCACAGCCCAGCACTGCGCGTTTTGGCTTGTTGGATGAAGCCTCTCGCACACGGCCAAGATAGGCTTCGCGTGTCGGCTTGGACCGTTCGCGAATGCGCGCGGTGATTTCCTGAATGCGTTTATGTGCCGTCTCGGTGGGCATGGGTATCACCTGTGCCAATCTGGCTTGAATCGAATTTAACTTGTCCAGTAGAGCTGGATCGGTGTGCGCGCATGATGGAAGACAGCCCGCACGGGCATTTCATTCTCGTCATCGCCGGAAAGCGCCTTTTCCAGCGTTGCCTGCTTGGCAGCGCCTTCGATATGCAGAACCAGCAGGTCGGCTTCGGCAATGATGGGAAGGGTCAGGGTCAGACGTTTTTCGCCAGCACCCTCGGCATGGATCGGCAGCACAAGCGCCCTTGTTTCCGGGTTGATCGCCTGATCAAGCCGGTCGGCACCGGGAAAGAAGGAGGCGGTATGACCATCATTGCCCATGCCAAGCACCACCACGTCGAAAGGACGACGCAACGCATCGATGCGGCTGGCGGCAGCAAGCGCCGCCGTTTCGGCCGTCGCCGCCGGATTGTAAAGGCCGACGAATTTGGCCACGCCCGCATGATCGCGCAAAAGATGCTCGCGCACCAGCTTTTCGTTGGAACGGTCGCTATCGACGGGGACGAAACGCTCATCCACAAGGGTGATCGTGACGAGGTTCCAGTCGATCATCTTGCGGGAGAGCACTTCGAACAGCTTGAGCGGCGTGGTGCCGCCAGAGACGGCCAAGGTGGCCTGTCCCCGTTCAGCGATGGCGGCATTCAGCTTGTTCGCAATGGCTTCCGACAATGCCTGCGCCAGTTCCGTTCCGCTGGTAAAATCGTGCCGTTCAATGCTCATTCCATACCTTTCCAAAGCAGAAACCAGAGCGGTTTCAATCGGATAAAATCGTGAAGCCGCTCTATCTCTTTGTTTTGACGCGCATCTTTTCCGAAAACCGTTTCACACTTTTCGGGATGCGCTCTAGAGGCTCTCGTGCCATGTGCGTCCGTCACGCTCAATGAGCGCGATGGACGATGACGGTCCCCAAGTTCCTGCTGTGTAGCCCTGCACAGGCTGGCTGTTCAATTCCCACCCCTGAAGGATAGGGTCGACCCAGCGCCATGCCGCCTCAACTTCGTCGCGCCGCATGAAAAGGGTCTGGTTACCGCGAACGACATCCATGATGAGACGTTCATAGGCATCCGGATTGCGCTCGCTGAAAGATTCGGCAAAGCTCATATCCAGCGGCACGTGACGCAGGCGCATACCGCCCGGACCCGGATCCTTGATCATCATCCACTGCTTCACGCCTTCATCCGGTTGCAGGCGGATGACAAGCTGGTTGGCGATGACCTTGCCAGCACTTTCGCCGAAGATGGAGTGCGGGATCGGCTTGAACGTGACGACGATTTCCGAAACGCGCGTGGCAAGACGCTTGCCGGTGCGCAGATAGAACGGCACGCCAGCCCAGCGCCAGTTGGCGATTTCAGCTTTCAGCGCCACAAAGGTTTCAGTGTTGCTGGTGTTGTTTTCGAGGTCTTCCAGATAGCCCTTGACCGGACCGCCTGCGGATGCGCCTGCACGATATTGGCCGCGAACGGTCAAGTCTTCGACATTTACATTGGTAATTGGCTGAAGGGACCGCAGAACCTTGACCTTCTCGTCATGGACGGCATCGGCCTCCAGCGAGGATGGCGGCTCCATGGCGACAAGGCAGAGCAGCTGAAGAATGTGGTTCTGCACCATGTCGCGCAGCGCACCTGCCGTGTCGTAATAACCGGCGCGGCCCTCAAGGCCGACAGATTCGGCAACCGTGATCTGCACATGGTCGATATGGGCAGAGTTCCACAATGGCTCATAAAGCGCATTGGCAAAGCGCAGCGCCATCAGGTTCTGCACGGTTTCCTTGCCGAGATAGTGGTCAATGCGGAAAATCTGATCTTCGCGGAAAACGCTGCCCAGCGTATCATTGAGCGCCATGGCGGATTCGAGGTCGCGACCGATCGGCTTTTCCACGATGATGCGTGTATCGCGGGTAATCAGGCCATGCGCCTTGAGGCGCGTGGCGATATCGCCGAAGAGCGTGGGGCTGACGGCGAGATAGAAAGCGCGAATCTTTTCCGGCTTCTTGCCGATCAGCGTCTTGAGCGCATCCCAGCCCTCTTCGGACTTGGCATCGACCGCCACATAGCTGAGACGGGCGAGAAACTTGTCGACTTCCTTCTCGTCGACTTCCGAAGCCTTCACATGCTCGTGGATGGCATCGCGTGCGAACTGCCGATATTCCTCATCGGTCATGGCACTGCGCGATGCGCCGATGATGCGCGTTGGGTCGGTGAGCTGGCCTGCACGCTGACGCTGATACAGTGCCGGAATGAGCTTGCGTTCGGCAAGATCGCCGGAACCGCCGAACACGATGCAGTCGAAAGGCTCTACCGGAATTGTCTGGCTGGTCATCTATCGCTCTCTTCTCTTCTTGCGCAAATCAGTCTGCCTGTGGGCAGCATGCGATTTTCACGCTGCCCTTGTCTATTATCTAATCGATTTAAATTCAACAGTCGCAATGCCGCATTCTCGCGAAATTGAAGGCGCCCTGCCATAATTGACGGATTAACGGCTTGTGCACACATGACATGTTCATCTTAAGGCCATATTGGAACAAACAATCTCGATTCAAGTGATTTGGCCAAGTTGGACGGTATCTTGGTTCTGCCAAAGGAGAATGACATGAAGAGGCTGCAGGATAAGGTCGCAATCATCACCGGTGCCGGCTCGGGCTTCGGTTCAGGCATGGCGCGCCGATTTGCAGCCGAAGGTGCAAAAGTCGTTCTCGCCGATGTGAACGTGAAGCGTGTCGAGGATGAGCTTGCCGATATCGGCAAGAATGCTCTTTCCGTGCAGGCCGATGTCTCGCGCAAGGACGACATGGAGCGCGTGGCGCGCACAGCCTTCGAAACGTTCGGCCGCATCGACATCATGATCAACAATGCCGGTTTTACGCATCGCAACATGCCGCTGACCGAAGTGACGGAGGACAGTTTCGACCTGATCGCGTCCGTGAATATGAAGGCGCTTTATTATTCGACGCAGATCGTTGTACCGATCATGGAGCATCAGGGCGGAGGCGTCATCATCAACACGGCTTCGGCTACCGCACTGCGCCCGCGCAAGGGCCTCGTCTGGTACAGCGCTTCCAAGGGCTGGATCATCAGCGCGACCAAGGCGATGGCGCTGGAACTTGCGGACAAGAATATCCGCGTGAACTGCATCTGCCCGGCCGAAAGCGACGGTGAGGCACTGAAACTGTTTCTGGAGGAGGACACGCCGGAGGCTCGTGCAGCACTTAAGGCCACCATTCCCCTCAATCGGTTTTCGACGCCGGAGGATGTGGCCGAAGCTGCACTCTGGCTGGCCTCGGACGCCGCTTCCATGGTGACGGGGACGGCACTGAATATCGACGGTGGTTACTCAATCTAGCCATCGGCTTCGGCAAGGAAGTCATCAAAAATGGCTTCCAGCCGACTGTGCCGTTCAGCGGCCATGAGCTTTCCGGTTTCCGTCTTGAAACCGGAGGCGAGGCCGAACAGTTTGGTGCGGAAATGGTCGAGCGCGAAAAGCTTGTCGTCCAGCGGGCGGTTTTCGGCGTGTGGATCGCGCCAGTCGTAAAGCGCACTGCCCATGCGGCCCGCAATGTAGAAACACCGGGCAGCTCCAATCACGCCAATGGCATCAAGCCGGTCCGCATCCTGCAGGATTTTCGCTTCCATCGTGACAGGCTCGATATTGGCTGAAAAGCTGTGCGCCTCGATGGCATGGGCGGCGAGGTCGATGTGTGTTTCATTCCAGCTGAGACTGCGCAGCAGCGTTGTCGCCTTTTCTGCCGCCAGACGCGAGGCGCGATTTCTGTCGGGCGAATTCTTCTCCACGCTTACGCAGTCATGCAGCAAGGCTGCGGCGCAAAGCACTTCGGCATCGCCGCCTTCCTGACGCTGGATCGCAGCGGCATTTTTCCAGACACGGGCAAGGTGGGACAGGTCATGTGACCCGTCCTCGCCATGTTCGAGCGCATGAGGCAGCAGCCTTTCGGCAAGCGTTGCGAAAGGCGCGAAGATATGTGCTGTCATTCTGGTTCTGCCGTGGGTTTTGCGGATTCGGGAGATGGCCGAAATTATCGGTTCTTGCGCAGGACGGTCCAGTTATAAAATGCGCCGAGAGCCATAATCAGGCATGTGCCGAGAAAAACGGAACGCATGCCGAAGTGACCGCCGACGAAACCGCCAGCGACGGGGCCAGCAACCTGCCCGACATATTGGGCCGAGACGGAATAGCCCAGAATGCCGCCCGCTACGCGGTCGGGCACATTGTGCCGGATGACGCTGGTGATGCAGGGCAGCAATCCGCCCAGCGCCAGCCCCATCAGAAAACGCAGGCCGATCAGCTGCCAGGCTTCCGTCACGAAAGCCTGCGGGATCAGAAGCAGCGCGGAAACTGACAGTGCACCGATGATGACGCGGGTGTGGCCAATGCGGTCGGCAAGGCGCCCCAGTCGCGAGGACGACATGATGCTGCCGAGGGCTGCAGCAGCCATTACCACGCCGGAAATCAGTGTCACTTTCGTCTGATCGTCCATCAGCTGGATCACATAGACGGTGATGATCGGCTCAATCGACATATTGGCAAAAAGCAGCAGCATACCCGTCACCAGCATGGCGATAACCGGTTTCCTGTCAGGAATGGCAGCCCAGATGGATTCCGCCTTCTGCTCTTTGGTCGGCTTCGGTGGCTTGCGCTCTTCGCGTATCAGAAAGGTGGTGGCCAGAAAGGTGAGAAAGATCACGCCGCCAGCCAGCCAGAAGGTTGCGCGAATGCCGATCAGCGGCGGCAAAGCGCCGCCGAGCAGCGGGCCGGCCAGATTGCCCGCCATGATGCCAGCCGAAAGCGCGCCCAGCGCCCAGCCGGTCTTTTCTTTTGGCGTCTGGGTAGCGACGAGGATCATCGAGCCGGACGAATAGCCGCCCGCAATGCCCACGAACAGGCGCAGCGCCACCAGCTGCCAGACGCTCGTCACCATGCCGATCAGCGACATGGCGATGGCCATGCCGAGGCTGGCGCGGATCAGCATCAGCTTACGTCCATGGCGATCGCCGAGCCTGCCCCACAGCGGCGCGACGAAGGCTGCTGCCAGAAAGGTGGCGCCGTAAGCGATACCTGACCACTGCACGATTGCCGCGTGATCGGTGATGCCCAATTGTTCCACATAGAGCGGCAGGAAGGGGAGGAGGAGCGACATGGCAATGAGCGTCGTGAACGAACCGATGAGGCAGATCAGCAGATTCTGCTTCCAGTAGCGCTCGTGATTATCTTCGACGGCCATATTTTCCTGGCGGGCTGCAGCGACGGTTTCGTCGCTTGCAGCGGCTTGGGCGGTGCTCATGTCATGTCTCGCGATTGCAATGTATTCCATTTTGGGATACCAAAACGGTATGCATGAATGCGCCTGTTGTTGAGGCTTGTCAATTGCAGCGCTGCCTTAGAGAGCGTTTTGTTCTGATTGTATCAGATCAAAACGCTCTCTAAGCCCTTTTATTTGAAGCATAATCTTATCGATTCTCGTTTCACTCCGGTCGGATTATGCTCTAAAATGGAGAATGGTCGCCAATGTCACAGATGAGGCAGGTTGAAACGCAGCTTCGCGACATGATCCTCGGTCTGGAACTGGGGCCGGGCGAACGTTTGACCGAGCGCTGGATCGAGGCACAGTTTGAAGCCTCACGCACGCCGATCCGGGCAGCACTTCTGCGGCTGGAGGCGGAAGGCCTGATCTGTCGTGAAGGGCGCGGCTGGACGGTCTCGCCAATCAATCTCAGCGAAATTGAACAAATCGGTGTCTATCGTGAAGCGCTGGAAATTGCCGCGTTAAAGCTCACCTGCGCGCTTGAAGATCGCAGCGGTGTGGAGCTGATTCTGGCGATGCTGGATAGCTGTGATGCGGACACATCGCGCGAGGAATGGCACCGGATCGGCATGGATTTTCATATCGAACTGGCGCGCCTGTCCGGCAATGAGTTCCTCAGCCGTGGCGTGCGCGATGCTATGCAGCGCCTCTCACGGGCGCGCTGGCTGGAAGTGCGCGACGAGGCGGCGCTCGCTCGCGCATGGGCCGAACACCGCGCCATTCTCGATGCGGTGCGCGAAGGAAATGCCGACAAGGCGACGGCGTTGATGAGCGCGCATCTGGACGGAAGCCGCAGCCGCCTCGTCAATAGTCTGCACGAGGACCGGCGCGGGCTCAAGGCGCGGGGCTTTGCCGTCATCAGTGCGTGACGCAATCATTACCATTCGGGCAGCTTATGGCCGTCTCGCGAATAATATTGCGTGCGCCCATCACCGATGCCGATATCCCGCAAGAGATATTCCGGCGAATGTTCGGTAACGACGATATGAGTACGTTTGCGCGAAAACAGGCGGGAGAACAGCGCGCTCCAGCCGCTTTCCGGTCTGTGGTTGATCGTGGGCGCTGTGGCGGTTGTGCAGGCAGAATCGACGTTTTTCATGATCTCACCTATCGAATGAAGCGGCTGTGGGAGGCAGCTGCTTGTTAAATTCTGCCTATAGGTATGCGCCTGAAAACCTTTGTTTTCCAATCGAACCTCGATTAGTATGCATAAGGAGGACTTATGCATCATGACGACAGCGCTTCCCCCTTTATCGGCCATTCGCGTTTTTGAATCCGCCGCCCGCCATGCAAGTTTTACCCGCGCTGCGGAGGAGCTGGGCATGACGCAGGCTGCGGTCAGCTATCAGATCAAGATATTGGAGGAGCGTGTCGGCGCACCGCTTTTCTTACGTATGCCGCGACAGGTGGAACTGACCGAACTTGGCAGGCAGCTTGCTCCCGCGATTACGGAAGCGTTCGAGACGATGCGCAATGCCTTTGCCAGCCTGCGGGAAGATGCGGAAGGTACGCTGTCGATCAGCGTTCTTGCCACTTTTGCCGCCAACTGGCTGGCGCATCGGCTTGGTTCGTTCCAGATGCGGCATCCGTCACTCGCGGTCCGGCTCGATACGTCCGACAGCATGATCGATTTTGCGACGACCAATGTGGACATCGCGATCAGAAGTGGCTTCGGCAAATGGCCGGGGCTGGAGGCGCATCAGCTCATCAAGGCGAGTTTCACGCCCATGCTGAGCCCGGCCTTGGCGGCCACTATAGGCGGGGTGAAAGAACCTGCGGACCTCCTGCGGCTCAAGATCATCGATGTGAGCGATCCGTGGTGGAATATCTGGTTCAAGGCGGCGGGGATCGAAAACCCGCAAATGCAAGGCAATACGCAGAGCCGGCTTGGAGCGCAGCATATTGAAGGTCGGGCGACAGTCGCAGGGCAGGGGGTGGGCATTCTCACGCCTGCTTTCCACCAGATCGAAATCGCTACCGGCCAGCTTATCCAGCCGTTCGATATTCTTGGCGATGATGGACGATCTTATTGGCTCGTCTATCCCAAATCCCGTCGCAATACGCCAAAGGTGCGCGCATTCAGGGAATGGATATTGAGCGAGCTCGACTGCGGATAGATGGCTGCCAAGACAGGCTCAATCTTTCGACACGGCGAGGGAAATCGCGTGCTGGGCGTCATAGGCACGCTTGAAGGCAGGGCGGGCTTCGCCGCGCGCGACATAGGCTGCAAGGTTCGGGTAGTCGTTCAATATGCCTGAACTCTTCAGCCTTCGCAGCACGGTCACCATCAGAAGATCACCGGCGCTGAACGCGCCCTCCAGCCAGTCCTTGTTGACAAGACAGGCGGAAAGGGCATCAAGTCTTTTGCGGATACGCGCTTCCACGATGGGGATGCGCTGCTCGTACCAGCTTTCCTTGCGTTCTACGAAACCGGCGACTTCCCTTTCGAGGATCACTGGCTCGATGGTGTTATGCGCGGCGAACATCCATGTGATGGCGCGTGCCCGGCCATTGGCGTCATCCGGCAGAAGGCCTGGGTTCTGTTCTGCAATATGAAGCACAATTGACCCGGATTCGAACAGCGCCAGATCGCCCTCTTCATAGGTTGGTATCTGCCCGAAAGGTTGCAGATCGAGATGGGGGTGGGCTTTCAGCGCCTCAAACGAGACGAGGCGGACATCATAGTCCTGCCCGGTCTCTTCAAGCGCCCATCGAACGGGCATGTCACGCGCCATCCCTCGGCCGCGATCGGGCGAATTTTCAAATGCGGTGATGACGGGACGTTTCGGACTGTTGCTGTTGGTGGACGCGTTTTTCATGATGGTTCCTCCTCACTACAGCACAGCTGCTCGCAAGGTGTGTTGCAAACCGTGCGCCGGTTCAGTGGCAGCCTGCTGTCGCTTGCTCTGAGCGGTTCCCGATATGATCGGGAAATCTCCTCTGCTAAATAATACCGACCGGTTGGTATGTTGTCAATGTGGAGAGGCAGGAAGATGGGGCAAGGGGGCGGAGCGAGGGTAGAAGGAGGAACCGGGAGATGGGCGTTGGAAAGGTGGGAGCAGGTGAAAGGAAACGGGGAAAGGATGAGCGGATTGGTGCTGTTTGGATTTAAACAGATCACGGAAAAGCAGCCTATCTTGTGGCGTTCTCATACATCAATTTCACCATAACGTGGCGATTAGTTCCGTCGATTGGTTTCGTGGGAGGCAGTTTGTTCCATCGCATAAGAACCAAAATGTCGGGCATTCAAATTTTTTTCCACCGGATGTCACATTCGGCGTTGCTGTCTCGTCATGTCTATCGAACCCCTTGAACCGAAAGGAACAATACCATGACCCCTCTGCTCAACCCGTTCGATGTTGCCCCTGCCACGATGAAATCCTGGTTGAACGCTTCGATGACCATCGCATCCAGTCTGGAAGCGAGCCTGATCGAGCTTGTCAAAATCCGCTCCTCGCAGATCAATGCCTGCGCCAATTGCATCAATATGCATACGCTTGAAGCACGTTCTCTTGGCGAGACCGAACAACGCATCTATTTGTTGTCCGCATGGCGCGAAGCACCGTGCTACTCTGAGCGCGAACGTGCGGCTCTGGGATGGGTCGATGCGCTGACCCGTTTGTCACAAGGTCACGATCTGGAAGACGCCCGCACTGCCATGCAGGCACAGTTCACTGAGGAGGAGCAAGTGAACCTTACGCTGATGATCAACATCATCAATGGATGGAACCGCATGGCGGTTGGCTTCGGCCTCTGGTTCGAGCCGGAAGCCAAGAAGCCGGCAGTAAAGGCAGCCGTCTGATGGCTGACACATCCTTGCAAGGCGATGCAGCTGACAGCTTCGATCCGCTGCGCCCGAAACTGATCCGCGTTGCCTATCGCATGTTGGGTTCGGTCGCCGATGCCGAGGATATGGTGCAGGAGGCGTTCATCCGATGGATGAACGCCGACCGCAGCGAAGTGCGCGAACCGGAGGCCTTTCTGCGTCGCACCGTTACCCGCCTGTGCCTCGATTTTCTGAAATCCGGTCGCAACCAGCGCGAAACCTATTTCGGGCCGTGGATTCCCGATCCGGTTGTCGAAGAGGAAGCGGATGACGATGTCACCCTTCCGCTCATGCTGGCGCTGGAGCGTCTTTCGCCATTGGAACGCGCCGCCTTCCTGCTGCATGATGTCTTCGGACTGGATTTCGACGAGATAGCCAGGACAATCCAGCGCGATGCCGCTGCCTGCCGCCAGCTTGCTGCACGGGCGCGCAAGCATGTGCGCGAGGAGCGTCCGCGTTTTCAGGTCGATAAGCAGCGCGGGCTCGAACTCGCGCAGGCCTTCTTCAATGCATCGCGCAGCGGCGACATGAATGCGCTTGGTGCGATGCTGGCAGCAGATGTCAACCTTCAGGCCGATGGTGGCGGCAAGCGCCCGGCTTTCCCGAAGCCTGTTTTCGGCTTCGAAGAGGTGATGAAAACCCACGAGAAACTGGCGGGCTATTTCCGTGGCAACCAGTCCACGCTTTTGCGTGCGGTCTTCATCAATGGTTTGCCCGGCATCATCACGCGTGAAGCCGATGGCGAAATCCAGACGACAGCTCTCGATATTGAGGACGGCAAGATTGTCGGCATCTATGTGGTCCGCAACCCGGACAAGCTAAAGCATCTGCACTGAGCAATACCTGGTCCCGCTTTCGGGAGGCATGTTTATTTGCTTTCAAGCATGTCTTTGTCCCGAAACCGGTCTCCACTTTTTGGAGACATGCTTTACCCGATCAGGTAGCGGCAGGCGCCTGCCGCGCCGATGCCGATCAGCACGGTTGGCAGCATGGAAAAGCGCGTCGCAGCGAAGATCGTGATTGCGAGTGCGATCAGGTCGGCAGGCTTGTCGGACACGAAATCGGGCGCGATGACCGAAATCAGAACACAGCCGGGAGCTGCTTCCATCACCGCCGTCGCGCGCTTGCTGAGCGTGCGGTTGCGCAGCAGCACATAGCCGCCGATCCGCGTGAGATAGGTGACACTTGCCATCAGAACGATGGTCAGAACGGCCAATGGATCGATCATTCTTCACCTGCCAGCAGATAGGCTGCAACAAGACCGGACAAGGCACCCGCGGCGACATACCAGGCGCCGGGAATGGTGAGATAGGTCAGCGCGGCCACCACAAGGCTGACCAGCCACGGGCGCGCGGCCGCAAAACCTTTCCACATGCCCGCCAGCAGAACCAGAAACACTGCCGGAAATGCCATGTCGAAACCATAAGGGCGCAGGTCTCCCATCATCGGCCCGAAGGCGGCACCCAGCGTGGTGAATAGAACCCATGCGAGATAGAAAGGAATGGCCACGCCGGCATAGAAGGTGAGGCTCAGCGCCGGATTGACGCCTTTCGACTGGCGACGTTTGGCATCGGCAAGGCCGAGCGCCCAGCTTTCATCGCACATCAGAAACAGGCTCGCAAAAGCCTTGCGCTTGGGCAGATGGCGGATGAAGGGGGCCAGAGCCGCGCCCATCAGCAGATGGCGGCTGTTGACCAGAAAGGTGATCGCAACAATCAGCAGGACATGCGGCGGCGAGGTCCAGAGCTGGATGGCTGCGAATTCCGATCCGCCTGCAAAGTTCAGTCCGGTCATCAGGGGGACTTCGATGACGCTGAGGCCTTTTTGTGCGGCCTGCGCGCCCAGAACCAGCGCATAGGGAATAATGCCAAGCAGAACCGGCAGACCGGCTGCGGCCCCGCGACGGAATTCCGAGCCGCGCCCGGATCTGCTTTTTTGAGGCACATAGGCCTGTGAAATATCCATAAATTTCCCGTTGACCAACCGGTAACTGGTTGCCCCTTGCTCAGTCTCTTGCGTGTTTGCTTGAGAAGTTTCGCGACTATAACCAATCTCTTGAGCAATTTGGTTGCGAATTATGCCCTTATGCATCAATATTTGGCAGAGAATGCCAATAAGGTCAGCATAAATGGAATCGAACGCCAATGAAGCTGGATGATATCGATAAACGGATTCTGCGCGTGTTGCAGCGCGATGGCCGCATCGCCAATAACGATCTCGCACGCGAGGTCGGCCTTTCGCCGTCACCATGCCTGCGGCGGGTGAAGCTTCTGGAAGAGGCGGGCGTGATCGACCGTTATGTCGCCGTGCTGAACCCGGCCAAGGTTGGCAAAGGGCTGACTTTCTTCACGCGCATCCGGCTCGACCAGCAGGATGAGGAAACGCTTCAGACTTTCGCCAAGGAAATCCTGAAGCTGCCGCAGGTGCTCGAATGCTATTTCATGCTCGGCGATTATGATGCGATGATCCGCGTGGTGGCGGCGGATATCGAGGATTACCGCCGCTTCCAGTCGGAATATCTGAGCCGTATCAAGGGCGTTCAGAATCTGAAGACCGACGTACCGAGCCAGACAGTCAAGCAGACCTCCGAAATGCCGCTCTAACCTGTCTTGCGGGCGGCGATGCCGGGCAGCAGCGCCAGACTAAGCAGCGCAACCGCGGATAGAATTGCACCGGCGAGGAAGGTGGACGAGGAGCCATAGCTTTCCCACAGCCAACCGGCGCCGATGTTGCCGACAAGCATGACAAGACCCGTTATCACGTTGAACATGCCAAAGGCCGTACCCTTGAGGTGGCCTGGTGCCGTGTCGGCGATGAGCGTTGCGAGAATGCCCTGCGAAAAACCCATATGCAGGCCCCAAAGAACGATGCCGGCAAGGAACGGATAGATCGTGGTCGATTGGGCAATCACAAGATCGGCGACGATCAGGAAGCCGAGACTGGCGGCAAGCAGGCCCTTGCGCCCCAACCTGTCCGAGAGCGCGCCAACCGGATAGGCTGTCAGCCCATAGACGGCATGCATGACAACCATGGTGATCGGTACCCATGCGGCTGCAAACCCGGCTTCCTGCGCCTTAAGGAGCAGGAATGCTTCGCTGAAACGAGCCACGGTAAGGATCGATGCAACTGTAATCACGATCCATACGGTCGCGTTCAGCTTGCCCGCATCGGCAAATCGTGGAAATCCCTTGGAGCGAGCAAGGGGGCGTTTAGAGGGCGTTTCCGGTTCACGAATGCCGACAATTAAAAGCGCGACCGCAATGAAAGCCGGAATGGCAGCAATCCAGAAAATGGTGATGATGTTGCCGCCGGTTGCGAGCATCAGCCCTATGGCAATGAGCGGACCGACGAAGCCGCCGACCGTGTCGAGCGACTTGCGTAGCCCGAAGGCTGCGCCGCGTATTTCCGGCGGTGTCACATCGGCAATCAAGGCATCGCGCGGCGTGCCGCGTATGCCCTTGCCAACACGGTCTATCGCCTTGGCCATTACGATGCCGCCCGCTGTCGTTGCCAGCGGGAAGATAAGCTTGGAAATGGCTGCCAGCCCATAGCCTGCGACGGCAAGCGGCTTCCTTCGGCCTGTCCAGTCGGAGATGACGCCCGAGAAAAGCTTGGTCACCGTTGCTATGGCGACTGACAGCCCTTCGATGAATCCGACCATCATGGCCGAAGCGCCGAGACCGGCCACCAGATAGAGTGGCAGCAGCGTCTGTACCATTTCCGACGAGATATCCATCAGCAGGCTGACGAAACCAAGAATCCATACCGTTGACGGTATGGATGCGGTTTTCTGAGTGGAAGCCATGTTGAAAACCCGAATCTGCCGAAGGAATTATCAAGCTGTTAGCACAGTACGAAAAAAGATGAGTAATAAACTCCTATTATTTCGGATAGGCGTCGGCCATATTCAGCAGTTTAGCTGTATTCTCGTTGAGTATTGGTTGCATGTCGTCAAGCGAGCTGTGTCGACGGGATTGATGATCCAGTTCTTCGTTGATGCGGTCGGCAAGTGCGAAGAAATGTTTGCGTACCTTCGGAGCATAAGGATTGGCGCGCTCGATGGTCTGAAACACTTCCGGTGCATCGTGGCGGACCATGCCGACCGCCTGCATCATAAGGTCGAAGCTCTTTGTCGTCATGCGGGTTGGTAACGGCTCCATCTGCACCAGAACCTTGGCGATCAGATGCGTCAGACCCTGAACCATTGCGGCTTCGCGGTCGTGGTCTTCTGGCGTGGTGACGATGACGTCGAGGGCAAGATGCTTTTTCAGGAAGGCTGCAACGCGGCGAAATTTTGTACCGCGCACGGGACAGACGGCGATTTTCAGACCGGCAATGCCGTCACGCGCGCTCTGCGGACCGAAGAGCGGATGTGTGGCGACAATATCGACATGCATGGGCAGGCCGCGCTGCATGATATCGGCAGGCCCGACCTTGACTGAACCGACGTCGAGAACAAGCGCGCCGGGACGCAGATGCGGCGCGATCATCGCTACCACGCGGTCGAGCGTCGCGACCGGCGTTGCGAGGATGACGATATTGCACCGGGCGACCTGTTCCATGGAGGTCAGGGTAACGCCATGCATTAGCACCGTCTGTTCAAGGTCTGCGACGGGGTCGTAGGCATACAACTGGAAATACGGGTTCAGGTGACGGGCTATAAGCTGCCCGAATGCACCAAAGCCGATAATGCCAATTTTTATATGCTGATTATTGTCGCAAGACATGGACTGACCTCTTTAGGGCCGCATGGCCAGAGGCGCTGTCCTTGAAACTCAACCGCTGGCAATGCAGCGGTTGAACTATGACAAAGCAAACCCGCCGCTATATGAGCGGGGCGTAATAAGACCGGGTGCTGATGAGTGCTTTGTTCATGCCGCCTTGCTATTCCTGCTTTTGGTAGATGTCAACACACCGTCTATTTCATATAGGCGCGAACCACGTCGACGAGTTCGCCTGCACCTTCGTCGCGTTCCTTTTGCGGAAGGGCGCCATCGGCAACATGCATCAGGATGTGGACTTCGATCACTTCCGCCATCAGTCCGTTGACCGCGCCACGGACGCCCGCAATCACCTGCATGACTTCGGCGCAGCCCTTCTCTTCCTCAAGCATCCGTTCCACGCCTTCAAGCTGGCCACGAATGCGACGCACGCGATTGATGAGCTTCTGCTTTTCACGGATAGTGTGGGTCATGGGAACTTCGGTCCTTCATGGCAATGTTGCGATTTTCAGGCAGCGCGCGTTTCCACCTCCACCGTCACATGCGACAAATCATGGATCGCCGCAAGCTTGTTCCGATAGTAGGACGGTGCCTTCGGCTGCTCCGCGACGATCGACACAATGGCACCGTGATGGCCCGGCCCGAGTTGCCAGACATGCAGGTCGGCGATCTCTCCGCCTTCGCGGCTGATGATCTCCGCGATCTCGTCCGGCAGGTCTTCGTCTTCGGGCAGATAATCCAAAAGGGTCGAGCCGGTGTCTTTGATCAGCCCCCATGACCAGTGTGCGATCACCGCAGCGCCGACAATGCCCATTGCCGGGTCGAGCCAGAGCCAGCCATAAAGACTGCCCAGCAGGAGCGCTGCGATGGCAAGCACCGATGTCAGCGCATCGGCGAGCACATGCATATAGGCTGCGCGCAAGTTCTGGTCATGGCCACCCGCGTGATCGTGATCGTGGTCATGGCCATGATGGTGTGAATGATCGTCCCTGAGAAGCCAGGCGCAGACGAGGTTGACGATCAGTCCGATGATTGCGACGAGAATGGCCTCGTGAAAATTGATGTTTACCGGGGAACTGAAGCGCCAGAAGCTTTCCCATCCGATCAGGAGGGCGATCAGTGCGAGAACGATGGCGCTGGCAAAGCCAGCGAGATCGCCAAGCTTGCCTGTGCCGAACGTGAACCGCGAATTATGTGCGTGCTTGCGCGCATAGAGATAGGCAAGGGCCGCGATCAGCATTGCCGCTGCATGGGTGGACATGTGCCAGCCATCGGCAGTGAGCGCCATGGAGCCATAAAGGTTTCCGGCTGTGATCTCGATTATCATCATCGCTGTCGTGATGGCGATCACGATCCAGGTTCGCTTTTCATTACGCCGGTGGTTTTCTCCCAGAAAGACATGGTCGTGTCTGGAACTCAGCTGATGCCGGGAATGGTGGGAGTGATGATGCGCGCTCATGAAAACAGCCTCTCTATTAGAATAGGGGGGTATACTATTTTCTGGAGCGCTACAAATCACACTTTCAGGAGCCGACTTAACTTCGATCAGCAGGAGCAACCGCCGGCAACGCCTTTCAACGGCAGAAAAACTCACCTTTCGATGTAGGGCTTACGCCTATTCGAGGAGGCTTTAGACCTGATTGCCGGAATCTTTTCGAGGTCGGGATCAGTTAAGATCAGACTTGTTAACTTGGGGCAAAGCACTGAAGCGCCGCTGATCCGGGCAACACGGAACGACGCTTCAGATTTTGAAGCTGTGCATCGTGCTTTGCTAGAAATCCACGCTGATTTTCAGGCCGGTGCCGTAACGAGAAGAGCGGAGGGATTCATGTCTTCAGAAAAGAACGGGCATTCGCCGCGAAGTCGTGCGCGACGACATTTTCTGGGTCTCACAGCAGCCACTGCCGCCAAGGTTGTGGCACTGGGTGCTCTGGCTTCAACAATGTCATCACGCCCGTCGCAAGCCCTGGGCACGAAATGGTGGCATGGTGGTCATGGTGGCGGAGGAGGCTCCGGTTCGCACTGCCTTTTGAAAGGCACACTTATCGAAACGCCCAACGGCCCGGTGGCGGTGGAGACATTATCCGTTGGTGATCTTGTGACCACGGCTTGCGGTGAGACGCGTCCGGTCAAGTGGGTCGGATGGCAGAGCTGCAGAAAAGGCGGCACGCAATGGAATGAGAGCGTGATGCCGATCCGTGTCAAACGTTATGCCATCGACAGCAAAACCCCGCAGCGCGACCTTTACCTTTCGCCCAACCATGCGCTGCTTATCGACGGCGTTCTGATCCGCGCGAAGGATCTGGTCAACGGCCAGAGCATAGCGCGCGTGTCGATGGATACGACAATCGACTATTACAACATCGTTCTCGACAGTCATGATGCAGTGCTGGCGGAAGGGGCAGCCGTCGAAACCTACCTGATGCGCGGCGACAGCTACAAGGGTTTCACCAACTTTGCCGAGTATCAGGAACTATATCCGGACGAAGCCAATATCATCATGCGGCCCTATGCGCCGCTTATGGGCTACGAAGGTGCCCGCCAGCACATGCATGCATTGTTGTGCATGAGCGGCATTCTTCCGCTGCGCGACGTGGTTGAGGAAACCTATCAGCGTCTGGCAGCAAAGACGAGTGAAAGCGTAGCGTAGAATAATGAATAGTACCGGGCGGTGGTAAGAAAGGCGGGGCGCTGATTGGTGCCCCGCCTTTCTCGTGAACCGAGTTTAGCCAGCTTCTGCCGTGCGCAGGAAGGATTTCCGTTCCATTTCACTGCCGTTGATCTGGCCTCTCAGTTGCAGGAGGTCTTTTCGGCTGACCAGTCCGCAGAGTTTTCCGTCGCGTGTCACAATCGGGATACGTCCACAATCAGTCGCGATCATCATGTCGGTGATGAACGCCACGCTGTCGTCCTGATGGCCGACAGGTGTGGAGGTGTCGGAAACGGCATCTGCAAGCGTCTGGCTGGACAAATCCGTCTTCCGCTGCCATTCCAACGCATCAGCGCGCGTCACCATGCCGATCAGTATCCGGTCGTTATCGATGACCGGATAAAGCCGATGCCGTGCCGCTTCCGAGGCAAAAAAGGCAGAGGCTTCCTGCACGGTCATGCTTGCCGGTAGCGTGTCCACATTCGTCACCATGACTTCATGCACACGGGCGGACTCGAACGGACTTACGCCATATTCGCGCGTAATGTGCTGTCCGCGCCGCGCAATTTTCTCGGTCAGGATTGAACGCTTGAGCAGAAGAACCGTGACCGCATAGGCGGTTACCGTCGCCACGAACACCGGAACGATCTGGCCGAAATCGCCAGTGACTTCAACTGCAAAGAACGTGCCGGTCAGCGGTGCGCGCATCGTGCCGCCCATCATGGCGGCCATTCCGAGCAGCGCCCAGAAGCCGGGTTCGCCGCCTGGCAGGATCAAGCCGAGCAGCCAGCCCATCGCGCCGCCGAAAATCAGAAGCGGGGCCAAAACACCGCCGGACGTGCCCGATGCCAGAGCGCAGAGCCAGATCGCGCTTTTGACAAGCAGGACCACCAGCACTGTGGTTGCCAGAAATTTATCATTGAGGAAACCGTCGATGAGATCATAGCCGACGCCAAGCGCACGAGGCTCGATCAGACCGCCAATGCCGATGGCGATGCCGCCGATTGCCGGCCACCACATCCAGTGAATGGGCAGTCGCTCGAATGCATCCTCCAGCTTGTAGAGAAGGGTCGTGAGCAAGCCGGATTGCAGGCCGGCGACAATGCCGATCAGGGCACATGCGACTATTCCCCACCAGGGCAATGCCAGATGAAAATGGGTCTGGAACAGCGGACCTGTTTCGAAAAACAAGGGTCGGTTTGTGTGAGCGACTGCTGCTGCAGCTGCCACAGGAATGAAGCTGCGGGGCTTCCACTCGAAGAGCAGCAATTCGACGCCCAGCATCACGGCGGCAATGGGCGTACCGAAAATGGCGGTCATGCCTGCGGCGGCACCGGCTACGAGCAAGGTCTTCCGCTCGGCTGAACTCATCTGAAACAATTGCGCAAAAAGCGATCCGATAGCTCCGCCCGTCATGATGATCGGACCTTCGGCGCCGAAGGGACCGCCCGTGCCAATTGAGATCGCCGATGAAAGTGGCTTCAGTATCGCCACTTTGAGCGACATGCGACTGCCGCCGATCAGGATGGCTTCAATCGCTTCCGGTATGCCGTGCCCGCGAATTTTCTCGGAGCCGTAACGCGCCATCAGCCCGATTGCCAGACCGCCCAATATGGGGATGAGCACGATCCAGAAGGACGGCGAAAGGTGCGCCAGTGTTGCCGGGTCAATGCTGATGCGGCCAAACCAGACCAGATTGGTGACCAGGGCGATCAGGCTTACAAGCACCCATGCGGCAGCGGTGCTGGCGGCGCCGATAACGATCGCCATCGCGATCAGGAGCAGCATTCGCCTGTCGGCGGTAAAATCGCCCGCGACGCGGCGCGCGACGCCGCCGGTGAAATCGTGCGGTCTTCGAAACTCGTTTTGCCGGGCCATAGCAAACTCCTGTCTTTCTCGGCGGATACGCTAGCTTGGGGGAGAGCGTCTTGGAGCGCGTATCGATCTGATTGAATCAGATCGGCGCGTCTCGATGTTTGTTTTGACGCGCATCTTGTCCGAAAACCGCTTCACACTTTTCGGGATGCACCTAAACGGCGGGTTAAATATATCGTAATACGATATAAATCAATTGCCATCTTTGTGTTTGGGCAAGGGGCTTGCTATTGGGGAAGGGATTGCTGCAAAGCGCCTTCGGAAAAGCCGAACGGGCGTGTTTATATCGAGGTCAGGGAAGAAGCCTGTTGTGAAACAAACTCCGGATGCTTTGACACAAGCCGACTATCAGGCGCTTGCGGAACTTCGCTATCGTTTGCGCCGGTTCATGAGTTTCAGTGCAACGGCTGCGGAAGCGGAAGGGCTTCCGGCGCAACAGCATCAGGCGCTGCTTGCGATCAAGGCCCATGCCGCTGATGCACCGTTGACGGTTGGCAACCTTGCGGAATGGCTTGTCATTGCTCCGCATACTGCAACGGAGTTGGTCGGCAGGCTGGCGGATGCCGATCTGGTGATGCGGATGGTCGATCCTTCGGACCGCCGCCGCCACACATTGGCGCTGACCGACAAGGCCGAGCAGGTTCTTGAGCGGCTCAGCGCCGCGCACCTTGCCGAGATACGCGAGCTTGCCCCCAATTTGATCGATGTGTTGACCAAGCTGGAGCGTGCAGCGAACAAGCCGAAGTAACGGCTTAGAGCGCGTATCGATCTTATTCAATCAGATCGATACGCGCATCTTGTTCCGAAAACCGTTTCACACTTTTCGGGATGGGCTCTAAATCCTGTCCATCAATGCATACCACGACAGGGCAAGGAACAGCAGCGGCGAGCGGAAGGTGCGACCGCCGGGGAAGGCGGGAATCCGCAGTTCTTCGAACAGTTTCAACCGGTCGCGATTGCCAGCAACGGTTTCGGCATAGAGCTTGCCCATATAGTTTGCCAGCATGACGCCATGACCGGAATAACCACCTGCGGAAATGACACCGGGCATCACCTCCCGCACGAAGGGCTGGCGCGGCATGGTAATGCCGACCGAACCGCCCCATGCATGGGTGATTTCGACCTTGTCCAGCGCCGGATAAATCTCGGCTATCTGGCGGCGGATGTGGGTGCTGATATCGCGCGGATTGTCGGCAGTGTAGGCTTCGCGCCCGCCGAACAGCAGCCTTCCGTCCTTTGAACGACGGAAATAACGCACCACGAAGCGGGAATCGTCGATGGATTCACCGCCCGGAATAATGGGGCTGTCGTCGCCAAGCGGCACTGTTGCGCCGATGAAGGAGCGGATCGGCATGACATGCGATGCGCTGACCGGTTCCAGCAGACCGCCATAAGCATTGACAGCGATGAAGGCATTTCGCGCCGATATGGTTCCGCGATTGGTTTCGACTTCGACCCGCCCGCTTGCGGTGCTGATTTTGGTGGCTCTGGTGTCTTCAAACAGCTTTGCGCCCGCCGCATGGGCGGCCTTTGCAGTTCCGACAAGCAGTTTCAGCGGATGAATATGGCCGGTGCCTGCGTCGTAGACGCCGCCAAAATAGCGCTCTGAACCGAGCAGACTCGCTGTTTCAGCGCGGTCGAGCAGACGCAGGTGCTGATAGTTGAAGCGGCTCGCCATCAACTCCACATGGCGCTCATATGACTTGAGATAGCGCGGCTTGTGCACGACCGAAATCTGGCCGGGCACATATTCCATATCGATCCTGTGTTCGTCGGCAAAGGCAAGGAGATAGGTCTTGGCCTCTTCCGCCACGTCGAACAGAGCCTTGGCACGCTCAAAGCCATATTCCGCTTCAAGATCTTCGGCCCATGTGCGCTGGCCGGTGCCGAACTGGCCACCATTGCGCCCCGACGCCCCATCGCCGAACCGCGCTCCGTCGATGAGTGTGACGTCCACGCCCTGTCTCGCCAGATGGTAGGCAGCCGAAAGCCCTGTATATCCGCCACCAATGACAACGACATCGGCCTGCCGCGAGCCATCCATTTCAGGATATTGCGGCCGATCAGGGACACTCGCTTCGTACCAGGAAATGCCGGGCGAGATTGGGCTTTGGTAGGGCATGTGGAACCGGTCAGACGTTGAGCAGCAGGAACTCGCGTTCCCACGGGCTGATGACTTCCATGAAGGTTTCGAACTCGGCACGCTTGATGGCGGCATAGGTCGTGACGAAGGAACTGCCGAACAGATTGCGCAGCTCCGTGTCTTCCTCAAACAGCTCCACCGCGTCGATCAGGCCGCGGGGCAGTTCGATTTCCTTGGTGTTGACGCTGGTGGTCGCAGGCTGTTCAGCTTCAATCTTGTTCACGAGGCCTATCAGGCCGCAGGCAAGCGAAGCCGCCAGCGCGAGATAGGGGTTGGCATCGGAGGAGGGGATGCGGTTTTCCACGCGGCGCCCATTGGGGTCGGAGCGTGGGACGCGGAAAGCGGTGGTACGGTTGTCGTAGCCCCATTTGACGTTGACGGGTGCGGAAGCATCCGGCGTCAGGCGGCGATAGGAATTCACATAGGGCGCGAACATGACAAGTGCATTCGGCACATGACGCTGCATGCCGCCGATAAAATGGCGGAAAGCCTCGCTTTCGCTGCCATCCTCATTGGTGAAGATGTTGCGTCCGGTCTTCTTGTCCACGATGGACTGGTGGATATGCATTGCCGATCCGGGCTGGCCCTGAATGGGTTTGGCCATGAAGGTGGCATACATGTCGTGCTTGAGCGCCGCCTCGCGGATGGTGCGCTTGAACATGAACACCTGATCGGCGAGTTCCACCGGGTCGCCATGGCGCAGGTTGATCTCAAGCTGGCCAGCGCCTTCTTCGTGGATCAGCGTGTCGATCTCCAGCCCCTGGCCTTCGGAGAAATGATAGATGTCATCGATCAGTTCGTCGAACTCGTTCACGCCTGCAATCGAATAGCCCTGACCGCCGCCAATGGCACGACCCGAGCGACCGACAGGTGGCGTCAGCGGATAGTCGGGGTCGGGGTTCTTGCGGACCAGATAGAACTCGATTTCCGGAGCAACGACCGGTTTCAGGCCGCGCTTGCTGTAGGCGGCAACGACATTGCGCAGCACGTTGCGCGGAGTGAATTCCACCCCGCGTCCGTCCTGATAGACAAGATCGCAGATAACCTGCGCGGTCGGATCGGATTCCCACGGCACAGCCGAAAGGGTCGAGAGGTCCGGCACCAGCTTGAGGTCGCCGTCATCCTCCGGGTAATGAAAGCCGTAGCCGTCTTCCGGATAGTCGCCGGAAATCGTCGTCATGAAGACAGCCGAAGGCAATGCCAGCGAGGTATTGGAGGTGAACTTCTTCGACGGCATCATCTTGCCGCGGGCAACCCCGGCCTGATCAGGGGTGATGCATTCGATGTCTTCGATGTCACGCCAGGCAAGCCATTCGGTCGCCTGCTTCCAGTTCTTCACACCGCGAAGAGATTTGACATAGGCAGGTGTACGGCGACGCGGGGCGCGCGTAACCTTCTTTTCCGTCGTATCAGCAGACATCAATCACCAGAAAATGATTTCGATAGTGGCATAATAGCTGCGACCGGCCTCAATGACAAATGGGTCCGGCAAGCTTTTGTGTGCGCCATCGCAGAAAGCGCACACAAAAGAAAATCGATGTGTCAGAGACCGAAATGGCCCTTGAGAGCGGGTACGTTTGCCACCAGCTGGTCGACCAGCTGCGGGTCATGGTCGCGCACATAATTGATCACCTGCCCGCCTGCTTCGGTGATCTGGTCGCTGGAGAGGCCGCTGGAACGAAGCGTGGCAGCGGCTTTGAGAAGCGCACTCATCTTTTCGCCAGCCACATTATCCATCAGTCCCGACAGCGCACCCATAATGCCGCCCGTGCCTGTTGCAAGTACATCGTGGGCGCTGGCGAGCTGCTGGGCATCCGGCAGGAGTGCGAAGATCTTGTTGCCGATTTCCGGTGCGCTGTGCTGCAGAACGGAAAACACCGAGCCAGCCAGCTTTTCTGCAAGCTGCGGATCGATGTTGATCTTGGTGGCGATACTATCAATGAGAGACTGAACAGACATGAAAATTCCAAATTCCTTGCCCCCGCAAGGGGCGGTTCAAACCGCAGTCGGCGAGCAAACCCTATGGCTTCCACGACCAACCATTCACAAGTGACCCGCAGGCTTGTGCGCCGGATCGGGGTGCAGGGACCACCAATGGTGCACCGGCGTCAATGCATGAGGCGCGGCTTTGTTGGAGTTCGGTGAATTTTCGGTCAAGATTCAGTTTGCGGAATATTGAAGTGGCTTTTCAGTGCCGGGACGAAAGCAAAGAGCTTTCGCACAAGCTCGCGATCTTTTTGCCTTATATGACGGATGACTGTCAGGAATGCCTGATTGGCCTGATCCATGCTCATGCCGGTGGATTTCAATGCCGCCAGACCGCAGACCAGAGCGCCTATTCTCTCGCCCGCAAAATTTCCGGCCACATTCGAAACTGTTCCGAGGATCCCATCTGCATGATAATTTTCAGGGTTGAGCACATCATTGGCGCGTGCCAGTGCGGGCGCTCCGGGAATCAGGTTGAATATTTGCGGCGCGACAATCGGAGCCTCGTGTTGGATGATGGAGAGCAATATACCAACTGTTTGCTCGGCGGTTCCAGGGTCTATATTGGCGTTTGAGGCAATATTGTCTATCAAGGATTGGATTGACATTTCTCACCCATGAAAATTGATAAAATAATATTTGTCAGAACAATTTTATGAGAAGTAATACTGTTATTTAGAATAATATAATTTTGTATTCTCTTATACGGTAAGAAAATACAGGGTGCTTCTGGTCGTGTGTTGCAAGAAGGCGTATAGGCTGCATTTGCTCATCTTCGTCGGACCCACTTGAAATGATCGTTCGCCCGCGCCCCCCTTTGTGGAAGCTCTTCTTCATACTCAAGGGCTCCATCATCCTGCGTATCCTGCCGCAGATTTTTGCGGTTTTCCTTCTGTCGGTGCTGGTTGTGTGGGCGCATCGCGCGTTTCCCGGCTGGGTGCCAGCCGTCAACAACGGGACGGCTTTGGCGCTGCTCGGCATTGCGCTTTCGATCTTTCTCGGCTTCCGCAACAACGCCTGTTATGACCGCTGGTGGGAGGCTCGCAAAATCTGGGGCAAGCTCGTCTATACGACGCGCGGTCTGGGGCGTCAGACGCTGTTGCTGGAGAACGTGCGGGGACTGGAAGACGGACGGGAAAAGCTGCTCCGTTATGCGATCGCGTTTTCGCAGGCCATGGTCAGCCATCTTCGGCCAGAGGAAACCGGTGGCTCAAACAAATACGACAAATGGTTGTCTGCGGAAGAGCGGAAAGCGTTGGCGGAAAGCCGCAACAAGCCTGATTTCATCTTGCGTCGGCTTGGTGCTGCTCTGGCGGATATGCGTGTGAAAGACGCTCTGCATCCGGTCGATTTCCAGACGCTTGACAGTTCAGTGTCCGCATTGGCAGAGGTTCAAGCGGCCTGCGAGCGGTTGCGGTTCACGCCGGTTCCTTTCGGCTATACGCTGCTTCTGCATCGCACGGCCTATCTGTTCTGTTTCTTCATACCGTTCGGCTTTGCCGATATGCTTGGTTGGGGAACGCCATTTGCGACGACACTGGTGGCCTATACTTTCTTTGGGCTGGATGCGCTGGGCGACGAGCTGGAGGAGCCGTTCGGGACATTGCCCAACGATCTGCCCATCGGGGCCATCGCCGATACAATCGAAATCAATCTGCGGGAAGCATTGGGTGAAGAAAACCTGCCCGACCTTCCTCAACCTGTCGACTATCTTCTTATGTAAAAAAAAGCCCCGACTGGCAGGGCCAGCCGGGGAGGTCAGTTGAGGAAATCCGACCATAAAGCGAGTGGCAGATCAACCCTGTTTCATCGAATTTTACGGGCAACTGCCAGTTTGGACATTGTGTCGCTGCCAAAAGAGAAGTGTGTGAGCATGGCAGCGAGCATGAGAGCGAGGACCGTCATCATTTGTCGTGGGTGACGATGACTGGGATCAGTAGATCACCCCGGTTGCCGTCGCCGTTCCCGTGCT
>NZ_VDGD01000001.1:286268-592183 GCF_024701725.1 Ochrobactrum sp. XJ1
GCCTGCCGAAGGCACACAAAATGAAGGAACATGGCGGCGACGGCGATAGTCGGGAGCATCATCATTTGTCGTGGGTGACGATGACTGGGATCAGTAGATCACCCCGGTTGCCGTCGCCGTTCCCGTGCTGCCGAAGGCACACAAAATGAAGGAACATGGCGGCGACGGCGATAGTCGGGAGCATCATCATTTGTCGTGGGTGACGATGACTGGGATCAGTAGGTCACCCCAGTTGCCGTCGCCACCATGATGCCGGGCCGAGCGGACCAATTCCACGGAAACGCCTGCCTCGACCGCCTTCATGACGGTGTAGTTGAGGCGATGCAGATCGTTGGCGAGCATACGGATAACGGTCTGCTGATCCGTGGTCATGCTTGAAGATTGTTCTTCTGCTCTTTCCTTGACGCGTGCTGGCGAATTCATGGAACTGTTCCTCCTGTTTGTCGCCGGGCTGTTATTCAGCAGCCGGTCTGAACTGTGCTGTTTCAGTCGATTCCTTCATGGCGGTGGTCGAAGACTGGCCGCCGGTGATTGCGAGTGACACGGCATCGAAATAACCGGTGCCGACTTCACGCTGATGCTTGGTCGCGGTGTAGCCGTTGGCTTCGGCTGCAAATTCCGCCTGTTGCAATTCGGAATAGGCTGCCATCTGCCGGTCCTTGTAGCCGCGTGCCAGTTCGAACATGCCGAAGTTGAGCTGGTGGAAACCGGCCAGCGTGATGAACTGGAACTTGTAGCCCATCGCGCCCAGCTCACGCTGGAACTTGGCAATCGTGGCATCGTCGAGGTTCTTCTTCCAGTTGAACGACGGCGAGCAGTTATAGGCGAGCTTCTTGCCCGGATGTGCCTTGTGTACGGCTTCCGCGAAGCGGCGGGCCTGTTCGAGATCCGGCTTGGATGTTTCCATCCAGATCAGATCGCAATAGGGCGCATAGGCAATCGCACGGGCGATACATGGCTCGATGCCGTTCTTCACCTGATAGAAGCCTTCCGCCGTACGGCCAGCATCGTAATCGACGAAGGGCTGGTCGCGCTCGTCAATGTCCGAGGTCAGAAGCTTGGCGGCTTCCGCATCCGTGCGGGCAATAACCAGCGTTGCCGTTCCCATCACGTCAGCAGCCAGGCGCGCCGCGTTAAGGTTGCGGATGTGCGCTGCCGTCGGGATCAGAACCTTGCCGCCAAGATGGCCGCACTTCTTTTCCGAGGCAAGCTGGTCCTCGTAGTGAACGCCTGCTGCACCCGCCTCGATGAAGGCTTTCATGATCTCGAAAGCGTTCAGCGGACCACCGAATCCTGCTTCAGCGTCGGCAACGATGGGGGCAAACCAGGTATCGACCGAAAGTCCCTTGCCTTCGGCGGTTTCGATCTGGTCGGCACGCTGCAACGTCTTGTTGATGCGCTTGGCCAGTTCCGGGGCGGCATTCGCCGGATAGAGTGACTGGTCCGGATACATGGCCGAAGCCGTGTTCGCATCCGCTGCAACCTGCCAGCCGGAGAGGTAGATTGCCTTCAGTCCGGCGCGAACCATCTGCATGGCCTGATTGCCGGAAAGCGCGCCCAGCGCATTGACGAAATCTTCCTCATGGATCAGCTTCCAGAGGCGGTTGGCGCCCATCTCGGCCAGCGAATACTTGATCTCCACCGAACCACGCAGCCTTTTTACATCTTCGGCCGTATGCGCACGCTGGATGCCGTCGAAGCGACCCTTTGGTGCCGAAGGAATAAGGCTGTAAAAATCTGTCATTTCGGTGTCTCCTCACACTTTGGACTGGTTCTGGAAGAGCAATTTGTCTGCGCTCTTTCTGTGACCAGATTTACAATCGAGATTGTTAGTGCGCCAGAAAAACCAATAAAAAGAGCTTATAATTGAGGTAATGCTGTCGGAGTTTTGACTGGATGGCACTGTAAATTTGTAAATCTTGTCAAAGTTGAATTTTACAGCTATTTTGTCATGAATTGTAAAACTGCCGTTATGGGTCGGGAGGATCAGGTGAGCGAACGCAAGATATTTGCCGGCCCACGCATCAGGCGCATCCGCAACGAGCGAGGCTTGACCCAGACGGCGATGGCCGAGGCGCTTGGCATTTCGCCGTCCTATCTCAACCTGATCGAGCGCAACCAGCGGCCCTTGACGGTGCAGCTCCTGTTGAAGCTCGCCAGTGTTTACAAGCTCGACCTCGACAGTCTTCAGGCCGAAAGCGGCTCCACGATCACGGGGCTGAAGGAAGTGTTTTCCGATCCACTTCTGACCGGTGAACTGCCGGGCGATCAGGAATTGGTCGAAATCGGCGAGGCCGCGCCCAATGCTGCCGTCGGCATTATGAAACTTTACCGTGCCTATCGCGAGCAGCAGCAACGCTTGTCCGATTTGTCGCAATTGCTGTCGCATGAGGGAAGCGGGGCTGAGCTTTCCGCGACGCGCCTGCCGCTCGATGAAGTGCGCGATGTGATGGCGCGGCGGGCCAACCATTATCCTCGTATCGAGGAAGAGGCGGAGAGCTTTTACACCCTCCTTAAGCCGGACGGGGATTTACCCAGCGCCTTGAAGGACTGGCTGCGCCGCGAGCATGGCATCACGGTTCGCACGTTGCCGGTCGCCACCATGCCGAACTGGCGCAGGCGTTATGACCGGCATTCGCAGCGGCTGTTTATTTCGGAGCGTCTGTCGCCCTTCGATCAGTTGCAGGAAATTGCCATGGAGGCGGCATTGATCCGGATGCAGGTGGTGATCGGCGCAGAGACGGAAGGCTTGAAACTGTCGTCGGGCGAGGCCAAGCGCATCGCGCGGTTCGAACTGGCGCGCTATGCGGCGCAGGCTTTGATGATGCCTTATCGCCAGTTTCGCGATGCAGCCGTGCGGGCCCGTTATGATGTCGATGTGCTACGCACGCGTTTCGGGGTTTCATTCCAGCAGGCGGCAAACCGACTGACTACCTTGCAGCGACAGGGGGCAAGTGCGCAGCCCTTCTTCGTGATGGAAATCGACCATGCGGGCAATCGCCTGCGCGTTGCAGGGGCGGAAGGTTTTCCGACCCGCTTCGGCGGTCAATGCCCCAAGCTGCCGGTCTATGCGGCTTTCGCTCAGGCAGGGCAGGTGCTGGTGGAACCGGCGGAACTGCCGGACGGCTCGGCTTTCCTGACAATTGCCCGCACGCTGGAAGGGCCGCAGGGCGCATTCAGCGAGCGTCCGCGCCGGACAGCGCTGTTGCTTGGTTGTGCGCTGGAAGCGGGGAGCGACACGGTCTATGGCGCGTCACTTTCAAAGGCTGGCAATACCGAGATCGGTCCGGCCTGTCGTCTGTGCGAAAGGCAGGGCTGCATCACTCGTGCCGAGCCACCGCTGACACGTCCGCTCGGGCTGGATGAGATGGTGGCGGGGTTATCGGCCTTTGACTTCCAGTAGGGGCGCGATATTTCGGCTTTGCTGGCCTGCAAATGGCGTGGCTTTTCGCTTCCGGTGCTCACGTACCCAAAAGTACGCTCCGCTCCGGTTCTCAAGCCCCACCATTTTCGACTCAGCACAGCCCAAATCTTATTGCCCCACGGATGGGGGCGGGTGGGTCCTGCGATGCAATTTTTATGTTCGTCCTGTCACGACCCTGTTGACGAATGCTGTGCAATCTAAAAAAGTGCAATAAAGAAACAGTATATCCACCTTGAACCTGCACCGGAATTTATCGTGCAGATTGGAGCAAATGATGGGGATCAAATCCTTCCTTCTGGCAACGACCGTCGTGACGGGCTTTGTAGCGGCTGCCACATTTTCCGCGAGCGCGCAGGAGCGGGTGGTCAATATCTATAACTGGTCGGATTATATCGACGACTCCATTCTCAAGGATTTCACCAAGGAAACCGGGATCAAGGTCGTCTACGACGTTTACGACTCCAACGAAATTCTGGAGACCAAGCTTCTGGCCGGTGGCAGCGGCTACGATCTCGTGGTGCCATCGGGCGAATTCCTTGGCCGTCAGATTCCGGCAGGGGTGTTCCTGAAACTCGACAAGGACAAACTGCCGAACCTCAAGAACATGTGGGATGAAATCTCCAACCGCGCGGCAACCTACGATCCGGGCAACGAATATTCCGTCAACTACATGTGGGGCACGACCGGCATTGGCTACAACAAGGCCAAGATCAAGGAAGCGCTCGGCACCGACACGATCGACTCCTGGGACGTGCTTTTCGACCCGGAAAAGTCTGCGAAGCTTAAAGGTTGCGGCATCTATCTTCTTGATTCGGCCAGCGAAATGCTGCGCCCGGCTTTGAATTATCTGGGTCTCGACCCGAATTCGCCGTCGCCGGACGATCTGCAGAAGGCGCAGGACCTTTATCTGAAGATCCGCCCGAATATCCGCAAGTTCCACTCGTCTGAATATATCAATGCGCTGGCCAATGGCGATATCTGCATGGCCATCGGCTATTCGGGCGATATCTTCCAGGCACGTGATCGCGCTGAAAAGGCAAAGCAGGGCGTCGAGATCGGCTATTCGATCCCGAAGGAAGGCGCGCTGATCTGGTTCGACCAGATGGCGATCCCGGCAGACGCCAAGCATGTGCCGGAAGCGCTTGAATTCATGAACTACATGATGCGTCCGGAAGTGGCTGCCAAGGCTTCGAACTACGTGTTCTATGCCAATGGCAACAAGGCGTCGCAGGAGTTCATCGACAAGGAAATTCTTGACGATCCGGAAATCTATCCGACCGAAGACGTCATGAAGAAGCTGTTCGTGCCCACGCCTTATGACACCAAGACCCAGCGCGTGGTCACCCGCGCCTGGACCAAGATCGTCACCGGCCAGTAAGAGCCGAAATACTATGGGACCGATATGTCCCGCCCGACATCGTGAAGAGCGGCCCACTGTGCAGACGGAGGGCCGCTCTGCGTCTTGTAATACAGCAAATTATCGAGAGCGGTCCCGCTTTATAGACAGGCTTTTGGTTCCGGGTAGATCGGATAGGGGAACGGAATGGAATCTTTTGGCAGTTTTCGCCGCAAATTTGCGCCCTGGAACGATCCGGCGGCCAAGCCCTTCATTTCTTTTGAGAATGTGACGAAAATATTCGGCGATTTTACCGCCGTCGATGATCTCTCGCTCAATGTTTTCAACCGCGAGTTCTTCGCGCTGCTTGGCGCTTCCGGCTGTGGCAAGACCACGCTGATGCGCATGCTGGCAGGCTTTGAGGAGCCGACATCGGGCCGCATCACGCTCGACGGCCAGGATATGCGCGGCATCCCGCCCTATAAGCGCCCGGTCAACATGATGTTTCAGTCCTATGCGCTGTTTCCGCATATGACGGTCGAGAATAATATCGCTTTCGGCCTCAAGCAGGACGGCATGGCGAAGTCGGAAATCGATGCGCGCGTCGCTGAAATGCTCAAGCTCGTGAAGCTGGAGCAATATGGCAAGCGCAAGCCGCATCAGTTGTCTGGCGGCCAGCGTCAGCGCGTGGCGCTCGCCCGCTCTGTCGCCAAGCGCCCCAAGGTGTTGCTGCTGGATGAGCCGCTGGGCGCGCTCGACAAGAAGCTGCGCGAGGAAACCCAGTTCGAACTGATGGATTTGCAGGTCAAGCTTGGCATGACCTTCATGGTCGTCACCCACGATCAGGAAGAAGCAATGACCATGTCCGACCGCATCGCGGTGATGGACAAGGGCCGTATCAAGCAGGTGGCGACGCCGGCGGAAGTCTATGAGGCACCGCGCTCCAAATTCGTGGCCGACTTCATCGGCAATGTGAACATCATCGAAGGCGAAGTGGTGAAAGCCGCCAATGGCGAGGCCGAGATCGCTACCGAAAAATTCGGTTTCCACATTCAGACCGAGACTCGCGAAGAACTCAATCCGGGCCAGAAGGTCTGGTATGCGGTGCGTCCTGAAAAGACGCGGATCACACGCGAAAAGCCGGACGATGCGTCGGTCAATGCGGTGGAAGGCGAGCTTTGGGATATTGCCTATTTCGGCGATATGACGGTGTTTCACGTGCGGCTCGAAAATGGGCGCACGATCAAGGCTGCAAGCCTCAATGCCGTGCGCAAGACGGAAAATCCGCTGACCTATGACGAGCGCGTCTGGGTTTCCTTCGATACCGATGCCGGTCTGGTGCTGACCGCCTGAGGAGGGCACCATGCAGAAGCTCGTCGCTTCCATTGCCAGCCGTCTCGTCATCGCAGTGCCTTATCTCTGGCTGCTGGTATTCTTTCTCGTCCCGTTCTTCATCGTCTTCAAGATTTCCCTGTCGGAAGTCGCGATGGCGATCCCGGCCTATATGCCAACTTTCGATCTGGCACAGGGGTTCGCAGCAACGTGGGAGAAAATCAAACAACTCTCCTTCGACAATTATCTCTGGCTGTTGGATGATCCGCTTTATTACAAAGCCTATCTGTCCAGTGTCCGCATTGCGGCTATCTCCACCTTCCTGACCTTGCTTGTCGCCTATCCGATGGCCTATGGCATGGCGCGCGCGCCGACGACAATCCGTCCGACATTGCTGATGCTGGTGATCCTGCCGTTCTGGACTTCGTTTCTGATCCGCGTCTATGCATGGATCGGCATTTTGAAGCCGGAAGGCCTGCTCAATCAGTTTCTGATGTGGCTCAACGTCATCGATACGCCGCTCAATATTCTCAATACCGATACGGCCATCTTCATCGGGATCGTCTATTCCTATCTGCCGTTCATGGTGTTGCCGATCTATTCCTCGCTGGAAAAGATGGACTATTCGCTCATCGAAGCGGCACAGGATCTCGGCTGCACACCGTTCGCCGCTTTCTGGAAGATCACTTTCCCATTGTCGCTAGCAGGTGTGCTTGCGGGCTGCTTCCTCGTGTTCATTCCGGCCGTAGGTGAGTTCGTCATTCCGGACCTTCTCGGTGGTTCGCAGACACTCATGATCGGTAAGACGATCTGGAGTGAGTTCTTCTCCAATCGCGACTGGCCGGTCTCGTCGGCGGTGGCCGTGGTGCTCCTGATCCTGCTGATCATTCCGATCGTAATTTTCCAGCAGGCGCAGGCGCGGGCACAGGAAAAGGGGAAATAGGATGCAGAACAACTGGTCCCGCTTCAATATCGCATCGGTGGCTCTGGGCTTTGCCTTCCTTTATCTGCCCATCGTTCTGCTGGTGATTTACTCGTTCAACGAATCCCGACTGGTCACGGTCTGGGCAGGGTTCTCGACCAAATGGTATGTCGAGCTGTTTCGCAATCAGGCGCTGATGGATGCGGCATGGGTGACGATCCGTGTCGGGCTTCTGTCCGCAACGATTGCCACTGTTCTGGGCACGCTCGCAGCGCTGGCGCTGACACGTTATACGCGCTTTCGTGGACGCATCCTGTTTTCGGGCATGGTTTACGCACCGCTGGTCATGCCGGATGTCATCACCGGTCTTTCATTGCTGCTGCTGTTCGTGGCGATGAATTTCGACCGTGGCTTCTGGACGGTGACGCTTGCGCACATCACCTTTTCGATGTGTTTCGTGGCGGTCGTCGTGCAGTCGCGTCTGGTGAGCTTTGATCGTTCGCTGGAAGAAGCGGCAATGGATCTGGGTGCGCCGCCGGTCACGACCTTCATGAAGGTAACTCTGCCGGTCATCCTGCCTGCCGTGGTTTCAGGCTGGATGCTTGCATTCACCCTGTCGCTCGACGATCTGGTGATTGCAAGCTTTACCTCCGGTCCGGGCGCAACCACGCTGCCGATGAAGATCTACAGCCAGGTGCGCCTTGGTGTGACGCCGGAAATCAACGCTGTCTGTACAATCCTGATCGCGCTGGTGACCATTGGTGTCATCATCGCCTCGGTCGTCAACAAGCGTCGCGAAGTGCAGCGCCGCCGCGACGAGCAGGCGGCATTCCGTATGGGATAATGAAAAACGGGGCTTACTGCCCCGTTCCCATGGATGACGGTGAAATAAATGGCCGATCCCACGAGCCGCCGACGAAGAAATTGAGCGGCGGCTTGGCGGGCGGAGTTTCGGCTGGCGGCTGGCTATCCTGACCGTCTGTGCTGCCTTCCTGTGGCTGCTGCGGCTGGCTGTTCGGGAAAACGACTTCACCACTCAGCGCCAGACTGCGATCCACGAAAGGCACAATACCTGCCAGCGTCAGCGTGCCATCGGAAGTGTCGAGACGCGCATTTTCCAGCGTCGCCACACCATCGGAAAGATTGGCTTTCACATCCAGACGATTGAAGGCAAGCGCGACGTTTTCCTTCCGCTCCAGAGCGAAGAAGCGCTGGCTCTGCGCCTTGGTCAGAAAATCCTGCACGGCAAAGCCCTGCATCTGACCATTGTTGAGCTGGATGGAAACATTGCCCTGCGCATTGGTCAAAAGGCCGGACCAGCGATTGGCCGGACCTTTCATGAACAGGGAAACATTGCCTTTGCCGCTTACGAAAGGCTTGTCGAAGCCAAGTGCCGTAAAGAACTGCGAACTGTCGATATCTGAGGCGTTGAAACGCAATTCGCCGCTCGCACTTTTCAGGTCACGCACGATCTGCACATTGGCTTGCATGATGCCGTTGAAGGCTTTGGCGTCGCCGATGTCGAAGATGGCACGTCCGCCTCGTATCTGAACCGCAGCAGCTACACCCGTCATGTTCACCGGGCCCGCCGTGGCACTCTGCGCGGAAAGGCGAAGGTCGACTTCTGCGCGATCAATGAAGCTCGTATCGACCACGTCGCGGTCGTGATTGTTGCGCTCGTTCGGCGAGCGCGCGCCGCTGTCGGGCAGTGGAATGAAGGCTGAAAACAGGCGACCAAGGTCAAGCTTGTCGAAAGCCAGTGTTCCGGTTACCGCAGGCTGTTCCTGTTCCAGACCGATCTCGATCACGCCCTTGGCCGGGCTGTCGCTGGCGGTCATTTCCACATCGGCGAATTTCAGCCGTTTCGGCGTCGCGGTTATGGTGGATTCCAGCGAGAATGCACCGATTTCGGCGCTGCCCGCAATTGGCGGAAGGCTGAGCCAGCGCACCGCGCCGCTGAGTGACGGGGTCTTGGCAGTCAGATCTCCTTCGAAAAAACGATCCTTGGAAATATTCGCCTTGCCCTGAAATGTGAGGCTTAGCGGATTGGCGGTCAGGCTTGCGGTCACATCCGATGTGCCGCCCGCCAGAAGCGGCAGCGCTTGTGCGGCAGTCAGGCTGAACTGGGAGGTCTCTTCGCGCCATTTGGCGCTGCCTTTCAGCGTTGCGGCACTCGATGTGCGCGGCCATTCCAGCGTTGCGTTGACATCGGTTATCTGTTCGTCACTGGTGATTTCCGGCTCGCTATCCGGACGGTTGAAGGCAATCGTCCCATCACGAACCACGACACGGCCAAACGGTTGTGAAGCCTGCTGCGTTGCCTGTGCATTATCTCCGGAACCGTCTTTTTGCAGGGCGCGCTGCGCACGGATCGCGGTGCCGAGGCGTCCGTTGGAATTGGCGATGGCGTCGAGGAGCTGTGAGAAATTCGAAATCGGTCCGTCGAGGTTCACATGCGGACGGACGATCTGCGTTTCGGAAAACGAGATATGTCCCATGATGGCATCGAGCGGAGAAAGCTCCACATCGATGCGATCAGCGCTCATGAGTGGCTTCTGCCCCTGATCGGTAAGTTTGCTGAGCGTCACGCCGTTCAACGATGCGCGCAAAACGGGGAACACCTTCAGGCGAGGGGCTTGTCGCAGTTCAACGCTATAGCCGGTCCAGGCGCTGATTTCCTGTGCAACGCGGATACGGATGGCATCGGTAGAGACGATAAAAGGCACCACGGCCAGCAAGGTTGCTGCAGCCGCGGCGCAGAGAATGACGAGCGCAATTATGAGGCGCGTAAATCGGGGCCAGCGCATCAACCATCCAATCAGTGAAGTTTCATAGAAACACGCCACGTTTTTTCTTCGCGCCGCGCCTCTGGTATTCGTTTTTTGCATATAGTTATCGCAAAACTGCTGAGCACTTTTGCGCGACGTATTTCAAGCTGTAAACCAGCAATGGGTCAAAGCAAAGACGCTAGTTTTATGATAAGTCGTCTACGGTTGCAGAGAACGGAATCAAATCAACAACGCTGCTTCTTTCCTATGGTTAATCAATTGCTGCGCGGAAATTAACCCTGATTTTACAGTCGCTACTAATGCGTAAATTCTGAACGAAGAACTTAAGGCGTCGTTAACCGGCTTCACGCGATAAGGAATGCAACACTGAGTGATGATCGAGCTGCCGTTTCCGGTGCTCCGTTGCGAATTGCTTTTGTGTCCTTTGTCTCTGAGATTCTGATAGCGCCGGTTCGTCCGGCGCTTTTTTTTGTGTTGAATCAGGACATGAAAAAACCTCCCGCAAGGGGAGGTTCTTTAGTCTTTCAAGGTGCCGATCAGTCAGCCAGTACGCGTGTGGGCGGGAAGGCAATCTCGACCACCGTTCCGTGTCCCGGAGTGGAATCGATGGCAAATTGCGCCCGATTGGCTTCTACCATGGCTTTTGTCAGGGGCAGGCCCAGCCCGGTGCCTTCACTGCGCCAGTCCTTCGCGGTCTCGGCCTTGCGGCGTTCCAGCGCGTTGACCTGCCGGAATGGTTTCAGTGCCTGCTCGACCTCGGATTTGGTCATGCCGATGCCGGTATCGCGCACCCGCATCACGACATCGCCGTTCATTTCATAGCTTGTCGACACGATCACCTGACCGCCCGGAGCCGTGAAGCGCACAGCGTTGGACAGAAGGTTCAGGGCTACCTGCTTGATTGAACGCGTATCGGCAACAATGTCGGGCAGGTTGGATTGGAAGCTCGAACGGATGATGACGCGCTCGCGGTTGGCCTGCGGTTGCATCAGTGCAATGGCTTCGGCAATAGCATCGTTGAGTGAGACCGCTTCAAACTGCATGTCGAGAGCGCCAGCTTCGATCTTTGAAATGTCGAGCAGATCATTGACCAATGCCAGCACGTGATTGCCGGAACGGTTGATGTCGCGCAGGTAATCCCGGTAGCGATCATTGCCGATGGAGCCGAACTTTTCATCGGCCATCAGCTCGGAAAAACCGATGATTGCATTGAGCGGCGTGCGGATTTCGTGGCTGATGCGTGCCAGAAACTCTGTTTTCTGGCTTGAAGCGCGTTCAGCTTCCTTGCGCGCATTGGTCAGTTCTTCCTCGGTGCGTTTCCACTGGGTGATGTCACGCAGAACGGCGCAGAACCCACGCGTGTGCGGTAGTTTGCCGATGGTCATGAACAGCGGAATAAAGCCGCCCTTGGCTTCGCGGCCGATCACTTCGCGCCCATCATTGAGGACACTTAGAACACCGTTGCCGGAAAGTCCGTGCAGATAGTCCATGGCGGCGCGCTGGCTTTCGATGGCGAACAGCATCGAGAAGAACTTGCCTTCCGTCTCGTCGCGTTCATAGCCGAAGAGGGCGGAGGCCGAATGGTTCATCGAGCGGATGCGGCCTTCAGGGTCAATAAGGACAACGCCATCCGTCGCCGTGTCGAGAATGGTCTTCAGTTCCTCGACATGATCCGCAAGTGCCTGCTTCTCGTCGTCCTTGTCGATCGCAACCGGCGCTTCAGCGGGGGGCGCAACGGCTTCAACGGATACCGGTGCAGCTGCCACCGGCATCAGGCTCAGCATGAGTGCGCGGCCTTCGCGCCAGGAAATGGCGTTGAGATGCGCATCGACAGGTTCTTCACTGCCATTGGCGCGGCGCAACACCATACCCTGTCGCGTTTCGCCATCGTCGCTTTCGCTGTTGAACAGCACATCGACGCCACCCGCACCGCGAATATCATCAAGCGATTCATAGCCGGTGAGATCGAGCAAGGCCTGATTGACGTAATGGATCTTATCGCCCGAATGAATGATGACCGGCACAGGCAGATTGGCCAGCAGGGCCGTTTCATCTCCATAGGCCATTCCGGATGACGGAAGTGATGCTTCGTCGGCGCTAACTTCGTCGATGAGCGACGCTTTCACTTCGGTCTTTTCGACCGGCTGCGAGCTGTCAATAACGGTCTCGTCCGATATGGCGACCGTTTCGGTTTCGGCGCGCGAATTGGCAAGACCCTGCTTGCGCAGACGATCAGCAATTTCGCGAAATGCGTTGCGCTCGGTCTTGGTCAGCCCGCCTTCGGGACGCTCTTCGCGCTCCCGTTCTTTAAGCATCCGTGCCTGGTCCGCAGCCACTTTCTCTTCTGCGCAAGCGTTCAGTAAGCTGATCACCTTATCGGATTCTCGGCGTCCCGGTGTTGGCGCGATATCCAGCGGCGGCTTGGGCAGCGTTGCGACAGGACTGTCGTCATTGGCAATTTCTTCGCCTAGCGCCAGAACATCGTCGTCTTCGACAGGCGTTGCCGTTTCGACCGGTTCGCTGACGGGCTTGCGCGCCTGCGGAATGCCGCCTGCAAGCACCAGTCCGATTTTTTCCGGGTCCTTTTCGGCCTCAGCCGGACGCACCAGGCCAAAGCCGCGGAAACCGGTAAATTCCCGATCGCGCGAATAAACGGGCAGGGCGGCAAGCTCGACCGGCACGCGCAAATCCGTGCCTTCCACCGGCCACATCAACCGTTTTCCCGACCATGTGTCACGCTTGTCCAGCAGCGCCGCAATACTGCCATCAGGGTCGAAGCCGAAGACATTGGCCACATCGGCAAAGCGACGCCCGACGACATCAGCCGCATTCGGCCCAATCGTGGCGGCGAGGTCCGGCGATATTTCGCTGAATGTGCCGTCCGGTCCCACCTTCCAGATGAAGCGCGCGGGCGGAGCATCCTGTTCGAACACAAAACTGCGGGGCTTCTGCTGATCAGCGGAAGCATCTTCAGTATTTGCGCTCTCCACAGGCTCTGGAAGTATCTCTTCCAGAATTTCTTCGGCTTCACCCTGCAGAGCAGCGGGTGCTTCCAATGTCGCGACGGGAGCATCACCAATGATGCAAAGAAGATGCATGGGCGGTGTATCGGTCAGCCGCGTAATCGCTCCCGGCACGGAATGCTTTCCGGCGCGGATACGGCGCTTGACGATACGGTCGGTCGCATCTGCAGCTTCGATGACAAGGTCTTCCAGTGTCGTGGAGGAAATGTCGAGCACAGCAAAACGCGGGCTTGCGGCAATCACCCGGCTGTTCGCGTCGATCAGCGCAATATGCGTGCTGTCGTCGCTGAGGCCGGAAATGATGTCTTCAGCTTCTGTGTCCTTGCCATCGGCAGTCAGCAGCAGCCCGGACACGCCGTCGGGAAGTGTAATATGCGACACGCTGAACCGGGTAAGGTCGGAACGTAGTCCGCCGCCGAGGCGAACGGAAACGGTTCGGGTTTCACCCTCCGCATTGCTGTTCGAAGAGGCGATCTGCCGGCGTGTGGCGATGGGCAGATCAAGGCCGCCGCCGATCATGTCTTCCACGCGATCGAAGCCGAAAAGCTGCGCGCCGGGGCCGTTGACCCAAAGCACTGCCGACAGGTCGTGCTTCAGCACGAGCTGCGCATCGCCCTTTGCAAAGCCTTCGCGGATAGAATCCAGCGCGGCAATATCGATGAAGGGGTATGATCCTGACATACCTGTCCTTACCTGTTCTTTCGACCGCCCGCAGTGCTCGTTAACACCCTGTTAATAAGCCTCTTATGGGCGCGGGTCCACATTGCCATTTGGTATGGGCTGCATTTTCTGTTTCATTAGTTAATACGGGAAAGGCAATTTTACAGGCTCGGGCCAATATCCGGGTTGTGCACAGCCGGTCACCTATAATGGTTACCAGCCGGTGACCGTTAACAGCAGGATTTGATATTGAACCCCGCAATTGGGAATTTCTCAAAAAAGAGAGCTATAATCACTTGCAATATGGATCGATTCTCCGTATGTGACCCCCTGTCGGCGACGCCAGAGCGTCACGCAGCCGACACAAAGGTACGCGGTCGTAGCTCAGTTGGTTAGAGCGCAGGATTGTGGCTCCTGAGGTCGTTGGTTCAACTCCAACCGACCGTACCATTGTCTCTCATATATTCGTTGCGAGTTTAAATCAGCGATAAAACGCTGGTTCGTAGATCTGAGAAAAATTCATAAAAACAACAGTTTGACGCGAATTGCAGGAATGCGATAGCGCGCTCGATGCTTTAATTGGAACCAATAGCCTACCCTGCCATTAGGTCTGTAGCGGCAAATCTTATGCCGCTGAAACCAACAGGAGGATTTGATCCATGAAACAGGTCAACCCGACTGAGGCAAGGCAGGGGCGCGAAGGCAAGCCCGTTCTCATCGTGCTGCTGGTCAGTATCGCGGCGGCACTGGTCGTGTGGGTGCTGGTCGAAATCTACGGAACCGTTATTTCTCCCGATGAGAATACGCCCAATGGCGAGAACTCCCTGCCACCCGCCACGACGGAATCGGTCCCACCGGCGTCGGCGAAATGATCGTTTGCTTGCGAGTGCGCGTCGTTGGTACATTCGTCTATAGCGGAACCAAACCCAATGGTGCCCGTTGTGAAGCATGGAACAATTCTGGGCTGAATTTACGCATGAGAATGTAATCAGTTTGCCGGTGGTTCTGGCGCGGATGCTGCTGGCAACACTGCTCGGTTCCATTATCGGTCTGGAGCGGGAATGGCGTCGGCGACCGGCCGGGTTGAAAACCCATATGCTCGTCTGTCTCGCCTCCGCTACCTTCACGATTGTTTCGCTGGAACTGGTCAATGTGCCGGTATTCAACGATCAGAATATCCGGATGGACCCTTCGCGGCTCGTTGAAGCAATCACCAGCGGCGTCGCCTTTCTGGCGGCGGGCTTCATCATCTTCGCACGCGGAAAAATAACCGGCATCACGACCGGCGCCGGCATGTGGCTTGCGGCCTCAGTGGGGCTCGCCAGTGGTCTGGGCCTCTGGCATATCGCAATCATGGCGACGTTGATTGCCGTCACGGTTCTGGTCGTGGTGGGCAGGATGGAAAACTCGGTTGGCCCGGACAACAGCAAAGTCGAGGACAAAACCTCCTGAGCTGTTACCGAGCCAACAGTTTGCCGGAGTGACGGATTAAGCGTCGGCGAGCGCTTCGGCGATGCTGTCCTTCAAGGCAAGGCGCTGTTTGCGCAGGTTTGTTTCTTCTTCCTGGCTTACTGGCGCAATCTTCGTTTCAGCGCGGTGGATGCGGTCATTGACGGAATCGTATTCTTCCAGAATGCGGGCAAAATGCGCATCCTTTGCCTTCAATGCGTGAATGGCGTCGAGCTGGCCGGGAAACTCTTCTCCAAGTGTATGGGGGGTGTTCGACATTCTTTAGCTCCTTCCTTTGTTGAAAAGAGCTTCGCAAGCCAGCGAGCCAAAGGCATTGATCGCGATCAAGTTGAGCGGAAAGGAATATGCGGAAACTGCATGGCTGGCATGCAAATGCCGATCTTCTAAGTTGTCAGTGCGATCCCCATCTCATGGGCACGGACCAATGAAGTGTCCGTGATGGAGAGAAAAATGTTTACCCGCTTCCATAATCGTTTCGGTCGTGCATTCGCGCAATTCGGCAGCGCCGTTCGTGCTTCTGCTGCTGTGCGCGCTGGTCAGAAGCCTACTGCCCAGGACCTTGAGACGCTTGGCATCGACGTTGACCAGTTCCGTCGTATTCAGGGTTGAGCAATCAAGTAAGCGTATGTGTATCTGAGTAAAAAAGCCCCGGGTTTCCGGGGCTTTTGTTTTTAGTCTTCGTCCGTTGCCATCTGGCTCAGCAGGGCACCCTTGCCACGCTGGCGCATGATCATCGGCACAACGACTGCTGCAATCGCCAGTGCGATCAGCACGATCGATACCCAGGAATGCACCAGAGCCATCGGGTTGCCCTGACTGATCTGCAATGCCTGACGCAGGCTCTTTTCTGCCATTGGCCCGAGGATCAGGCCAACAACAACCGGCGCGATGGGATATGAGAAGCGCCGCAGCACGTAGCCCAGCACACCGAATGCCAGTAGCAGGCCGAGCTCGAATGAAACCGGCAGGCCGAACAGCATCGAGGTGGAGGCATTCGCACCGATTGTTCCAAGCGTTGCGAAAACCAGAATGCCTGCATAGAGCCAGTGGCGCGGGATGGTGAGCATCTTCACCCACAGGCCGATCAGCGGCAGGTTGAGAACCAGCAGCATCAGATTGGCCACGAGAAGGCTCGCCACCAGACCCCATACCAGCTTGGCATTGGTCACGAACAGGAGAGGGCCGGGCTGCAGGCCGAACTGCTGGAAACCGGCAAGCATGATTGCTGCCGTTGCCGTGGTTGGCAGGCCGAGCGTCAGAAGCGGCACGAGGGTGCCCGCAGCCGAAGCGTTATTGGCCGCCTCCGGTCCCGCAACGCCTTCGATAGCGCCTTTGCCGAATTCTTCCGGATGTTTCGAGAACTGCCGTTCCGCTGAATAGGAAAGGAAGCTCGACACGTCGGCGCCGCCTGCTGGCATGGCTCCGATTGGAAAGCCGATGGCGGTGCCGCGCAACCACGGCATCCATGAGCGTTTCCAGTCATTCTTGGTCATCCAGACGGAACCCTTGACGGCGATGACTTCATCCTCTGGTCGAAGCTTCTTCGACACGACCGCAAGGGTTTCACCGATGGCGAACAGCGCCACCGCCAATGTGGTGACATTGATCCCGTCGAGCAGGTTCGGCGTTCCCATGACGAGACGTGCCTGACCCGTCAGCTGATCGATGCCGATCAGGCCGAGCGCCAGTCCGATGAACAGGGACGTCAATCCGCGAAGCGTGGAATCGCCGAATGCTGCCGAGACCGTCATGAAGGCCAGAAGCATGAGCGCGAAATATTCGGACGGTCCGAAGGACAGGGCGAATTTCACGACCCATGGTGCGACGAAGGCAAGCGCCAGAGTGGCGAGCAGGCCTGCGATGAACGAGCCGATGGCCGCCGTTGCAAGCGCTGGCCCGCCACGCCCGGCCCGGGCCATCTTGTTGCCCTCCAATGCGGTGACGATGGAGGCGCTTTCTCCCGGTGTATTGAGCAGGATCGATGTGGTCGACCCGCCATACATGCCGCCATAATAAATGCCCGCGAACATGATGAGCGAGCCGGATGGATCCAGCTTGTAGGTAACGGGCAGGAGGAGCGCGACGGTAAGTGCAGGGCCGATACCTGGCAAAACACCGACGGCGGTGCCGAGCGTGACACCGATCAGCGCGTAAAGAAGGTTCGATGGTTCAAGCGCCACCAGAAGTCCGTTGGCGAGAAGTGCGACAGTATCCATGATGGCACTGAGCCTTTAAAGCATTTCCAGCAAAAATGCGAAGCGGTTTTGCGTGGAATAATGCGACAAAACAAGGACTTAGAGCATTTCCAATGTTTCAGTCAAAACTGGGAATGCTCTAAACGAATTGTTCGAGCCAGCCGGACGGCAGCGATAGCTGCAGGCCGCGTGCAAAGATAAACCAGATCACGAAGGCGAAGACGATGCCGACGGGAACGCTGATCCAGAATTTGCGATAGCCGAAGCCACGTGCGGTTGCTGCGAAAAGCAGGCCGGTGGACAAGGAAAAGCCGACAGTCTTCATCGTCAGCATCTGGATGGCCAGACCGCCGATGATCCATGCCATCGGGGCGATCTCCTGATGCTCTCGCTCTGGAAAATCACCGCGAAGCGCCTCGAATACGGTCCAGATGGCAAGGCCGAACAATCCGGCTGCGACGACATAGGGAACGGTTTTCGGGCCGACCGGCGAGTAGCTCGTCACGTCGTTTCCATAGGTTGTCGACCAGGCAATGGCGATGGCGACAGCGGCAAGAACAAGGGCGATGACAAGAGCGGCGAAATCTGGCGCCGCCCCTTCCGGGCGGCGCTTTTCCTGCGGTTCTGTTCCTGTCATTTGACGAGGCCGATTTCCTTGAGGATGGTTTCAGTCGCAGCGACGTCCTTGGCAAGCTGCTCCTTGAACGCCGGGCCGGCGAGATAAGTATCCGCCCAGCCCTTGTCTTTCAGAGCCTTCTGCCAGGATTCCGACTTCACCATTTTCTCGATATCGGCATTGATGGCAGCTTCCTGCTCGGCAGTGATGCCGGGAGCAGCGGCCACCATGCGCCAGTTCTGGATAGAAACGTCCACGCCGCCTTCCTTGAAGGTCGGTGCGTCAATGCCTTCCACGCGCTCGTCGCTCGAAATGCCGATGATGCGCAGCGTACCGGCCTTGATCTGGGCGTCGAATTCGCCATAGCCGGAAATGCCGACGGTTACCTGATTGCCGAGAATGGCTGCCAGTGCTTCGCCGCCGCCTGAGAAGGCGATGTAATTGACCTTGGTCGGGTCGACGCCTGCTGCCTTGGCAAAGAGGCCAGCGGTGATGTGATCGGTGCCGCCCGCAGAACCGCCGCCCCACGAAACGGAGCCTGGATCAGCCTTCAGCTTCGCGGCAAGGTCGCCAAGGTTCTGGATGTCGGAAGAAGCAGGCACGACGATGGCTTCATATTCACCGGTAAGGCGTGCAATCGGCGTGATGGCGTCGAGCGTGACCGGCGATTTGTTGGTCAGGATAGCGCCGACCATGACATAGCCACCGACGATGAGCTGGCTTGGGTCGCCCTTGTTCTGGTTCACAAACTGGGCAAGGCCGATAGTGCCACCAGCGCCCGGAACGTTGATGACCTGCACGCTGCCGGAAATCTTTTCGTCCTGAAGCGCGCTCTGCATCGTGCGCGCCGTCTGGTCCCAGCCGCCGCCCGGAGCCGCAGGCGCCAGCACCTTGTAGTCTTCTGCGGAAGCAGAGCCTGCCATAGCCAACGCCGCTACCGACGTCAGGGCCAGAATAAATCTACGCATATGTCCTCCCAGATAGAATGTGTGCCGCCTCCCGGCGGACCTCCCCAAAGTCCCGCTCCTCTAGCGGGAGAAAACTACATGGAGATTAGCGAAAACAAATTCAATAGGCCAGCGCATGCGACGATAGTTTGGCCGCAATTTAAATAACGGGCTTTCGAATCGCTTGAAAACCGTGTGTTGGAAATAGCCATCGAGACCTGCTTGACGGCGACATCGGGTCAACGTAATAGTGTAACGACGGTTCCCCGACCGAGAGCGAAGGGGATTAATAGGGAACACGGTGAGGACGACCCGAAAAGGGGCCAAGACCGTGGCTGCCCCCGCAACTGTAAGCGGATTGCCGTTCATCCTCGTGACGTTGAAAGCGTCATGCCACTGTGCCGGAGAAGCGCGGGAAGGCAGATGAACAGCAGATATTCGTGAGCCAGGAGACCTGCCGTCTAGTGTTGTCCATTGTCACGGGCGGGGATGCCCGGAGCAGGAGCCGGTTATGACAGATTTCCGCGTCGCAGGACGCATCCTTCCATCGTCATCACATGATTTCGACATGTCCCCGGATATGCCTGTCCGTCTTCCGTATCGGATTTTTTCCGTCAGCTGACAGGGCGTCTTTTTCTCATCATTTCGGGGACTTTCATGAATATTCTCGGCAAGATGCCGTTTCGCGCCGCCCTCTGTGCGGTTGCATTTCTCGCAGGCGGTTTGGCTGCACAGGCAGCGGAAACGCAATATCCGCTGACGCTGAAAAATTGCGGTCGTGACGTGACCTTCAAGCAGGCACCGAGCCGCGCGGTTGCGGTCGGCCAGAGCAGCGCAGAAATTCTTTACAGCCTTGGTCTCGGCGACAAGGTCGTCGGCACGGCAGTGTGGTTCGGGCCTGTTCTCAAAGGTTTTGAGGAGGTGAATGCCAAGGTAAAGCGGCTCGCCGATAACGATCCGAGTTTCGAAAGCGTTCTGGCGCAGAAGCCGGATATCGTGACGGCGGATTTTCAGTGGCATGTCGGGCCGACCGGCATTGTTGCGAAGCCTGAACAATTCGAGGAACTGGGCATTCCGGCCTATACATCGCCTTCCGATTGTGTTGGCAAGGACAATTCCGGCGGTGGCGACGGTGTTCGTACGGCAGCCTTCAAGATGGATATCGTCTATCAGGAAATCACCGAACTGGCGGAAATCTTCAATGTGCAGGATCGCGGCGAGAAACTCGTCGCCGACCTGAAGGCGCGCGAAGCGGCCGCGCGCGAAAAAATTGGGTCTGCTGGCGGCAAGCTGTCTGCCGTTGTCTGGTTCTCCAGCACGCAGGTCGATGCCGATCCTTACGTCGCAGGCAAGTTCGGCGCGCCCGCCTACATTCTTTCGGCACTCGGCATCAAGAATGTCATCAACAGCGAAGAAGAATGGCCAACGGTTGGATGGGAAACGATTGCAAAATCAGACCCTTCGATGATCGTTGCTGCAAAGCTGGACCGCCGCCGCTATCCGGCTGACGACATCGCCGTCAAGCATCAGTTCCTTGATAGTGATGCGGTCACGAAGCTGATGCCAGCAGTCAAGGACAAACATGTCTTCGACATGGATGCGCAGTCGATGAGCACTTCGCTTCGCGTGATCGAAGGCATCGAAACACTTGCAGCCGATATCGCCGCCTCGGACCTGAACAAGTGACGGCGCGGGCAGCGACAACAGGCTTCAAACAGAAGGGAAGGGCCCGCTCCGGCGTGTTCTTCCTGGCCTTTTCGCTTGTCCTGCTTCTTCTTGCCCTTTGGCTCGGAGCGGCGATAGGCGAAACGGCGATACCACTCGATGTGGTTGCGAAAACCGTAGCCAATCGGGTGTGGAACGCCGGTTATCCGCTCGAACCCATCGATGAAGGGATTGTCTGGAGCTATCGCCTCAGCCGTGCGGTTATCGCTGCATGTTGCGGCGCGTCTCTCGCAATATCCGGCGTTATTCTGCAGTCGCTGCTCCGAAATTCGCTCGCGGATCCGTATATTCTGGGCATTTCCGCCGGCGCCTCGACTGGAGCCGTCGCCGTTGCCATTCTTGGCATCGGCGCTGGCGTGCTGACACTCTCGCTGGGTGCGTTCATTGGCGCTATTGTTGCTTTCTGTCTCGTGTCCCTGCTGGCGCTGCGGGCGGGGCGAGGCAGCAGCGCTATCATTCTGGCGGGTATTGCCGGTTCACAGCTTTTCAACGCGTTGACGTCATTCATCGTCACCAAAGCAGCAAATGCCGAACAGGCGCGCGGTATCATGTTCTGGCTCCTTGGCAACCTTTCCGGCGTGCGCTGGCCCGATGTCACTCTTGCTCTGCCTGCCTGTCTGATCGGTCTTGCCATCTGTCTGTGGCATGCGCGTGCGCTCGATGCCTTCACCTTCGGAACGGAATCCGCAGCTTCTCTCGGCATACCGGTGCGCCGCGTCTACGCGGTGCTGATCGGCGTCAGCGCCATGATGACGGCGGTCATGGTCTCCATCGTCGGCTCTGTGGGCTTTATCGGTCTCGTCATTCCCCATGCGGCGCGAATGGTGGTCGGGGTCAGGCACGGCAGGTTGTTGCCCGCGGCGGCCCTTATTGGAGCAATCTTTATGATCGTCGCCGATATTCTGTCGCGTATCATCATTCCGGGTCAGGTTCTGCCGATCGGGGTCATTACGGCGTTGTTCGGTGCGCCGGCCTTCGCCCTGTTGCTTGGACAAAGGAGGGCGTCGTCATGATCCTCTCAGCATGCAATGTCGGCTGGTCGGCGGGCAGTGTCGAAATCTTGCGCGATGTTTCGCTGGAAGTGGCGGAAGGTGAGTTTCTTGGCATCATAGGGCCGAATGGATCGGGAAAGACCAGCTTTCTGTCTTTGCTTTCCGGTGTTCGCAGATGCCGCGTGGGCGAAGTGAACCTCTGCGGTGCATCCATCGACAGTTTTAGTCGTCGCGAGATTGCGCGCCAACTGGCGCTGGTCGAGCAACAGGCGGGAACAACCGAGCGCATTACGGCGCGTCAGGCGGTCGAACTCGGGCGAACGCCCTATCTTGGGGCCCTGTCGCCATGGTCGGCGGAAGACGATGCAATCGTTGACCAGGCGCTGGTCAATGTCGATATGGTCCATCTGGCTGACCGCTATTGGCATACGCTTTCCGGCGGAGAGCGGCAGCGCCTGCATATAGCGCGCGCCCTGGCGCAGGAGCCGCGGATTTTGCTTCTGGACGAACCGACCAATCATCTCGATATCGGGCACCAGATCGGGTTGCTTGATCTTGTCAGTCGTCAAAAACTGACAGTCGTGGCTGCCTTGCATGACCTGAACCATGCTGCGATGTTCTGCGACCGCATCGCGGTGATGGACAAGGGCAATCTCGTCGCGCTCGGCACACCGCGAGAGGTGTTGCGGGCAGAGCGTATCGCCGAGGTCTTCGGTGTCGATGTCGACGTCGAATATCAGGGCATCAGCGGCTGTCACATCCGCTATCGTGCTCCAGGTCAGCGCCCGTTGGAACTCAGACATTCTGCATGATCGGTCAGGCTGCAAGTCATTGTTTCGGTTGCTGCGGTACTTCTAATAAACGGGAAATAAATAGGATTATAAAATAGGTATTACTAATATTAATATTGATGTTTTCGGATAACATCATGAAAAGTTGTAGCTTTTTCAGAGTTTACTCACAGTAATGTGAGCGGTTTTGTTGACAAACTGTTTCCATCGCGTTGACGGTTGCGCTATACAGCCTCAGCGCATCAGGGCATGCATTCACTTGTAAGGCTGTGGCCTTTCTTGTTGAGTGCAGGCTGAAGGACAGAAGAGATCATTCTTTGATTTGTTCCGTCATTCACGGTTCTGATATGCGGGTCGCCCCGGTTTTGGGCCGGGAAGATCCGTTTTAAATAAAGAAACCTTATTGGCAGGTTCGCATGAATGCGACGTGCGGCGAATGCAGTTTTTTCAATGAATTATTATACTTATAAAGAGCGGCGGCTTTTCGTTTTGGAAAGCCGCCGTTGTTTTATCAAGGATATTGGGCGCCGGTGACTGTGAGATAGACCGCATAAAGCGACTTCGTTGCTGTGATGAACAGCCGATTGCGGCGTGGACCGCCGAAAGTCACATTGGCGACCGTTTGCGGCGTCCTGACCTTGCCGAGAAGCGTCCCTTCCGGCGAAAAGCAGTGCACGCCATCACCAGCACTGGTCCATAGATTACCATCCGTATCGAAACGAAAGCCATCCGGCAGGCCCATGTCGATGGTGCAAAAAACCGTGCCGCCCGTCAGGCGCTTACCGCCATCCACAACGTCGAAGACGCGGATGTGACGGGGCGCATCCTCATTGTGGCTATAGGCGCTGTCGGCGACGTAGAGTTTTGTTTCGTCCGGTGAAAAGGCGAGACCATTCGGCTGGTGGAAGTCAGTTATGACCGCATCGATATTGCCGGTCTTCGGGTCGAGGCGATAGACATTGCGCGACGGCTGTTCCGGCTCAGCCTTATAGCCTTCGTAATCGGCCATGATGCCGTAGGTCGGATCGGTGAACCAGATCGTTCCATCCGAGCGCACGATGACGTCGTTAGGCGCATTGAGCTTCTTGCCCTGATAGCTGTCCGCCAGCACAGTGATGCTGCCATCTGGTTCCGTGCGGGTGACGCGGCGACCGCCATGCTCGCAGGTGACGAGGCGTCCTTCACGATCACGGGTGTTGCCGTTGGAGAAATTGGAGGGCTGGCGGAACACTGAAACGCCGCCATCTGGGACCCAGCGCAGGATGCGCTGGTTCGGAATGTCACTCCACAAAAGGCAGTTCTGGTCACCGAACCACACCGGGCCTTCCGCCCAGCGGCAGCCGCTATAAAGTTCGTCCAGATCGGCGCTCGGCACGATCATCTGCTTGAAGCGTTCGTCGTGGATTTCGTAAATCGAAACAGTCTGAGACAAGGGAGATACTCCGAAGATAATTAGCGCTCGGCGCGTCGACCACTGGCGAGGATGATCACCGCAATGATGGTGAGGCCAGTCAGGACAAGACGGACACCGGCGCCGAAGCCGTAGGTGTTGAGCATCGAAACTATGAGGAACATGAAGAGGGCGGCACCCCAAATACCAGGGATGTTGGAATCACCGCCTGCAACCGCCGTGCCGCCGATGATGACGACGGCAATCGACATCAAAAGATATTCCGCGCCCATGTTCAGCGCTGCACCGCCCGAGAAGCAGGCAAGCAGAAAGCCGCAGAGCGAAGCGAGCACTGCACAGAGCAGATAGGTGATGAAGCGGGTGCCATCGACCGGAACGCCCGCCATGCGCGCAGCGAAAGGATTCTGGCCAATTGCCGAAATCCAGCGTCCATAGATGCTCTTCTTCAACAGTACCCAGCCAATGACTGACAGGATCAGCGCCACGAGGGCGACATTGGGAACGCCAAGCGTGGAGGATGTCGTGAACTGCGCTAGGCTTTCCGGCGGTTTCACGCGCAGGCCGCGATTGCTCCAGATGGCGGTGGACTGGATCAGGAAGCTCATCGACAAGGTGGCGATGATGGGCGGAATGCGCAGAAGCTTGATCAGCGTATAATTGCAGATGCCAATGGCAACACCAACCAGAATGGCAACACCAAGCCCCGCAAGCACCATGCCGTCCTGCGTATCCATGAGCTTGAGCGCCAGTGTTGCGGCGAGCGTCATATTGGCCGGGACCGACAGATCGATATTGCCGGGTCCGAGCGTGATGACGAACATCTGGCCGAGGCCGACAATCACCGAAAAGGACGCGAAAGTGAAAGCTGCGTGGGAGAGCCCGTGCGCGCCAGCGCCGCCGGTAAAGAGGATGGTGATGATCCAGACGACGGCAGTGGCGATGAACGACCATATCCACGGACGGTTGGTCAGGATGGTGAGACCGCTCATTGCTTTTTCTCCCTCTTTTCGAGGCGATTGAGGAAGAGGCGCAATGCCAGCACCACGATGAGAATGCCGCCTTGTGCACCGATCTGCCAGTCCGGCGAAATGCGCATGAAGGAGAGGAACGATCCGGCAAGCGTCAGCGTCAGTGCGCCGATGACGGCTCCGATAGGCGATACGCGTCCGCCGACGAATTCACCACCGCCGAGAATAACGCCTGCGATAGACAGAAGCGTATAACGTAACGCGATATTGGCATCGGCCGATGTGGTGAGACCGACGAGTGCGATACCTGCAAGCACTGCGAAGAAGGCCGCCAGTGCATAGGTTCCGGCGCGGATCATGGTCACAGACCAGCCCGCACGTTCTATGGAGCGGCTGTTACCGCCCGCGCCACGCATTAGCACGCCGAAGGTCGAGCGCATGACGATGAAATGCGTGACGACCGCGATCAGGATGCTGGCGACAATGGCCATCGGCATGAAAGGCGGCTTGGCGGTCATGATCCAGCGCGCCCAGTCCGGCGCCTGTCCGCCGGGCGAGGGCAGCAGCAGAACGGCAAACCCGCCCCAGACGAAGCTCATGCCAAGCGTGACGACGATGGAAGGCAGATTGCGCAGGTGGATCAACGCGCCAAGCGCCGCATAAGCTGCAATGGCTGCGGCAAGGATCAGCACTCCGATGACGGGCGCAGTGTTGAGATAGGTTGCGGCAACACAGACCACGAAACTCACGAAGGTGCCCATCGAGAGGTCGAGGTCGTTGACCGCCATGATGAGCATCTGGGCGATGGTCGCTAGCGCAATGGGGACGGCCAGATTGAACAGCAGATTCAGCCCGGTATAGCTCATGGCGCGTGGTTGCATGTAGAAGACGGCGGCAAGCAGCAGAACCAGCGAGAAAACCGGCGTCAGCAGGCGGATGGAGGAAGAGGAAAGGCGCATTATTCGTGACCTCCCTCAAATGATGCTGCAAGCACGTTCTTTTCCGTAATGTCTTCGCCGGTCAGTTCCGCAACGATACCGCCGTCGCGGAAAACATAGACGCGGTCACAAAGTTCGATTTCATCCATTTCGGTGGAGTACCAGACGAAGGTGCGTCCGTTGTCAGCCTCATGGCGCAGGATTTCATAGACTTCCTGCTTGGTGCCGACATCGACGCCACGCATCGGATCGTCCATCAAAATAGTGTTGGCGCTGGTTGCCAGTGCACGGGCGAAAAGCACTTTCTGCTGGTTGCCACCCGACAGTGACAGGATGCGGTTACCCATATCCGGTGTGCGTATCTGGATGCGGTCTTTCCAGTCACTGCCGAGGACGTCTTCCCGCTTCTGGTCAACCAGCTTTGCCGACGACAGCCGGTCCAGCGAGCCGATGGTGAGATTGTGCAGAATGCTCCACAGCGGGAAGGTGCCGTTGAGGCTGCGGTCGCCCGCAACGAAGGCGATTTCGCAATTGCGAGCCGGAACCCAGTTCGGCCGCCGTGCATAGTAGAGATCGAGCAGCATCCTGGTCTGTCCGTGTCCGGCAAGACCGGCGAGACCAATGACTTCGCCCCTGAATGCCTGAAACGGCTTGATGTCGCTGGCGCGCTTGGCAAAGGACAGAACGGGCGTGCCGCTCATATCGGTCTTTGCAACGCGGCGCGCAGCCTTTTCGCGCTCGACGCTGCCCATGGCTTCGACAAGGCTGCGATTGGTGAAATCGTTTGCGGCGCGGTTGGCGACCACCTTTCCGTCCTTCATCACCACGATGCGGTCGGAGGTTGAGAGGATTTCACCCAACATATGCGAAATCAGGATAACCGCGCCGCCGGTGCTGACGAAACGGCGCACATAGGCCATGAGCTGCGCGGCGATGCCTGCATCAAGCGAAGAGGTCGGCTCATCGAGAATAACCAGTTTTGGCGCAGTGCCGGGCGCGGTAAAGTTGATGGCGATTTCGACCATCTGCCGCTCGGCGATGGAAAGCTCGTCGATGGTGGCACTGCTGTCGATCTTGTGGCCCGGAAAAATCTCGTCGAGCTTTTTGGAAATCAGTTCGACGGCCTTGCCGCGCCAGCCAGCGCCCGTCAGGTCGCGCTGCATGATGCGGACATTTTCGGCAATGGTCAGGTTTGGAAACAGCGACAATTCCTGAAAGACGCAGCGCACGCCATGCTTGCGCGCCATCGTTACGCCGTATCCTGCTTCCTCATGATAGGAAACGCTGCCTTCATGTGGCGACAGCCCGCCATTGATGACATTGACGATGGTGGATTTGCCCGCGCCATTGTGGCCGACCAGCCCGACGCATTCGCCTTCGCGGATCACGAGCTCGGCACCATCCAGTGCTTTCACCGCACCGAACTGCACGCGAATATTGCGCGCGGCGACGACCTCCCGTTTCTCTGCTGTTTCTGTCATACGCTCAACTGATTGCTGGAAATGCTGAAGAATAGACGATGGAAAAGGGCGGGAACGAAACCCGCCCCAATCGCTCGATTATGTGAGGCCCGGCTTACTTGGCCGCGTCGATAACCTTCTGCGCGTCTTCCAGCGAATATTCGACATTGGCGACGCCACCCTTCCGGGTGTTGGCCAGATCCTTGTCGAGCGATTCCTGGCTGACGCTGAGGAACGGAACCACGAGGTCCTTCTTCACGTCCTTGCCGTCGAGAATCTGCTGGGCAACCCAGAAAGCAAGCGTCGAAACGCCGGGTGCAATCGAAACCGACATGGTTTCGTAGCCATTGGCGTCCTTCTGTTGCTTCCACCACTGCAGTTCGTCTTCACGGTTGCCCATGATGATGATCGGCGTTTCGCGCTTGGCGGCGGCGAAGGCCTGCGCAGCGCCATAGCCGTCACCGCCTTGCGTCACGACTGCGTCAACTTTCGGCAGGCTTGGGAGGATGCCGGCGACGGCACGCTGTGCGACGTCCGCCGCCCAGTCGCCATTGACGGAGCCGACGATCTTGAATTTCGGATGCTTCTTCACGCCTTCTTCGATGCCGGCATGGATATTGTCATCGACCGAAACACCGGCAAGGCCGCGGATTTCAAGCAAGTTGCCGCCATCGGGGAAGCGCTTTGCGAGATAGTCGATCTGGCCTTCGCCCATTGCCTTGAAATCGACCGCGATGCGCCATGCGCAAGGCTCGGTGACGATGCCGTCGAAGGAGACGACGGTGATGCCCGCATCGCAGGCTTCCTTCACGGCACCGTTTAGGGCCGTCGGTGAAGCCGCGTTGATGACGATGGCGTCATAGCCCTGCAGGATCATGTTCTGGATCTGTGCAGCCTGTTCTGTCGCCTGATTTTCTGCGGTCGTGAACGGATCGGCGGCGGCCACCACGCCAGCCTTCACGGCTTCCTTGGTAATCTTGTCCCAGCTTTGCAGCATGGCCTGGCGCCATGAGTTGCCAGCATAATTGTTGGAGAATGCAATCTTCTTCGACGATGTGTCAGCCATCGCGCTGCCAGCGGCGAGAACGCCTGCCAGTGCTGCGGATGCGAAAAGGATTCTTGCGAGTTTCATTCTTTCCTCCCGGTTGCCAGTGTACGACCCGCAGCGCCCCGGCACTTCGGATCGTCTGAATTGATTGTGATGCGGGCCTCCCGCACCGCCGCTCCTCAACGGCACCAGTCTGCACCTGACGCGATTTTACGCTCTTGTCTTGCGGGCAATTTTCTGGTGAAGCGAGGATGAAAGAAGACAAGCCTTCTGTGAAGGCCGAATGAAGCAACTGTCTTGCGGGTTCCCGCAGCAAAATTGCGGGAACCCGCAAGACGCGCCGAGGATGTGACGGCGTATTATAGTGCTTCAGGAGCAATTTGCGTTTGGAGGAGAAACGCTTGGCCGAACTCGTGCCCCAGAGGTTGCTCGACCACTATCTGAATATTTCCAGATTGCTGGCGGGACAACTCGACTTCGATTCCATTATTCAGGCGGTGGCGGCGGAAATCACGCATATCGTGCCCTATGATCATCTGGACGTTTGCATCAAGATGGTCGATGGCAAGTTCCACATCGCCTATGAGAGCGGCATATCGACGGCCTGGAGCCGTAATCCTCCCGCCCTGTTGTCGGGCAGTCCCATTCGAACAGTGCTCTCCGGCGAAGTCGACCATCTTCTGACCGACGATGCGCGCACCGATCAGCGTTTTCACTTTGAAGGTTCCTTTTCCAGTCCGATCATCGAGCATGATCTGAAAGGCCGCCTGCATGTGCCCTTGAAGGCGCAGGGCGATATTATCGGCGCGCTCAGCTGCTCCAGTCTCGCGCTCGCCTGCTACACCATGCGGGACGTGGAAAACGCCCAGTCGATTGCCGATCTGCTTGCACCATATTTTTTTGCGATCCGCGCGGCGGAACAGGCCAAGCGTTCCGCTATCGTGGAAACGGAAGCGCGCGCTCGCGAGGAAGGCTTGCGTTTCGGCGCGTTGAAGCTGACCGAAGCGCTGGAGACAGAGCGCCATCGCATCGGTATGGATTTGCATGATCAGACGCTGGCCGACCTGACACGCCTTGCGCGTCACGTGGAGCGGCTTACCCATGCACCGGACCTCTCGGGCGAGCAGCTTGAACCGCTGTTTCGCGGGCTGCAGCATTGCATGCACGATCTCAGGCAAATCATTGAAGAAGCTAAGCCTTCAATTCTTCAGCTGTTCGGTTTTGTGCAAGCGACGGAAAACCATCTTGACCGTTCGGTGCGCGACAGTGGATCGTCCATCGAGTGGACGCTGGACGACCGCAGCGACGGCATGGCCGATCGGCTGGAGGAAACAGTTGCGACTTCGCTGTTCCGCATCGTGCAGGAAGCGATCAACAATACGATCCGCCATGCTCATGCCAGCCGGTTGCGGGTTACGTTTCGCGACAAGGGCGGTCGCCTGCACGTCGAAGTCGCTGACAATGGCATCGGCATGGATCGCCAGATGCAACGTTCCAGTGACGGGCATGGTGTCGGACATGGGATCGACAATATGCGCACGCGCGCGCGGTTGATTTCTGCAAGTTTTGCTATCAGGAAAAATGGGGAAGGCGGTGGCACCAGCGTGACGATCCATCTGCCTGTGGAAATGTGCCGGGAGACGGGAGGGTAAAATGCATGTTCTGATCGTGGAAGATGATCCATTGCATCGCGCCTATCTTGGCGAGGCTGTGCGTGCGGCATTGCCTGAATGCAGCGATGTGCTGGAAGCCGACAACGGCTCGGCAGGTGAGAAGCTGGCCCGTCAGCATCGCGCAGCCCATATCGTCATGGACCTGCAGATGAGTGGACGTAACGGCATTGAGGCCGCCCGCACCATCTGGAAGGAGAATCCTGAAACGCGCATCCTGTTCTGGTCGAACTATGCCGACGAAGCCTATGTGCGCGGTGTGTCGCGCATCGTGCCGGAAGGGGCGGCTTATGGCTATGTGCTGAAATCGGCGTCCGACGATAAGCTGCGGCTGGCATTGCGCAGTATCTTTGTCGAAGCACAATGCGTCATCGACCGCGAGGTGCGCGGCCTGCAGCAAAAGAGCCTCGGTCATGCCAGCGGTTTCAGCGAAAGTGAGTATGAAATTCTGGTCGATATTGCGCTGGGGCTTACGGATCGCGTTATTGCGCGCCGCCGCAATCTGTCGCTGAGAAGCGTCCAGAACAGATTGCAGCAACTCTATGAAAAACTTGGCGTTTATCAGGAGAAAGGCGAGCCGGAGGAAGGGCGTTTCAATCTCCGGGCTCGTGCCGTGACGGTAGCGCTTTTGCGCAAACTACTGAATTACAGTGCGCTGGAACGCGCAGAAATCGAACTGAACGAATGGCTTAGCCGACAGCTGCCTTCAAACGGCTCTGTGCGAGATTGAGGCCGAGTTCCGACGCACGGGCGATGACCGGAGCGAAGCGACGCCGCTTCTTTTCGTCATGGTTGGAAGCAATGTCTGCGATGCGATGCTTGAGGAAAGGGTTGAGAAACCGCTCCCGCACCGAAGCCACGTAAGCTTCGGCCTGTTCGCCAAGGCCGTCCGCAGCAAATACCGGCAGGACTTCCTCGCGCCATACCGCTTCCAGTTCATTCCGGATCGTTTCGTCCTGCATGGCTTCCAGTACGATCTCGTCTTTCGGACGGCTGCCCTTGAGCCATTGTTCCGCGATGAATGTGTGGCCAAGGTTGAGCAAGTAGAGTTTCAGATGCTCATAGCGCGCAAGATCGTCGGTGACGACGATATCTTCGTGTTCGCAAGGAAGCGTCAGGCCATCGGCCTTCTCGATTGCCCAGAGCGCATAGGGCTCGGCGATGGCGCCGATTGGCTCGATGGGTTCGGAAACGATGCGATCGACAAGGCTGTTGGCAAAAATGCATCGGGTTTCGAGCCATTGCACGAAACCGTCCGGCAGTTTCCAGTTATGGGCAAGATCGATGAGGATCGAGCGCAACCTGTCGCCATTGCGCGAGATCAGCTCGCAGGGAAACAGCGACAATGGCGCATCGGGATTGTGCTGCCAGCGGTGATGTAGAAGCACCAGAAGTTTGGCTGGAAAACTCTTCGGCAAAGCATCCGGGTTCGCAAGAAGCGAGCTGTCATCGCTTCTGTCGAGTTCGTAGCCCTTGTCGCCGGTGTTGGAGAGGATCACATCGACGCTGGCACCGAGGTCGAGAATCGCCGCCCAGTCGTGATGTGCGGAATAGGCAGCGGTAACGCCCTTCGCCTGATGTTCCGTCTCGGATGGCTTGCTGTCGACAAGCCCACGGATCATCACAGGATAGCCGTTGCTTTCGTTCAAAGCCGCGATGCGCTGGCTGCTCTGCGGGTTTGAAGTCGTCTGCACGACGGCAATTGTCCCAATGGCTTTGCCCTTGGAAAGCGCCTCCGAAACAAAGAAATCGACATGAGCCAACAGAAAACGGCTGGTGCCGAACTGCAGGATCGCTGGCTTCTCGTGCATGACCTTCTCCCATAAATCAGTGGTTTTAACTAAGCGATGCAGGGTAAATTGGTCAAGCCAGTAGGATTCTTTATCGAACGATTGGTTCGGTTCCACATGTTGAAATGCGCGATTTGCCGCAATTAACCGGGTTTTTAAGCATATTGCGCTTCTGTCCGGTTGGAAATATGGTAAGGCCAATTCGAGGAGAGGCGGATTTGGGAGCGCTATGAGCGATTTTACGGCAACTGCGGAACCGCGCAGGCTTTATCAGCAGATTGCAGACCGGGTGAGAAGCCTTATCCAGGACGGCCAGTTTCCTGCTGGCAGCAGGCTACCGGCTGAACGCGAGCTGGCGCAGCAACTTGGCGTGTCGCGGCCTTCGCTGCGCGAGGCGCTTATCGCACTCGAAATCGCCGGTAATGTCGAAATCCGCATGGGGTCGGGCATCTATGTCACGGCAGAGTCGGAAAAGCGTTCGCTTTTACATGGCGCTTCCATCGGCGAGAGCCCGCTTGAAATCATGCAGGCGCGCGAAATGGTCGAAGGCAGCGTGGTCGTCACGGCTTGTGCGCGCATGACGCCTGAAAGGCTTGCCGAGTTGCGCGCAACGATTGACGCAATGAAGGTGAATGTCGATGCCGGGCGCAAGGCGATTGAGCTCGACAGGCAGTTTCATCTGCTCATTGCCGAGCAATCAGGCAATTCCGTGCTGGTGCGCATCGTGCGCGACCTTTTTGACGAGCGGCATAGTCCGCTGACGTCGCATATCAGGACGCGCTTCGAGGACAACGATACATGGGCTCTGGCTTTGGCCGAGCACGAAGCCATCTATGCGGCGCTGGAAGCGAGGGATCCGCTTCAGGCGCAGGCAGCCATGCGAACGCATCTGGACCGGTCCAAGCAGCGTTGGATGGATAATGAACCCAGCGAGTAATTAGCCGGGACGATTTGGGAGTGAGGTCAGACAAATGAATGAATCCGTTGATACAGCGGTTGCGCCGGTTATTCTGCTGCATCCGTCGGATGATGTTGCCGTTGCGCGCGTTTCCGTTCGCGCCGGTGATCCGATCGGCCTTGACGGGATCAGGGCCAGCGAACTGATCGGTCGCGGGCATAAGGTTGCCATTCGCGATATTCCGGAAGGCAAGGAAGTCCTGAAATACGGTCAGGTGATCGGCGTTGCGACGAAGGATATCGCTCAGGGCGAGCATGTGCATTTGCAGAATCTCGCCATGCTGCCCTCCGAACACGAGCATCAGTTCTCCATCGATATTGAAGAGCGCGGTATGCTGCCCGAGGCGGAGCGTCGTCATTTCATGGGCTATGACCGGGGTGCTGGCGGTGTCGGCACGCGCAATTTCATTGGGGTGATTTCGTCGGTCAATTGCTCGGCCACGGTGTCACGTTACATCGCCGATTATTTCAACCGCATGGGCGGTCTCGATGGTTTCGACAATGTCGATGGCGTCGTGGCGCTGACACATGGCAGCGGCTGTGCGCTCAACACCAAGTCGGAAGGCTATCGCCTTTTGACGCGCACTATTCAGGGCTATGCCAAGCACCCGAATTTCGGCGGCATCCTGCTGATCGGCCTTGGGTGCGAAACCAACCAGATCGCGCCGATCCTCGAACATTACCGCATGGAAGAAGGCTCGCGCCTGCGTACCATGACGATCCAGCAGCATGGCGGCACGCGCAAGACCATCGATCATGCGATCGCCGAGATCAAGGAAATGCTGCCGCTGGTCAATTCGGCGGTGCGCACCAAACAGCCTCTGTCAAAGTTGAAAGTAGCGCTGGAATGCGGCGGCTCGGATGGCTATTCCGGCATTTCGGCCAATCCGGCATTGGGCTATGCCTCGGACCTTATCGTGCGCAATGGCGGCACGACCGTTCTTTCGGAAACGCCGGAAATCTATGGTGCCGAACATCTTTTGACCCGTCGCGCAGTAACGCCTGCGGTCGCTGAAAAGCTGTTGCAGCGCATCGACTGGTGGCGTGATTACACGGCGCGCAATGGCGACGAACTCAACAACAACCCATCGCATGGCAACAAGCTCGGCGGGCTGACCACCATTCTGGAAAAGTCGCTCGGTGCAGTTGCCAAGGGTGGTTCCATGCCGCTCAAGGCCGTCTATGAGTTTGCCGAAACCGTCACGGAACAGGGTTTCACTTTCATGGATACGCCGGGTTACGATCCCGTCGCGGTGACTGGACAGGTGGCCGGTGGCTGTAACGTGATCTGCTTCACCACTGGCCGTGGTTCGGTTTCCGGTTTCAAACCTTCGCCTTGCATCAAGATTGCCACGAATTCCGAAATGTACGAGCACATGAAGGAAGACATGGACATCAATTGCGGCGGTATCGTCACCGGCGACGAGACCATCGAACAGTCCGGCATCCGCATCTTCGAACATATCATCGCGGTCGCATCCGGCGAGAAGACGTTGAGTGAAGTCTACGACTATGGCGACAACGAATTCGTGCCTTGGCAGGTCGGCGCCGTAACCTGATCCCTTTCTTTAATGACGACTGACAGGAATAATTCGATGGTCAAAGCTCTGCGTATCGAGAGCGAAAACGTCACACGTTTTGCAGAAATCGACGAAGCGCCGTTGCTGGCCGGTCAGGTCCGTGTGCGGGTTCGGCACGTGGGTCTCTGCGGCAGCGATCTGAACACCTTCAAGGGGCTTAATCCGCTGGTGCAGCTGCCGCGCATTCCTGGGCATGAAATCGGCGGCGAGATCATGGAAGCCGGAGAGGGTGTCAGCGCTGCCTATGTCAAAGGCAAGCGGGTTATCGTGCTGCCTTATACGAATTGCGGTGAATGCTCGTCCTGCCGCAAAGGTCAGCTCAATGCGTGCCGTTATAACAAGACGCTCGGCGTGCAGCAAAATGGCGGACTGGCCGACCAGATCGTGTTGCCTGCCGAAAAATTGATCCTCAATGAGACACTGGCGCCCCGTCATCTGGCGCTGGTCGAGCCGCTTTCGGTTGGCTTCCATGCCGTCGAGCGCGGACGTGTTCAGGCAGGTGATACGGTTGCTGTTCTCGGTTGCGGCATGATCGGTATGGGTGTTCTCATCGGCGCGCTGGCGCGCGGTGCCAAGGTCATCGCCATTGATCCAAGTGCCGAAAAGCGCGAACTCGCGCTGCAATTTGGCGCAACGCACGCATTGCCGGGCGGTGAGGATGTCGTCGCCAAGGTTCAGAAACTGACCAACGACGACGGCGTGGATGTTGCTTTCGAAGCGGTCGGCCTGCCGATCACCTTCACGCAGGCTGTCGACCTGGCGGGCTTTGCGGGCCGGGTGGTTTATGTCGGCTATTCCAAGGCGCCAGTCACCTATCAGACGCAGTTCTTCAACCTGAAGGAACTCGACATCATGGGATCACGCAATGCGACGCTGACCGATTTCGAGGCCGTCATTGCGCATCTGGAAAAGCTTGGGGCGGATGCCGACAAGCTGATCTCGAAGATATTTCCGTTTGATGAGGCTGAAGCGGCACTCCCTTACTGGGACGGCGACCGTAACGTTTTGAAGATCATCATCGAACGCGACTGAAATCGAAGCAAATGCTCCACGTCGGGAAGGAAGACGTGGGCTGCCACGCATCGATGGAAAATCGATGCGTAAACTGAAGAAATTAGAGCGTCCTTTAAGCGTCCAAATTGGACGCATGGCGCTCTAACGGAGGAAACCGGCCCTAGGGCCAATTGTTTAATGACCCCATATGGGAGGACAAAGATGAAGAAACTCGTTACCGGCATGATCGCCGCCAGCATGCTGCTGGCAGGAAGCATGGCCGCCTATGCTGCCAATGTTTCGATCAAGGTTGCCTATGAAAACAACCCCGGCGAGCCTTTCGATGAGGTGATGCATTACTGGAAAGATGATCTTGCCAAGCGCAGCAATGGCGAGATCACGCTCGAACTCTATCCAAGCTCGCAGCTTGGCTCCAAGAAGGACGTGACCGAGCAGGCCATGATGGGGCTCAATGTCGTGACCATTTCCGACGTTGGCTTTCTGGCCGAATATGACCCGGACCTCGGCGTACTCTACGGTCCGTTCCTGACCGATGATCCGGCACAGCTTTTCAAAGTTTATGATGGTCCCTGGTTCAAGGAAAAGAGTGAAGAGCTGATGAAGAAGGGCATTCACATCGTAATGCCGAACTATCTCTACGGCATTCGTCAGATCATTTCCAAGAAGCCGATCCGTACGCCTGAAGATTTGAAGGGCATGAAGATTCGCGTGCCGAACAACGTCATGCAGATCAAGACTTTCGAAGCCATGGGCGCAACGCCGACCCCGATGCCGCTGGGCGAAACCTTCCCTGCGCTGGCGCAGGGCGTGATTGATGGCGTTGAGAACCCGATCTCGGTTCTTTACGGCCAGAAGTTCCAGGAAGAAGCCAAATATCTGAGCAAGGTCGGCTATCTGACCAACGTTGCTCTGATTGTCGGCGGCGAAGCCTTCTTCTCCACGCTGCCGGAAGATCAGCTCAAGATGATCCATGAGTCCGCTTACGATGCGGGTCTCTACAGCCAGAAGCTGACGATCGAAAAAGACAATGAAATGATCGAGAAGATGAAGGAAGCTGGTGTCGAGATTATCGATGTCGACCGCGCTCCTTTCAAGGCACTTGCTGAAAAGGTCTACACCCAGTTCCCGGAATGGTCGCCCGGCCTTTATGACAAGATCAAAGCCGAACTGAACTGATCCATCCTTACTCGGATAATGCCGTGTCGCGGTTTGCCGCGGCATGGCTCGATCGTGGAACTCAATCCGATGAAATACTTTGAAAAACTGATCGAATGGCTGGCTGCTGTGCCGCTGTTCATCCTGCTTGCGATGTTCAACATCGCCGTCGTCATGCGCTATTGGATGCATCAGCCATTGCAATGGACCGAGGAAATGGCCGGTCTGTTGATGATCTGGATCGTGATGCTTGGCAGTGTCGCCGCAGAACGCAGCAACCAGCATCTTGCCATTCCGATGCTCGTGGATCTGCTGTCGGAAAAGGTGCGCGATGTCGTCAACGCCATCGTCTCCATCCTGTCGGGACTGTTCCTGCTTTACGTGTCCTATGCCGGTTACAAGCTTTCGGTTGCGGCTCAGTTCAAAGTGACTGACGTGCTGCGGGTCTCCTATTACTGGATCGATATCGCTGTGCCGGTCGGCTTCGTCATTATCGCTCTTTATATGTTTGCAGGCGCATTCAAATCCTTGCGCGCCGCTTTTGCGGGAGGCAAGGCATGAACCTGACAACCATCGTTCTCATCATGCTGGCGCTGATCGCGCTCAATATGCGCCTCTATGTGGCCATTTTGATTGCGGTCTTCACCTATTTCACCTTTTTCAACCAGATGCCGATAGCGATTGCCGTGCAGCGCTTCATCAGCCCGGCACAGAACACGTCGCTGCTTGCCATTCCGTTCTTCATCATGCTTGGTACGGTGATGTCGCATACCGGCATTGCAGAACGTCTGATCAAGGTCGCGGAAATTCTGGTCGGTCGTATGCGCGGCGGCATGGCACTCACCAACATCATGGTTTCCACCCTGATGGGTGGCGTCAGCGCTTCCAATCTGGCCGACAGCGCCATGCTCACCCGCATGATGGTGCCGGAAATGGTCAAGCGTGGCTATGACAAAGCGTTCTCCTGCGCGGTGACGGCAGCTGGCTCGCTGATTACGCCGATCATTCCTCCCGGCATTGCGCTCATCATCTATGGTCTGATTGCGGATGTTTCCATTGGCAAGATGTTCATGGCAGGTGTGCTGCCGGGCATTCTGGGCGCCGTTATCCTGATGATCGCGGCTTATGCGACATCGGTAAAGCGCGGCTACAAGCCAAGCCGTGAAAAGCGGATGAGCGGCGCCGAAGTTGCCTCGACGCTTGCTTCGGCATGGCCTGCGGTGCTGCTGCTGTTCGCGATCATCGGCGGCATCCGCTTGAACATCTTCACCCCGACGGAAGCCGGTGCAGTTGCCGTTACGCTGGTTCTGATTATCGGCTTCGTGATCTATCGCGAAATGCGCGTCTCGCATGTGGTGGATTCGCTGATCGAAACGGCGAAATCGACCGCATCCGTCATGCTGGTCATTATGGCATCATCGGCGCTCGCATGGGTGTTTTCGCTTGAACAGGCCGGCCAGTCGCTTATGCAGCTGATCTCGTCCTTCACCAGCAATCCTTATGCGTTCTTGCTGGCAGTCAACGTGATCTTGCTGATTCTCGGCGCGCTGATCGAGGGCACGGCCCTGATGATCGTTCTGGTGCCGCTTCTGATACCGACGGTAAAGGCTCTGGGCATTGATCCTGTGCATTTCGGTATCATCGTGATTATCAACCTGTCGATTGGCACGCTGACACCGCCTGTCGGAACGGTCATGCTGATGGTCTGCAATATTGCGAAGGTGAGGGTGGGAGATTTCACCCGCCAGGCATTCAGCATGTATATGGCGCTGTTCATCCTGCTGGCGCTGGTCACTTACGTGCCGATTATCTCAACCTATCTGGCTCATTAGAGCATTTTCAGCAAAAATGCGAAGCGGTTTTGCGTAGGATAATGCTTAAAAACAAAGAGATAGAGCATTTCCAATGTTTTAATTTAAACCGGAAATGCTCGAAAAAAGCGCGGGAAATTCCCGCGCTTTTTTCGTTTGTTCACCACGGGTTTTCGACACGCGGCCAGATGGCACGGCTGAGCTTGCGGTAATTGGTCGTGCGCGGATTGCTCGGATAGGAGCTGGGCGCCGCGACATAGATAATCTCGGCAGCAATCGGCACGAAGCCTGCGTGGAAATGATTGGTGGATTTGACTACCAGTATATCCTTCTTCATCGGATCGATGCCGATATTGGAGAAGATATCCGGCTCGAATGTCTGCGTCCGGTTGGTGTTGAGAATGATATCGATCTCGGTGCCTTCAAGTCGCACAACCGCCGAGGCCCCCAGCGTCACGCGGCTTGGGCCAAAACTCTGCCAGCCTTCGGCAAGGGTTTTCATGACCGTCACGCGGGCATCGATGGGTTCGCCACCAAGCGGACCGGACTTGCCGCCGAAACGAAGATCGATCACCGCGCCTTCGCCTGCCGCATGACAGAAGGTCACTGCGATGGGGTCCCAGATCGTAGCAATGCCTATATTGTCGATGCCGCGTTCGATCAGGCGGCGAAGGACATAGGTTCCGTCGCCTGCAACCCCGCCGCCGGGATTGTCCCATACATCGGCGATCACCGCAGGTTTGGCGGGATTGGCTGCATGGGCAGCCAGCGCCCGGTCGATGCCCTGATCGGTGTCGAACATGGTCATCAATGTCTGCTCGCGCATCGCAATCAGTTCACGCCCGAGTTTTTCGGCAAGTGCTGCCCCCTTTGCCGGATCGTTGTCTGTGACGACGAGAATGCGGGTTCCCATTTCCGGCACATCGGCAGCCATGAAGCCATGAATGACGGAGATCGACAGAATCCCGTCTTTGCCGTGCATCGCCTTGATGCGATCGACGAAGGAGCGCATCGGCTCCTTGCTTGTGGGAAACACACTGATCATATGGCAGTCGAATGTGGATATGACCGGCTTGATGTGACCTTTCAGGGCGTCCAGCGCAAGATCGACCACATGCTCGCCGCGCTCATAAAAATCCGTGTGAGGAAATTCGAGGAACGACGCGAAAATATTGAGGTTTTCGACACGCTTCGGCGTCAGGTGGCTATGCGGATCGAATTCGCTGGCAACCAGAATATCCGGCCCGACAATGGCGCGCACGCGTTCCAGAAGATCCCCCTCGCAATCGTCGTAACCTTGAGCGACCATGGCGCCATGCAGGCCGAGCACGACTGCATCAACGGGCATTGCGGCTTTCAGCTGGTCAAGGATTTCATCGCGCAATTCCTCGAACGCCTGCCGCTGCAACAATCCGCCCGGTTCCGCCCAGGTGGCAGTGCCTTCGATGACGGTCAGCCCTTCCGCTGCCGCACGCTTGCGCAACGCGACAATGGGCGAAGAGCAAAGCGTCGGCGTTTCCGGATGCTTGCCCGGCGCGGCATAAAAAGCCATCTCGAACGAGGCCCTGTCGGTTGGAACCGGCGAGAACGTGTTGGTTTCTGTCGCAAGCGATGCGGTGAAAATGCGCATGGAAATACTCTGTGCGGGGAGGTGACGTGCTTATTTTTGTGGTGCGTAGGCGATGGCTTCGACTTCGATCTTGATGTCGATCATCAGGCGGGATTCAACCGTGGTGCGCGCGGGAGGCTCTTTTGGAAAATAGGTGCCGTAAACGGCATTCATCCGCCCGAAATCCCGAGCATCTTCCAGCCATATGGTGGTTTTGACCACGTCTTCCATTGTGGCGCCTGCAAGCGCAAGTGCGGCCTTGACGTTTTCGAGGACCTGTTTTGTCTGGGCTTCGATGCCGCCTTCAACAATCTGGCCGTTTGGTCCAACCGGTACCTGACCCGAAACATAGACTGTGTCGCCTGCGCGAACGGCGGGGGAAAGTGGCACATGTGATGCGCCGAAGACCTGTTTTCTGGACATGATTTTCTCCGGTTATTTGACTGCTCCAAGGGCCAGTCCCTTGATGAGATAGCGCTGGAGCCAGATGAAAAGGATGGCGACCGGCAGTGTTGCAAGAAAGGTGGCTGCCATGACGTAGTGCCATTCGACCGTGTAGCGCCCCGCGACGAGCGAGAAGACCTGAATGGGCAGGGTGTAGCTTTCCTGCCTGCGCAGCATGGTCAGCGCCACGACAAATTCGTTCCATGCATTGATGAAGGTGAAGATTGCCGTGACGGCAATGGCGGGCAGGCAGAGCGGCAGAAACACTTTTATCAGTGTCTTGCCGCGCCCGGCGCCTTCCATCCACGAAGCTTCTTCCAGATCGCGCGGTATGGTGTCGAAATAGCTTTGCAGCATCCACACGGTGAAGGCGATGTTGAAGGCCATATAGACCGCGCCGACCGCGGAGACACTTTCAATCAATCCATAGGCGGCGAGCAGCCGGAAAAGGCCCAGCACCAGAACGATGGGCGAGATCATCTGCGAAATCAGCAGGAATTGCCGGAATGCACCGTGGCCTGCAAAGCGGAAGCGCGACATGGCATAGGCGGCAGGAATGGAAACAATGATGGCACCGACGGAAGCAATAACCGAAACGTAAAGCGAGTTCAGAAGCGCTTGCCCGAATTTGGTCTGAACCCACATTTCCGAAAAATTCTGCCAGCGGAAGCTGCTTGGCCACCATGTTGGAGACAGGACCTCCTGTGGAGGCTTGACGGCGGTGAAAAACATCACCGCGAAGGGAAACAGTGTCAGCACGATAAGCGGCGACAGAACGGCCCAGGCAATGATTGTGCGTTTCAGCTTCGAGCCGGTCATGCGCGTTCTCCCCGCATTGCGAGGCGGATATAGATCGCCGTGAAGACGAGGAGTATTGCCAGCATGATAAGCGATACGGCGGAGGCTTCTCCCAGCTTTCCGAGGCGGAAAGCCAGCTTGTAGAGATGCGTTACCAGAATATCGGTGGAGTTTGCCGGTCCACCCTGCGTCATGACCCAGATGATCGGGAATGAATTGAAGACATAGATCGTATTGAGCACGATGGCGATGTTGACGAAGGGCTTGAGCAGCGGAAACGTGATTTCGCGAAACTGCTGCCACAGGCTAGCGCCTTCGAGAGACGACGCTTCATAAAGATCCTCCGGGATGGATGACAGTCCGCCGAGAAATATGGTGGTCGTGAACGGCACGGTGACCAGAATGCCGACCAGTATTTGCATTGGAAAGGCGGTGGCCGCGCTCGCCAGCCATTGAATATTGCTGTCGATGATACCGAGATTGCGCAGTGCGGAATTGAGCATTCCGCTTTCGCCATTGAGCGCCCAGCGCCAGACAATGGCTGTCATGGTGAGCGAAACTGCCCACGGCAGCATGACGATGACCCGCGCTACCGAACGGCCATAGAAATCCATGTTGAGGATGATGGCGACCGGAATGGAGACGATAAGTGCCCCGCCAACCACGGCGACGGTCCAGAGTGCGGTGCGCCAGAGTGCATTCAGAAAATCGGGTGTTGCGAAAAGTGCAGTGAAATTTGCGCCGTCGTTGAAATCGCGTAGCTGCCCGAAGCGGTTTACGTCATGGCTGGCAATTTCAACGAGATGCACCACGGGCCAGAAGATCACCACCGCAGCCAGAAGCAGGCTCGGCAGGATCAGGAAATAGGGCAGGGTGCGGCTTTGCATTGGCAATCAAAATCCCTGAAAAGAAAAAAGCCCGGCAGAGCGAGGGCACTGCCGGGCAGGCGGGGAGTGTTACTTCTTCAGGATTGCATCCGCCTTGGCGGCGGCGTCCTTCAGCACGGCATCAGGTTCGCCCTTGCCGAGATAGATGCTCTGCATGGCGTTGGACGTGATGTCGGCAATTTCTTCCCAGCCCGGAATGATCGGTGCAAAGCGGGCATCCGGCAGAAGCGCGGTGAAGGCGGCAAGATCGGCATTATTGACGTAATAATCCATCTTCGCTTCTTCCTTGTTGACCGGAAGGAAACCTTCGCCCTGCGTGAACTTGGCGCGCCATTCAGTCTGGAACAGGAAGTCGAGCACCTTCCAGGCTTCCTCCTTGTTCTTGGAATTCTGGAACATGATGACGGAATCGGTCACGCCATAGGTACCACGCGCGCCTGACGGTCCGGCAGGAATGGCTGCAACGCCATATTTAAGGTTTGGCGCTTCTTCCTTGATCTGGTTGGAAAGGAAAGGCGCGGTAATCATCATGCCGACCTTGCCCTGCTTGAAGAGGTTCTGAACGTCTTCACGGGCATAGGAGGTGACGCCGGGCTGGGTCAGGCCATCATCTATCAGCGACTTGTAAAGCTTCGCGGCTTCAAGCGCGCCGGGTGTGCTGAGGCCCGACGTGCCGTCCTTGTTGAGAATTTCTGTCCCATAGGACCACATGCCGTAATAGTAATAAACGTCGGTCTCGATTTCCTTGCCCTGTAGGCCGAAACCGTAATTCTCTCCGCCAAGTGCCTTGATCTTGGTGGCGGCGGCTCTCAGCTCGTCCCAGGTTGCGGGCGGGTTTTCGACGCCTGCCTTGGCCAGCAGATCCTTGTTGTAATACATAGCGCGGGCAGAGGCTGCGATCGGCAGGCCGTAAGTCTTGCCCTCAAGGATGGACGGAGACAGGAAAGTCTCGATGAACCGGCCCTTGAACTCGTCGTTCATGTAATCGTCGAGCGGTTCGGCGATGCCCTGTTGCACGAAATCGATCAACCAGCGTGTGCCGATGATCGAAAGGTCCGCATTGGTGCCTGCTGAAATATCGGTAGTCAGTTTCTGCAGAAGTACATCCCATGGAACCACTTCAAAGTTGAGCGTGATGCCGGGATTGGCAGCTTCAAATGCCTTCTTGACCTCTTCGAAGTAGGGGCCGGTCTTGGAGCTGTACTCCGCGACAGTCATGCGCACTTCGCCTGCATTCGCAACCGATGACAGCGCCAGAACGCTCAATCCGGCCAGCAGGCCGGCCTTCCATTTATTGATAGACATCTTCCCGTTCCCTTGTTTTGCCCCGCATTGGTGCGATGACGATCTATTTTTGTTATTTTCTTACATTATCGGCTTAATCCGTACTTTCAAGCGAAAAGTTTTGTTGCAAACTTACATTTTGACTTTTACGCTGGTGGGAATAAACAGGTGCAGAAAGCTGCCGCATAAAAGGGGAATAGCGTGGAGCAAGCAGGCGAATTTACCGGAAAGTCGGTGCTGGTTACCGGAGCCGGTGGCGGTGTTGGAAGCGCGCTGGTCAAGCTGTTCTCTGAACGCGGCGCCCGCGTGATCGGTTGCGATACGACACTGGAGGCAATGACCGGCGATGATTTTCATGCGCGTCATGCCTTTGATCTGCTTGACCGCGACGGGCTGGAGCTGGCTGCAAAGCGGATAATAGCGGAATCGGGCCTGCCCGATATTGTCATCAACAATGCGGGCTGGACCCGTGCCGAGACCTTCGATGGGCTGGATCAGGGCAACATCGACGCTGAGATCGATCTCAACCTGACTGCGGTTGCCGGATTTTCAAATGTCATGGCGCAGGCCATGGCGTCGCGCGGACACGGCGTTTTCGTCTTCATTTCCTCGGTTAACGGTCTCCTGCATTTCGGAAACCCGGCTTATGCAGCTGCCAAAGCCGGAATCAATGCCTTTGCGCGTGGTATTGCGGTTGAGTTCGGAAGGAAGGGCGTGCGTGCCAACGTCGTCTGTCCGGGGTCGATAAGAACACCCGCATGGGATCATCGTATCGCACAGGATGCGAGCGTGCTGGAGCGCCTACAGCGCTTTTATCCGCTGGGGCGCATCGTTGACACGCGTGAAGTGGCGGAAACGGTAGCATTTCTGGCCTCTGACCGCGCATCGGGGATTACCGGCGCGATCCTTCCGGTCGATGCCGGGCTGACTGCGGGCTGCCGTCCTTTCATCGAAGATATTCTCGGAGGGAACTGACCGATGAAAGAAGTTTCTCTGCGCGGCATCACCAAGACTTTCGGACAATTGACGGTCCTCGACCATGTCGACCTTAATATTCAAAGTGGGGAATTCCTTGTGCTAGTTGGCCCTTCCGGCTGCGGAAAATCCACGCTTTTGCGGATGGTGGCCGGGCTTGAACCCATTTCCGGTGGTGACCTTCTGATTGGTGGGGAACGGGCTAACGAGTTGCCACCGCAAAAGCGCAATATTGCGATGGTCTTTCAATCCTATGCGTTGTTTCCGCATATGACGGCGCGTGAAAACATCGGCTTTGGTCCGCGCATTCGCGGCGAGAAATCGGAAGAAACGGCCGCGAAGGTGGACAGGGCGGCGTCCATCCTCAATCTCCATTCCTATCTTGATCGCTACCCACGCCAGCTTTCAGGCGGGCAGCGCCAGCGCGTCGCCATGGGGCGCGCCATTGTTCGCGAACCGTCGGTATTTCTGTTTGATGAGCCGCTTTCCAATCTCGATGCGCAATTGCGCGTACAGATGCGCACGGAAATCAAGGCGCTACATCAGCGGCTGAAGTCGACGGTGATCTATGTCACCCATGACCAGATTGAGGCCATGACCATGGCCGACCGGATTGTGGTCATGAATCAGGGCAGGATTCAACAGATCGGTGCGCCGCTGGATCTTTACGATCGTCCTGCCAACAAGTTTGTCGCGGGCTTTATCGGCTCGCCGTCGATGAGTTTCATTCCGGGAACTGTGTCAGACGGAGTATTCCGTACCGGAGAGGGCGAGGAAATCGCTGTTGGCGCGGGATCATCCGAAATCCGGCAGGTGGAAGCAGGCATTCGACCGGAAAATTTTACGGTCGCGCCGGATGGCAAGGGGCTGAAACTCACCGTCGAGGTGATCGAGCCGACTGGTCCGGAAACGCATATTTATGGCCGGATTGCAGGACAGCCTATACGAGCTGTGTTTCGCGAGCGCATACATCTTGCGCCCGGCGAGCAAGTGCCTGTAACTGCGAAGAGCGAACACATACATCTTTTCGACAAGGATAGCGGTCTCCCGCTTTAAATTTCCGATGAGCAAGGTTGCCGACATCATCACGCGGCTGCATGTCGTGGCGCAGGACGGATCGAAATCCGACCGGAGGCTGGCTGCGCTCGTGCTGGCTGATCCCGATTATGCTTCCAAGGCGGCAATCTCGGAAATTGCAGCCAGAGCAGGTGTCAGCGAACCCACGGTGACACGTTTTTGCCGGGCACTTGGCTGTGACGGGGTTCGCGACTTCAAGTTCTTTCTGGCGCAGGCCTTGGCCATCGGCGGGCAGTATCTGACGGCTGAAATCCCCGCGCGGGATGTGCGTGAAAGCCGCATAGCGACGGCTGTGACCGATGCGGCAGTTGCTGCTATCCAGCGCGCCAGCGACGGGCTCGACATGGGCGTGTTGATGAAAGTGGCCGAACGGCTTGCCGCCGGTGGCCCTGTGCTATGTCTCGGGTCTGGCGGCATCTCGTCCATGCTGGCAACAGAAATGCAGAACCGCTTGTTCCGGCTCGGTATTCCGGTCAGCGCACAGGTTGATGGGCAATTACAGCGCATGTATGCCGCCGTCACCACGCATGAAACAACGGTAATCGCTTTCTCCGTCTCCGGCTTTGCGCGTTCGGTGGTGGAGGCCGTGCTGGTTGCGCGGCAATATGGAGCGCAGACGGTAGCGATCACGCCTGCCGGTTCCGATCTCGCCAAGGCGGCGGATGTGCTCATTCCATATCAGGCCAATGAAGACGGCAATATCTACAAGCCGACATCGTCACGCTTCGCGCTGCTGGCCATTCTCGACATGATCGCCACGGCGACAGCAGAAGCGCGTGGCCCGAAGGTGCTGGAAAGCCTGCGCCGCATCAAGCATAGCCTCAATACGCTCACCATAGACGATCCGCGCTTGCCGCTGGGAGACTGATCCATGACCAGACCGAAAACCGTTCACGAGGTGGATACACCTGCGATCCTCATCGATATTGATCGCGTGAAGGCGAATATCGCTAAGGCACAGGCCCATGCGGATGCGGTGGGGATTAAACTGCGCCCGCATATCAAGACGCATAAGCTGCCGCTCTTCGCCAAAATGCAGGTGGAAGCGGGCGCGACCGGGATCACCTGCCAGAAGCTAGGCGAGGCAGAAGTCATGGCCGATGCCGGGCTGACGAACATTTTCCTGCCCTACAATATTCTCGGACAGGAAAAGCTTGATCGCCTTCATACGCTGCATCAACGCATCACCCTGTCTGTAACGGTCGATAATCGAACCTCCCTTGCAGGACTGGCGGCGCGTTTCACTGATGAAAAGCATCCGTTGAAAGTGCTTGTCGAATGCGACACGGGCATGGGGCGCTGTGGCGTGCAGACGCCAGCCGAAGCCCTGGAGCTGGCACGCATTATAGACCAGAGCGCAGGACTGCGTTTCGGTGGTCTGATGACCTATCCCGCAGCGGGTAAGCCGGACGAGGCTGAACAATGGCTTTATTCGGCCCGTGAGTTGCTGGAGGCGAATGGCCTTCCCTGCGAGACGATTTCAAGCGGCGGCACGCCCGATATGTGGCGCAAACCCAGCGACAGCGTCGTCACCGAATATCGCCCCGGCACCTATATCTATTTCGATCGTTATCAGGTCGAAAAGGCCGCGGCGACAGTGGATGACTGCGCCTTGACGGTGCTTTCAACGGTCGTCAGCCATCCAACATCAGAACGAGCGATCATTGATGCCGGGTCCAAGGCACTATCCAGCGATACGCTGGGACTGAGCGACTTTGGTGAAGTGATGGGCCGTCCCGATGCCCGTGTGATCGGCCTGAGTGAGGAGCACGGCAAGCTGGTTGGTGATGTCGCGGGTCTGAAGGTTGGTGAGCGGCTCCGAATTATTCCCGACCACGTCTGCGTCGTTTCCAATCTCTTTGATGAAGTTCATCTTGTTTCGGGCGAGGATGTCGTCGATATCCTGCCGGTCGCCGCACGTGGAAAATTAAGATAATCAGGAGGATAGCATGAAGGGTGCGGCCAATCCGTTTGCTGGCGACAAGGATCGCGAGCAGATTTGGGAGATGCTTGTACGGCGCGATATCGAGGCCTTCGTATCGCAGGACTGGTCATTGGTGGCCGATGATTTCGATGAGGTGCGCTTCCTTGGCATTCATGCGCACAATGATCGCGATCCTGACAATTGGGACGCCGGTTTTCCGACGCTCGCAAGTTATCGCGATGAATGGCTGCGACAGGCAGCGGAGAGTGCAGCGGTGGAATATGCCGAATCTCTGGCGGACGGTATCTTTCGTGCGACCAACCTGAGTGTGATCGATATTACCGGCGACGTCGCTCTCGCACGGAAAAAATTCGATGGAACGATCGCCAGAAAGGACGGAACAATCGATCGCCTCAACTGGCAGACGCTTTATTTTTGTCGTCGCGACGGGGCACGCTGGAAGATCACCGGCTTTGTCGGATATATGGCTTATCGTTGAAGAAACAGGCCTTTGAAACAGGTCTATCACGGCGCGGATTGCTCAATCCGCGTCGTCTTTATGTATAGACTAGATAATTCCGAGCGACAGTATAATCACACTATTTTTCTGTAATTATAGTCATTTTTATCCCGAATTATACTAATTCGGACGATGTCGCAGCTGATAGCATATTTGTCGCAGGGTGTTCCGGTAATTGACTGGATCGGGACTACTATTGTCTTCAAGCTGGTCGATTGCCTCCTGCTTTAGGCAGTGTCGAACAGCCCTCGAAATGCGTCGTGCAACCCTTCAAAAAAATCATTCAAGGGGACGGTTGCTGGACGGATCATTCAGATGAATTCACGGCTGTGGGTGGACATGTCGGGAAATGACCTATATAGAATCAAGCAATCTATCGATAATCATTCCATGCGGACCGTTTGCGGAACGCAGATCGCGTGTGGGCACTTTGCGCTGGAATGAAGTTCTATCAATGTTAAAAAGGAGATTAAGTCCGCCAGCACAGCGGGGTTAAACTTAATGCATGGTATTTTATACAAGGAAGAAAGTATGAAGTCGCCGGCTGAGACGAAAATAAGCTTGAAGAGCGTTTTTAAAGTCTTCGGCGATGACCCGGAGCGTGCAATGCAAGAATTGCGCGCAGGTAAATCAAAAACCCAGATTCACAGCGAACTTGGCGCAACAATCGGCGTCGATGATGCGACCTTCGACATCTATGAAGGCGAAGTATTCGTTATTATGGGCCTCTCCGGCTCGGGCAAATCCACGCTTCTGCGTCTGCTCAATCGCTTGATCGAACCGACTGCCGGTTCCATCGAAGTGGACGGCCGCGATATCGTCAAAATGACGAAGCGCGAGCTGATCGATCTTCGTCGTCGCGACATGAGCATGGTGTTCCAGTCTTTTGCGCTCCTGCCCAATCGTTCGGTTCTGAACAATGCGTCGTTCGGTCTCGAAGTGGCCGGAATGGGTGAGGCTGAACGTCACCAGAAGGCACTGAAAGCACTCGCTGCTGTTGGTCTTGAACCATATGCCCACAGTATGCCGGATCAGCTTTCCGGCGGTATGAAGCAGCGTGTCGGACTGGCGCGCGCGCTGGCAAGCGAGCCGACCATTCTTCTGATGGACGAGGCATTTTCTGCCCTTGATCCGCTGATCCGCACCGAAATGCAGGACGAACTCAAGCGGTTGCAGGCTGAACATAGCCGGACGATCATTTTCGTGAGCCATGATCTGGACGAAGCCATGCGTATCGGTGATCGTATCTGCATCATGCAGCACGGCAAGGTCGTCCAGGTGGGAACGCCGAACGAAATCGTGTCCGCACCGGCCAACGATTATGTTCGTTCCTTCTTCCGCAATGTCGACGTGTCCCGCGTATTCAAAGCCGCTGATGTGGCTCGCGACGACGAGCTGATCGTGTTTGAACCCGAACAGCTGGCGACGGCGCTCGAGCGTTTCGACGCGAGCGGCAAGACGTTCGGCGTGTTGATCGATGCCGACCGTACATATCGCGGCATGGTCAGTCGTGATGCGCTGGCAAAGGGTGCTGTCGCGCAGGATGGCGAGAGACTGGATAGCGTCTCTGCTATCGAAGCCGAAGCGCCGCTTGCCGGATTGCTGACACAGGTGGCGGAAAGCCCTTGGCCGGTCCCGGTCACTGACCGCCAGAACCGTTATGTCGGTGCTATCAGCAAATCGGCCTTGCTTGAAACGCTTGGTCGCGCGGGCTGAGACCTGCGCGCCAACGGCCTTTTGCCTGATGAAGGCAGAATTGGTCCAATCCAGAAGAAATACGGAAATGGACGGTAAAACATGGATTTGAATTTCAGTGTCGGCGGATGGGCGGATGTTGTGGTCAACTACATTCTCGACCACTTTACGCCTGCGCTCGATATGATCGCAGCCGCCATCGGTTTTGTGACTGACGGTATTCAAAACGCTCTTCTCGCAGTCCCGCCGATAGGTGGGGTCGCAATTCTTACACTGCTCGCGCTGTGGCGTGTGGGGTGGAAGTTCGCGATATTCACGGCTCTCGCATTGGGCCTTATCATCCACATGGAATTGTGGACGGGCACGATGGAAAGCCTCTCTCTGGTGCTGGCATCAACGGTTATTGCTGTCGTGATCGGCATTCCGCTTGGCATCGCCATGGCGCGCAGCGATACAGTCGCCTCGATTGTGCGCCCGGTGCTCGACCTCATGCAGACGATGCCCGCTTTCGTCTATCTTATTCCGGCAGCAATGTTCTTTGGCCTCGGTGCCGTGCCCGGAACAATTGCGACGGTGATATTCGCCATGCCGCCGGTTGTGCGTCTGACCAATCTTGGTATCCGGCAGGTACATGCCGAATTCGTTGAAGCCGGGCTGGCCTTCGGCTGCACGTCACGGCAGCTTCTGTTCAAGGTGCAGCTTCCAAACGCCATGCCCTCGATCATGGCCGGCATCAACCAGACGATCATGCTGTCGCTTTCAATGGTGGTCATCGCGTCGATGATCGGTGCGGGCGGCCTCGGCAATACAGTGTTGACCGGCATCCAGCGCCTCAATGTGGGCCTCGGCTTTGAAGGTGGCCTTGCCGTGGTCATTCTGGCGGTCATTCTCGACCGCATTACCCAGAGCTTCGGCAAGGGCGGAGCCGGATTTTTCAAAAGGCTCGCATCTTTAAGAAAGGCGGCGGACACTCAGTCCGCCTCGTCCTTTCGCAAGCAGGAAGCATAAAGAAAGCCAAAATAACCAAGAATAACCCAATAATAACAATGGGAACTGATACCAATCGAAAAGGAGAAGCTATGTTAGGCAAACTAACCAAATTCGGTCTGGCGGCAGTTGTGGCGGGAACGATGACTATGGGCGCAGCATTTGCGCAGGACGGCAAGCCGGTGAAGATCGGCTGGGCACCGTGGTCGGATGCTGAGTTCGTCACCAAACTTGCCAAGAAACTGATCGAAGACAATCTCGGCCAGAAGGTTGAACTGGTTCAGACGGACGTGGCCCCACTTTATCAGGGCGTGAGCCGTGGCGATATCGATGCCATGATGATGGCCTGGCTGCCGGAAACGCACGCCGATTACTATGCACGTGTGAAGGACAAGGTCGAAGACCTAGGCCCGCTCTATGAAGGTGCAAAGCTCGGTTGGATTGTTCCGGCTTACATCCCGGAAAGCGAGATCAGCTCCATTGAAGACCTGAAGAAGCCAGAAGTTCGCGAGAAGCTGAAGGGCGAAATTCAGGGCATCGATCCGGGCGCAGGCCTCACTCGTCTATCGCAGGAAGCGATCAAGAAATATGGGCTGGACTACAAGCTCAATATTTCGAGTGAAGCGGCCATGCTGACGACAGTTGATCGCGCCACACGTTCCGACGGCTGGTTCGTGGCAACTTCGTGGAGCCCGCACTGGATGTTCGGCAAGTACAAGCTCCGCTATATTGCCGATCCTGAAGGCGCACTGGGTGGTGCCGAACATATCGACGCCATTGCACGTAAGGGCTTCAAGGAAGACAATCCGAAAGTTGCTTCGTTGCTGACCAAGATGAGCATTCCGATCAGCGAGCTCGAAGCTGCAATGTTCGATGCGCAGGAAACATCCTATGAGAAGGCCGTCGATAAATATATCGCGGACCATCCGGACCGCATCAAGGAATGGCTGGCTGAGTAATCAGCCCCGGAAGAAAGCCCCGGGAAACCGGGGCTTTTTCATGCCTTATCCTCTTCGAGCGATCAAAATGCCCGATATCACGATGATACCGCCCAGAGCCTGCAACATGCCGATAGGTTCCGACAGGATAGTCCAGGCAAGAAACGCTGCGACAACCGGTTGCAGAAGCAGGGTGAGTGACGAGAACGATGCCGGAAGATAGGCGAGGGCATAAGCGATCATGCTCTGGCCTGCGGCATGAGTTACCCATGCGAGGCCTGCAAGAATAAGCCATCCATAGAGCGTGGCAGGCAGTATCTGACCTTCCATGAAATACGCAACCGGCAGCGAAAAGACGGCTGCAATCGCGCTGCTCCACAGCATGATGCGCATGGTGGAAAAGCGGCTGCGCAAGCGGCCAACCGAGAGAATGTAACCGGCATAGAAGACTGCGGCCAGAAGCGCCATCGCATCGCCGGACGATTGGGACTGGAGAAGCTCGCCCGGTCCACCCTTTAGCACGACGACGCCAATGACCGCGACGGCAAGGCCGATCATGAAAGACGTGCTCACGCGCGATTTGAAAAGCAACCAAGCGCCCAATGTCACGAAAATCGGCGCCATATTGGCAAGCAGCGTGGCATTTGCAACGGATGTCATGTGCAGCGACAAGTGCCACGCGCCGAGGTCAAAAGCGATAAATAGGCCTGGCAGGGCGAGGCGCAAACAGTCGGACAGCGTGAGCGGGGTAGTATCCTTTTCGTCGCGCCGTTCGCGACCATCCATGAGCAGAAGCGGTAAAACTGCGAGTGCAAGACGCCAGAAGCCTGTTGCGAGCGGACCCACCTCGGAAAGTCGGACAAAGATCGGCGAGCTGCCAATAGCGATTCCGCCAACGATCAGAGCGGTCATCGCCAGACGTTGCGCATTGGTAGGAGCGGGGCTTGCGGCGGTGGTATGCGACATTCTCAAACTCAAGGTTGTGCCGAAATCGTTCTGTTGCCCGCGCAATGCACGCAGCTAAAGAGCGACTGCCGGCTTTGGACTGAACTGGTCGTGGAGAAAGTCGAGCACATTTCTTTCACCATCCACGTTCTGAATATTGTCCGTCATGTCGCAAAAGAATGGGAACGAAGAAAATTTTGCCCGCGACATTGCTATGACGCGGGCTTGCTTATTCCTCTTTGAGAGAGGCGTCCAGCATTGGGTTATCGCAGAAACCGGAAATTTCATCACGTTTCTGTTCGGCACATCGTAAACTATATGAAAAAGCGCCCTCAAAGGGCGCGTTTCCAATTATCAACGAGAATAGGGCGAATAGCACTGTCTGCGCGGCCCATTATAGGGCTGGAATGTATTGTCCGAGGAGCGATAGGATTTGTAGCGGTTATAGCACCACTGAACATGCGCGTTGGACATCCTCGGTGCACGATAAACGGGGCGAGGCTGACTTACGGCACCGCCAATGATGGCACCTGCGCCGAAAGCTGCCAGCGGATACCACCACCCGTCATTATAGCGACGATAGCCATGACGATAATGCCGATAGCCGCGATGACCGTTCCAGTATCCCGGCCGGTGGGGCCTATGGCCATTATAGTGACGTGGCGGGCGGCGATGATCGCGCACCTGTTCCACATTATGATTGATGACCGGACGTTCCAGATTCAAAGGCGCTGCCATTGTCGGCGCGATGGACGTCGCTCCGAAGATCACGGCCAACGCACCGACACAGGTCTGTTTGAAGATATTCACGTGCAACCCTCCGTCTTAGGTGATTAAGGTAAACGCTTGAAATATCGATTTGTTCCCGCTTTTCTACAGGCGGAAAGCCGGGTTTTCGCTGTTTTGGGCAGGACTGAATGTTGCGCAAAATGAAAGGGAGCAGGCTCCTCCCCAAGAACCTGCTCCCCCAATGCATCGCCCCCCGCCATAGGTGGTGCGATGCTTACTTTTATGGCCCTTGCCGAGCCTGAATTCAGCGTGTCAGACCTTACCTTCGAGTGCAGCATTTAGCAACTTCAACGCGCGTTCTTTTGTCAATTCAATCGGGTTGCCGCCAGCGGTTGGATCGACGATAGCCATCTCGGCAATCAGGTCTTTCCGGGCGTCATCCATTGTGAGGCCTTTGATGAATTCGGGCAGCGTATTGGGGACGCTCAAATCGCTCCGCAATTTCATGACTGCTGCCAGAAATCCGTCGAATCCGCCCTTGATGCCGAGATAATCGGCAAGCCGTTCTATACGCTTTTCGATGGCAGATCGGTTCTGAAGCAGGACATAGGGCATGAAAACCGCATTCGTCATGCCATGATGGGTATCATAAAGGGCACCGATGGGATGCGACAGCGAATGGATTGCGCCGAGCCCTTTCTGGAAGGCCGTTGCACCCATTGCGGCCGCTGCCATCATGTTCGCACGCGCTTCAATATTCTTGCCATCGGCATAGGCGGTGGGAAGGTTTTCAAGAACCAGACGGATACCCTCCACCGCGATGCCATCGGCCATCGGATGAAATCCCGGAGCGCAATAGGCTTCAAGGCAGTGTGCCAGTGCGTCCATGCCAGTGCCCGCAGTGATGAAAGGTGGCATTCCGGTGGAAAGCTCAGGATCGGCAATGACTGTGACCGGCAGCATCTTGGGGTGGAAGATGACCTTCTTGGTATGGGTCGCTTCGTTGGTCAAGACACCTGCACGGCCAACTTCCGATCCTGTGCCAGCGGTCGTGGGCACGGCAATGATCGGGGCAATTGCTTTGCTGTCAGCGCGCGTCCACCAGTCACCAATGTCTTCGAAATCCCAGACCGGTCGTGTCTGCCCTGCCTGAAAGGCAATCAGCTTGCCGAGGTCGAGCGCTGAACCACCACCAAAAGCGATGACACCATCATGCTTGCCGCTTTTGAAGACCTCAACGCCCGCATAGAGATTGCTTTCGACCGGATTAGGTTTGACGTCGGAGAAAACCCCGTATCTCACACCGGCTTCATCCAGAATAGCGAGCGTGGACGCCACCACTGGAAGTTTTGCCAGACCGGGGTCAGTCACAAAGAGCGGATTCTGAATGCCAGCGGCCTTGAGGACGGCAGGCAATTCCTTGATGCGGCCTGGGCCAAAAAACACGGTGGTGGGGAAATTCCATTTGGCAGTCAAAGTGGTCATGTCGATTGCTTTCCAGAAATTCAATTCAGATCAGATTTTCTCACGCAGGTGGAAGGATTTCGGTCGCGTGAGGTTGCCGTAGCCGATGGGTGACAGGGCAGCACCCTTGCCAGTGTCTTTGACCCCGGTCCAGACAAGTGCGGGGTCGAGATAATCGCAGCGGTTCATGAAAACCGTGCCCGTTTCGATGCGGTCACCGAGAGCGGCAGCGTGGTCCGTATCTGCTGTCCAGAGCGAAGCTGTGAGGCCGTAGATGCTGTCATTCATGAGCGCGAGAGCTTCCTCGTCATTGCGTACTTTCATGATGCCGACGATGGGGCCGAAGCTTTCTTCACGCATGACGCTCATCTGGTGGTCGACATTGGTGAGCACTTCCGGCGCGACATAGGGAGAGCCCGCGCGATCATTCTCGACGCTCATATTGACGTGGGTCTTCGCACCCTTGCGCAACGCTTCCGCCTTCTGCTCGCGGATGAGATCGGCAAAGCGCGCCTGCGCCATTGGTCCAAGCGTCGTTGAGTTATCCAGCGGATTGCCGACGACATATTGCTTCGTCAGGTCGATGAAACCATCGACGAAGCGGTCATAGACTGCTTCATGAACATAGATGCGCTCGATCCCGCAGCAGCACTGGCCGGAATTGAAAAAAGCACCATCGACCAGATTGGCGACGGCATGGTCCAGATTGACATCAGGAAGCACATAGGCCGGGTCCTTGCCGCCAAGCTCCAGCCCGAGCGTCATGAATGTGCCTGCAGCAGCCTTTTCGATGGCGCGCCCCCCGCCAACCGAGCCGGTGAAATTCACGTGGTCAATTGTGCCGGATGCAAGCAACTTTTCGGTCGATGCGTGATCGAGAACGATATTCTGGAAGACACCCTTGGGCAGCCCGGCCTTCTCAAACGCTTTTGCAAAGCGTTCACCAGCCAGAAGCGTCTGCGTTGCATGTTTGAGGATCACGGTATTCCCGGCCATAAGTGCGGGAATGATTGTGTTGACGGCGGTGAGATAGGGATAGTTCCACGGTGCAATCACCAGAACCACGCCGAGCGGCACGTGCTTCACATACCGACGGAAACCATCCTTCTGTGTGGGCACATAAGGTTTCAGCGCCTCTTCGGCGATGTCGATCATATATTGGCCGCGTTCCTGCACGCCGCCATTCTCCCCGCCGTAACGGATCGGGCGCCCCATCTGCCATGCGATTTCAGGGATAATCTCTTCCTGCATCCCGGCAAGCGCATCCAGTGCGGCCCGGCAATAGCGCGCGCGCTCAGCAATACTCAACTGAGCCCAGCCTGTTTGCGCAGCGCGCGCTGCCGCCACCGTCGAGGCGATTGCAGCCTCATTTAAAAAAGGACGCTCGGCATAAACCGAGCCGTCTATCGGAGAGATGATCTTGGCCGTGCCGCTCATCTGCAATTTCCTCTGAAGTCTGGCATTGCGTTATTCATTTCGGGACCGGTCACGCGGGTCAATAGCGCTCGAAACCGCGATGTAGTTCCCAGTCGGTCACGCGCCGGTCGTATTCGATCTGCTCCCAATGGGCGGTGTGGACATAGTGGTTGACCACAGCCTCCCCAAAAGCTTCCTTGAGAAACGACGAGTTCTTGAGCGCCTGTGCGGCCTCCCGGAGCGTGTAAGGAATTTCCTTGAGTTTGACCGCACTATAGGCATCGCCGACAAAGGGCTCATCAAGTTCCAGTTGTTCATCTATGCCTTGCAAGCCCGATGCGATAAGCGCTGCAAAGGCCAGATATGGATTGAGATCAGCACCACCGATGCGGCATTCGATACGGATGCCTTTCGTGCCTTCGCCGCAAAGGCGGAAACCTGCAGTGCGGTTATCCTGGCTCCACATGATTTTCGTCGGCGCAAAAGTGCCTGCCTGAAAGCGCTTGTAGGAATTGATGTAGGGCGCCAGGAAATAGGTGTAGTCGGTGGCGTATTTGAGCTGTCCGGCCACCCAGGAACGCATCAACGGCGTCATAGTGTATGGGGCTTTCGGATCAAAGAAGAGCGGTTCCTTGCCATCGGCGCTCCAGATGGAATTATGCACGTGGCTGGAGCTTCCAGCCTTGCCGTAATCATACTTGGCCATGAAGGTGATGCATTTGCCGTGTGCTTCGGCGATTTCCTTCATCGCATTCTTCATGATGACATGGCGGTCTGCCATTTCGAGCGCTTCGGCATAGCGCACATTCAGTTCTTCCTGTCCCGGACCCCATTCGCCCTTGGAGTTTTCGACCGGAATTCCCGCTGCCGCGAGCTGGTTGCGCATTGCGCGTAGAACCGGTTCCTCCTTGGTGGTCAGGTGGATGACATAATCCTGCACGTAAGGAGATGCCGTTTCCATATCCTGCCAGTGCTTTGCGCGGGCTGTCTTATAGGTCTCGTCAAAAAGATAGAACTCAAGCTCAGACGCGAAATAGGCGCGATAGCCGCGCTCGTGCAGGCGCGCGAGCTGTTTCTTAAGGATAGCACGCGGGGAATGCGCCAGATCCTGATGGTCGTGATGATCGAGCACGTCGCAAAGCACGATGGCGGTCTTTTCCAGCCATGTGGCGACGCGCAAGGTTGAAAGATCCGGCTTGATGACAAAATCACCATAGCCCTTGTCCCATCCGGCGGCCTCATAGCCCGGCACTGGTTCCATATCGATATCGTCGGCAAGAAGATAATTGCAGCCGTGGGTCTCGTCGTAACCAGATTCCACGAAAAACTGCCCGTAGAAGCGTTTGCCGATCAAGCGTCCCTGCATGTCCACAAAACATGCGAGAACCGTATCGATTTCATCATTCGCAACAGCTTTTTTCAATGCATCGAAAGTCAATTGTCCGGCCATTTATGCTCGCTCCAGAACGGAAAAAAGTGATGGACGCGGCACAGTGTGCCGCGTCCAAAATCCTTAGGCATAACGGTAAGGTGCACCCGCACCTCGCATGGTTTCCTGATATTTTTTCAGGATTGCGACCACCTTCGCGTTTCTCTCGCTCTTGGTTGCGATTTCATCCCAGAACTGTTCGGCAGCGTCCTCGATCTGCTTCCATTCCGATTCCGGAATAGTTGTCAGTTCCAGCTTCCCACCGGTGGTGCGATAGTGAGCTTCGCCCCACCAGTACCAATGCTGGCGATAATAATGCGATGAGTCCATTGCCAGCTTGAAGAGCGTCTTCAGGTGATCCGGCACGGCGTCCCATTTCTCGGTGTTCGCGAAATAGGAACCGGCCCATGCGCCGTTGATATTGTTGGTCAGATAGTATTTGTTGATGTCGGCCCAGCCGACTGTATAAGCCTCGGTCGCGCCACACCATGCAACGCCGTCAAGCTCACCCGTCTGGATAGCGACTTCGATATCTTCCCAAGGCAGCGTGACAGGCACGACGCCGAATTTGGTCAGGAAGCGGCCACCGGTCGGGAATGTGAAGACCCGAAGTCCCTTTAGGTCAGCAACGCTGCGGATCGGCTTGGTGGTTACGAAATTGCAGGGGTCCCAGGAACCGGCGCTGAGCCATGTGACGCCCGGAATTTCCTTATAGGCTTCCTCCCAGATTTCATTGAGTCCGTACCAGTTGAACAGGGCAGGCACATCGAGGCTGTAGCGCGATGCAAAGGGGAAATAAGCCCCAAACACCGCGACATCGACTGGTGACGCCATGGAGTCGTCATCACTTTGCGCGGCGTCGATTGTGCCGGACTGAACCGCGCGGAACAGCTCACCCTGCGGCACAAGCTGGTCGGCAGTATAAAGTTCGATCACCATCTCGCCATTGGCAGCCTTGTTGAAGGCGTCGATAGACGGCTTGATGACGTGCTCTGCAAGTGCCGGACCTGCATAAGTCTGGAGCCGCCATTTGATTGGGCTTTGCGCCCTCACATATGGCGTTGCAAGCGTGCTTGCACCCAGCGCGCCAACGGTTGTCAGCCCGGCTTTCTTGAGAAAATCGCGTTTGTTAAGCTTGCTATTCTCACTCATGCCCATTCTCCCACTCTTGTTTGAGTTCACCCTTTATGTGTTCCGGTCTGGCCGTTCTGGCTCTTGTCACCGGCTTATGCGTATTCTCCCGTAATTATCGTCATCGTCCGGTGTACCAGTTGGGCAACCACATCGCGATCTGCGGAAAGATCATCAGAAGGATGATGGTCAGCACCATGAGGAAGAAGAACGGTACGATTGAACGATAGATGTCTATCAGCGTGACTTCCTTCGGGGCCAAGGCTCGCATCATGAAGAGATTGTACCCGAAAGGCGGCGTGATATATGCGATCTGGCAGGTGATCGTGTAGAGCACACCGAACCAGATGGCGTTGAAGCCGAGGCTCTTGACCAGCGGTATGTAAAGCGGTGCCACGATGACCAGCATTGCCGTGTCATCAAGGAACATGCCCAATATGATGAACGAAAACAGCATCAGTATCAGGATTGTCCAGGGCGACAGATCGAAGGTGTTCAGCAACACCCTTTCAATGGCTTTCACCGCTCCGAGGCCATCGTAGACCGACGAAAAGCAGAGTGCAGCCAGAATGATCCAGAGGAACATGCAGGTGACGGTGAGACTGTTCCGTGACGTGGTTTCCCAGACAATCTTGTTGAGGCGTCCGGTGAAAAGCGCGGCAAGCGTTGCAAGCAATGCGCCGACGGCTGAGCTTTCAACAAGGCTGGTAACGCCGGTGAGGAACAGGCCCATCATCGCGCCGAAGACCACGAGTGGCAGAATGCCTGCGCGTAGCGCGACGAAGCGGTCGTGCCATGTGATCCTGTCCAGTTCTTCTTGTGGCAAAGTCGGTCCGAGCTCGGGCTGGAGGCGGCAGCGTATGTAGATATAGATCGCAAAGAGCGCGGCCATGAGAAGGCCGGGACCAATCCCTGCGAGCCAGAGCTGCAATACCGGCTGCCGGGCAATCATCGCATAAAGTACCAGCACGACGCTTGGCGGAATAAGGATACCAAGCGAGCTGCCCGCCTGGATGACGCCCGTTACCATAACCTTGTTGTAGCCACGCTTGAGAAGCTCTGGCAGTGCGACGGTAGCACCGATTGCCATGCCCGCAACGCTCAGGCCGTTCATGCAGGAAATAATGACCATCAGGCCGATCGTACCCAGTGCCAGACCGCCGCGAATGCCGCCGAACCACACGTGGAACATGCGGTAGAGATTGCTGGCAATGCCCGATTCCGAGAGCATGTAGCCCATGAAGACGAAGAAGGGCACAGTGATAAGCGGATACCAGTTCAGCACCGCAAAGGTGGCATTATACGGCATCTCGAACGAGCCTTTGCCCCAAAGCAGAAGCGCGGCGAGCGAGCCGACAAAACCGATCACGCCGAATACGCGCTGCCCGGTCATGAGCAGCACCATCATGGTTGCAAACATGAAGAGCGTTATGAATTCCGAACTCATATGTGATGCCCTTCCTCAATGGCAGGACCCGCAATGGTGCTGATCGGCTGTCCACGCAGGGAGGCCCAGTCCTTGAAGAAATTGGAGACGCATTGCAGCAGCAGCAGGAGAATACCGACAGTCATGATGAGCTTGATCGGCCAGAGAAGCGGCGCCCAGGCGGTATAGTTCTTCTGGCTGTAAACGATGGCGTAGTTGGTCGATGAAATGCCACCGGCGACCATCACACCGAGATAGAAGATGATGAACAGGATGGTGATCATGTCGGTGATCATTTTCCTGCGTGGTGAAAGACGGTCAAAGAACAGGTCCATGCGCACATGCGCGCCTTGCTGCATGGCGTAGGCACCGCCGAGCAGATAATAGGCAGAGAGCAAGAACTGGGACATTTCCAATACCCAGTTGACCGGTACTCCGAGAACAACACGCGAAAAAGTCGAATATAGAAGGCAGGCACCGAGCACGAAGAAGAGATACATCGCGAAGCGCCCGACATAGTAATTCACTGCATCAACATATTTGACGAACAGTCTGATCGGCTTCGGCATTTCCCGCTCCTTCAGGCTTTCTGTTCTGTGTTGCGAGGGTCGATTGCTTTCGCAATGTCCCTCAATATCGTTGCGAGTTTTTCGGCCCAGGCAATCTGTGCCGGACCGTCGGCAATCTCATTGTTGCGAAGTTCGATCATCACGCAGGGCGCATTGCGCGGACGCGCGTGCCGCTCCAGCGTGTAATAGACGCGATCGGCTGGTGAATAGGGTTCGTTGACGCCGACATTGAGCGCTGGATCTTTTCGCAGTGCAGCGATCAACGGCTTGCCGATCCGGTCATCTTCGTCGTGGATGATGCCGATCGGCCAGGGGCGGGGGACGTCGCGATAGATGGGCGTGAAGGAGTGGATTGTCACGATCCAGGATGCCTGTCCTCGTCGCGCACGCTCTGCAATCACGTGTTCGACAGCAGTGTGGAATGGCCGATGTGAAAGATCGATACGTGCCAGACGTTCCATGGAATTGAGCGCGTGATTTCCGGGAACCACGGTTGTCTCGCTGATTTCCGGAATGAGGTCGTGAGCGTCGAGTGGACGATTGCAATCAATCAGCAGTCGCGAAAGCTGGCTTTCGACGAGCGGCGCATCGAGAGACGTAGCGAGATGTCTTGCGACTTCCACCGCGCCGGGGTCCCACGCGATGTGTGCCTGCAAGGCATCTCCCTCTAGACCGAGCCCCTTGAAAGTCTCGGGAATGAAATTGGATGCGTGCTCGCAGACAAGAAGATAGGGACTTTCCCCATCCTTGTTGAAGACAGAAACAGGCTCGCACGAAGCCGTGCGATGTTCTCGCTCGTCCGTCATTCTGTTCGTTCCCCGCGCTGTAACTTATGTTACGTTTTTTCCAATTATGCGCTATTGCGGATTATTTGATACGTCCTATGATTATTTGTCAAACACAATTTCGCCCGAATTCAAAAAGGGCGTTCAGGAATGGGAAGTGCTGTGCCGGTGCATGCAAGCGTTGCGGAATTGATCAATGAACGGATCGACACGATGCCAGCGGGCGAGCGCAGTGCCGCCCAGACGCTGATCGCCAATTACCCGATGCTGGGACTAAAAACTGTCGCGGAGTTTTCCGGCTTGGCCGGTGTCAGCTCCCCAACGATATTGCGCTTTGTGAACAGGCTCGGGTTTCAGAGCTATCCTGATTTTCAAGCGCGTTTGCAGGATGAACTTGCGGCTCAACTGCAATCACCGCACCACCGCAACGAACAGCCGGGAACCGGGCGAGACACAGCCTATCCGGCGGTGGAACATACGCTTGAGAATATTCGTGAAAGTTTCCGGCATTTGGGTGCAAAGCAGTTGCGGCAGGCCGTGTCGGCTTTGAGTGACGCCAAGGGCAATGTCTATCTGATTGGCGGGCGCTTCACCGATCCGATTGCGCAATATATGGCGGCGCATATGACGGTCATTCGCCCGCATGTCTTTCACTTGGGTGGACAGGAGAGCGTGTGGCGTGACCGTCTTCTCGATATGGGAAAGCGTGATGTTCTGGTGGTTTTCGATATTCGTCGTTATCAGGACAGTCTTTTGAAACTGGCTGAGACGGCAAGGTCACGAGGCGTGGAAGTCATCCTCGTGACCGACCAGTGGCTTTCACCGATTGCACGCGTGGCGCGTCATGTTCTGGCGGGACGTACGGCCGTACCGTCAGCCTGGGATTCTTCGGCAGCGCTCTTTGTGCTGGCGGAAACGGTCATTCGCGAAATGACCAGAATGCTTGAAAAAGACAGTGCCGCCCGCATCGCGGAACTTGAAGGATTACGCTGAAAGGGTTGTCGGTACGCGTTTTATTCCAATCCACAGGCCCGCAGAAACAGCGCCGAAACCTCTTTCTCGATCCTTTCGAGATCGAGCGGTTCGTCCTTGTTGAGTTCCATCATGCTGCGAACCTGCGTTTCAAAGTCGGCATAATGCTGGGTGACGGCCCAGATATGCATCTGAAATAGTAGGGGATCGACAGGTTTGATCCGACCATCATCCACCCACGACTGGATGAGTTTCACTGCATTATGGGTCGCTGCGACGTGCTTTTTCCAATGGCGGCTCAGATAAGGTGCGCCATTGGCAATTTCGGTGGTGAAAAGGCGCGAGGCTTTGGGGCTTTTCTGGCTATATTCGAGCTTGGCGCGGATATATTGGCGGATCACCTTGGCAGGGTCATCTTCGGTACTAGCCCCGAGGAATATGTCTTCCCATTCTTCGAGGATGTATACGATGATGTCCTCGTAAAGCTCTTCCTTGCTCGAAATATAGTAGTGCAGTTGCGGCTTGGTGAGACCGGCGCGGTGCGCAATGCCTTGCGTGGATGCCCCCGCAAGGCCTTTTTCGGCAAATTCATCGATCGCGGCAGCCCGTATTGCACCGAGAATGCGCCGCCTGCGTCCGAGAACCTTGTCCCGTCCGGTCAGTTCGGTGTCGTCATTCTCGTCGCCGTTGTTCATTCATGCCTGCCGCGATTGAGGAGGGGTTATTGCCCCAGCTTTTTCTTGATGTCGAGCCCTACGCCCTTGTTTACGAAGGCATCGGTCGCGACCTTGCTCATGTCGAGTTCGTCGCCGCTGACAATCCCTGCCTTGCGGGCGAGTTCGTAGAACGCCTTGACGCGATCCATCGAGATTGCGCCAATTCCCTTTTCAAGCGTATCGCCACTGTCGATAAGCTGAAGGTTCTTGATCCGCTCCAGTTCCGCATTGAGCGTTTCCTTGCTCATATCCGGATTGTCTTTCAGGATCAGTTCATAGGCTTTGCTGCGGTCGCCGTAGAGGAAATTGGTCCAGCCTTCCACGGAAGCGCTGACGAAGCGCTGTACCAGATCAGGGTTCTTTTCGATCAGATCCTGACGGGTTTCGATTGTATTGCCGTAAGTGCTGTAACCGTAGTCGGCGAGGAGATAGGTCGTAACCTTAGCGCCTTCCTTTTCTGCATAGATCGGCTCGGCGGTCGCATAGGCCTGTTGCACGACTTTCTTGTCGTTGAGGAACTGGGCGAGGCTGTAGCCATAAGGGCGCAGCTGTTCGTCCTTGAAGCCGAAATCCTTGACGAGCCATGGCCAGAACGAGAACTGGCCGTCCTTCGAAATCAGGATCGTTTCGGCATTGGCCAGGTCCTTGAAGTCCTTGTACGCACCTTCATGCGCCATCAATGCCTGCGGATCCTTCTGGTAGAATGCGGCAACAACCGTCGTCGGCACGCCGTTGGCGACATTGTTGAACGACAGTAGCAAGTTTCCGGTCAGCAGGAAGTCGAGACGGCCTGCAGCAAGCATCGGGCGATTGTTGACCTGCGGTCCGCCCATTTCGATTTGCACATCGAGGCCGTATTTTTCATAGGTACCATCTGCGACAGCCTGATAGAAACCGCCGTGACCGGCTTGCGCGAGCCAGTTGGTGCCGAGCGTCACCTTGTCGAGCGCATAGGCCATCTGTGCAGAAAGGCCCATGGAAAGTGCAGCCAACGCCGCAACCAGTGTCTTTTTCATTTGGTTCCCCTTGTTTTAATCAGTCAAAGCCATGTCAGCGGTCCAGCCGCGCGTTTTGCCCGGATTGAGCAGGCCATATGGGTCTGCCAGTTTCTTGAATTCGATCTGGACACTGTCGATTTCTTTCATGCCGCCATCCTCGATGGTGTAGGCATGCGGATCGTAGATATCGCAACCGTCAACCTGCTCCAGTTCCTTGATCAGGCGGTACATCTCGTCACGACCTTCAAAGCGAACAAGCGGAAGCGCGAAAATCTGCACTTCTCCTTCAAGGCGCGCCATTTCATGATGCATATACTGCGTTTCGCCGTAGCGCTTGATCTGGCGTGTCACTACGTCCACGTCAAACGGGCGCGGATAGGCGACCTGCAGATAGGTCCAGCCTTCCTCGGCTTTCAGCGCCTGCAAGGTTGTGTGGTTCCAGCCACATTCATAAGCGGGTTGCAGCCCGTTCTTGTGCAATTCATCCAGCGTCATGGCGAAGGAAATCTTGCCACCAAATTCAGTGGCGAGCGCTTCGAAACGAGCCATTTCTTCCGGGGCAATCATGGCAAAAACCGCATCCTTGTCGGATGGGAATAGGTCGCCGAACTTGGTGTAAAAGCGCGCAAAACGGCGATCTACAGTGGTCAGAAGATAGCAGTCGAGATTGCCTTCTAGCGCCTTGAGGCAGAAGTTGAGCGTTGCCTCGTAACTATCGAACAAGGCTGCAGTATGTATCCAGTCCGTTGCCTTGGTAAGACCGATTTCCAGTTCCAGAATGATGCCGTTGGTGCCATAGGCATGCTGGACTTTATGAATGTCGCGTCCGGTCAATTCGATAATCTTCGGCTCCGGTTCGACAGTCAGAACCTTGACCGAATAGACATTGCCATCGTCGCGCAACATGCCGTGACGCAATGAGCCGATGCCGCCTGAACCACCCGAGAAGAAGCCGCCAATCGTGGCGATGCGGCGGGTCGACGGATACATCAACAGTTCCTGACCGGTTTCGCGTACGGCATCGTCCAGACGCGAAATGCGCGCGCCGCCTTCCACGCGAACCTTGCCGGGTTCGATGGAGACGATGCGGTCGATCTTGGTCATGTCCAGAATGATGCCGCCTTCGAGCGGAACGCATTGACCGTAATTGCCGGTACCTCCGCCACGAACGGTGATCGGGATACGCAATTTTGCAGCGGCTGCCGCTACGCGACGCACCTCATCCTGATCTTTCGGGATGACGACGAGATCGCCGACATAATGGCCGATATCTTCGGTGAGGATTGGGCTATACCAGAAATAATCACGCGAGCGCAGTTCGACTTGCTTTGGGTCGTCATAAATGCGGATTCCATCGATTTCGGCGCGAAATGCGGCCCAGTCGTAGATGCGCTGTGGAGCGGCAGAATTCATGTGGCTCTCCCGTTGATTTGAGGCACGGCAACGCCATTACGCCAGACGACGCGGCGGGCCTGCGGGCGGCTGATGAGATCGTTCAGGTCTGCTGCGTCGTGCCAGACAAAACTGGCCACGCCACCTGCCTGCGGTTGCTGCACGCATTCGCTGCCAATAAGGCGGGCGGGCAGGGTGGTGATGCTGTCGAGCCAGTCCTGCGGCTCGACATGGCAAACCGGCGCTGCGAGACGAAGAATGGCGAGCGGGTCGTAATCGCCATAGGGATAGAATGCATCGCGGACATTGTCGGAACCGAGCATGACATCCATGCCTGCTGCGCGCGCTTCCTTCAACGGTGCAACACCGCGCAGGCGCGGAGACTTTCCGCCGATCCGGTCTTGCAGATAGAGATTTGTCGTGGGTAGCGAAACGAGTGCCGTGCCTGCATCCGCGGCAGCGTCCAGGATACGCTGCAGTTCGTCCGGCTTGCGCAGTGATAGCGAGCAGGCATGACCGCACAGCACCCGACCAGCCATGCCATGGCGTTTGGTTGCCGATACTATCAGCGAAAACCCGTTTGCTTCGACATCCAGACCTTCATCGACATGGAAGTCGAGATTGAGATCATGCTGCACGGCGAGGCGGAACATCTCTTCGATTTTGGCTTCAAGATCGGCGTTGCGATAGAAGAACGCTCCGAAGACGCCGCCGTCTTTTGCAACACGGGCCGCGATTTGTGAGCCTGCATCAAGCACCAGATCACCATGCACAAGTGCCGCCAGCTGAAGGTCGATCCGGTCTTTCCATTCCTCGCGCAGCTCGTTCAGAACGGGCCATGCAACAGGAACTTCCGGTGTCGTCCAGTCCACATGGCTGCGCATGGCGCCGACGCCTTGTTCGAACGCAGCCTCAATGCCTCTGCTAGCGCGCGTGCGGATATCTTCCGCGCTCCAGTTCTTCCGGTCTGTGCCCATCAGGTCTATGGCGTCGAACAGGCAATCCACTGTGGCGCTGCCATTTTCTGTAATACGCTGAATCGTGAACGTCTTGTCGAGATGGACGTGGACATCCGCAAAAAGCGGGGTGACAAGTCCACCATCCACTGCCTGCGACGGAACAAGCGATGCGATGCGATCACCTTCGATCTTGATGTCGTAGTGTCCGGAACGTCCGGCTATGGCGACGCCAGTCAGCATTTTAGCGCTCACGACGGATTTCGCTTTCGTGCCAGCGTCCGAGGACGAAGCGCGACAACCAGCTTGTGATGAGGAAAATCACGATGCCGAGCAGCGACACGAGGAAAAGTGCCGCAAACATGCGCGGAATTTCGTTGCGAAAGCTCGATTCCAGAATACGCGAGGCAAGACCGGTGCTCTGGCCTGCCGTACCGGCAACAAACTCAGCTACAACCGCACCAATCAGTGACAGGCCGCCAGCGATTTTTAGCGCGGCCATGAAATAGGGCAGAGCGCTTGGTGCCAGCAGATAGCGAAGGCGCTGCCATGGCGAGGCGCGGTAGAGCTTGAACAGATCGCGCAGATTGTGGTCGGCGCTGCGCAATCCTATTACCGTGTTGGAGAGGATCGGAAAGAACGCCACGATCCAGGCGCAGATCAACAGGGCTGAAAATGTATCGCGTACATAGATGAGGATGAGCGGCGCAATAGCAATGACCGGTGTGACCTGCAGGATTACGGCGAAGGGAAAGAACGCCATTTCTATCGGGCGCGATAGGGCAAAGATCATGCCGAGCAGAACGCCGCCAATAATGGCACAGGCCAGCGAAATCAGGGTTAGCTTGACGGTGAACCACATGGATGCCGTTAAGGATGGACCGTCCTTGATCAGGGTCTCGGCGACCAGCGAAGGAGCTGGGATCAGGTAATGCGGTACCTGATAGTAGCGGACAAGGCCTTCCCATATGCCGAGCGCGATGATGATTGCCAATGTCGGCATCATGATGCGCAAAGTGCGCTCGCGCCGGGCGAGGCGATCCTGTTCGGAATTGAGAACTGGCAGTTCGTTTTGCATCTGGTTCATCTTCCCGCCCTCAATGGTCTATATCTTGAGAAGAAAGCGTCGCGGTCAGCGCGTCGGAAACCTTGGCGCAATATTTCGCATATGCGTCTGTCGTGCGGTAATTTTCGGCGCGAGGATAGGAACCAATGATTGGTATATCGGCAACCACTCGGCCCGGTCTTGCCGCCATGACGATAACGCGGTTTGACAGGTAGACCGACTCGTAAACGCTGTGAGTGACGAAGATCACCGTCAGGCCATGTTCCTGCCAGAGGCGCAGCACGTCATTATTGAGCTTGAAGCGCGTCATTTCATCGAGTGCCGCAAAAGGTTCATCCATCAAGAGAAGACGCGGACGTGTAACCAACGCGCGGGCGATGGAAACGCGCATTTTCATGCCGCCTGAGAGCTCTCGTGGAAAAGCCTTGGCAAAGCGTGACAAGCCAACCTGTGCCAGAGCTTCTTCAACGCGCGGGGTCGCCTCCTTGCGGGAGATACCGGCAAGGCGCAGCGGCAGATAGACATTGTCGAAAACGCTGGCCCACGGCATCAGCGTCGGCTCCTGAAAAACAAAGCCGATATCCTGCGCTCCGATAGGACCTTTGCCGGGAGCATGGCCGTTGACGCGGATATCACCGGCGGAAATCGATTCCAGACCGGCGATCATACGCAGCGCTGTGCTCTTGCCGCAGCCCGATGGACCAAGGAAGCTGACGAACTGGCCTTGCTCGATCGTGAGCGACATGTCGCTCACGGCCATCACACCAGTGCCATATTGCTTGTAGACGCCGTCTATCTCGATCAGAGAGGACGAAGCTTGCGAGTTGGGGGCCACGCTCATTGTCCTTACCAGGCTGGTTGATTGTCGAGCCAGGAAAGCGGCGCTCGTTCGATTTCTGCGAGAACCTCGACCAGCCGCTCGGCGGCAAAATCGATGGTCGCTCGACCTTTTTCGGCAGTCGCGAGCGTTGCGTCGCCAGCGGCGCCATAGGGATTGATATCCTGAATCTGCCAGGCAGGCTTCGCGCCGCCGCTCAGCGCAAGATGCTTGAAATCACGTGCAAAAGTTTCCGTAAGAGTGCGGAAATCCTGGGCTTTCGACATGTCGACCAGGTCTGGATGCATTTCCAGCATCACCGAGGTTTCCATGTCACCGGCATGAATGCCGTGCTTGGCGTCGTGGTCGCTGTAGACGCCTTCCGGCATTCCGAGACCGAACCAGTTGATGCTCACCACCATCATATTGTGGCGGATACGAAGTTCTCGTGCCACGATATCCATGACACTGATCTGGCCGCCATGGCTGTTGAGAAGCGCCATCTTGCGAACGCCGCTTGCCGCCACGCAGCCACCTATTTCACACCACATGCGAATGATTGTCTCTGCCGAGAACGTCAGCGTGCCGGGATAAAGACTGTGTTCGTTGCTCTTGCCAATGGCCTGCGTCGGCAGGAAAAGCGCGTGGCTTGTTTCAGGCAGGCGGGCGATTGTTTCCTTCACCATGCCGTCGACAATCGCGGCATCGACCGCCAGCGGCAGGTGCGGTCCGTGCTGTTCGATTGCGCCGACGGGCAGAACCGCCACGAGCTTCTCGCGATCGAGGCGGGAGAATGCCTCGCTCGTATAATCGGACCAATATCGTTTCAAGATTGCAACTCCTACACGCTCGGGCCAAGGGCGTTAGACATATCCTACTAAACAATCTGACCGATCGGTCAAACTAAATGTTTTAAATATTCGAATTGCGTGCAATTAAGGTGTGAATCCGTGGCTATTCGGTCACGCGACGGGCCGTGACGTGTTTATGATGCGCGGAAATTTCCGGAGGTCCTATGGACGACAGATGCATTATCATTGGTGCCGGCCATGCCGGTTCGCAGGCCGCTATCAGCCTTCGGCAGGAAGGCTATGCAGGCGAAATCGTTCTCATCAACGACGAAACCGATATTCCCTATCATAAGCCTCCGCTCTCCAAATCCTATTTGAAAGCCCCGGAAGGCGGTGGCCTGGTGTTGCGCCCGGAAGCAACCTATCGCGACAATAATATCGAGATGCTGTTCGGCCATCACGTCGATGCCGTATCGATTGCCGACAAGACGGTCGCGCTTGATGATGGGCACGTGTTGAACTGGTCTGAACTGATCTTCGCGACCGGCGCACGTGCGCGCATTCCCAATGTACCAGGTGTCGGGCTCGAAGGTGTCTTTACGCTGCGCCGGATGGAAGATGTACGCCGTATCGCAGCGGCAATGCCGAATGTCGAGAATGTCGTCATTATCGGTGGCGGTTTCATTGGCCTCGAAATGGCTCATAGCGCAATCGCGCTTGGCAAAAAGACGGTTCTGATCGAAGCGGCGCCTCGTGTGCTGGGGCGTTCGGTTGCAACTCATATCTCTGCCCATGTGGAAGCGCGCAGCCGCGCCGCTAACATCACACTTTTAACCGGTCTCGGCGTGGCGGCAGTCGAGGGGGAAAATAACCATGTTATCGGCGTGAAAGCTGCAGACGGCACGATATTCCCGGCGGATATGGTCGTGATCGGCACTGGTGCGGTGCCAAATGTCGAGCTTGCAGTAACGGCGGGACTTGCAATCGACAACGGGATTATTGTCGACGAGAACCTGCGTACTTCTGCCAGCCGTGTCTACGCCATTGGCGACTGCGTGAGCTACGATCACTTTCATGCTGGTCGCCGGGTACGGCTGGAATCGGTACAAAACGCGACCGATCAGGCAAAGCATGTGGCGCGCACCATTGTCGGACGCGAAGCGCCGTTTCGGGAAGTCGCCTGGTTCTGGTCTGATCAGGGCGATATGAAGCTGCAGACGGCAGGACTTTCCTTCGATGCTGATCGGCATATCCTTTCGGGGAACCCGGAAGAAAATGCATTTTCCATCTTCCATTTTGCCGGTGACAGGCTTGTGGCTGTCGATTCCATCAATCGTCCGGCAGACCATATGATCGCGCGCCGTCTGCTGGCTGCGGGTATTAATCCGACCGAGGCCGATATTGCCGCCGGGGCGGCGCGGCTGAAAGAAATGCTGGCCGCTGCGCCGAAATCTTGAGGATTCACGATGAACAGTTTGAAACATCTGCTGCCCGCTGACATGGCAGCACCCTTTGCCGCCTACAGCCATGGCGTGAAGGTTAAAGCCGGTGCTGAAATGATTTTCTGTTCCGGTCAGTTAGGCATCGCGCGGGATGGAAATGTGCCGGAAGACGCAGGCGCTCAGGCTGAACTCTGCTTCGAGAATATTCGCCGTATTTTGCGCGATGGCGGTATGGACCTTTCCGATGTCGTGCGTATCAACGCCTATGTGACAGACCGGGCCTATATGCGTCCTTATATGGATGTTCGTGACAGGCTGTTCCCGCAACCAGCGCCAGCCTCCACGCTGATGATCGTTTCCGGTTTCACACGTGAGGAATTCAAGGTCGAAATCGAGGCGGTCGCGGCCAGATAATCGTTTGTTTTGAGCCGTCAAAGCGCCGCAGCAATGCGTATCGCCTTTACCTGAAAGGAGTGGTAGGGTTGTCCGACATCCTCCATTCCCTTCAGGCCCATTCATGTCCAAAATTCAGCCTTCGGCTTCATCGCCGGAAACTTCGCTACGTTCGTCTGCACGATTGGCGGAACTAGCGCTTGCCATCGGCGGCTTCGGTATAGGTACCGGTGAGTTCGCCATTATGGCGCTGCTGCCCGATATCGCGCGTGATCTTAAGGTGACCATACCGCAAGGCGGCCATCTCATCAGTTCTTACGCGCTCGGTGTTCTGATTGGCGCACCGGTGCTTGCAGTGATCGGCGCAAAGCTTGACCGCCGCAAGCTCCTCTTCCTGCTGATGGGGCTATTCGCTTTCGGTAATCTCGCAAGCGCATTCATGCAGGACTATGCCGGTCTTTACATGATGCGGTTCATCGCTGGTTTTCCTCACGGAGCCTATTTCGGCGTTGCTTCACTCGTCGCCGCATCTTTGGCGGAACCGGGCAAGCGTGCTCAGGCTGTAGGACGGGTCATGATGGGACTGACCATTGCGACATTGTGCGGGACGCCGCTTGCGACCTCTCTTGGCCAGATTGCCGGGTGGCGCGCAATGTTTGCATCCGTTGGCCTGATCGCAATGCTAACTATGGTGCTGGTCGCGATCTATGTACCCAAACAGCCTGCAGAGGAGGGGGCGTCACCCCTACGCGAACTGGGAGCATTTCGCCGCAAGCAAGTCTGGCTGACGCTTGGGATTGGTGCAATTGGCACGGGCGGCCTGTTTTCCGTTTTTACCTATGTCGCGGCAACAGTTACCGAGGTTTCGCATGTCGATGTGAAATGGATGCCTTTCGTCTTCGCGATGTTCGGCCTCGGCATGGTGCTTGGTAATATAGTTGGGTCGCGACTGACAGATCGTTCGGTTATGGGAACTGTTGGTCTGGTACTGCTCTATGATATGGCCGTCATGTTGGCATTCCCCGTCCTCATGCAGCATCCTGTGACTGCATTCTTGAACGTGCTTCTGGTCGGCGGCGGGTTTGCACTCGTCCCAGCATTGCAAACGCGTCTGATGGATGTAGCGGCGGATGCGCAGACGCTGGCTGCTGCCCTCAACCATTCCGCGCTCAATCTCGCCAATGCGCTCGGTGCTTGGCTCGGCGGTCTTGCGGTTGCATGGGGCTATGGCTGGACGTCGACGGGAACAGTCGGCGCATTGCTTGCCTTGTCTGGTCTGGTGGTCTTTGCAATCTCGATTGCATTCGACAGACGCGGTGCGGCAACACCTGCCTCGCAAGAGGCATAAATACAGCCCATAAACGAAAACACCCGTCGCGGGAGGAGGCGACGGGTGTTTTATGGGGAAGACCGGACTTGGGAGGAGGACATCCGGTCTTGAATCACCGAGGAAATGGGAGGAGGAGAAAGCACCCCGGTGATATTCTGGAAACTGTAGGACCGCGCGGTTATGGGGACTCGCGATCCTTGAAGAAGGCTGATGCCTTCCGGAGGCGCTATTAGCGAGCAGCGGCCTTGCGTGCAACGAACGGGATTTCCGAAGGCAGGATGCCAAGGTCGTTCAGTTCACGTGGGCTCAGGCGGCTCAGTTCGTTTACGGTGTTACGGTAACGGCGCCAGTTGTTGTACGAGCGGATCAGGTTCATTTCTCTCACCTAGTAAAATCTTATCTCTTTGTTGCAAACAGCATATAGGCTTGAAGCATTTCGAATTGGAGAGACAGATTTGCATAGCTGCAATGCGTTAAAGCTTGTCAGTTGCACGCCTTTTGCGCAGCTTGGTCATCATGCGATCACAATCTGATGCCCTGTTAGGCAAATCGGTTGGATTCAGGCTGCTCCGGCAGCTAACTGGTTAAAACTTCTTTAAAAATTCGCTGGCCGAAAAACTGCTCCACAAAATGTGGTGGAGAGCGGCACGTCCAACGGATTTAGTTGCCGGTAAATGCGCGGTCTCGTCTGTGCCGCAATATGCATGTATAATAAAGTATAAATCCGGACCTCCTGTCCGCTTAAAATTTTGTCGCAAAAGTCCGGGAAATCGTCGGTTAGAGACAACAATTCTACATGACTTGCGCGCCGGATTGGGGTAAGGGAGTTCCGTCGGGTGTCGGGACGCCATATAATATGACGTTCTTGCACTGTCTGTCTGCGGGAGAGCGCCAATTGGCCGCCGAAGGGGAAATCGCCCGAAATCTCTCAGGTACAAGGAACCGCAGACGGGTAAGACAACTCTGGAAAGTCAGGGGAAACCCTGCGCCGAAGGTGTAAGTATGGCTTTCTATATAGCCATGCGAGTCTCTCAGGCCTGAGACAGAGGGGCACGAAGCAACCGCATTTTGCGGAGGCACACGTGCGACTCTGGAGTTGTTATGGGCGATACCGCACATTTGAATACCCTGCCTTTGCAGGATTTGCATGAACAGGCTGGCGCGCGCTTCGGCGGCTTTGCTGGCTGGAACATGCCGATCACCTATCCGCTGGGCGTCATGAAGGAACATCTTCATACGCGTGAACATGCGGGCCTTTTCGACATTTCTCATATGAAGCTGATCGAGGTTTCGGGTGCGGATGCCGCTGCGCTTCTTGCCGAAACCTGTCCGCTCGACCCGACTGTGCTGAAGGAAGGTCAGTCGAAGTACACTTTCTTCCTCAATGATAATGGCGGCGTTCTGGACGATCTGATCGTCACGCGTCTTGGCGAAGACCGTTTCATGGTTGTCGCCAATGCGGGCAATGCCGATGCCGATATCGAGCATTTGACGGAAGCCGCATCGGGCAAGGACGTTAAGGTCAATCCGCTTGACCGTGTGTTTCTTGCTCTTCAGGGGCCGGAAGCGGAAGCCGTCATCAATGATGCCGGGCTGGCTGGTGCCGAGCTTGCTTTCATGAGCGGGTTTGAACCCAAGGCTGGCTGGTTCATGACCCGTTCGGGCTATACCGGCGAGGATGGTTTCGAGATCGGCGTTCCAGCCGATGAAGCCCGTGCGCTTGCAATGAAACTGCTTGCCGACGAGCGCGTCGAATGGATCGGCCTGGCTGCTCGCGACAGTCTGCGCCTTGAAGCCGGTCTCTGCCTGCATGGTCAGGACATCACGCCGGAAACGGATCCTGTTTCGGCGGGCCTCACATGGGCAATCACCAAAGCCGTGCGCGAAAAGGCTGCATTCAACGGCGCAAAAGCCGTGCTGGACGCGATCGCCAAGGGCGCATCTGCCAAGCGCGTCGGCCTGAAGCCGGAAGGCCGTCAGCCGGTTCGCGGCGGAGCCGATCTTTTTGATGAATCCGGTCGCCAGATCGGAACAGTTACTTCCGGTGGGTTCGGTCCATCGGCAGGCTTCCCAGTCGCCATGGGTTATGTCGAGGCAAGCCTCGCTACCCCCGGCACACGTGTTTTCGCTGACGTTCGCGGCAACAAGGTTCCCGTTGACGTTTCGGCGCTTCCCTTCACTCCGCATCGCTATCGCAAAGGATGATTTCCATGGCCAATATCCTGTTCACCGAAGATCACGAGTGGATCAGCGTCGAAAACGGCGTTGCCACTGTCGGCATTACGATCCACGCACAGGAACAACTGGGTGACCTCGTTTTCGTCGAACTGCCGGACGTCGGCCGCACGGCCACCAAGGGCGAAGGCATCGTGGTTGTGGAATCGGTCAAGGCCGCTTCCGACGTTTACGCGCCAGTCGATGGTGAAGTGGTCGAAGTCAACGAAGCCGTTGCAAGCGATCCAGCCCTTATCAATCAGGCTGCAGAAGGCGAAGGCTGGCTGTTCAAGCTGAAGCTTTCCGACGAAGGCCAGCTCTCCGGTCTGCTCGACAAGGCCGGTTACGACAAACTGGTAGGATAAACAAATGACGCAACAGGTTCTTCCCTTTGTTGCCCGTCATATCGGGCCAAGACTGGAAGACGAGCGCGCAATGCTTGCAGCGCTCGGCCTTCCTTCCATGGAAACCCTTATCACCCAGGCGGTTCCAGCATCCATTCGTTTGAATCGCGCGCTCGATTTGCCAGCCGCTTTGAGCGAACATGCAGCGCTTGCGGAGCTCAATGAAATCATGGGCCGCAATGTGGTGAAGAAGAGCTTCATCGGCGCGGGCTATCATGGTGTGGAAACGCCACCCGTCATTCAGCGCAACCTGTTTGAGAATCCGGCCTGGTACACGGCTTATACGCCTTACCAGTCGGAAATCAGCCAGGGTCGTCTTGAGCTTCTTTTCCACTTTCAGACGCTGGTTGCTGAGCTTTCCGGCCTGCCGGTTGCCTGCGCATCGCTCCTGGATGAAGCGACTGCGGTTGCTGAAGCCATCGGCGTTGCTTGCCGTCACCACCGCGACAAGCGCAGCCGTATTCTGCTTGCAGGTGAACTGCACCCACAGACCGTCGATGTGATCAACACCCGCGCCGAACCGCTCGGCTGGGAGATCGAAACTGGCAGCACTGTCGATGACAATACCGCTGCCATCGTCGTGCCGTGGCCGGATACGCGTGGTGTCTATGGCGATTTCAGCAAGGTCATCGCCGATGCGAAAGCCAAGGGCGCCCTCGTCATCGCCGTTGCCGATCCGCTGGCATTGACCATTATGGAAGCGCCTGCCAGCTGGGGTGCCGACATGGCTGTAGGCTCCATGCAGCGTTATGGCGTTCCGATGGGCTTCGGCGGTCCGCACGCCGCGTATCTGGCGGTGTCCGAGCCTCTGACCCGCATCATTCCGGGCCGCATCGTCGGTCAGTCGGTTGATGCGCATGGTCGTGCGGCCTATCGTCTGGCGCTCCAGACTCGTGAACAGCATATCCGTCGCGACAAGGCCACGTCGAACATCTGCACTGCACAGGCACTGCTTGCCAATATGGCTGCATCTTTCGCGATCTGGCATGGCCCGGCAGGACTGCAGGCTATTGCTACACGCGTGGCCGGCCTTGCTGCACGCTTTGCGGCTGGCCTCAAAGCTGCTGGTGTCGAGATCGCAGGTGATAGCCTATTCGATACGGTAACGATTAAAGTTGCCGGTAAGGCTGCGAAGATTGCCGACGAAGCCGACAAGGGCGGTCGTCTGCTCCGCATCATTGATGCGGATACAGTTGGTGTCACCTTTGACGAAACCTCGACCGAGGAAGATCTTGCAGCACTCGCCGTTCTGTTCGGTGCCAAGTCGGTCGATGGCGACAAAGCTCTTGTTCCCGGCAAGGGGCGCGGTGAAGGTTTCCTCACGCAGGACGTGTTCCATTCGCACCGTTCCGAAACCGAGATGATGCGCTTCCTGCGTCGTCTGGCCGACAAGGATCTGGCGCTTGACCGTGCAATGATCCCGCTCGGTTCCTGCACCATGAAGCTCAATGCAGCGGCAGAAATGATGCCGGTGAGCTGGAATACGGTTGCAAACCTGCATCCATTCGCGCCTGCGGCCCAGACTGAAGGCTATGCGAAGATGACGGCTGACGTCGAAGCATGGCTTTGCGAAATCACCGGCTTTGCGGGTGTTTCGTTGCAGCCGAATGCAGGCAGTCAGGGCGAATATGCTGGTCTCCTGGCCATCCGCCACTATCACCAGTCACGCGGCGAAGGTCATCGCAACATCTGCCTTATCCCATCGTCTGCACATGGCACTAATCCGGCCAGTGCTTCGATGGCAGGCATGAGCGTTGTTGTGGTCAATTGCCGTCCGGATGGCGATATCGATATCGACGATCTCAAGGCCAAGGCCGAGAAGCATCGCGATAATCTCGCGGCGTTCATGATTACCTATCCGTCGACCTATGGCGTGTTCGAGGAAGGCATCAAGGCTTTCTGCGAAATCGTCCACGATAATGGCGGTCAGGTCTATTTCGATGGCGCAAACCTCAATGCACTCGTCGGCCTTGCGCGCCCTTGCGATATCGGCGCCGATGTCTGCCACATGAACCTGCACAAGACCTTCTGCATCCCGCACGGCGGTGGTGGTCCGGGCGTCGGTCCGATTGGTGTTGCCAAGCATCTGGTGCCTTACCTGCCGGGCCATGTGGATATCGGTTCCAAGCATGCGGTTTCGGCTGCACCGTTTGGTAGCGCATCCATTCTGGTCATCACGTGGATGTATATCCGCATGATGGGCGGCGCAGGTCTCAAGAAGGCAACCGAAGCTGCGATCCTCAATGCCAACTACATCGCGCATCGCCTGAAGGACGCCTATCCGATCCTTTACACCGGCGCGCATGATCGTGTGGCGCATGAGTGCATCGTCGATACGCGTGTTCTGAAGGACAGCGCAGGTGTGTCCGTGGAAGACGTGGCCAAGCGCCTCATCGACTATGGTTTCCATGCACCGACCATGTCCTGGCCGGTCGCCGGAACGCTGATGATCGAACCGACCGAGTCTGAGCCGAAGTCGGAAATCGACCGTCTCTGCGATGCGATGATCGCCATTGCGGGCGAAGCGAAGAAGGTTGCCGACGGCGTTTGGCCAGCAGATGACAATCCGCTTGCCAATGCACCGCACACGGCAGGCGATACACTGGCAACGGAATGGACGCATCCTTACACGCGTGAGGAAGCCGTATTCCCGGCAAGCGCGATCAATGGCGATTTCGATGCGACGGCAAAATACTGGCCGCCGGTCAGCCGTGTCGACAATGTCGGCGGCGACAGAAATCTCATCTGCTCGTGTCCGCCAGTAGCAGCCTACGGCTGAGATAAAATGTAGGTCTATTGATGGAAAGCGCCGCGGAAACGCGGCGCTTTTTTCTATGTTGCACCCACGTGTATTTGGCTGATTAACTGAGAATAAGTTAATTTGCAGAGTGGCGAATATAGTGAAGCTGATTCTTATGAATTAGTGTTTTTAAAACAGCAAGTTGCACAAGTTGCACATTTTTAGTGAAATGAGCCGCTATCCAGATTTTGGGCAAAAAAAGAGCCGGACTGAGAAGTCCGGCTAAGTTATGAAGGTGCCACATTGGGCAAACCTCCAGAGGGGAACACTTACCGCGCGCAATGGGAGGAGGCACAGCGGTAAGTGACTGTGATATGTATCACCTTGCTCCAATCTTCAACCCCTGAAACACGAAATTTTTGACCATTTCGGAAAATTCTGAAACTTTTCGAATTTCGGCCGTGTTCTTTGGCTTATTGGCCAGTATTTGTATCCTGTTACGGCTTCGGCGTGCTCCAAATCGAAACAATCGCTCGTTGCAAATACCAAGTGGGTTGCGACTAGCAAATCGGCCCGCAAAGTTTTGGGATGTATTCGCACTGGTTGATGACTAGGATGTCGTCGGGAACATTTTGGCATCGCTGCGAATGGGAGATTTCATGGATTTGCGGCTGCTTCTGCTTATGGTTGTCGCCGGGATAGGCTTCGGGGTTCTGTTAATTCATTTTCTGGGTGGAGGGCTTAAGCGTAGTATTCTTCCCGACGACGAAAGTGTCAAAGCGCGCTTTCATCTTGACTATCCTGAAATCAAAATCGGCGAGATTTGTTATACCGATGATCGTCGTACAGCATTTTTCCCGTTGCGTGGCGCATCCACAGGGCTCGTTCATAGCGTCGGGGACCGCTTTTTGACGCGATGCGTGACCGCCGCAGACGTCCTTGCTCTAGAGGATAAAGGCAATACCGAACTGATATTACATATGAAGGATTTTACTTGGCCCAAAGCGCGGTTTCTTTTCAGTAATGCTGAGGATCGGGAAAGAGTGATGGCCTGGCTTTCAGGTCCGTCTGGGGAGGGGAACCGACATGGATAGCAATCCGGTATTTTTCGATGTGACGCGTGTTGCGATCCCGCTTTATGTGCTGGGAATCCTGATTGAGCTCGTGGCAATCCGATATTGGCAACGCAAGGGCGAATTTGAGACAAGAGACGCTTTTACAAGCCTGTTGATGGGGGCGGGCAATGTTGCGGCGGGTTTGCTGCTCGGCTTCGTTTCCGTGACAGCGCTGCTTTGGGTTTGGCAGTTCCGCTTTCTTGATCTCGGCCTGCACTGGTGGGTATTTGTAGTCGCCTTCATCTTCGATGATTTGCGCTACTACTGCTATCATCGGATTGCGCATCGTGTGCGCTGGGTCTGGGCGGAACACGTCAACCACCACTCCAGTCAGCACTATAATCTCACGACGGCGCTGCGTCAGTCGTGGACAGGACAGATGACGGGCATGTTCGTGTTGCAAGTGCCGATGGTACTCATCGGATTTCACCCTGCGGTGATCGCCTTCGTCTATGGGTTCAATCTGATCTATCAATTCTGGATTCACACGGAAGCCATAGACAAACTACCGAGGCCTATCGAGTTCATCTTCAACACCCCGTCGCATCACCGCGTACATCACGCGACCAATCCGCGTTATCTTGATGCAAATTACGCTGGCACGCTGATTATCTGGGATCGCATGTTCGGCACTTTCGTGGAGGAATTACCGGAAGATATGCCGCGCTATGGCATCGTGAAAAATGTCGGCACATTTAATCCGGTGCGTGTGGCGTTTCACGAATGGGTTGGTATGTTTAAAGACGTATTCTCGTCAGGTCTCACCTTGCGGCAGCGCCTGATGTATATGATCGCGCCTCCCGGCTGGAGCCATGATGGCAGCCGCAAGACATCCGAAGATTTGAAAGCTGACTATGTCCGGCTTAATCCGTCGCAAGCCGGGAAAGCAGGTTTGCCCGAGGGATTTGAAACCTAGATCAGTTTGATTTCAGTGCGCAATCAACTGCTGTCTAAAAGTGCTTGGGCCATGGCTTCAGTGCATTTTCAATGACTTATGCAATCATCTCTGAACTTGGCAGACTATCATTCCTCGCTAACAAACGGACTCATAAGCTCCTGAAATAATTAGAATAATTCTAAAACATTCCTACGTTGGTCAACTTCATTTAGCTTGCAGCGCTGGCCGTGCGGATATAAAAAGATGACCAAATGGCGAAGGCTTCATGCCGGGTTTGAAGAGAAGCGACCGAGGGACAGGCCGATTTCTCTGTCTTTTGGATAGTTGGAATGCTCGTACCTTTTCTAATCATGTTCCGCGAAGGCGTGGAAGCAGCGCTGATCGTTGGCATTATTGCCAGTTATCTCCATCAGACTGGCCGCAGTGCCTGGATGCCAGTGGTCTGGATCGGCATATTGCTGGCATTGGCCATGTCGTTGGCCGTCGGCGCTATCCTGCAGCTTCTGAGTGCAGAATTCCCACAGAAGGCGCAGGAACTGTTTGAAGCCATTATTGGTCTGATTGCCGTTTTTGTGTTGACCTCGATGGTGTTCTGGATGCGCAAGGCGGCCCGTTCTATCAAGTCGGAACTGCATCATTCCATCGATGCAGCTTTTCAGACACCGACACATAAAGGTTTCGGCCTCATTCTGATGGTGTTCTTTGCTGTCGCACGCGAGGGGCTTGAATCGGTCTTCTTTCTGCTGGCGGCTTTCCAGCAGAGCGAAGGGGCGGCAGCACCGCTTGGCGCGCTTCTTGGCGTGTTGCTAGCTGCGGCAGTTGGCTACGGCATCTTTAAAGGCGGCTTGAAGCTGAACCTTCGCCGTTTCTTCCGCTGGACCGGCGTTTTCATTTTGATCATTGCGGCAGGCATTCTCGCCAATTCGGTCATGGCATTGCACGAAGCTGGCATCTGGAACCATTTCCAGACGGTCGTTTTCGATATGAGCGATATTCTCCCGCTCGACAGCACGCTTGGTTCAGTTCTTGCTGGCATTTTCGGTTACATCGCGACACCGACCGTCAGTGAAGTTGTTGCCTATGTAGCCTTCCTCGTTCCGGCGCTCATTCTGTTTCTGATGCCTGCAAATGCACCAGCAACGGCAAGCCAGGCCAAAACAAGCGCACAGTAAAAGAGATTTCAATGACGAATCCGAAACCTGCTGAACCCATGTCGCGCAATCTGGTCCGCATCGGACTGGCTTTCGCCGTGCTGTTGCTGCTCGCCGCTGGCGCTGCGTTTTATTATGCATCCCGTGTATCGGACAAAGCCCGCCATGCAGAAGCCGGTGACACAATACAGGTCGCGATCAACGCAAAAAGCTGCGAGCCGAACGAACTGACCGTTCCGGCCGGGCGCTCGGTATTCGAAATTGTCAATAAGTCCGACCGTACGGTCGAGTGGGAAATTCTCGACGGAGTAATGGTTCTTGAGGAGCGCGAAAATATTGCTCCTGGCTTCAAACAGACCATCACCGCCAAGCTGACGCCAGGCGAATACCAGATTACCTGCGGGCTTCTTTCCAATCCGCGCGGCAAGCTGATCGTGACTGCGACCGCTGCCAGTGAAGCGGAAAAGGGCAAGCTTCCGCTTACAGCTTTCATTGGTGCACTGGCTGAATATCAGATTTATCTGACCACAGAGGTTGCCGAATTCCAGAAATCGGTTTCGGCACTTTCCACGGCAATAGCCAGCGGTAATCTTGAGGCTGCGCAAACCGCCTACGGTCCGGCGCGAGAAGCCTATGCGCGCATTGCTCCCGTGTCGGAAGCGTTCTCCGATCTCGATACAGCTATCAATGCTCGTGCGGATTATTTTGAAAAGCGCGAGCAGGACCCTGCGTTCGGTGGTTTGCACCGTATCGAATACGGTTTGTTCGAACAGAAATCCGTCGATGGTCTGGCTCCTGTTGCTGGCAAGCTTGAGCAGGATGCCACTGCATTGAAAGAGCGCATTCGCGGGCTTCGGATTTCGCCGGATCGCATGATGGCGGGCACTGCTTCTGCATTGAACCGTTTTGCATCGACGGCGTCGGATGCTGGTGAAGACCGGTACGCTCACACCGATCTGCAGGCTTTGTCTGGCCTTCTTGAAGGCTCTGGCAAGACTGCCGATGTTCTGCGCCCCATTGTTATAAAGGCTGATCCGAAAGCCTTTGAAGGCATCGACAAGGACGCAGCTTCGATCAGGAAGCTGCTTGGTACGGGTGCTGAAGGCAATGGCTACAAGGCGTACGATGCTCTGTCGTCTGATGAAAAGACGAAAATTAAGGAAGGTGCGGCTCAACTCGCTGCACAGTTTACGAAACTCCGCGATCAGCTTGGGGTAGATTGATGACCAGAAAATTTTTCAAAACCGATAAGATTACCACAGAAGAGCCTGTTTCCGCCGGTCGCCGTGCACTGCTCCTCGGGGCTGGTGCAACCGGGGTTGCCGGAGCAGTTGCAGGCGTGCTTGCCCCGCAGACAGCCCATGCTCTTTCTTCGGAAAGCGTGACCAATGCGCCGGAAAGCGACAAGATTCACGAAAGCCAGCCTTTTTATGGGAAGCACCAGCCCGGTATCGTCACGCCGCGCCCTGCTGCGGGTCTCGTCGCTTCCTTTGATGTGTTGGCGCGTGACCGCGCCGAACTGGAACGCATGTTCAAACTGCTCACCGAGCGGGCAGAATTTTTGATGAAGGGTGGAGAACCACCGGAGCTTGATGCGAAGTTTCCGCCATCGGATTCCGGTATTCTTGGACCTGTCGTCACGCCGGATAACCTCACGGTTACGGTGGCGCTCGGCTCATCATTGTTCGATGATCGTTTCGGTTTGAAGCCGTTGAAGCCGAAACTTCTGCAGCGCATGACCGGTTTCCCCAACGACGCCCTGCAGAAGGACATCTGCCACGGGGACCTCGTCATTCAGTTCTGTTCGAATACGCCGGACACGAACATCCATGCGCTGCGCGACATCATGAAGAACATGCCTGATCTTCTGATGGTTCGCTGGAAGCAGGAAGGGACGGTTCCTGTGCAACCGCCGCATTCGCCCCGGGCGAAGGAAAGCGCACGAAACTTCCTCGGTTTCCGCGATGGATCCGCCAATCCGGATTCCGCCGATGATGCATTGATGAACCGCATCGTTTGGGTGCAGAAGCAAAATGAAGAGCCGGGCTGGGCCGCTAATGGCAGCTATATGGCTGTGCGCATCATTCGCAATTTTGTCGAACGCTGGGACCGCACGCCGCTGCAGGAGCAGGAAACCATTTTCGGACGCCGCAAGAATAGTGGCGCGCCATTCGACGGTAAAACCGAAGCCGATGTTCCCGATTATGCGAAGGATGCGGATGGCAAGGTGACGCCACTCGACTCGCATATCCGTTTGGCAAATCCGCGGGATGCCAATGCCGAGCAACACCTCATTCTGCGTCGGCCATTCAACTATTCAAACGGGGTCAGCAAATCAGGTCAGCTTGATATGGGGCTGCTCTTCATCGCCTATCAGGCCGATCTGGAGAAGGGCTTCATCACGGTCCAGAACCGTCTCAACGGCGAGCCGCTGGAAGAATACCTGAAACCGATTGGGGGCGGGTATTTCTTCGCGCTGCCTGGTGTTCAGGATCATAAGGACTACTACGCGCGCGCACTTTTGGAGGCAAGCGGTCCGCAAAATGCTGGCGGGTGAGGATCGCATCTCAAGTTTTTGATTTGACGCGCATTTCCCGCAATGCGCTTTATCTGGAGAGGCTAAACATGAAGTATCGTCTGCCATTGCTCGCATCGGCATGTGCCGTTGCCCTCACGCTCAGCTTCGGCGCAGCCAAGGCTGAAGTTTCGCCGCTGGACCTTGTTCAGCCGATTGCTGACTACAAAGTCTATGTGCAGGAAAACCTCGACGTTCTGGTAAAGGACACCAAGGCTTTCACTGACGCGGTCAAAGCAGGCGATTTGGAAAAGGCCAAGGAGCTTTATCCTTCATCGCGCGTCTCCTACGAAAAGATCGAGCCGATTGCCGAGCTTTTCGCCGATTTTGACGCTTCGATCGACAGCCGCGCCGATGACCATGAAAACGGCGAGAAGTCGGAAGACTTTATCGGGTTCCATCGCATCGAGTATGGCCTGTTTGCGCAGAATTCAACCGAAGGACTCGCTCCGGTTGCCGACAAGCTCTACGCAGATGTGCTGGAACTCCAGAAGCGTGTAAAAGACCTCACCGTTCCGCCAGAAAAGGTTGTTGGCGGAGCTGCTGCCCTGCTTGAAGAAGTGGCTGCAACCAAGATTTCCGGTGAGGAAGATCGTTACAGCCACACCGATCTTTGGGATTTCAAGGCCAATGTCGATGGCGCCCAGAAAATCGTCGAGCTCTTCAAGCCTTTGCTGGAAAAGGAAAATCCGGATCTCGTGAAGAAGGTGGAAGCCAACTTCAAGACTGTCGACGACATTCTTGCAAAGTACAAGAAGGGTGACGGCTACGAATCCTACGACAAGCTGTCGGATGATGATCGCAAGGCGCTTGCTGGTCCTGTGACCACGCTTGCCGAAGATCTTTCTACCCTGCGCGGGACGCTCGGCCTGAATTAAAAAGCGAACACTGAAATGGCGGGTTACCCCGCCATTTTCATGCGCTCATGCGCAGTTTGATTTCGGCATTGAGTAGAATGCGCTGTGTTTCTGGAAGTTCCAGTCGGTCATCCGTTGTTTCGCCCAGTGTTCGAAACAAGAGCTCAATCGCCAGCCGTCCGATTTCATTGTAATCCTGCGCCACTGTAGTGAGTGGAGGACACGTATATTCCGATAACGGATTATTGTCGTGACCGGCGACACGAACGTCGCAATCCTTGAGTCTGCCAATTTTCAGACCGGCCTGCCAGAGTGCACTCGTTACGCCAAAGGCGATGCGATCATTGGAGCACAGAACAGTGCTTGTCGGCAGGCGTCCCTTTTCGCGTAGAATTCTCGCGGTCTGCTCGAAGGCATAACGTTCGAAATCCCAGCTTCGGCTTTGTTCGAGGTCAATGATGCGTGGCTCATAACCAAGCTTTTCCATGGCTTGTCGATACGCATCTTGCCGCTTGATTGCATTGTTGTTGACCATCGGCATGGAAAAATAACAAGGCTCGCTGCCCGAGCGGCACAGATAATCGACAATCAGATGGAAGGATTTGAGATTGTCGGTGCCGACAAAGGGTGAGGTGCTGTCCAGCGGAGAGTCGACATAGACAATTGGAACGTGTTCCGCGAGACGTGCCAGCGTCGAATGTTGCGACTCTTCACCAAGCGGTGCGATGATGGCACCAGCGACATTGAGCGAACGCAGGGTTTCAATTGCCTGCTTTTCCAGCTCAGGCTTGCCATCGGATGACAGGACAATCGCAAGATAGCCGCGTTGCTCTGCGAGCGATTGCAATCGTTTCGTCATCGCCATGTAGAAATGATCGAGCTGGTTGGGGATAATTATACCCAGAATTGTCGTGCGACGTCGATTGAGGTTCACCGCGAAAAGATTGGGACGAAAGCCGGATTGCTTGATCGCCGCTTCAATCAGTTCGCGGGTCTTGGGACGGACGGACGACGGATCGCTGAAATATTTCGACACTGTCGGGCGGGAAAGCCCAACAAACTCCGAAAAATCCTCCATGGTGCGTATTGTTTTGCGCACGTCTTTACGTCCTGTTCGTCAGTTGTCGCGGCCTAGGTACACACGACGATGCTGTTTTCTGCGAAGCCGCCGCATAAACTGGAATGTGCTGATTTCTCGGGACAAAGTCTGGTCCCGGTTGCCGCTTCTGTAACGATTTCAGGATGTTCCTCCAGCTCCGCTCGCCGTTGTATTCCTCCAGGCGAAGTCCCGTCAAACTGTCAAAGGCGGGGCAAAACGTCAAGCAGTCAAATGTGTTCGCAGAGAATGATGCGGTGAATATCCATATATGCTAAAACAACGGTTCGTGAATTTGGCAGGTGGAAATGTCCGCGATTTCGGCCCTTGGAACTGTTCACAAAAGCGGTCGTTTCTTCTCGCAACGCAAAATTGAAAACCGTGCTTGACAAGCTACGGAAGCTCACGCCATAAATTTTACATATGTAAGAATTTTGCTATGCATTCGTAAAGGAGGAGACGAAATGCGGACCAAGTCTTATGTTGCAGGGCTTATTGCGTCTGCTGCAAGTGTTGCAGTTATGGCCGGGGCTGCGTGGGCGGAAGAGCTCACCATCGCGACGGTCAATAATGGTGACATGATCATCATGCAGAAGCTGTCGCCGGAGTGGGAAAAAGCCACCGGCAATAAAATCAACTGGGTTGTGCTTGAAGAAAACGTGCTGCGTCAGCGCGTCACGACCGATATCGCTACCAAGAGCGGCCAGTTCGATATCCTGACCATTGGTGGTTACGAGACGCCAATCTGGGGCAAGGCTGGCTGGCTTCTGTCGGTCGATGATCTTGGTGATGATTACGGCTATGACGATCTCATCAAGCCGGTTCGCGCCGGTCTGACGGTGGATGGCAAGCTTTACGCCGTGCCATTCTATGCCGAAAGCTCGTTTACGCTCTATCGCAAGGACTTGTTTGACGCGGCGGGCCTCAAGATGCCCGATGCGCCAACCTATGTGGAAATCAAGGATTTCGCGACCAAGCTGACCGACAAGTCGAAAGAGCAATATGGTCTCTGTCTGCGCGGAAAGCCGGGCTGGGGCGAAAACATGGCTTACCTTGGTACATTGATCAATACGTTCGGTGGCAGGTGGTTTGATGAAAACTGGAAGCCCCAGATCAATTCCGATGAATGGAAGAAGGCGATTAACTTCTACGTCGATCTGATGAAGGAAGCGGGCCCTCCCGGAATTACGTCAAACGGCTTCAACGAAAATCAGGCCCTGTTCTCGACCGGCCATTGCGCCATGTGGATCGACGCCACTTCGGCTGCCGGACGCATCTATGATCCGAAGCAGAGCCAGGTTGCCGACAAGGTTGCCTTTACCAAGGCGCCGGTCGAGGTGACGCCAAACGGTTCTTCATGGGCGTGGTCCTGGAACCTCGCAATTCCGGCATCGAGCAAGAAGGTGGAAGCCGCTAAGTCGTTCCTGAAATGGGCGACCTCCAAGGAATATGTCGAGCTCGTCGGCAAGTCCGAAGGCTGGGTTGCTGTTCCTCCGGGCACACGCCAGTCCACCTATGCCAATGAGGAATACAAGAAGGCAGCTCCCTTCGCGGATACGGTGCTGAAAGCCATCGAATCTGCCGATCCGACAAAGCCGACCAAGGACCCGGTCCCTTATACCGGCATCCAGTTTGTGGCCATTCCTGAATTCCAGGCCATCGGCACGCTGGTTGGACAGGCGATTTCGTCGGCTGTTGCCGGTCAGCAGAGCGTTGATGCGGCACTCGACGGTGCGCAGCGTCAGGTCGAACAGATCATGACGCAATCCGGTTACATCAAGTAGCCGTGAGATAAAGGTCTGCCGCCTTCGGTAGGAGGAGGGCGGCAGACCTGATTTTCGTAGAGGTTCGCCACGGTGAATCCGAAACGGGAAGGGGAGGATAAGTCCGAATGCCAGCAAACCATGCGTTGGCCGCAGGCACAAAATCACGCTTTGCAGCAAAGTCTCGTCGCAGTGTCCGCACTGGACCTCTGCTCGCTCCAGCAGTCATTCTGCTTTTGCTGTGGATGATCGTTCCACTGGCGATGACCTTGTGGTTCTCGTTTCAGTATTACAATCTCATCAATCCATTTATTACTGGTTTTGCCGGTTTCTCGAACTATTCCTTCCTGTTATCCGATCCGACCTTATGGTCCGCAATCGCCAAGACACTGATCCTTGTCGTGTCGGTTCTTGTGATATCGGTCGTCCTAGGTGTGCTGTTCGCGGTCATCTTCGATCAGGATTTCTGGGGCAAGAATATAGCGCGGCTTCTGGTCATTGCGCCGTTCTTCGTCATGCCAACCGTTTCGGCGCTGATCTGGAAAAACCTGCTGATGCATCCGGTGAACGGGCTGTTCGCCTTCATTTCACGCAGTTTCGGATTGCCGGTCATCGATTGGTTCTCACAGTTTCCAATGGCTTCCGTCATCATAATTGTGTCCTGGCAATGGGTGCCGTTTGCGGCGCTGATCCTGATGACGGCGATGCAGTCTCTTGATAGGGAACAGATGGAGGCTGCGCGCCTGGACGGGGCCAAAGGCCCGGTAATGTTCTATTATATCGTGCTGCCGCATTTGCTGCGCCCGATCTCGGTCGTCATCATGATCGAGACGATCTTTCTTCTGTCGGTGTTTGCGGAAATTCTTGTTACCACTTCGGGTGGACCGGGGATCGCCACGACGACGCTGACCTATTTCATCTATCTGAAAGCGCTCCTGCAATGGGATATCGGCGGCGCTTCCGCAGCCGGCGTCATCGCCATCATCCTTGCCAACATCGTTGCCGCGTTCCTGATCCGGACTGTCGCACGAAATCTGGATAATTAGGAGGGCTGACCGATGGCTGCAAAACGCAAGATCAACAAGGCTGCCGTCTCTGCCGGGATCATTGGCTGGATCGTGGCGTTGCTGATGTTCTTCCCGATCCTCTGGATGCTGCTTGCTGCATTCAAGACGGAAATTGACGCGGTGGCACCACCAAAACTGTTCTTCGAGCCAACGCTGGAGAATTTTGTCGCGGTCAATCAGCGTGCTGATTATTTCCGCTATGCCATGAACAGTGTCGTTGAAAGTCTGGGTGCGACTATTCTCTCGCTCATTATCGCGGTGCCCGCGGCTTATGCGGCAGCGTTCTTCCCCGGCAAGCGCACTAAAGACCTTCTTCTATGGATGCTGTCCACCAAGATGCTGCCTGCAGTCGGCGTGCTGGTGCCGATCTATCTTTTGGCACGCGATACTGGGCTTCTTGATACGCGCACCGGTCTCATCATCATCTTCACCCTGTCCAATCTGCCGATTGTGGTCTGGATGCTCTATTCCTTCTTCAAGGAAGTGCCCGGAGAAATCCTCGAAGCAAGCCGTATGGACGGTGCGAAAGTCGGCCAGCAGATACGCTATTTGCTTCTGCCGCTAAGCCTTCCGGGTATCGCGTCCACCGCGCTCCTTTCGATCATCCTTTGTTGGAATGAAGCGTTCTGGAGCCTGAATCTGACGGCTTCGCAAGCAGGCCCGCTTACCGCCTTCATAGCGTCCTTCTCGTCACCGGAAGGGTTGTTCTGGGCAAAACTCTCGGCAGCTTCCACGCTCGCCATCGCGCCAATACTTGTCTTCGGATGGGTCACGCAGCGCCAGCTGGTGCGCGGCCTCACTTTCGGCGCAGTGAAATAAAGGGAATGAAATGGCTACACTATCACTGAAAAACGCCACCAAGTCCTTTGGCAATATTGATGTCATCAAAGGTGTCGATCTCGACATTGCAGACCGCGAATTCGTGGTTTTCGTCGGGCCATCCGGTTCGGGCAAGTCAACGCTTCTGCGCATGATTGCTGGGCTTGAGGAAATTACCGGCGGAGACCTCACGATTGATGGTGAGCGTATCAACGATACGCCGCCGGATGAGCGTGGTCTTGCCATGGTTTTCCAGACCTATGCGCTCTATCCGCATATGAATGTGCGCGACAATATGGGTTTTGCGCTGAAACTTGCAGGTGTTGCCAAAGCGGAACGTGATCGCAAGGTGGAAGAGGTTGCAAAAACGCTGCAGCTTGACCAATTGCTTGACCGCAAGCCGAAACAGCTTTCCGGCGGTCAGCGTCAGCGTGTTGCCATTGGACGCGCAATGGTGCGCGAACCGAAGATTTTCCTGTTCGATGAGCCGCTGTCCAATCTCGATGCCGCGCTCCGCGTGCAGATGCGTATTGAATTGGCGCGCCTGCACGACCGGCTCAATGCGACGATGATCTATGTCACGCATGATCAGGTGGAAGCGATGACGCTCGCACACAAGATCGTGGTTCTCCGCGACGGGAAGGTGGAGCAGGTAGGATCGCCACTGGAGCTTTATCATCATCCGGTCAATCGTTTTGTGGCTGGTTTTATCGGTTCACCGACCATGAACTTCATCGAAGTCAAAGCCAGTGCCGTCGATACCGACGGGGTGACAGTTCAGCTTGCAAATGGACGTTCGGTCAAAGCGCCTGTCAAAAGCGAAGGCGTAAGCGCTGGGGCGCCGCTGGTTCTCGGTATTCGTCCGGAACATCTTCATCCGGCAGCGGATGGTATCCTCGAAGGTGAGATCATGGTTGTCGAGCGCCTTGGTGGTGAGACCTATCTCTATGTGCAAAATGAAAGCGCAACCGGACTGATTGTTGCGGAGGCGGGCGGTGGCAGCGCAGCACGTGCACACGAAACGGCGAAACTGGGTTTTGACCCGACCGACGCGCATTTGTTTACACCCGATGGCAAGGCTTTGGAGCGCTTTGAACGGCATCCATTATTGCTGACGGAAAAGAAAACGCACCTGTGAGTGCAGGCTGCAATATCCCGGAGTATCCCCATGCGACTTAAAGACAAGGTGGCCCTCATCACTGGTGCTGCGCGCGGTATCGGACTTGGCTTCGCTGAAGCCTATGCGCGCGAGGGCGCGAGGGTTATTATTGCCGATATTAATATTGAGCGGGCAGAGGAGGCCGCACGCGGCATCGGTTCATCGGTCAAGGCGGTAAAGCTTGACGTGACCGACCTCAGTCAGATTGACAAGGTCGTTGCAGAGATCGACGCGGAATATGGCGGCATCGATATTCTGGTCAACAATGCCGCGATCTTCGATATGGCTCCTATCAACGAACTGACCGAAGACAGTTATGAGCGTGTGCTCGGTATCAATCTCAAGGGACCGCTTTTCATGATGAAGGCGGTCTCGAACGTGATGATCAAGCGCGGACGCGGCGGCAAGATCATCAATATGGCGAGCCAGGCCGGTCGTCGCGGCGAGGCGCTGGTGACCCTCTATTGCGCGTCTAAGGCCGCCATCATTTCCGCCACGCAGTCGGCTGCTTTGGCGCTAGTCAAGCATGGCATCAATGTCAATGCGATTGCACCGGGCGTGGTCGACGGTGAACATTGGGACGTGGTGGATGCGAATTTTGCCAAATGGGAAGGTCTGAAGCCGGGTGAGAAAAAAGCGGCGGTAGCGAAGTCCGTTCCAATCGGTCGCTTCGCGACGCCGGAAGATATTACCGGCATGGCCGTTTTCCTTGCATCATCTGATAGCGACTACATCCTCGCCCAGACCTTCGGCGTTGACGGTGGCAACTGGATGGCTTGAGACAGGGCCGGGACACACAATGAAAGCGATCTATTTTACAGGCCACGGCGAAGCCGGACTGACTGATCTGCCGGAGCCAGCATTGCGGCCGGGACACGCCTTGATCGACGTCAGGGCGTCGGGTTTGTGTCACACCGACATAGATGTTTTGCATGGCCGCTATGGGTCCAGCGCATTTCCGCTGGTGCCAGGGCATGAATATGCGGGCATTGTGGTCGCGGTGGCGGAAGACGTGACCAATGTGAAGGTGGGCGACCGCATTGCGGTCGATCCGAATATTCCCTGCGGTCATTGCCGTGCCTGCCTCAAGGGACTGACCAATCTGTGCTCGGACTTAAAGGCCTATGGGGTAACCCATAATGGTGGCTTTGCAGGCATGAGCCTTGTCGATGCCAGCCATCTCCATTCCATTGGCAATCTGCCTTTTGACGTAGCAGCACTCGCGGAACCACTTGCCTGTGTCCTCAACGGTCTTGGCGCAGCGGAACTGAAAATCGGCTCACAAGGTGCCGAAAATGCACTCGTCTTCGGTGCAGGCCCGATTGGCTTGTTGCTAGCCTTATCGTTGAAGGCGCAAAGCGTGCAACAGGTTGCCGTGGCTGACATCAACGAACACCGTCTGACTTTTGTCGAAAGTCTCGGCCTTGAGCCAGTCGTGTCGGGCTCGGAAATGCTGGATAAGCGTAAGCGCAGTTTCGATTTTGTTGCCGATGCGACCGGTATCGCCAAGGTCGTTGAAAGCATGATTGGCTTCACGGCTGACGGTGGTACGGTGCTGGTGTTTGGCGTTTGCGCACCTGACGCGCGGATTTCGATTGCGCCTTTCGACATTTTCCGTCGTCAGATCCGAATTGCCGGGTCACATTCGCTGAACCGCAACATTCCGCAGGCCTTGGAAATCCTGAAAAAGGACAAGGGCGAAATGGCGCGCCTCGTTTCGCATCGGCTGCCGCTCAGTGAAATGCTGTCGTTCTTCACCAAGCACGGTGGCGATCCAGCTACGATGAAAGTCCAGTTCGTACCCGATTGAATTGAAGGAAATCGTCATGACCAAGCTGTCGCGCGCAACGCTCCAGAGCTTCGACAAGGTACACAAACCCGGCTACGATCCAACCGGTTTGAAACCGGGCATCGTGCATTTCGGCGTCGGCAATTTTCATCGCGCTCACCAGGCTGTCTATCTGGACGATCTGTTCGGAATGGGTGAGGGGCACGATTGGGCGCTGGTCGGCGCTGGTGTGCGTGGCAGTGATGATGCCATGCGGGACACGCTCAAGGCGCAAGACTGGCTTACCACAGTTGTCGAACAGGAAGCCGATTATGCGGGGGCAAGGATTACCGGTTCCATGATCGATTATGTAACCATATCGACCGAAGAAGGGCGAAAGGCTTTGATGGCCTATCTCACATCGCCCTCTACTCGCATTGTTTCCATGACGATCACTGAAGGTGGTTATTATATCGATCCGGCCAGCCAGACCTTTGATCCTGCTCATCCTGATATTGTGGCAGATGCCACTCATCCGGACCAGCCAAAGACCGTGTTCGGCTTAATCGTGCAGGCACTGAAACTGCGCAAGACGGCGGGTGTTCAACCTTTCACCGTCATGTCGTGCGATAACATTCCGGGCAACGGGCATGTGACGGAAGATGCCGTCACCGGCCTCGCGAAGCTTAGTGATCCGGCCTTTGCCGACTGGATTTCAGCTAATGTCGCATTTCCGAATTCCATGGTGGATCGCATTACGCCAGCCACTGGTGCACGCGAGCGTGAAATCGCTGCGAAAGATTTCGGGGTTGAAGATGGCTGGCCGGTCTTTTGCGAAGTTTTCAAGCAGTGGGTGGTAGAGGACAATTTCCCCACTGGGCGTCCTGCGTTGGAAAAAGTCGGTGTCACGTTCACTGATCAGGTCGCTGCTTATGAACTGATGAAAATCCGCATTCTGAACGGCGGTCATGCAGCCATTGCCTATCCGGGTGGACTGCTCGACATTCACTTCGTGCATGAGGCGATGGAGCATCCGCTGATCCGGCGCTATCTGGAAAAGCTCAGCAAGGATGAGATCATTCCGGAAGTGCCACCCGTGCCGGATACCAATCTCGAAGACTATCGCATCCTCATCGACGAACGCTTCGCCAATCCAAGCATCGGCGATACGATCCGCCGCCTTTGCCTTGATGGCTCCAACCGTCAGCCGAAGTTCATTCTGCCCACTGCTTCTGATCGGGTGGCAGAAGGCAAGTCTGTGACAGGGCTGGCGCTTGTTTCCGCATTCTGGTGTCGTTACTGCTATGGCACGACCGATAGCGGCACGGTTATTGAGCCGAACGATCCGTCATGGGACCGCCTGAAAAAGCAGGCGGCTCTTGCAAAAAGCAATCCGGCGGCATGGCTTGCGATGGATGATATCTTTGGCTCGCTCGCTTCAAATCCAGCTTATGTGGCGGCTTTTTCATCCGCACTTCTGCGCATCTGGCAGGATGGGACTGTCAAAACGCTCGAGCGTTATCTGGCAAGTGAGCCGCTATAACTGAAAATTACAATGCGCCCGGATAGACCCTTACCGGGCGGTTGTCCTTGACCGACTCCATCACCACAAATGTCGATGTGCTTGCGACATTGGGCAGGCTCGATATCTTTTCGCCCAGCACCTCGCGGTAACGCCGGATGTTGGGCGTTCGCACCTTCAGAAGATAGTCGAAAGAGCTTGCGATCATATGGCATTCTTCGACTTCACGTATCTTGCGCACGGCCGTGTTGAACGCCTCAAGCGCGGCTTCGCGTGTGTCGGAAAGCTTGACCGTCGTGAAGGCGATATGATCGAGACCGAGTTTCTCAGGGTCGATGGCCGCACGAAAGCCGACAATATAGCCTTCATCGACCAGTCGTTTCAGCCTTGCCTGGCATGGTGTCTTGGAAAGACCGACCTTTTTCGAGAGTTCCGTGACAGGAATGCGTCCGTCTTCGCTCAATACTTCCAGAATACGCCGATCGAACTGGTCCAGATCGTCTACAGAATCTATCTTTCGCATTCTTTTAGCCTACTTTGGAGCCTATAATAAGATCGATAATCCTTTATATGGAGCAAATGAAGGCAGAATGCAATTTGCACAAATGATAGTGTGCGCCCACTTAAAGCAGAGCTAAACTGGGCAAAGACGCTCGGGGCTGTTTTCATTTGTGAGCATTGCACCATGACCGACACCATACCCGCTCCTATCAATCCGGTTTTCCAGAATTTTGCGCCGCCGATCCGCGAGCAAAGCGCACTGAGGCAGGCGATTACCGCCGCTTATCGCCGCCCGGAAGCTGAATGCGTTTCCGCGCTGGCTGCACAGGCCGCCTTGCCGGAAGAAACAGCCAAGCAAGTCCGTTCCACGGCTCGCAAGCTGATTGAAGCGCTGCGCGCCAAGCACAAGGGTACAGGCGTCGAAGGCCTGGTTCATGAATATTCGCTGTCGAGCCAGGAAGGTGTGGCGCTCATGTGCCTTGCCGAAGCGCTGCTGCGTATTCCGGACATGGCGACGCGTGATGCGTTGATCCGTGACAAGATTTCGAATGGCGACTGGAAATCTCATATCGGTGGTGGTCGTTCGCTCTTCGTCAATGCTGCAACCTGGGGACTTGTCGTTACCGGCAAGCTGACCAACACGGTCAATGATCGCGGCCTGTCAGCTGCCCTGACACGTTTGATCGCTCGTTGCGGCGAACCTGTCATTCGTCGCGGTGTAGACATGGCCATGCGGATGATGGGCGAACAGTTTGTCACCGGCGAAACCATCGACGAAGCTTTGAAGCGCGCCAAGCCGCTGGAAGAACGCGGCTTCCGCTATTCCTACGACATGCTGGGCGAAGCCGCGACCACCGCTGCCGACGCCGAGCGTTACTACAAGGATTACGAAACCGCCATTCACGCCATTGGTCGCGCTTCCGCCGGTCGCGGCATCTATGACGGCCCCGGCATTTCCATCAAGTTGTCCGCTTTGCATCCGCGCTATGTCCGCGCGCAAAGCGAACGCGTCATGGGAGAGCTGCTGCCGAAGGTGAAGGCGCTGGCCGCTATCGCCAAGTCCTATAATATCGGTCTCAACATCGATGCCGAGGAGGCAGACCGTCTGGAACTGTCGCTTGATCTGTTGCAGAGCCTGATCGAAGATCCGGATCTGGCAGATTGGGAAGGCATCGGCTTCGTGGTGCAGGCCTACGGCAAGCGCTGCCCGTTCGTGCTCGATTTCATCATCGATATGGCCCGTCAGAACAAGCGCCGCGTCATGGTTCGTCTGGTGAAGGGTGCCTATTGGGACGCCGAAATCAAGCGCGCACAGGTTGACGGTCTGGAAGACTTCCCGGTTTATACCCGCAAGGTACATACCGACGTTTCCTACATTGCATGCGCACGCAAGCTTCTTGCGGCGACAGATGCTGTTTTCCCGCAGTTTGCAACGCATAATGCGCAGACGCTGGCCACCATCTATCATTTGGCTGGTCCAGATTTCAAAACCGGAAAGTTCGAGTTCCAGTGCCTGCATGGTATGGGTGAGCCGCTTTATGATGAAGTCGTAGGTGCCGAAAAGCTCGGCCGTCCGGCCCGCATCTATGCGCCGGTCGGCACACATGAAACGCTTCTGGCCTACCTTGTTCGCCGACTTCTCGAAAACGGTGCGAACTCGTCTTTCGTCAATCGCATCGGCGATGAAAGTGTCTCCGTCGATGAGCTGATCGCGGATCCGGTTGATGTCGTTCGCTCAATGGCTGTCGTCGGAGCACGCCACGACCAGATTGCCCTGCCGGAGAATCTCTATGGCGCTCGCAAGAACTCTGACGGTTTCGACCTGTCGAACGAAGTCACGCTCGCTGAACTCAGCAAGATTCTGAAAGACAGCGCTGACCGCGTGTGGACATCGGAACCTCAGCTTGCCGGAACCAAGGTAAAAGGCACCAGCCGCTCGGTTCTCAACCCCGGTGACCGGAACGATGTTGTCGGTACGGTGACGGAGATCGCCGAAGAAGATGTGGCGAAAGCCATGAAAGCTGCACAGAAGGCAACGGCAAGTTGGTCTGCGGTTGCGCCAGCCGAACGTGCGGCTTGTCTTGAGCGCGCAGCGGATATCATGCAGCGTGATATGCCGGTTCTGCTTGGCCTCATCATGCGCGAAGCCGGCAAATCCATGCCGAACGCGATTGCTGAAGTGCGCGAAGCCATCGATTTCCTGCGTTATTATGCAGAGCAGACCCGTCGTACGCTGGGCGTCGGCCACAAGGCGCTTGGACCTATCGTCTGCATTAGCCCGTGGAACTTCCCGCTGGCGATCTTTACCGGTCAGATCGCAGCCGCACTCGTTGCAGGCAATCCCGTGCTGGCAAAGCCTGCCGAAGAAACGCCGCTGATTGCAGCACAGGGTGTTCGCATCCTGCACGAGGCTGGCATTCCAGCGGATGCGCTGCAACTTCTGCCGGGGGATGGCCGCATTGGGGCCGCGCTGGTTGCTGCGGAAGAGACTTGCGGCGTGATGTTCACCGGTTCGACCGAAGTGGCGCGCCTCATTCAGGCTCAGCTTGCCTCGCGCCTGTTGCCGAACGGCAAGCCAATCCCGCTGATTGCCGAGACCGGTGGTCAGAATGCAATGATCGTGGATTCGTCCGCTCTGGCCGAGCAGGTCGTGTTCGACGTGATTGCATCGGCATTCGACAGTGCGGGTCAGCGTTGTTCGGCGCTCCGCGTTCTCTGCCTGCAGGAAGATGTCGCAGATCGTATCCTGACGATGCTGAAGGGCGCGCTCAGGGAACTTTCCATCGGCCGCACCGACAAGCTGAAGGTGGACATTGGGCCGGTTATCACTGATGAAGCCAAGAACATCATCGAAAAGCACGTTCAGGGTATGCGCGATCTCGGTCGCAAGGTTGAGCAGCTTCCGCTTGGTCCTGAAACCCAGAATGGAACTTTCGTTGCACCGACCATTGTCGAGATCAATTCGCTTCGCGATCTGAAGCGGGAAGTCTTTGGCCCGGTTCTGCATGTCGTGCGCTACAAGCGCGATGATATGGAGCGCCTGATCGATGATATCAATGCGACCGGCTACGGGCTTACTTTCGGCCTGCATACGCGCCTTGATGAGACCATCGCCAATGTTGCGGATCGTATCCGTGTCGGAAACGTCTATATCAACCGCAATGTTATTGGCGCGATTGTCGGCGTGCAGCCATTCGGCGGACGCGGCATGTCCGGCACTGGTCCAAAGGCAGGTGGTCCGCTCTATCTCGGACGTCTCGTGGAAACAGCTCCAATCCCGCCGCGTCATAGCTCGGTTCACACTGATCCGGCGCTCAAGGATTTTGCGAAATGGCTTGGCCAACGCGGCATGAACGATCTGGCTCAGGCTGCGCGCGACACCGGTAGCGCTTCGGCTCTCGGTCTTGACCTTGAATTGCCGGGTCCTGTTGGCGAGCGCAATCTTTATGCGCTGCATCCGCGTGGAAATATCCTGCTGGTTCCGCAAACGGAAGCAGGCCTTTATCGCCAGATGACGGCTGCCCTCGCTACGGGCAATACTGTGTATGTCGACGAGGCTTCAGATTTGCGGAATGTCCTGAAAGATGTTCCAGCTTCAGTCGCAGCGCGCACGATCTGGACGAATAACTGGGAATCGGACGCACCGTTCGCTGGAGCGTTGGTCGAAGGGAACGCTGAACGCATTGTCGAGATCAACAAGAAGCTTGCAACGCTTCCCGGACCGTTGGTTCTGACACAAGCCGCCTCCACGGAAGAACTGGCAGACAACCCGGATGCCTATTGTCTCAACTGGTTGCTGGAAGAAGTTTCGACTTCGATCAACACCACGGCAGCTGGTGGCAATGCCAGCTTGATGGCAATTGGCTGATCTCCTTGGGGACAGGCAACAACTAAAAGGCGGCTTAGGCCGCCTTTTTCTTTTATCGATATAAGTTTGCATGGCTGTGCAAATGATAGTTGAAAACAGAATGATTTGATTATTTTTTATAATTTCAGAATAAAATTTACAAAGGCATTGACAGGCTTTCATAAAAGGCAAACACTGTGCACACGCTTGCAAAAGCGTCGGCGTGGAGGCGCCGTATAAAGGGAGGAAAACAATGCGTTCAGCATTTCTGGTTGCGGCGCTGGCCGCAGGTGTATCTTCATTCGCTTTTTCTGCGCAGGCCGCAGGCAATCTCAATCTTATCTGTTCCGCGGACGTGGTCATCTGTGAGCAGATGAAGAACATGTTCGAGAAGGATACTGGCATCAAGGTCAACATGGTACGGCTTTCCTCCGGTGAAACCTATGCCAAGGTGCGGGCCGAAGCGCGCAATCCGAAGACAGATATCTGGTGGGCCGGTACCGGCGATCCGCATCTTCAGGCTGCGGCCGAAGGGCTGACGCTCGAATATAAATCCCCGATGCTCGACCAGCTGAATGATTGGGCCAAGAAACAGGCCGAAAGCTCCGGCTTCCGCACGGTTGGCGTTTATGCCGGTGCGCTCGGTTGGGGTTACAACACCGATATTCTTGCCAAGAAGAACCTGAAAGAGCCGAAATGCTGGGCCGATCTGCTTGATGCGTCCTATAAGGGCGAAATCCAGATGGCCAATCCGAATTCTTCCGGTACCGCCTACACGGCACTGGCAACGCTTGTTCAGATCATGGGTGAAGACAAAGCCTATGATTATCTGAAGAAGCTCAACGAAAATGTATCGCAGTACACCAAGTCGGGCTCGGCTCCCGTCAAGTCGGCTGCGCGTGGTGAAACTGGCATCGGCATCGTCTTCATGCATGATGCAGTATCGATGACGGCAGAAGGTTTCCCGATCAAGTCAGTCGCACCGTGTGAAGGCACAGGCTACGAAATCGGTTCCATGTCGATCATCAAGGGTGCCAAGAATCTCGAAAATGCGAAGAAGTGGTACGACTGGGCGCTGACCGCCGAAGTGCAGTCGCACATGAAAGATGCGAAATCCTTCCAGTTGCCTTCGAACAAATCAGCCGAGGTTCCAAAGGAATCCCCGCGCTTCGAGGACATCAAGCTCATTGATTATGACTTCAAGACCTATGGCGAACCCGCCAAGCGCAAGGAATTGCTCGAGCGCTGGGATAAGGAAATCGGTGCACACGCCAACTGATCTTTCATTGGCTTGAAATCCGGGTGCGCCGCTCTTGTTGTGCGACGCACCTGTCCCGGATGAGGGAACAAGGCAGCGGTTTTCCTGAAATATGCAGGAGCCGGCGCACCTGGAGCATTTCCAGTTTAAATTGAATCATTGGAAATGCTCCATCTCTTTGTTTCTACGCATTATCCTGCGCAAAACCGCTTCGCACTTTTGCTGGAAATGCTCTAGCCATTCCTTGGAAATCCCCGATCTGGAGGGACGCGGACATCCATGAAACAGCATAATCGCAGACTGGATATCGTTCTGGCACTTGCACTCGCGGCATTTGTCTTGTTGCCGTGGTATCGCATAGAAGACGGCTTTCTGAGCTTCGGCTGGCTCGCTGGAATGTTCGGTGATGGTGCAACGGCGCCCGGCCTTTGGCAGATAGCCTTCTTCGGGCGGCCTTGGATTGGCGCTGTTGCTGTATTCATGCTGCTTTGTGCCGGTGCCCGCTTGCTATTGCCTGTTGAACGTCGGAGCGGTGTTCTGATATGGGCGAGCCTTCTTGGTGTACTTGTCCTGACGCTGCAAGGCTTGGCCATCGGCTTTTCCGGCTGGAACTGGACCATCAGTGAAAACCTGTTCGGCGCACTTTCTGAAGGCCAGCCAGCCTTCGGCGCTGGAGCAATCCTGACAGGTCTCTGCTTTCTGCTGATTTTCTCGTTTGGTCTCGCAGAACGCGGCGTCATGAAGGGGGACGCTTTTGTCGTCTCTTCCATTACACTGCTGGTTGCATTGGTGGCTGTATTCGTCTTCTATCCTGTTATCAGCATGTTTGCAGGGTCGGTGCAGGATTTCGACGGTTCTTTCAAACCTGAGGGGTTTATCGGCAATATTCAGGATTCCTCAATCTGGAGTCTGGCCTGCGTTATCGGCGAAGGGCGATGTGGCGTTGCATGGCGCACGTTATGGCTGGCTCTGATGACTGCGACTGGTTCTACAGTGCTGGGGCTTGCCTTTGCACTGGTTGCGACCCGCACAGGCTTCCCTTTCAAGAAAGGCTTACGGCTTCTCACCATATTACCGATCATCACGCCGCCCTTCGTTGTCGGTCTTGCATTGACGCTGCTTTTTGGCCGCGCAGGCGTGGTGACGGAACAGATTTCCAATATATTCGGGGTGGAGCCGGGACGGTGGCTTTATGGCCTCACCGGCATATGGATCGCGCAGGTCCTGTCTTTCACCCCGATTTCCTTCCTCGTACTTATCGGTGTTGTCGAGGGTGTGTCACCGTCGATGGAAGAAGCATCTCAAACTCTGCGCGCTGATCGCTGGCGTACGTTTCGCAGGGTTTCTCTGCCGCTGATGGCACCGGGGCTTGCCAATGCGTTTCTCATTGCTTTCATCGAAAGCATGGCGGATTTCGGCAATCCTATGGTGCTCGGAGGCAGCAATGGCGTGCTTTCGACTGAAATCTTCTTTGCCGTGGTTGGTGCGCAGAACGATCCATCGCGCGCGGCAGTTCTCGCAATCGTGCTGCTCTGCTTTACATTGACTGCGTTTCTTATCCAGCGCGTCTGGCTCTCAGGCAAGAACTTCGCAACTGTGACCGGCAAAGGCGATTCCGGTATGCATGCCGGGCTGCCACGCGGCCTAAAGATCGGCGTTTATGCCCTTGTCATTCCTTGGATGATTTTCACTGTCGTTGTTTACGCGATGATCCTTATTGGCGGCTTCGTGCGTCAGTGGGGGCTCGACAATACATTGACAGTCGAGCACTACGCGCGGGCGTTTTCCCTCAATTGGACAGAGAGTGGCATTGCGTGGACCGGTGTGGCATGGAATTCATTCTGGACGACGATGGAAATCTCGCTAATCTCGGCTCCGCTGACTGCTGCTGTCGGGTTGCTGACGGCCTATCTGATCGTTCGCCAGCGCTTTGTTGGACGGAACGTCTTCGAATTCGCCTTGATGCTGAGCTTCGCAATTCCCGGCACCGTCATCGGCGTCAGCTACATCATGGCTTTCAATCTGCCACCGCTTGAAATGACTGGCACGGCGCTGATCCTGATTGCATGTTTCGTCTTCCGCAACATGCCAGTGGGTGTGCGTGGCGGCATCGCAGCAATGAGCCAACTCGACAAGAGCCTCGACGAAGCCTCGCTGACGTTGCGGGCAAACAGCTTCCGCACGATCCGCAAAGTCATTCTGCCACTGCTGCGTCCCGCAATCACAGCTGCATTGGTCTATTCCTTCGTGCGTGCCATCACGTCCATCAGCGCGGTTATTTTCCTCGTTTCGGCGCAATACAACATGGCGACATCCTACATTGTCGGGCTGGTCGAAAACGGTGAATTCGGCGTGGCTATCGCTTATTCATCGATGCTGATTGTCGTGATGATCGTGGTCATTACAGGCTTCCAGCTCCTCGTGGGTGAACGCAAACTCAGGCGCGAGAACCGCGTTGCGGCTGTCCCCCCCGTCAAAACCGTTCGTCAGGAGAAAACCGCATGACTGCGATCCGTCCCGGCTCCGTTACATTTGAAAATGTCACCAAGAAATTCGGTAATTTTACCGCCTTGCCCGATCTGTCCCTGACCGTCGAGCCGGGAACTCTGGTGACGCTCCTTGGACCATCCGGTTGCGGCAAGACGACGACATTGCGGCTGCTGGCTGGGCTTGAACATCCGACTTCGGGTCGCATTCTGATCGGTGGCAAGGATGTGACCAATCTGCCAGCCAATGAGCGGGATGTGTCCATGGTCTTCCAGTCCTATGCACTCTTTCCGCATATGAACTCGCTCGACAACGTGGCCTACGGCTTGGAATCTTCAGGTTTGAAAAAAGCGGAAGCGCGCGAACGTGCGGAAGAGGGGCTGAAGCTCGTCGGTCTTGCAGGAATGGGGCATCGCCTTCCGGCAGAACTGTCGGGTGGCCAGCAACAGCGCGTGGCCGTAGCGCGCGCGCTTGTGCTTGAACCGCAGGTTCTGCTTCTGGACGAGCCGCTTTCGAACCTCGACGCTCGCCTGCGCCGCCGTGTGCGCACCGAAATTCGCGAGCTTCAGCAGCGGCTCGGGTTTACCGCCGTCTATGTCACGCACGACCAGGACGAGGCGCTCGCTGTCTCCGATACGATCATCGTCATGAAGGAGGGCAATATCGCACAGAAGGGAAGCCCTCGTGATCTCTATGAAACACCGGCCTCAGCCTTTATCGCGGATTTCATGGGAGAGGCGAATGTTGTGCCGTGTGAGGTGATGACGGCAGATGGGGGCGAAGCTGTCATTCGTGTGGGCAGCCTGACCCACCGGGTTACCGCGCGCAACGCTCGACCAGGTCCGGCGCAACTTGCTATCCGGCCCAACGCGGTGACCTTGCAGCCAAAGGCTGGCGGCGGATTCCCCGGAAGGGTTGCCCATTCGGCCTATCTTGGCGATCATATCGAGTATGAAATCGAGACCGAGCACGGCAAGCTTTTCATTGTCGATCCGGCGGTCGAGGAGGCTCTGCCGCCGCAAACCGATGTATCGATCGAGTTCAAAACGCGCGGACTTGCCATTATCAATCAATAGGCGCAAAAACGTCGCGCCTTTCTTTATCTCTCATCGGAAAATCATCATGACTTCCCATCCCCGACAGGAACTAGAAGCGCGGCTGGCGCTTGCCGAAAAGATCGCGCGCGAGGCGGGCGCCAAGGCCCTCGACTATTTCAAGCAGCGTGAAACACTGGTTATCGAAACCAAGCGCGATCCGCAGGATGTGGTGTCGATTGCCGACAGGGACGTTGAACAGCTTATCCGTGCCCGTGTGTCGGAAGCGTTTTCTCAGGATGGTTTTCTGGGAGAGGAATACGGGTTGAATGAAGGCACTTCGGGTTACACATGGGTTGTGGATCCTATTGATGGCACCAGTCCTTTCGTCAACGGTATGCCGAACTGGTGTGTTTCCATTGCCGTTCTGAAAGACGGCGAGCCCGTCATCGGCGTAATCCAGGCGCCGTGCTTCGACGAACTCTATGCTTCGGCAAAAGGCTTGGGTGCAACACTTGATGGAAAGAAGCTGGTTCTCGATCCGAGCCGCACGATCCGTAATTCGGTGACGGGTATCGGCGCCAACAACTACGTAACACCACAGGTTGTTGCAAAAATCGTAGAAGACCTGCTTGAGGCGGGCGGAACCTTTCTCCGTAATGGTTCAGGCGCACTGATGATCGCTTATGTCGCGGCTGGCAGGCTGGTCGGATATTATGAGCCTTATATGCATGCCTGGGATTGCATGGCAGGCTTCTGTCTCGTGCGTGAGGCGGGAGGTTATGTGCATCCTTTTCCGGTAGACGGAGAACAGCTCACCAAAGGCAACAAGGTCTTCGTGGCTGCACCCGGAGCGGTGGAAGATCTGAGAAAAATCGCGCGTTTAAGCCCGAGATAAGCAAGGAGAGGACAGAAACAAAGAACGCCTAATTTCCTAAACTGTTTGTTTCGGTTTAGCTGAGAGGCCCTGATAACGTACTCGTGAATGTGTTTTATTTAACTAATGCAGGCCGCAATAATATGCTGGCATAGTGTTTCATTTGAAGGAAGGAAGCCTATGTCGGCAAACGGATGGACAGCTGCATATCAACCGATCATGCTCAGTATTTTACGTATCGTGGCAGCTCTTGTACTCTTCAGTTATGGTACGGAGAAGATACTTGGCTTTCCTTCAGGCCGTTCGCCAGCAATGTTCTCATTGTCGTGGACCGCGGGTGTCCTTGAGCTTGTTTTGGGCTTCACGCTGCTAATCGGTCTTTTCAGCCGGTTTTCTGCCTTCATTCTCTCGGGCCTGATGGCATGCGCCTATTTCATCGCTCATGCATCCCAAAGCTTTTTCCCAGGCCAGAATGGCGGTGTTGCTGCAATCCTGTTCTGCTTCATTTTTCTTTATCTGTTTATTGCCGGACCTGGCCCCCTGAGCATCGATGCATCGCGGGCGAACAATGCGCTGCCAGCCGGCCGATAGCGACGAACGACAGCTTATTGAAAAGCCCCGGATCCGGGGCTTTTCTGTTTACGGATTGTCGCGTTTGAAAATCCAGTCATGGTCGGGATGGTTCTTGAAGCGCCATTTGCGCAAGGGACCGGCCATCACATTGAGATAATACATCTCGTAGCCATAGGGCGCGCCACATGGATGGTGGCCTTTTGGTACAAGCACGACGTCTCCGTCAGAGACCGCCATGGTTTCATCAAGGCTTCCGTCTTCGGTGAAAACACGCTGGAAGCCGAAGCCCTGCGCCGGGTTGAGACGGTGATAATAGGTCTCTTCCAGATAGGTCATATGCGGGAAATTGTCTTCGTCGTGTCTGTGGGGTGGATAGGACGACCAGTTTCCCTGCGGTGTGAATACCTCGGTAACAAGAAGGCTATCGGCAACATCGCGGCTTTCCATTGCGATATTATGGATAAAGCGGGTATTGGCACCTTTTCCGCGTTGTTCAAGTGTCAGGCTTTCCGGCCCAAGCTTCTGTGCCTTGCGACCTGGCTTGCCCGGTGCGGTGCAAACAGCCAGAACACAATCTGTCGTGGCGGTTGCATGCCAGTCGCTTTCAGCAGGCACATAGAGGCAGTGTGGCGGCAGTTTCTCGAACACGTTTATGCGCTGGCCCATCTCGCCGAAATCCTCGCCAGAAGCGGAAATCTTTGCCTTGCCTTCCACAAGAACAAGGATCACCTCCGTCGATCCGGTCTTTTCGGAGACACTCTCGCCGGATTTGAGACGATAGAGCCCGAACCCGACATAACCCCATTTGGCGCTTTTCGGAGTGATGTCGTGGACCTTGCCATGCTTGCCGTTGGGCTTGCGTAACAAATTGGCCATGTCTCAGTCTCCTTTGTCGAGTCCTGCTTCGCGTGCGAATGATTTTAGCGATTTTAGCCCAAGTGACTGATACTGATACGGATTACGAATATCGGGGTCCTGTTCTGCCTCGATCACCAGCCAGCCTTGATAGGTTTTATCAGCAGCAACTTTCAGTACAGGTACGAAGTCGACGCCGCCATCTACATCGCCCGGAACAGTGAAGACGCCGCGACGGACCCCCTCCAGAAACGACAGGCTCTGGTTGCGTACTTCAGTGGCTATGGCCGGGCGAACGTTCTTGGCGTGGATATGCCCGACGCGGTCCATATGCTTTTTCGCAACCCGCTCCGGGTCGCCACCACCAAACAGGCAGTGACCGGTATCGAGAAGAAGTTTCGTGTGCGGTCCTGTATGCTGCATCAGAAGGTCTATCTCATCCTCACTCTGCACCACCGTTCCCATGTGATGATGGTAGACAAGCGCGATACCTTGGGCGGCGGCATGTTGTGCCAGTGCTTCGACGCCCGTGCCGAATTCTTCCCAGCGCGCTTCTTCCAGCACTGGACGCTCAGACAGCGGCTTGTCGTTGTCGCCGTGAATGGCATTCGACGTTTCGCAAACAATGATGACCTTCGAGCCCATTGCTTTCAGGAGGTCGAGCGCAGGCTGCATTGCCTTCTTTTCTTCTTCGACCGAATTGACCAGTAGATTGAGCGAATGCCAGCCCGATACATAGCGAAGCTTGCGAGGTTCAAGCACGGCTTTGAGTGCAGCCGGCTCCTGCGGAAATTTGTGACCTTTCTCGATTCCATCGAAGCCGATCTCGGCTGTTTCATCGAGACATTGATCCAGGGTGATATGCGCACCGAGGTTGCGATCATCGTCGTTCGACCAGGCAATAGGATTGGTGCCATAGAGGATCATCGGTCAGTTTCTTTCTTTGAGCTTGGCTTCATAATCTTTACGCGCAGCACGTACCTGTTCGCGCTCCGAGACTTCCGGCACCGCGACATCCCACCACCAACCGCCAGTTTCAGGGGTCGGGTAAGGATCGGTATCGATAATGACGACAGTGGTGCGCGGGCTGTTGCGGGTTTCCGCCAAAGCCTCTTCCAGCTCGCGGATCGACCCTGCTTTCTTCGTATCGGCACCCATAGCTCCGGCATGGGCGGCGAAATCGATGTGCGACGGGTTCACGTGGCTCGAATGGTCGAGCAGGTTGTTGAACTCAGCGCCACCAGTCGCCATCTGCAGCCGGTTGATGCAACCGAAACCACGATTGTCGGTAATAACGACCGTAATCTTCTGCCCCATCATGACGGCAGTGGCGAGTTCGGAATTGGCCATCATGTAAGAGCCGTCACCGACCATCACGATGACGTCTCGATCCGGTTCGGCCATCTTGATACCAAGGCCGCCAGCTATCTCATAACCCATACAGGAGAAGCCATACTCCATATGGTAGGACATGGGGCGACCGGCTTTCCAGAGTTGGTGCAGTTCGCCCGGCATGGTGCCTGCCGCGCACATGACGACCGTGTTCTCTCGTGCCTGACGCTGTACCGCGCCGATCACCTGCATATCGGTTGGCAAAGCGTTGCCGTCACTGGGGGCAGCGGTAAACCCATCTGCCGCCGCAAACCATTTTTCTTTCAACGCTGTGTCTGCAGGTTGGCGCTTATAGCTGCCAACCGCTTGCGAGAGCGCTTCAAGACCAATCTTTGCATCGGCAACCAATGGAAGCGAACCGTGCTTGGAGCTGTCATAGGGTTGGACGTTTAGCGAGACAAGCTTGCGCCCTGGATGTTTGAACAGCGCCCATGATCCGGTCGTGAAGTCCTGAAAGCGTGTGCCGACGCCAATCACAAGATCGGCTTCCGCCGCGATAGCATTGGCGCTGTCTGCCCCAGTCACGCCAACCGGACCAAAATTGAGCGGGTGATCCCACGGTAACGCCGATTTGCCAGCCTGCGTCTCGATGACTGGAATGCCATGTGCTTCGGCAAAATCGCGCAACGCTTCGTGAGCGCCGGAGTAGTGCACTCCGCCGCCTGCAACGATAACGGGTTTCAGCGCTGCCTTGATTGCTGCCGCTGCAGCATTCAGTTCATTCTCATCCGGCGGTGGACGGCGCCAGTGCCAGACTTTCGGTTCAAAGAACTCTTCCGGCCAGTGATATGCTTCCGTTTGCACATCCTGACAGAAAGCAAGCGTAACCGGCCCACAATCAGCAGGATCGGTCATGGTGCGGAAGGCGCGGGGCAGGGCAGTGAGAAGCTGTTCAGGTCGGGTGATCCTGTCGAAATAGCGGCTGACCGGACGAAAACAGTCATTCACGGTCATAGTGCCGTCATTGAAGTCTTCGATCTGTTGCAGCACGGGATCAGGTCCACGATTGGCAAAGACGTCGCCGGGAATGAGGAGAACTGGTAGGCGGTTCACATGGGCAAGGGCTGCTGCAGTGACCATATTTGTTGCGCCGGGGCCGATGGAGGAGGTGACAGCACAGGCACGCTTGCGGCCAAGCTGCTTGGTATAGGCAATGGCTGCATGGGCCATGGTCTGTTCATTATGGCCGCGCCATGTAGGCAGTTCTTCGCGAATGCCATGGAGGGCCTCGCCAAGTCCGGCCACGTTTCCGTGGCCGAAAATAGCCCAAACACCTGCGATAAAGGTCTCACCATCCGGCGTCATCTGATTGGCGAGGTAGCGCACCAATGCCTGTGCGGCGGTTAATCGAACGGTTTTCATAGCTCCTCCAGTTTCCTCCCGGCAGAACGAATTCAATATGTACGCACGCTGTCCCAGACGTTGCAAAGGCCACGATAGCGCATCACCATGTCGGCGATTGCTTCTTCGTCGCTGATCGAACCGTTCAGCCATTTGCGTGCCGCGTCACCAAAAATCGTACGTCCCACTGCAAAGCCTTTGACGAGGTCGAATTCGGCAGCAATTGCAAGACTGGCTTTGAGTTCTTCCGCTGGTGCATCCAGACCCAGAACAACAATACCGCGTGTGTGTGCATCATTGCGCGTGATCGCGTCACAGGCATTGGCCCAGGCCGCTCTGGTCTTCATGGGTTCTAGCTTCCACCAGTCGGGATAGACGCCGATTTCATAAAACCGCTCGATCACACGCGCAGTTGTGTCGTCATCGACGGGACCTGCTTTGGATGGGATGACTTCCAGCAGGAATTCCAATCGGTTGCGCCGTGCGGCTGCGAAAAGACGTGAAACAGTTTCTTCCTGTTCTGCCTTGAATTCAGCTGTGTCATCCGGATGATAGAAGCATAGCAACTTCACGACATTCTCGACAGGCCACTCGACCAGTCCACCGCAGTCTGGTCCGAGTTCCGGTTCCAGCTTGAGTGGACGCGAGCCGGGCCATTCGGTCGGACGTCCGATCCACAAGCCCGAACCGGCGGCCCGGTAAAGAGCATCGCGGCCCAGTCGACCATCACACAATATGCCGTAACCCTCATCCCCGTTTGCCACCTGCAAGGCCGCATTCAGGCAAAGCTGTTTGAACTCGCCAATCTTTTCCGTTGAAACGCTCGCCTCGGCGGCCATTTCTTCCAGTTGAATACGATGATCAAAGGCAAAAACGCGCATATTTGGCCAGTGGCCGTTGCGATTGGTGGACCAATGTATCTGCTCCAGCGCGGCATCCTTGCGCAAAGCCTTGTTGCGAATGCCGGTACGGAAAAAATACTGAAGCTCTTCCCAGCTCGGATAAGCTGGCGTGCATCCATGTCGCGAGACTGCAAAGGCCCCACAGGCATTGGCTAATTTGAGGCTGGTAGGCCAGTCTTCGCCCTTCAACCAACCGCGCAAAAGCCCGGACATGAACCCGTCGCCCGCACCAAGCACGTTGAAAACGTCAATCGGGAACCCTTCGCCGCTCTGTCCCTCGTCGAGGCTGTTAGGGATTGGGCCTTCGAAAACCACGGCTCCCATGGGGCCGCGTTTGCAAACCAGTGCAGCGTCCGTTACTGCGCGCACGGCTTTCAGCGCTTGAAGCGTGTCTGTCGAGCCGCCAGCAATATGAAACTCTTCTTCCGTGCCGACGATCAGGTCGAACAGATGCAGGGTCGATTGCAGTTTGGTCGTAACATCTGCGGATTCGATAAAACGGTTTTCACCGTCGCCATGACCGGAAAGCCCCCAGAGATTGGGGCGATAGTCTATGTCGAGGGCCGTCCGGCTGCCATTGTCGCGAGCAAGACGGAGTGCTTTCAGAACAGCCGCTTCTGTCTTCGGATGTGATAGATGTGTGCCCGTAACCAGAATACAGCCAGCTTCGGCGATGAAGACCGGATCGATGTCGTCCTCGCACAATGCCATGTCGGCACAATTCTCGCGATAGAATATCAGTGGAAAATGCTGCTGATCGCGAATGCCGAGAATAACGAGCGCGGTCAGGCGTTCGGGATCGGTGACGATACCGCGTGTGTCCACGCCTTCGCGTTCCAGCTCACGTAACAGAAAACGGCCCATGTGCTCGTCACCAACACGGGTGATAAGTGCGGATTTAAGGCCCAGCCGTGCAGTCCCGGTTGCGATATTGGTAGGAGAGCCACCTACATATTTGTTGAAGGAGGCCATGTCTTCCAGAAGGCCGCCAACCTGTGCACCATACAGGTCAACCGAAGATCGGCCAATCGTTATCAAGTCGAGCCGCTTCACTACAATCCTCCCTCGCTATTTTCTTATTGCTGCAAGGCTGTGCAGAATTCATGCACACATAGCAGTTATTCCATTTTTGATTAAAATGGATTTATTATTCCATTTCAACTAAAAAATGGAATATGCACGGGAAGGATCAGTCGCTTTGACGTGCGGTGCCTACGGCTACAGCGAGCGCTATAGCAAGACAAAGCGTTGCGGAGAGTGAACGGAAGGCGCCGAAATCCACCTCTGAAACGAGCAATGTCTGTTTGGCGGATTTACTCATCGGGCTGACAAACGTGTCAGTGATGCCGACGACGTCGATACCACGCGCAGCGACAGTTTCGGCCATTGCGACCGTTTCCGGTGAATAGGGGGAGAAGGTAATCGCCAGAAGCACATCACCTTCGCGAATAGCATGCAGGTTCTCCAGTTTGCCGACAGCGCTGTGCAGCATGGCAGGCACTTGCATCTTCTCCAGCGCGTAAGCCAGGTAGCTCGCGACGGGAAAAGCACGGCGGATGCCGACAATGTGGATTGTCTGCGCGCTGGCCAAAAGCTGAACGGCCTTTTCGAGTGCATCTGGATCAATGGTTTTGAGCAGCCCTTCAAGAGACGTGCGCCCTGCTTCGGCAAACTCGGCAAGAAGGGCAGGGGCGCTGCCGGTCGCCGTTTCTCGCAAATGTTGCAATCTGGTTGAATAGTCAGGCCAGCCGCCTGCATAGGAATCCCGGAACAGCTTCTGCATCTCCGAAAAGCCGGAGAAACCCATGATCTGGCAGAAACGCATGAAGGCTGAGCTCTGCACACCCGCACCTTCAGCCATCTCGGCGACGGTCGACACAGCGATACGGTCCTGGTTGGCGGCAACGAAATCGGCGCACTGTTTCAGCCTCTTCGGCAAACGGTCGGAAACCTCTAGCAGCTTCGCCTCGAATTCCTTGATATTCGTCGGAACGTTGATTGATGACGGGGCGGGGGAATCCATCAGTGGCCTTTCATATGGTCTCTTGACAATCTTTATGTCACATTCTAGCAAAATAGAATAAATATTCTATAGTATATCTTCGTTTACCCGAAGATGGCCGTTTCCTGGGAGGATGAGGCAATGGTGACACGTCTGGCACTGCTCGGCGCGGGCCGTATCGGCAAGGTTCACGCAGGCGCAATCGCTGCGGACAAGCGGGCCCGATTGGTCGCGGTCGCAGACGCAAATGAGGCGGCGGCGCGAGCAATTGCTGATTCTGCCGGTGCGGAAGTCCGCAGTATCGACGCTATTGAGCAATCAGACGATGTGGACGCAGTGCTGATATGCACGCCGACCAATACCCACGCCGATCTTATTGAACGGTTTTCTCGCGTCGGCAAGGCTGTTTTTTGTGAGAAGCCGATTGATCTTGACATAGCGCGCGTTAGAGCCTGCCTCAATGTCATTCGAGAAACTGGCGCGAAAGTGATGCTGGGTTTCAATCGCCGTTTCGATCCGCATTTTGCAGCGGTGCACAAAGCCATCAAAGATGGGCGCATCGGCAATGTTGAAATGGTGACGATCACCAGCCGTGATCCGGGTGCACCGCCGGCAGAATATATCAAAGTATCCGGCGGTATTTTCCGCGACATGACGATCCATGATTTCGACATGGCGCGTTTTCTCCTCGGTGAGGAAATCGAGAACGTATCGGCCTCGGCTTCGGTGCTGGTCGATCCGAAAATTGGAGAACTTGGCGATTATGATAGTGCAAGCGTCATTTTGACGACTGCTTCCGGTCGCCAGTGCGTCATTTCCAATTCGCGCCGCGCTTCCTATGGCTATGATCAGCGCATTGAAGTCCATGGATCGCTCGGTGCTGTTTCGGCGGAAAACCAGCGTCCGATCTCGATAGAAATCGCTTCTAAAGACGGTTATAACCGTCCGCCATTGCACGATTTTTTCATGACCCGCTACACGACTGCTTATGCAGCGGAAATCGCCTCGTTTATCGATACGCTGGACACCGGCAAAGCGCCGCATCCTTCAGCAGAAGATGGATTGCAAGCTTTGGCTCTGGCTGAGGCAGCACTTCGTTCGGTAAGGGAAGGCCGGACTGTCAAAGTTGCGGAAGTTCTCGGATAAGGCGGTAATTTTGTTTGCCTTTGTTCGCAATCGGCTGCGATATGCGGGGCATGGCCTACAAGATCGATGATTTGCCGTTCGGAGAATTTTTCGTACCCGTGAGCAAAGCTACGGCGGCTCTGGTGCGGCTCGATGAACGACTTTTGCGCTCGCCCATTCGCGAAGGGATGCTCGAGCGAATGCATATGCACGATGCCGTCGCTTCGATGTGGCTTGAAGGCGAACTGGTACATATGGAAGACTTGGTCTTGCATGATGCCTTGATGGACAGCCGGATGCCTAGTCACGCCCTGACCATCGCACATGCGGTTTTGCGCATGCGTCGGCAGATTGCTGGAAGACCTGCAGATTGGGCTCTTGACCCTGCTGGTGTTCAGCAATTGCTTGGCCGCACGGTCGATACCGTGCCCTCTGGAATTGAGCCATCCGGGGCAATGGACGACGATGATGTTGATCCGATGCTTGATGACATCGACAACTTGCTTGCGCGAACTGATGCTCTTTTGAAGGGAACTGTCTCAGACAGGTCGAAGCCGGAAGCCGTCGTGCGCGATACGTTACTCTACGACGACGACTGGGATGAGGATGCGCGTTTGCAGGAATGGCGGGACTGTCTTGCAGCGACAAGGCATCTGCCGCCCCTTATGCGCGCCGCATTGATCCACGACGCGTGGTTTTCTCTGGAAGTCGTGCAGCGATCGTCATGGATTGGTCGGTTGCTGACAGCCGCCTTCTTGCGTCAGAGTGGCCTTGCAATCGGTCATTTGCCAGCAATCAGTCTTGGTCTCCGCGCGAAACGACCGGATGAACGGCGCTCACCTAACCGTCTTGTCCGTCTCAGGGCGTTTTTTGAAAGTATCGAAGATGCAGCCGATACGACCATGAAGGAGCATGACCGGCTGCTGCTGGCGCGCGAACAGATGCAGCGTAAGCTCAAGGGGCGCAGGTCCAATTCGCGATTGCCGCAACTGATGGATATGGTTTTGCGCAGTCCCGTTATTTCCAGCCAGATGGTGGAGAAGGAATTGCAGGTTACGCAGCAAGGGGCTTTGAAGCTGATCTCGGAACTCAATCTCAGAGAAGTCACCGGGCGCGGACGGTTTCGCGCCTGGGGAATTCTCTAGGCCGGCTTCATGCACTTGCCGCGAAGATGGTCAGCGAAGAGCTGAAACTCGTTGCGGCGGGCGGCGTTGGAGCGCCAGACGAGAACCAGTGACCGATAATTGTGCTTGCCTTCATAAGGAACGATGCTCAGCTCCGTTCCGCGCGTGGCTCCGGCTTTGACCGCCACTTCAGGCAGCAGCGTAACACCCATCCCGAAGTCGACAAGTTGCACCAATGTCATGATAGATGTGGCATGAACGTCACCGCTTGCTTGGGCCGGTGTGGACCCTATGGCAGCCATGACGTGTTCCCGAAGGCAATGCCCGGTTTCCAGTAGAAGAAACGGCTGGTCCTGCAAGTCGTCTGCATCGACCTGTTCGCGATTGGCCAGCGCATGATCGCGCCGTACTGCCAGATAGAAGATGTCCCGACCAAGCTCTGCTATCTCAAATTCATCAAGGTCGTAGGGATGGGCGACCAGTGCTACATCGAGCGAACCTGAACGCAAGCTGTCGAGCAACGACCGAGTGAGACCTTCACGAATGGTCAATTGCAATTCGGGAAAGGCTTTAGCGGTCGCAGGCAGGACTTTAGGTAGCAGAAAAGGCGCTATCGACGGAATGACGCCCATTCGTAGTCTGGTCGTCAGCGGTCGTTCAGCTTGTCGCGCGTGTTCAGGCAATTCTTCAATGAGGGCTATAATCGTACGAGCGCGTGCCAGAAAATCCTCACCAGCGGGCAAAAGCTGCATTCGTCTGCCCGAGCGATCGATCAACGTTACGCCAAGTTCTGTTTCAAGCGCCTGAATAGCAGCACTCAATGTCGATTGGGTAACACCCACGACCTCAGCTGCACGCGAAAAGGACCCCGCTTTGACAAGGGCCATAAAGTAATGGAGCTGGCGGACGCTGATATTGAGCATTGATTCTTTCGACTTTGCTCCATCGTTAAAATCGATGGATTTGATCGTTATAATCGCTTTGACCGATTTAACAAGAATCCCTATATATGACTCGTAGTCGGAAAATTCTGTAAGTTCAGAAATTTCCGCATAACAATTGAATTTACAGGCAGGTATAAAATGCTCGGTATCGGCGATAAGCTTCCCTCCTTCAAGGTCACCGGCGTAAAGCCCGGTTTCAACCATCACGAAGAAAACGGCGTTTCGGCATTTGAAGAAATCACCGAAGCAAGCTTTGCGGACAAGTGGAAGGTTATCTTCTTCTACCCGAAGGATTTCACCTTTGTTTGCCCGACCGAAATCGCCGAATTTGCGCGTCTTGCATCGGATTTCGAAGACCGTGACGCAGTCGTCCTGGGCGGTTCGACCGACAATGAGTTCGTGAAGCTCGCATGGCGTCGCGATCACAAGGATCTCGACAAGCTGCCGATCTGGTCGTTTGCCGACACCAATGGTTCGCTGGTCGATGGCCTCGGTGTTCGTTCGCCAGATGGTGTTGCGTACCGCTACACCTTCGTTATCGATCCGGACAACACGATCCAGCACGTTTACGCAACCAACCTCAACGTTGGTCGCGCTCCCAAGGATACGCTGCGCGTTCTCGATGCGCTGCAGACCGATGAGCTCTGCCCATGCAACCGTGAAGTCGGTGGCGAGACGCTCAAGGCTGCCTGATAGGCCCTGATTGGTTTGCAGAAAGGCGGGTCAAGGCCCGCCTTTCTTTTATCTAGAGCGGTTCCGGTTAAAACGGAATCGTTGGAACCGCTCTATCTCTTTGTTTTCGGCATGTCTTTACCCCAAAACCGGTTCCCACTTTCGGGAGACATGCTCTAGTATCCAAATGACAGATAAAGAGGGTTCCATGTCCATTGATGATCTGAAGTCAAAGATCCCGGATTTCGCCAAGGACGTTCGTCTCAATCTTTCGTCGATGGCAAGCGACGAAACTCTGACACCGCAACAGAAATACGGTCTGTTCGTCGCCTGCGGCATTGCTTCTCGTAATGCCGACGTGCGCAAGGCGCTTGTTGCCGAAGCCGCTGCCAAGGTCGATGCCTCCGTCATTCAGGCGGCAAAATCTGCTGCGTCGATCATGGGCATGAACAATGTCTATTACCGCTTCGTGCATCTTGCGACCAACAAGGACTACCGCACCATGCCAGCGAAGCTGCGCATGAATGTGATCGGTAATCCGGGTGTCGATAAGATTGACTTCGAACTCTGGTCGCTGGCCGTATCTGCTATCAATGGCTGCGGCATGTGCATCGATGCGCATGAGGATGTTTTGCGCAAAGCCAATGTGACGTCGGAAACGATCCAGACAGCCGTGCGTTTTGCGTCGATTATCCAGTCAGTGGCTATTGCGCTGGAAGCTGCTGACACAGAATAAAAGCTGCAAGCTCCCTAAAAAGAAAAGCCCACGTGGATCGCTCCACGTGGGCTTTTTCGTTTCGGAAGTTCGTTATTCGCCGCGCTTGAACGAGATAAAGGCAAAACCGATCAGCGAGATCACAGCTGCGGCAGACATGTAATAGCCGACATAGTCGAAGCTATAATGTGTTGCGAGCCAGGTTGCGATGTAAGGCGCTACTGAAGCACCCAGAATGCCTGCCAGATTAAAAGTCAGCGAAGCACCGGTGTAACGAACCGAGGTTGGGAATGGTTCGGCCAGAGCAGCGCCAATCGGACCGTAGGTCAGACCCATCAGGCCGAAGCCGATGACGAGGAATGCGAGTACGCCGGCCGTACCAGCCATGAACAAAGGCGCCATGATGAAGCCGTAGAGGCCGATCAGAACGGTGACGATGATCATGACCGGACGCATGCCGAAGCGGTCTGACAGCAGGGCCGCTACCGGGATCATGAGGCCGAAGAAGATTACGCCAATCATCTGAAGAATAAGAAATTCTTCGCGGCTGTAACCAAGGGCGCGCGTGCCCCAACCCAATGAGAAGACTGTCATCAGATAGAACAGGACGAAGGTTGCAACCGCACCGATCGTGCCGAGCAACAGGCTCATCTTGTGCTTTTTGAACAGAGCTGCGACCGGTACTTCGACGCGTTCAGCCTTGTCGATTGCTTTCTGGAATTCTGGCGTTTCAGCGATTTTCAGTCGGATGAACAGACCTACACCGACCAGAAGTGCACTGGCGATGAAAGGAATGCGCCAGCCGAAAGCGAAAAACTGTTCTTCAGTTAGAGCTTCTGCCAGAACTAGGAAGATGCCCGTCGCCAGAATGAAGCCAACTGGCGCGCCAAGCTGCGGGAACATGCCGTACCAGGTGCGCTTGCCTTCGGGTGCGTTTTCTGTTGCGAGCAGCACTGCACCACCCCATTCACCGCCAAGACCAAGTCCCTGGCCCAGACGGCAGAGAGCGAGCAAAAGGGCTACCCAGACGCCAATCGAATCATAGGTTGGCAGGAAGCCGATGGCGACGGTGGAAATGCCCATGGTCATGAGCGCTGCAACGAGCGTCGCTTTGCGTCCAACCTTATCGCCAAAGTGACCAAACAGAGCACCACCGATAGGGCGGGCGAAGAAGGCAATCGCAAAGGTTGCCAGAGACTGGAGAAGCGCGGAATTGCCGTCGCTCGCAGGGAAGAACAGATGCGGGAATACGATCACCGCAGCGGTGGCATAAATATAGAAGTCAAAGAATTCGATCGTGGTGCCGATCATGCTCGCGGCCAGAACTCGGCGCGCGGAATTTTTCTGCGGGGCAACCGCTACAGCGACAGTCATTGTTTCAGATCCAATATTTACGGGCCGTCTAAATTTGGGGGAGGAGCCCGAGATACGGCTTCTTTAAAACCGCAGGGTATGGAATCGCAAGCAAAAAACGGCTTTTGAGCAACTTTATGATTTCGAATAGGCGATTTTGGAAAGAAAAGCGAAAGTGGGTAAAATTCCCGTCAGTGCTCCTTCAGGTCTTTTAATTGCCGTAACGGACGACTAGATTTCCAATGTCGTCCGTTTGGAAGCAAAGATGTATCGAGCACAGTACGATATCGGTTTCAGGAATACAGCACGAGGCCATGCGGTCTTGTGTTCGCCCTCCCGCGTGCTCGTGACAATGCTTTCGTTCGTGTTTCTTCTCTCAGTGCAACTCTGTTACGCAATGGCGCATGACATGCCATCTGTGCAGACAGTTTCTGATTGCAGTGTGAGCCTGCCGCATCACGTGGACAATTCGTCGATGCCGTCGAGCATGGATAAATCTGCCCCAATGGATCACGGCGCTAAAGCACCCAATGCTTGTGTCATGATGATTTGTGGCTGCGTCGTTCAGCTTGGCACGAATTTGCGTGCCTTTACTCCTGTTCTGGATTTTGGTTTGCCGCCGCTTGTCGCGGCACTTAGCGGCAAAATGCCGAATAGAGATTTGCGGCCTCCCATACTGCTTCCGGCTTGATCTGAAAATCGCCGCCAAACCTTTGGCGGCCATGAGATTATTGTCTGGAGAATAACCATGACTGGAATTACACGTCGTCGCCTGCTGTCTCTTGGGGCAGGGGCCGCTTTTCTAACCGCTATTCGCCCTTTTGACAGCATTGCCCAGGACGCGCACATGGGCCACGGCGCTGCTTCCTCAGCGACCGCCACGGCTGGACGGCCTTTGCCTTTACCGCCGTTGATCGAACCGGACGCATCGGGCGTTGTTGAACTGAAAGTGCAGACAGGCCGGCACAGCTTTGAAGAAGGAAGCGAAGCGGCATCCGCTGGCATCAATGGTGCCTATCTCGGCCCCCTCGTTCGTCTGAAGAACGGCGAAACGGTCACTCTTTCCGTTGAAAATGGCATGGATGAAGAGACTACACTTCATTGGCATGGGCTTTTCGTTCCGTCCGCACTCGACGGCGGGCCACACAATCTGATTGCGGCGGGCGCAGAATGGAAGCCGAAAGTTACGGTTAACCAGCCGGCCTCGTTCAACTGGTTTCATCCACATTTGCATGGCAACACCGCCCGCCAGGCGCATATGGGTATTGCCGGTTTGATGGTGGTTACTGACGGCAAGGATGCTGAGCGCGGACTACCAGAAGATTACGGAGTGGACGATATTCCGCTGGTGCTTCAGGATCGCCGGGTGATCGAAGGTGATAAGGTCTATCAACCGGATATCATGGACTTGATGCATGGTTTCCGAGGTGACAAGCTTATCGTGAATGGTGTCGTTTCACCGGAAGCACGTGTTCCCGCCTCCATTGTCCGCCTGCGTATCCTGAACGGTGCCAATGCGCGAAATTTTCATATTCGTCTGAGCGACAATCGGCCTTTGCTTGTCATAGCATCTGATGGCGGCTTCATTGGAAAGCCAGAAGCGGTCGAAAGGCTGACCATCAGCCCCGGCGAGCGCTACGAGGTTCTGGTTGATTTCTCCAAAGGTGAAGCCGCTGATTTGTTGACCTATGGGGATGACAGCGGCGGTGACGATCTGCACTTGATGCGGTTTGTCGTGGACAGCACCTTGCGAGGGAAAATCACGGCAGTTCCAGATCGTCTTGATGGTCCTGATGCAGCCGATGAAAAACTATCTGTAAAACGCCGTTCATTTTTCTTCGATGAGCGCATGGCGGAAAATATGAAACTGATGATGGCAAAGCCGTCAGCTGATCCTCATGCCGGGCATAATATGGGCAATATGGATATGAGCTCGATGTCCAGCGCCATGGATCATGATATGCACGGTGCCAGAACTTCTGCCGATGCGGGGCCTGCGCTTGAAGCTCTGACTTCGGGTGTGGAAATGGCAATCGCGGGTAAACCGTTCGACATGGATCGTATTGATGTCGAGGCTAAACTTGGATCCTGGGAGATTTGGGATCTCACAACCAAGGAGATGCCACACCCGTTCCATATCCATGGAGCCTCATTCCGCATTCTTTCCCTGAATGGCAAGGCTCCGCCAGCGCACCAGTCGGGATGGAAGGATACTGCTTTGATCGATGGCAAGGCCGAAATACTTGTCCATTTTGACCGTGAGGGAGCAAAGAGCCACCCGTTCATGTTCCATTGCCATGTGCTGGAACATGAAGATGTGGGCATGATGGCTCAGTTCGTAACGGTATAATCCGGCTGGACCGCGTGTCAGGCGTTTGTCACGCGGTCCTCACACGGAAGATTTATTTTCGAACAATTTCTGACGGTGTGCGTTGTCCTCTCATCACGAATTATCGCGATCAGGAGGAAATGATGCAGCCGTTATTGATTGCTTCAGCAATGATGCTTCTGACAGTTCCAGCCGCTGCGGCGGATGTGAGTGTCAAACTCTACGAAGCTCTGCCGACGGGGCAGGGGAAGGAAATCGGCACCGTCACGATCTCGCAGACTGCGGACGGATTACAATTCAAACCCGATTTGCGTGGCCTTCCCGCGGGTGAGCACGGTTTTCATGTCCATGAGAAAGGAAGCTGCGCACCCGGCGAACAAGATGGAAAAACTGTTCCGGCGCAAGCCGCCGGTGGGCACTACGACCCCTCACATTCCAAGCATCACATGGGGCCGGAAGGCGAAGGACATCTTGGTGATTTGCCTTTGCTCAAAACAGATGCCGAGGGCAACATAACGCAAAGCGTTATGGCACCGCGTCTCAAGTCACTGGATGAAATCAAAGGCAGAGCTTTGATGGTTCATGTTGGTGGCGACAATTATTCCGACGAGCCCAAGCCACTTGGCGGCGGCGGAGCACGGTTTGCCTGCGGTGTGATCGAATAGTCTGGAGCGAAGATCTATCCCCAGTTCTCGATGCGGATTTTGGAGCCATCTGAAAAGCGCGATATATGAAACGCTGAAGGATCGACAACCGGCGTTTCTCCCGTGACCATATCGGCCACAAGCTTACCTGCGCCTGGGCCGATACCGAAGCCATGCCCTGAAAAGCCTGTCGCTACGATCGCCCCTTCCACGCCTGGAAGGGGTGAAATGACCGGAATGACGTCCGGCATTGTGTCAATGAGGCCTGCCCATTCCTGCGCTATTGTGGCCGACGCGAAAGAAGGAATTGCCTGCTTCAGTTTCGCAAGGACCTGAGCATTTGCTGCCTTGCGTGGGGCGGGGTCGAGCGTGCGGATTTTCTCGAAGATGGAGACCTGATCGGCGGGACGAAGTTTCCACTGGAATGCTTCCTCGAAGAAACGTTCGCCAAACCGGAATCGCAACGACCGCCACTCGGTCGAAAGCGATGGTATAAAATCGCGGAAGAACCGAAAGCTGTCAGGCACGATATCGGCGATGGAGCCTCCAAGGCTTGCGACCGTATAACCTCCGTCCAGCCTTTTGCGCAGTGCAAAATCTGAAAATGCAATCGCAGGCTCCACACCGGCATCAATAGGCGCTGTACGGAATACGGATGAACGAACTTTCAATTGCGGCAGATGGGCATCAAAAGCGGAAATGATAAGTCTGGACCAAGCCCCGCCCGCGATGACCACCGCTTCACAGCGCAGGCGGCCTTTTTCGGTGAGGACAGCCGTCACCCGACCATTGGTCGTCTCGATACCGCGCACCGCACAATTTTGCAGGATGACAGCACCATTCTCTTGTGCTTTTGCTGCAAATGCCGGAACGGCCTTTTGCGGCTCCGCGCGACCGTCGAGTGGCGTAATCATGCCGCCTGCGAGATGTCGATTGACGCCCGGTGCAAGTGCTGCAGCTTGCTCAGTATTGAGAAGTTGTGTTTCGATGCCGTGTTCGCTGGCGATTTTTATCCATTCGGCATAAAGAGCCATTTGCTCTTCTTTTTCAGCCGTATAGGCAATCCCGGTAACGCGAAAGCCCGTTTCACGACCTGTACGTTCGTTCATACCACCCCATAGCCGCATGCTCTCGACGATGAGCGGCATTTCGCGGCTGTCACGGCCTGTGCGGCGGCACCAGCCCCAGTTACGGCTGGACTGTTCGCCAGCAATCTCTCCCTTTTCAAGAAGAGCGACGGGAATACCGCGTTCGGCCAGGAAGAGGGCTGTAGAAACACCAATAATGCCGCCGCCAATGATGGCAATTTTGGTTTCCTGCGGCAAGCTTTCAGCTGTCGCCACCTTATCCGTGACCGGCCCCATTTCGGTATTCTCCTGCAATGCGATTGGGTGATTTGGGTATGTGGAAGCATGGTGAGCATGGCCCGCTTTTTGTTCACGATCAACCAGATAACCCATTCTAAAAATACTCAATTACGATATTCCTGAGATATTCTATCCTGTTTTGGTAGCTTTCTGGAGAATGTGTCTCTATATCCGCCTGAACTGCAATCTGGACACGCGATCTTGCTTATGGACGCACGCAACCCGCATGATGAACGACAGGTCTCCGGTCATTCCGGTCCGGCGCTGACGCTGTCCGGTGTCAGTCGCCAGTTTGGCGCAGTGCGTGCGCTTGATGACGTGTCTCTTGATGTTCATGCGGGTGAGATCATTTGTCTGGTTGGTCATTCGGGCTGTGGCAAGACTTCCCTGTTGCGCATCATCGCCGGCATTGATGCTCCAGATAGTGGAACACTCACGATGGGGGGCAAGACACTTGTCGGACCATCTATCTTTATTGAGCCGGAAAAACGGAACGTTGGTGTGGTCTTTCAGGACTACGCCTTGTTTCCGCATCTGACGGTCAAAGAAAATATCCTGTTCGGCTTGCGAAGAATACCCCGCGACGAAGCGAACGCACGAGCAACCGAGCTTCTCGAACTGGTGTCGCTCTCCCATATGGCGGATCGCTATCCGCATATGCTGTCAGGCGGTGAGCAGCAGCGTGTTGCTCTTATCCGTGCCCTTGCTCCGAACCCACATCTTCTGCTGATGGACGAGCCATTTTCGAATCTCGACAGAGGTCTGCGTGCCCGGGTTCGTCGTGAGACAGTGGCTTTGTTAAGGGAACTTGGAACGACAGCAATTATTGTAACGCACGAAGCAGAAGAAGCCTTGTCGACTGGGGATAGTGTGGTGTTGATGCGCTCTGGCAAGGTCGTTCAAAGCGGTCCGGCACGCGAACTCCATGACCGGCCAACGAACCGTTATGCCGCAGATTTTTTCTGCGACTTCAATATGATATCGGGCAAAGCTGAAGACGGTAAACTGGCAACTCCCTTTGGAGAGCTTGCTCTGGCTGAACAGCTTGAACCAAATGCCGAAGCGTTTGTTTATCTGCGTCCGCGCGACTTCTCGATTCTGTCCGATGCTGAATCCAACGAAGCTGTGCTGCATGGACATATTGAATCACGAACGTTTCTCGGTGAAATCGAAGAATTGGTTGTACGGGTGACTGATGCTGCGCCGTTGTTGCGGGTGCGTACAGAATTGAGGCTTCCGGCCTCTGCGACCGATATTTTTTTATGCCCACATTGGGATAAGGCGCTCATTTTCCCCAAGTGATGGAAAATATACGCCGTTAGAGTTGCATGGGTAATTGACCGTCAGCGAGCCTCACCGTATAACTTGATTAGTCCGCTCATAATTCAAAATGAACCATGTCCATCTGGAGGTAAAATGTCCAAATTTGCGCGTTCCGGTCTCGCCCTCGTCGCAGTAACGCTGTTCGCAGGAGCCGCCCACGCAGATGAAGTGAACATTTACACGACACGCGAACCGGGTCTCATTCAGCCCTTGCTCGACTCTTTCAAGTCGTCCACGGGAATTACGGTCAATACGGTGTTCCTGAAGGATGGTCTGGCAGAGCGTGTGGCCTCTGAAGGTGCGAATTCGCCCGCTGACATCCTTATGACGGTCGACGCCGGTAATCTGGTCGATCTCGTTGACAAGGGCCTTACCCAGCCTGTCGATTCCAAGGTGCTGAAAGAGGCCGTTCCGGAGCAGCTTCGCGACGCGAAGGATAACTGGTTCGCGCTCTCCATGCGCGCTCGCGTTGTCTATGCAGCCAAAGATCTGGAACTCGACAAGATCAATTATGAAGACCTCTCTGATCCGAAGTGGAAAGGCAAAGTCTGCATTCGTGCGGGCCAGCATCCTTACAACACCGCTCTCTTCGCGGATTATATTGCGCACTATGGTGCGGAAAAGACTGAAGAATGGCTCAAGGGTCTCAAGGATAACCTCGCGCGCAAAGCTGCTGGCGGGGACCGTGACGGAGCTAAGGATATCGTCGGGGGTATCTGCGACATAGCAGTCGCCAATTCCTATTATGTAGGTCTGATGCGTTCGGGCAAGGGCGGCGACGAGCAGAAGGCTTGGGGCGAAGGCATCAAGGTTCTGCTGCCAACCTTCAAGGATGGGGGTACTCAGGTTAACATCAGTGGTGCGGCTGTTGCAAAGAACGCGCCGAACAAGGACGCGGCAGTCAAGCTGCTTGAATATCTGGTTTCCGATGAGGCTCAGCAGATCTATGCCAAGGCAAATTTCGAATATCCGGTAAAGCCGGGTGCGCCGCTTGATCCGATCGTGGAATCGTTCGGTGCGCTGAAGATCGACAGCGTTCCGCTGTCTGAAATCGTCAGCCATCGTAAGCAGGCAAGCGAACTGGTCGACAAAGTCGGTTTCGACAACTAAAAGCCGAATAAGTTAAGCAGAATAACGCCGGTGCAGTTCATGCGCCGGCGTTGCACTATAGAGAGACGAATGGAAGTCCTTGCAGCCATGCGGAAACGAGTTTTGCAACCCGCAAGAGCAGGGCGCAGCTGGTTATGGTTCTCGGTTTTCGTCGCAGTTCTGGTTTTGCTGCCGGTTTTCGCCCTTGCATTGGAAGCCATACAAGGCTCAGTCGGACTATGGACGCATCTATTTACCACCAACCTGCCAACGGCTTTTCTTGAAACAGTCATCTTGCTTACCGGCGTTGGCATTATCGCTGCCGTCCTCGGAACGTCGATGGCATGGCTGGTCACGGCTTATGATTTTCGCGGTCGAGGCGTGCTGGAATGGGCGCTTCTGCTGCCATTGGCTGTCCCGACATATATTATCGCTTATGCCTATCTCGATATCCTGCATCCCATTGGTCCGGTGCAAGGTGCTGTTCGCTTCGTACTAGGATATGAAAGCCCGCGTCAGTTTCGATTGCCCGACGTCCGCTCGATGACCGGGTGTATCATTCTGCTAGGCTTCGTTCTCTATCCCTATGTCTATATTCCTACACGAGCCATGTTTCTCACCCAATCCGCCAGCCTCATCGAAGCAGCGAGAACTCTGGGGGTAAGCCGCAAGGGCATCTTCTGGCGGGTTGCATTGCCACTTGCCCGGCCTGCCGTGGCGGTCGGTGTCAGTCTGGCCTTGATGGAAACATTGAACGATGTGGGGGCTGCCGAGTTCCTGGGCGTTCGCACATTGACCGTTTCGATTTATACGACCTGGATAACGCGTTCCGATCTGCCTGGTGCAGCCCAACTTGCACTCGCTCTTCTGTTTCTGGTTGTTGCTCTCGTTTCAATCGAGCGCTGGGCACGGCGCAAGCAGCGCTTTGCTTCCAATATCCGCCATTCGCGTGGCTTCGAGCCGTTGAAAGTCAGACGAGGGCAAGCGATCTGGTTGTTCTGTCTCTGCTCACTGCCGGTAGTTATCGGATTCGTACTGCCGGCAATCTATCTGGTCGTGGAGGCCATAAAACGTATTCGTTTTGCAGGTGTGTCCCCGCGATTGCTCGGAGAAGCTTTTAATACCGTTGCTCTGGCTTCGATCGCGACTGCGCTGGTGCTCATATGCGGAATGTTTGTCGCATATGCCGTCCGACTTTTTCCGGGTTCAATTTCGCGCTGGTCTTATCGCTTTTCGACGATGGGATATGCGGCGCCGGGCACTGTAATCGCCATCGGTATTCTGGTGGTCGCCGGCGGCTTTGATCATCTCTTCAATCAGTTCACATTGCATTTCTTCGGATATTCCGCCGGATTGGTACTGATCGGAACGGGTGCAGCGGTCATTTATGCCTATGTGGTCCGATTTCTCGCCATTTCTGCAGGTGGTATTGATTCCGGATTAGAACGCATACCCTTGTCGCTGGATCATGCATCGCGCACATTAGGGCGCGGTGTGACACAAACATTCTGTGCAGTTCATCTGCCACTATCCAGAACAGCCATTGTGGCGGCAGGTTTGCTCGTATTCGTAGACTGTGTGAAAGAATTACCAGCAACACTTTTGCTGCGCCCACTTAATGTCGAAACTTTTGCAACGCATCTTTATGGTGAGGCTGCGCGCGGGACTTATGAGGAAGCGTCCATTGCGGCGCTTGCCATCGTGGTAGTCGGAATTTTGCCCGTGATATTGCTTGCTCGTGTCGGACGGCGTTTTGGCAAGCGTACTTGATCCACTCTTGCAACGTCAGCTTATGTGGGCCGATATATATCATAGTTCAGAAATGCTTAAATAGTTATTGGTACTTTTGTTCAGGGAACAAAGCACAGTCTGAATGATGCTTCTGGTTGTATTTTTATATGGTGGCACTTCAGGCGGGCGCAGGGGGCGGTATGTTTAAAGTCCTGGAATGCGTAACAGTACAGCACGATCAGCCTTTCGTGGTTTTGGCTGCATCCATCTCATTTGCAAGCATGTTTGCTTTCTTTCTGTTGCTCGTCCGCGCGCGGGAATGCACGGAAAGCCGCCGTGACAATTGGCTGGCGATAAGCGCGCTCGCGGGTGGATTGGGCGTGTGGGCAACCCATTTCGTGGCGATGCTTGCATATCGTGGCACCGTGGCAATCGAGTTCGATTTTACGATCACGGTTCTTTCAGCGGCAATTGCCGTACTTGGCTTTTGGCTGAGTGTGCGCTTCCTGAATGGTAAGGCGTTCAAATACGTTTTGATCGCAGCCATTTCAGCAACCCTATCGATTGCCGCAATGCATTTCACTGGTATGAGTGCAATCAGAGCAGCTGCAGATGTTCACTATGACCTTCCACCGATCCTGATTGGCAGTATAATATCGATCCTGCTTTTGCTGGCTGCTTTCTGGTTTGTGATGAACGCTGCCGGCTGGATGCGCGTTTTGCTACCGACCGTTGGGGGGATTCTTGCTGTTTGCACGCTCCACTTTACTGCAGTTGCGTCGACCGAGCTGGTTCCAAACCCGACCCTTCCTGCTGCTGATCCGCTGGGCATAGGGCGTCTCTGGCTGATCGGTGCAATTGCCGCTGTTGTCAGTATAGTAGCGCTGACAACGATTATTGCAGTATTTGTAGATCGTTACATGACGGACTTGAAGGGATTTGCGAACGCTACCCTGGACGGACTGGCCGTCGTTCGTGATGGTGGAATAGTCGAGATGAACGCTCGGTTTTCCGATCTCATGCGAAGCAGTGAAAAGGCGCTTGTCGGTGTTGCGCCGGATACTCTGTTGCTGGCGGCTGATGGGCTCCCCGTCTGTGCTTCTCGCCCGGAAGCAATCGAGGCCGCACCCAGATTTCCAAATGATGAGCGCATCTTTGAACTCGCGGTTCATACGATTGAGTATCAGGGACGCCCTTGCGAAGTTCTGGCTGTCCGTGATCTTACCGAAAAGCGCACGGCCCAGCGTCAGATCGAGCATATGGCGCGGCATGATACACTCACGGATTTACCTAACCGAATGTTCTTTGAAGAGCGTCTCGCAAACGCAGTGGCACGCCGCAGCCGAGAGCCTTTTGCTGTACTCGCGCTTGATCTGGACCGGTTCAAAGCAGTGAACGATATTTTCGGCCATGCCGAAGGTGATCGGGTATTGAAGACGGTTTCCAGCATTCTGAAGCGATCCATAAACGGTATAGACACGGCAGCACGTATTGGCGGCGACGAGTTTATCATTCTGCAGGTCGGGGTTCCGCAGCCCAAGGGTGCACGGAAACTGTCCGAAAAGATTCTGGATACCTTCCGGTCGGAACTGAATACAGTGCTCGATCCGACTGCTGTCGGTGTCAGCATTGGCGTTGCCGTATACCCGAATGACGGCAAGGATGCAGAAGCCATCCGACATGCGGCAGACATTGCGCTTTATCGGGCGAAGACAGAAGGACGGGGTACGGTTGCATTCTACTCGCCGGAAATGGACCGTGAAATAAGAGAGCGCCGCCAGATGGAGGCTGATTTGCGCCACGCCATGGTTCGCGGTCAGATCAGTATTGCCTATCAGCCATTGTTCGCAACAGCAGATGGTAGTTGTACCGGCTATGAAGCACTGGTTCGTTGGAACCATCCGGAACGTGGCCAGATACCACCGGAGGTTTTTGTTCCTATCGCTGAGGAAACGGGGGTAATTGTCCCACTCGGTGAGTGGGTTCTGCGTGAAGCCTGCCGCACTGCCGCCGGATGGGAGAAGCATTTAACTATCGCTGTAAACCTCTCCCCAGTACAGTTCCGTTTGGTCAATCTGCCGGACACGGTCAGTTCGGTTCTCCTAGAAACGGGTCTGGATCCCACGAGATTGGAGCTGGAGGTAACGGAAGCCGCATTAATGAAGGACCGATTGACGACACTCGAACTGTTGCGTCGCATGAAGAAGCTGGGTGTCCGTATCGTGATGGATGATTTCGGCACTGGCTATTCGTCGCTCAGTAACCTTCAAAGTTTCCCATTCGACAAGATCAAGATCGACCGCAGTTTCATCACCAGCATGGAAACGGATGTTAGTGCGAGAGCCATTGTACGAGCCATCGTCGGGTTGGGTCGTAGTCTTGATCTCCCGGTGGTGGCCGAGGGTATAGAAACCTTTGACCAGCATCGCATGGTGATCGAAGAGGGTTGCGAACAGGTTCAAGGCTTTCTTTTCGGACGTCCGGCCAATGCGCCAGCGTCAGCGGATCCGTCTTCGCGGCTTCCTAGCAAAAAGGGCGGTGGGCAAGTAAAGACTACCTAATAAACTGCAACCTTGTGAATAACTTTGAGGCTTCGGTGTTGCCGGAGCCTCTTTGCTGTGCCGAATTGTTACAAAGCTGTTATTTGATGCGATTGTGAATGAAATTCCATAGTGAAATATTCAGGGGGCGGAACCACAAATTTCTCAATCGCTGGAAGGGGTTGCGCCACATCCAATGCAGTCGAACACTGCGAATAGCGTAGTGTTTTCAACACGATATTTCGCGTGATCGCAATAATAAGTGAATTTATCCGAAGGAGCTTTCCGTGCTTGTAACACGTTACGGCCACAAAGCGAAAGCTGAATAGGACGAACAGTAACAGTACTAGTGATCGTAAAGACAAATCCCGTAACGGGGTCCTCGATACGCATCTTGGTTAAGTGGATGATGGAAACGATGCTTACTTCGCAACAATGGCTTCCGGTCGAGTTGCTCAATATCGGGCTGGCCGCTGCCCTTTTCTTCGCCTGCCTTGTTCACTCACTGTGGAAGGCTGTCTTCGATGAGCTCAACCCGGTATTCTGGCGCCGCACGGCTGCTCTGCTCTGGGCTGGTATCTTTATTGTCGCGCTGAGCGGCGGGATTGAAAGCTTCAACTGGCCACAAGCCATTGGATGGCTTCTCGTTCTTGGCGGTGTTGTTGCGACTGTGACACGTACCGGTATGAGCTATTATCGCCAATATTGCGCACATACATCGCGCGGTGTTCATTCGGGCCGCACCCGGCTTTCTGGACGGTGATCGCCATGTTTGCAAAGACTGTTGAAATGCCTTTGCGGCTTCACCGCCCACATAGCTTGCGCTCGTTCTTTATCCGCGCTTTTGCTGCTGCACGATCCCGTAAATATTCGTAGAGCGTGCACCCGATCGGCAGTAACCAAGAATGGGGCCCTCAGCTTCATCCAGCGCTGCTGCCATCGCATCCACATCTTCTTGCGTCAATTGTCCGCCTACAACCGGGATGTAGTAAGTTGCAAGCCCGGCTTTTTCGGCGACACGTGCAATTTCGCTGAACTCGGGTTGTTCAGGGCCGCCTTCGCCGTCTGGCCGATTGCAAATGATTGTGCGAAATCCCTCCGCTGCAATATCGCGTACGTCGTCGGGCTCGATCTGGCCCGAGACTGAATAATTGTCGTCTACCTGGCGAATATCCATATTTTCCTCACTTGCCGCTCAAATCGCGACGGCTTGTCCGGTGGCAACTTACATTAAAGTTGTTTTCATGCCACATGAAACTGCTGGGAGAACGGATGCGATGACAGGGGAGCGATTAAGGTGACGATCCACAAGGTTAGCCAGAGCGCTGTACGTATCGCGCATCGTGTGTCGAGCTTTCATGAAAGCACCCGAATGGTCCCGGAAGAAGTGCCCGTGGCGGTCAGCTATAACGGTTCAACCCAAGCCGTAATGATGGCTACACCGGATAATCTTGAGGACTTCGCGATCGGTTTCACGCTCACCGAGAATATCGTTGACCATATTTCCGAGATAGAAGCGGTTGATGTCGTAGCCTTTGAAAAGGGTATAGACCTACAGATCAGACTGTCCGAACGCCCCGAGCAGAGGCTTGCCGCGCGACGCAGGTTTATGGCTGGTCCCGTTGGGTGTGGTCTCTGTGGTATAGATTCAATCGACCATGCGTTGCGGTCGCTTGAGGCTTTGGAACAAGGTGATAGGAAATTCTCTTCCAACGATATTTCAATGGCTGTCGTGTCTCTCACGAAAGAGCAGCAACTGAATGCTGAGACCCATGCAGTTCATGCGGCGGGGTTCTATGTGCCAGGCGAGGGGCTTATTGCTGTACGTGAGGACGTGGGGCGTCACAACGCATTGGATAAGCTCGTCGGAGCTGTCTCGCGTATTGGTACTGCACCGGGAAATGGGATCGTCGCGATTACCAGCCGTGTTTCGGTCGAAATGGTGCAGAAAGCAGTTATGTTCGGTGCGCCAGTTCTGGCCGCAATCTCTGCGCCGACAGCTCTTGCCATTCGAACGGCGGAAGATGCCAACCTAACGCTTGTTGCACTGGTGCGAGGTGTTGAATTCGACGTTTATGCCCATGGAGAGCGTATCGCAGGAGAATGACCGGCCTTTTCGCAAAGGCCGGTCGAAGCATCATTATGCAAGGGCGGCAATACGGCTGCGTTCGCTAACGACCTGCAACACCGCATTGGCTGCTTCCACGCCCTTCACCTTGAAGTGGGCATGGAAAAATTCATGATGTTCCTTGCTTTCATGGAAATGATGCGGTGTCAGAACAACGCTGAGCACCGGAACTTCGGTCTCTAGGCCGACTTGCATCATGCCGTTGATGACAGCAGTTGCCACGAAATCATGTCGATAGATGCCGCCATCCACGACGAACGCAGCGCCGACAATGGCAGCATACTGGCCGGTTTTGGCCAGAGTCTTGGCGTGGAGAGGAATTTCATAGGCACCTGGAACGTCGAAGATTTCGACTTCTATATTTGTGCCAGCCTTTGCGGACAGTTCCGCGATAAAGCTCTTGCGAGCTTCGTCGACAATATCGGCGTGCCAACGGGCCTGAATGAATGCGATCTTGAAGGAAGTCTTGTTCGGATAGCTCTGGTTCATAGGTTCCACACGAAACTAGAATCAGGGCGCACAAAAGAACGCATTGATTGTGCCCAAGGGCGCAATCCTAACGCTCATTCGCTCTCTTCCATCCGGACTTTAACCGTCGGCTCCGGCATCTCACCGGATCTGCTGACCCTGAACGGAAGCCGAATCGGCATCTTTCAGGCGCTCGCGGGCTCGAAACTTTTGCTTCATACCGCCGGTGGGGAGTTTCACCCCGCCCCGAGAACAAGCCCGCACACCATTGTGCGAGCGGCGTGAAATTAGGGTTTCGTCGCGGGCTTGTCCAGTAAAATAAGGGAAATTTTATACTGCCGGCATTTCAGGTCGATGAGGGGGATTTTAGAGTGCTGGTTTGATGGGAGGCGCCATGTAAAACGCTGCCCTTGAGGTGGTAATGCTTTAATTTCTAAGCGTTTTTCAGGGCGCCGGCTCTACCTGAAGTTTTAATCGATTGAATTTTACGCGTTTTATCTATCGGAAGATATTGACACCCTGGCAGGGTTTGGGCCTATCCTATGTTCACATCTTGTCTTGTGGATATTTAGCATCCTTAAAAGACAACGTTGTCAATTGGGCTTAAGCGGCGTATGAGTGGGATGGAGGATTTCAGGAAAAGCGTCGTGAGGGATGGCCGGGCACAGGTGAAAGCGGAAGCTTTCGCATCGTATTGCGGCAGTGAGTAGGAGAAACTGGTTGTGTGGTGCAGCTGGTTTCGGGTCTGTGCCGAAGAGGCGCGGATGGGAATGACGAGACGGATTACTGCGCTGAAGCAAAGGCTTAGCCAGATATCCGATAGTTTTAGTTTCGTTTGTTTCTACGGGAGGTAGACATGCATAAACTTTTGAAGCTCGCCGCGATGGGTACAGCCGCCTGTGCTTTGCTCGCCGGAATGGCCCCTGTTGCCAGTGCGCAGGACAAGCAGAACGTTGAAGTTCTGCATTGGTGGACTGCTGGCGGTGAAGCCGCCGCGCTCGACGTTCTCAAGAAGGATCTCGAAAAGAAGGGCATTAGCTGGACCGATATGCCGGTTGCCGGTGGCGGTGGTACGGAAGCCATGACAGTACTGCGCGCGCGCGTCACAGCTGGCAATGCTCCGACGGCAGTGCAGATGCTCGGCTTCGACATCCGCGATTGGGCAGAGCAGGGTGCTCTTGGTAATCTTGATGAGATCGCAAACAAGGAAGGTTGGGAAAAGGTCATTCCGGCTCCTCTGCAGGAGTTTGCCAAGTATGACGGCCACTGGATCGCTGCTCCTGTCAATGTTCACTCCACCAACTGGATGTGGATCAACAAGGCAGCGCTCGACAAGGCTGGCGGCAAGGAGCCTACCAACTGGGATGAACTGATCGCTCTCCTCGATAAGTTCAAGGAACAGGGCATCACCCCGATCGCTCATGGCGGCCAGCCATGGCAGGACGCAACGATATTTGATGCTGTAGTGCTTTCTTTCGGTACAGATTTCTACAAGAAGGCCTTCATCGATCTGGATCCAGAAACGCTCGGCAGCGATACGATGAAGCAGGCTTTCGATCGTATGACGAAACTGCGCTCCTATGTTGACGATAACTTCTCCGGTCGCGACTGGAACTTGGCTTCAGCTATGGTCATTGAAGGCAAAGCCGGCCTTCAGTTCATGGGCGACTGGGCGAAGGGTGAGTTTGTCAAGGCTGGCAAGAAGCCGGGCGAAGACTTCGTTTGCATGCGCTATCCGGGCACCCAGGGCGCTATCACATTCAACTCCGATATGTTTGCCATGTTCAAAGTCTCGGAAGACAAGGTTCCTGCACAGCTTGAAATGGCATCGGCGATTGAAAGTCCGACTTTCCAGTCGGCATTCAACGTAGTGAAGGGCTCCGCTCCGGCTCGTACCGATGTGCCTGATACCGACTTCGATGCTTGCGGCAAGAAGGCTATCGCTGACGAAAAGGAAGCGAGTGAAAAAGGCACGATGCTGGGCTCCATGGCGCATGGTTACGCTAACCCTGCTGCGGTGAAGAATGCGATCTATGACGTCGTAACACGCCAGTTCAACGGTCAGCTTTCCTCGGAAGATGCCGTCAAAGAACTCGTGTCGGCTGTTGAAGGTGCGAAATAACAGCAAAGAGGCGTCCGGCCCTTTCCGGACGCCTTCTATCTCAGGTGCTTTGGATATTGGTAGAGCATCTGAAAGTACTGGCATCAGTGGCCAGAAATCAAAACAACAATTGCATGATGAAGGCCTGCATGTTTCCATCGGAAATTGCAGCAGACTGAATTTATTGGGTGCATTCGGTCGCGCATAATGCAGAAGCGCTGGAATGCCGATCAAACAGATGTCCGGAACGTGCGCCTGATGTTTGGCGTATGTCCGGGTGGCGTAAACAAGGTGACGCAGAGATGCAGCGTAACAACCGATTACAAGAACTGGTGCCAAAGCTGGTTCTGGGGCCGAGCTTTCTGATAGTGCTCGTGTTTGTCTATGGTTTTATCATCTATACGGGCGTTCTTTCGCTAACCAATAGCCGAATGCTGCCGTCATATGGCTTCGTCGGACTTACGAATTACACCAAGTTGTGGGCCTTGCCTCATTGGTGGCGTGCGATCACCAATCTGGCGATCTTTGCATCGCTCTACATCATTATCTGTTCGGTCATCGGGCTGTTCCTTGCGATCCTTCTTGACCAGAAGATCCGCGGTGAAGGCGTTCTACGTCCGATCTATCTTTATCCGATGGCGTTATCTTTCATCGTCACTGGAACGGCATGGAAGTGGTTTCTCGATCCAGGTATCGGTCTGGAAAACACAATGCATTTATGGGGTTGGGAGAGTTTCTCCTTCAACTGGATCAAGAGCAATACAATGGCAATCTACTGTCTGGTGATTGCTGCTGTGTGGCAATCCTCCGGATTTGTGATGGCGATGTTCCTAGCAGGATTGCGCGGCGTGGATAATGAAATCATCAAAGCGGCGCAGATTGACGGAGCATCATCCGGTACGATCTATCGCCGCATCATTATCCCGTTGATGCGTCCGGTTTTCCTGTCAGCTTTCGTGGTTCTCGCTCATCTGGCAATCAAGGCATACGATCTTGTTATTGCGCTGACCGGTGGCGGTCCGGGGCAGGCCACCGAATTACCTGCGACTTTCATGTATTCCTATACGTTCACACGGAACCAGATGGGTATCGGTGCATCGTCGGCGATTATCATGCTGGCGATGATCTTCTCGATTATCATTCCTTATCTGTATTCTGAAATTCGCGGAGGGTCTCGGTCATGAGCGCCCAGTCGCAAGACAATGCCATCAACAGCGGAAAGCTGACGCGAGCGCTGATCTACACTGCGCTACTGCTCTTTGCATTCTATTATCTGCTGCCGCTCTATGTGATGCTGGTCAACTCCTTCAAACCCCTTGAAGAAATCCGTCAGGGCGGGATGTTGAACCTCCCGCAGCAATGGACCATCGAACCATGGTTATCTGCATGGTCGACCGCACAGATCGGAGTTCAGCCTACCGGGTTGAAGCCGTTCTTCATCAACTCGATCCTGATGGTGGTTCCAGCCGTTGCGATCTCGACTATTGTCGGCGCCTTGAACGGTTACGTTCTGACCAAATGGCAATTCCGCGGGTCGAACATCTTTTTCGGCTTATTGCTGTTGTCGTGCTTCATTCCGTTCCAGATCGTACTCATTCCGATGGCGCGTGTTCTTGGTTTTCTGGGGATTGCGGGCACGATTTGGGGACTGATCCTCGTGCATGTGGTTTACGGTATCGGTTTCACGACGCTCTATTTCCGCAACTATTATGAAGCCTTCCCGACAGAATTGGTGCGGGCGGCGCAGATCGACGGAGCGAGCTTCTTCCAGATATTCTGGCGTATTTTGCTACCGTCTTCAGGACCGATCATCGTTGTGTCGGTGATCTGGCAGTTCACGAACATCTGGAACGACTTTCTGTTTGGTGCCTCCTTCTCGGGTGCAAATTCCACACCGATGACGGTTGCACTCAACAATCTGGTTTCCTCCTCCACCGGCGTTAAGGAATACAATGTCCATTTCGCAGCTGCCATCCTGGCAGCTCTGCCGACGCTGATCGTCTATATCGTTTCCGGTCGCTATTTCGTACGTGGCCTGATGTCCGGTGCCGTAAAGGGATAAGTTGCAATGTCTTTTCTGAAAATATCTGATCTCTACAAATCCTACGGCAATGTTTCGGTTTTGAAGGATATCAATATCGAGATTGATGAAGGCGGTTTCCTCGTTCTCGTGGGCCCGTCTGGCTGCGGCAAGTCAACATTGTTGAATACTATCGCCGGGCTTGAGCCGATCACATCGGGTGACATAGCCATCAATGGCAAGTCGGTGTCCGGCCTGCATCCATCCCAGCGCGATATTGCGATGGTCTTCCAGTCTTATGCGCTTTATCCGAATATGACGGTTGCCGGGAATATCGCTTTCGGCATGGAAATTCGTAAGGTTCCGAAGGCTGAGCGCGATAAGGCTATTCAGGAAGTTGCCGATATCCTGCAGATCGGCCATCTGCTGGATCGCAAACCAAGCCAGCTTTCAGGCGGCCAACGTCAGCGTGTGGCCATGGGGCGTGCTCTGGTGCGTAATCCGCAGGTATTCCTGTTCGATGAACCACTTTCCAACCTCGATGCCAAGCTGCGTGTCGACATGCGCACCGAGATTAAACGGCTGCACAGCCGGATGAAAACTACGATCGTTTATGTGACGCACGATCAGATCGAGGCAATGACGCTGGCAACTAAGATCGCCGTTCTCAAGGATGGAATCTTGCAGCAATTCGGAACGCCAGCCGAAATCTACAATAATCCGTCCAATATGTTCGTTGCTGACTTCATGGGATCGCCAGCAATGAACCTGCTAACTGCTCGGGTCGAAAAGAACGGTTCGGGCTATGCCATCAATCTCGGACGTGGTGAAGGTGAACCGTTGAAGCTGCCATTGAAGGCGGCGCCCCAAGGACTAGGCGCTTATGAAGGCCAGGATATTGTCTTCGGTATTCGCCCTGAAGCACTCACAGATCCGGATGGAGCTGATCGCAATGCAAATGCGATAGTGGAAGGGGATTGCCTGATCGATGTTGTCGAGCCCGCAGGCTCGGATACGTTTGCTGTTACGCGATTGGGCGGCAAGCACGTTGTGGCACGACTGCGCGCAGATGCCCGCATCGCTGCGGGACAACCGGCCACGTTGGCCTTCAACCTGGACAAGTCGGTCTTCTTTGACCCGAACAGTCAGGGTCGAATTCTCTGACTGTGAGGCACATAGTGCAATCTTTGCCAACACTGCGGAGACTGTATGAAACGAAAAGAGCGCTTCCATTTTATTGGAAACGCTCTTTTTCATGTCTGCCTGGAGGGCAAAAAACTTTGTTTAGGGGCACGCTTTAATGCAGGAAATCAAGCCCAAGAAGGCCGACTGCAAGCGCAGTGTTCAGTGAAATGATCATCATTCCGTAGATGATGGCGGTTCTTGTAATATCGTTCATTTCCTACCTCCTTGAACCGGAGCGGCCCCCCACCCGGTTCGAAGCCTCGTGAAACTGTAACGAAATGTAACAAGCTGTTACGGGAAGCGCAACCCTGTTTTACGCAAATGTGAACGGTTGAAATCTGGCGTGAGAAATTCAGTGACTTTTGTCGGCAGAGAGCCAGTTAGGCCCAAAACCGCGATAAATTACTGATTTTATCGCATATTCACCGCAATGTGACGCTGCTCTGACTAGCAATAATCAGTGTGGCGCTACATAGGATTGTCAGCTCTTAAATATCCGTCATTTCGGAATATTACCGTGAATCGCATCATTCCTCTCGTACTGGCCATAGCCCTATTCATGGAGCAAATGGATTCGAACGTCATCTCGACGTCGCTTCCTGCTATCGCTGCTGACATCGGTACAAGCCCTATTGCGCTCAAGCTGGCGCTGACTGCTTACCTTGTTGCGCTCGCAGTTTTTATTCCCGTCAGCGGCTGGATGGCCGATCGCTTCGGGGCCAAGAATGTCTTCCGGGCTGCAATTGCGGTATTCGTGGTTGGTTCTGTAGCCTGCGCTGCATCGAATTCACTGACTGCTTTCGTCGTTGCGCGGTTTTTGCAGGGTATGGGCGGTGCGATGATGACACCGGTTGGCCGTCTCGTACTTATCCGTTCGACTCCGCGCAGTGAACTTGTGTCAGCCATGGCGTGGCTTACGATTCCAGCAATGGTCGGGCCGCTGGTAGGTCCACCAGTCGGTGGTTTCATCACGACTTTTCTGACTTGGCATTGGATTTTCCTGATTAATGTACCGATCGGTTTCGTCGGTATCTGGTTTGCAACGCGGTTTCTGCCGGACACAGACGAGCGCATCGTAAAGCGCCTTGATTGGACGGGCTTCTTTCTTTCCGGGATCGCAATGTCGGGTGTTGTCTTCGGATTGTCGGTCGTCAGCCTGCCAGCCTTGCCGCCTGCGGTGGGTTTTACAACCCTTGCAATCGGTATTGTCTGCACGGTTCTCTATCTTCGGCATGCGAGGAGAACCGATGATCCGCTGCTGAACCTGAAACTTTTCGATAATCAGGTATTTCGTTCCGCAGTCATCGGCGGCAGCATTTTCCGGTTCGGGATCGGGGCTATTCCATTCCTGCTGCCATTGATGTTTCAGCTTGGCTTTGGTCTCACACCGTTTCAGTCGGGTATGATGACTTTCGTTTCGGCGATCGGTGCGATCAGCATGAAATTCGGTGCAAAGCGTATCTTTGTTCGCGTTGGTTTCCGGCGCGCCTTGATGGCAGGGTCCTTGATTTCGGCCTGCTTCATTGCCGTCAACGGCCTGTTCACACCGACAACACCTTACTGGATCATCATCGGCTTTTTGCTGGTGGGGGGCTTTGCGCGTTCGTTGTTTTTCACTGGTGTCAATGCGCTTGCTTTCGCCGAAATCCCCGATGAAAAGACCAGTCAGGCGACGCCCATCACGGCAGTGGCGCAGCAGGTTTCCATTGCTATCGGTGTGGCACTGGCAGGTGGTATTCTGGAAATCAGTACGTCGTTACGCGGAGCCCATCTCGAATTGGTGGACTTCCACATCGGCTTCTTTGTGGTTGCTGCCGTTTCCGCTCTGGCTTTTCTCTGGTTTGCGCGGCTCGCACCTGATGCAGGCAAGGAACTGTCTGCGCCAACAGTCGTGAAACATCACGGTAAGGAGCCCGCAGCCATCGAAGCCGCGAGCACCTCAGCCGGAAAATAAGCTTCAACCTTTGAAATCGCGGGCGAGTAGATAAAGCTCGACCGATTCCGCGCGTGATGCAGGTGGTTTGACATGATGCACAGAGCGGAACTTCTGCTTCAGCAGAGCTAGTAGTTCATTTTCCGTGCCACCCTGGAATGTCTTGGTGAGAAAATGCCCGCCCGGCTTCAAAACCGAAATGGCAAAATCAGCGGCGACTTCACACAGATGCACGGTACGCAGATGATCAGTCCTGCGGTGGCCAGTCGTCGGGGCAGCCATGTCGGAAATGACTAAATCGGGCTTGTCACCGAGCGCATCCATCAGTTTTTGTGGCGCCTCATCATCGAGAAAATCCATTTCCAGCAAGACAACGCCGGGCAGGGGGTCGACGTGAAGGTAGTCGATGCCAACGACGTTCGGATTCTCGTCGGTTGAACCGACAATCTTGGCCGCGATCTGCGACCAGCCGCCAGGCGCAGCGCCGAGATCGATGATCTTTTGACCCTTTTTGAGCAGATCATAACGATCATTGATTTCAATGAGCTTGTAGGCTGCGCGCGAACGATATCCGTCCTGCCTGGATTTGTGCACATAGGGGTCGTTCAAATGGCGCTGCAGCCAGCGGCGTGACGATTCCTTGATCGTGCCTGCCTTTTTCTTCACACGTACCTGCAGATTGCTGGAGCCCGCGCCACCGCGACCACCAGTTTTTACTCCACCCTTGTTTCCGCCTGCCTTGCTCATTTTCAGTGCCTGTTTCTAGCGCCTGTCGCGCGATTGTGTCGCCATGCGCCGTCGCGCGACATCAGTTCGGTCAAAATGCCTTCACGCAAACCACGATCGGCAACAAGTAGTTTTTCGCTGGGCCATACTTTGCGTATCGCATCGAGAATAGCACAGCCTGCCAATACCAGATCGGCGCGATCTGCGCCAATACACGGGTTGGCTACACGAGCGTCAAAATCCCACGACAGAAGACGGTTGGTCATTTGCGTCACATCGTCGGCACCCATCCACATGCCATCGACTCGGCGCCGATCATAGCGGTCGAGGCCGAGATGAATTCCAGCGAGCGTGGTTACGGTTCCAGATGTACCCAGCAGGTGGAAACGTGGACTGGCAGTCAGATTTCCGAGACACTGCCGCTCGGCAAATTGCGCAAGCAGATCGGTCACATGCGAAACCATGGAATCGAAACTTTCCTGCGTGACATTGCGTCCGCCGAAACGTTCTGCCAGCGTCACGACGCCGACAGGAAGAGACGTCCAGGCCATGATATGCTCTGCCAGACGAGGAGAACGGCGACGGGAAACATCAATCAACGCGATTTCAGAGGAACCGCCACCAATATCGAACAACACGACAGCATCCGTTTCGCGGGTAACCAGTGTACCGCAGCCTGAGACAGCGAGCCGGGCTTCCGTCTGCCGGTCTACGATCTCCAGTTCAAGTCCGGTTTCCGCCAGAACCCGTGCCAAAAATGCTTCGCCATTCGAAGCCGAACGGCAGGCTTCGGTGGCTATCAGTCGCGAACGTCTGATTTTCTTGCCTGCAAGTTTGTCACGGCAAACCTTCAGTGCTTCAACGGCACGATCCATCGCATTTTCGCTAAGCTGGCCAGTGGCACTCAAGCCTTCTCCCAATCGTACGATGCGTGAAAATGCATCCACAACGCGGAATTGGCCAGGCCGCGTCGGCGACGCAACCAGCAGGCGGCAATTATTTGTGCCAAGATCCAAAGCCGCATAAAGTGGAGCGTCGCCCTTTTCGTGATGCGCGCCATTAGCAGCGCGGGGCATCTGGCCATTGCCGCCCTTACGCTTGTTCGGCGTCGATGCATGTTGGCTTTCCGCGCGCGCGACATTATGCGTAGACTTCAACGCAGCTTCAGCTACCAGCGGCGTCTGCGCACCCTGTTGTCGTGACTGCTTCTTTTTACGAGCGCGGCGGCGGCGATTCGAGATTTTTCCGGAAGATCGCTGTTGGTTGTTTGCTGCTTCTGCAGCCTCGGGCTTTTGCGCAGAAGCTTCAACAGCCGGCACAGACTTACCGCGCCGACGCCGACGTGCGCGTTTACGCTGGCTCTGCGAATTCGTGCCTTCGGTCTCGTCCTGTGGCTTTGAGCGTCCTGAATCGGATGCACTACGGGCATTGCCGATATCTGTAACGGCTTTCTTGCGCGGTCTGCGCTTGCCGTTATCGGACGGATTCCGGGCCTGCGAATTGCCCGATTGTCCGCCGGACGCCCCTTGATGCACCATTTCGGCGGTGCGCTCGTCGGGGTTCTTCAAGGTTTTTGTCCTTATGGCGCCGCGCGAACCTGTCAGGACGCAAGCAAGGCGCTTCAATTTCTACGTTGTGCATAATGTAACAGTGGTTTTCTGTTTTACCAAGGGGCAGGCTGTCGAGAGCCGCCGGAAAATTTTGAATGCACGTATGAAATTTGAGCCAACGGCGCGCCCGAGGGCTTTCGCTGGTGGCGAAAGCCCTTAAGGAGACGATATGTCTGCAGGTTAGATGTCGTAAGTATGGGCTGCGTTGATTGTCGCAACGAATTGTTTTGTGCGCTCACGCGCAGGCCGCGTGAAAACCTCGTGTGCGGAGCCCGTTTCAACGATGTTGCCCGACTCGAGAAAGACGACGTTCTTTGCAATTTTGGAAGCGAGTCGCAGGTCGTGTGTCGCGATCACCATGGTGGTGCCTTCCTTTGCAAGTTTGCTCAGAACATCAACGACTTCGGAGGCGAGTTCGGGGTCAAGGGCCGAGGTGGGCTCATCGCATAACAGAACACGCGGGGATGGTGCCAATGCACGTGCAATCGCGATACGCTGTTGCTGGCCACCAGAGAGCGTTGAAGGCCAAGCATCCGCTTTATGCGCCATCCCTACCTTTGTGAGCAATTCCATCGCACGTTCTTTTGCCTTGTCCTTCGGCCATTTCAGAACCGTAACGAGGCCTTCCATCACATTCTGGATCGCGGTCTGGTGAGGAAAGAGCTGGAAGTTCTGAAACACCATGCCTGTCTGGCGGCGGATTGATTGGATTGCCTGCCAGCTCGGCTTACGGTCAGGCTCAAAGCTGAGGCTCTGGCCACCCAGAACCAGAGTGCCCGACGTCGGAATCTCCAGCAGGTTTATGCAACGCAGCAACGTGCTTTTGCCTCCGCCGGATGGACCGACTAGTGCTGTTACTGTGCCCTCGGCAATCGCAACGTTGATATCATTAAGGATCACAGCGTCGTCAAAGCGCTTTACGATATGTTGCAGCTCGATCATGCGTTTGTCTCCAGTGTGCCGCCATAACGTCCGAAGCGTTTTTCAAGGCGCACTTGCAGCGCTGAGAGTACGGAACTCATCACGAGATAGATCAAGGCTGCTTCGATATAGAGGATGAGAGGTTCGTAAGTGGTCGCGACGATACGTTGCGCGGACTGGAAAAGCTCCGGCACGGTGATGGCGGCTGCAAGCGACGTGTCCTTCACCAAAGAAATGAAGGAATTGGAGAGCGGAGGCACTGCAGTCCGGGTTGCCTGTGGCAGAATGGTGCGGGCAAGTGCCTGACGCCAGCTCATACCAATGGAATATGCGGCTTCCCATTGACCTTTCGGAACGGCAGATATGACCGCCCGGATAATCTCCGAACTATAAGCACCAACGCTGAGAGAGAAACCAATTACGGCCGCTGGAAATGCATCGAGATAGATGCCGGCGCTTGGCAGGCCGTAAAAAATTACGAACAACTGCACGAGCAGGGGGGTACCGCGGAATATCCAGACATAAAAGCGTGCGATAGATGAAAGCCAAAGCGGAGCGAACAACCGCACGAGCGCAGTCAGGAGCCCCAATGTCAGGCCGAATGCAAAGGACAGAAGGGTGAGGGGAATAGTGAAGATCAAGCCAGCCCACAAAAGAGTCGGCAGGGATTCCACCATCAGTTGAAGCCAATCGGGCACGGTTTTCGGCTCCTCAATAATGTATAAAGTCAGACTGAAATGAACTTGCGCTGATAAACCTGCGCGTCCTTATCTTATACAGCCTGACATTCATGTCTTGGGAATAGTTTTTCACAATCACAATAAAACGAAGCCGGAAGGAGCTTCCGGCTTCGTCTTGTAAACCAGGAAAACGCTTACTTGGAAACGTCCTGACCGAAATATTTCTGTGAAATTTTGTCGTAGGTGCCGTCGGCTTTAATTTCGTCGAGAGCCTTGTTGATTGCCGTTACGAGATCATCGTCGCCCTTGCGGACGATGATGCCCGACGCGTCGGCATTTTCTTTCTCGGCCACAACCTTGACCGGAGCCTTCGGCTGGTGCTTTTTGAAGTCGAGAAAAGACAGGCTGTCATTGAGGGTCGCATCCGCACGGCCTGTCAGAACAAGCTGGATCGACTGGTCGAAACCATCTGTGGCTACGAGTTCAGCGCCGGCTTCCTTCGCGAGCTTGCCGTAATTGCTGGTGAGCGACTGTGCTGACTTCTTGCCCTTAAGGTCAGCAAAATCCTTGATCGTATCGTCCTTGTCGTTGACGATCAGAACGACCTTGGAAACGATATAGGGGTTGGAGAAGTTGAACTTCTTCTGACGCTCTTCGGTAATGCCTACCTGGTTGATAACGGCATCATAGCGTTTGGAATCAAGCCCAGCGATGAGCCCGTCCCATTTGCCTTCAACGAATTCCGGCTTTACGCCGAGCTTGGCAGCCACGGCTTCACCGATTTCCACGTCGAAGCCGACGAGCTTGTTGTCCTTGTCGTGATAGGTGAACGGCGCGTAGGTGCCTTCAGTGCCGATCTTTAAAACGCCCGCCGACTTTATGGCGTCGAGATTTTCTCCGGCCATAGCGCCAGTGAAAAGAGCTGCCTGAATGATGCCTGCGGTAGCGATGATCTGAGCGAATTTCATTTTCGGTATCCGTGAACTGGTTGAGGTTCTATTGATCGCAGAAATTTAATTCTAAAGATGCGTCCAAAACGACCATTACGCAGTAATTATTAGGATTGGTTACTAATTATTTGAATAATTTGAGTGAATAATTCTAACACCCTTCAGTCCGGATCGGAAGGGTGGAGAAAGCATTCACCCGCCCTCAGTCACTATGAGATGACTTTAAGCAATCGATGCCGGTTGAACGCAAAGCGCCGCCAGAATTTCAGCTGGCGGCGCTTTGCGTGTCGGTGGGCAGGCCAACTACTAGGGTTTGCCGTAACCGCCACCGGTTGGTGTGATGACGGTGAAGGCTTCACCTGCTTCCAGAACGGTCTGGTCGCAGTTGCCGAGCACTTCGATGGAGCCGTCCTTTCGCCGTACTTCATTGCGACCGGTTTGACCGGCTTCGCCGCCTTCAAGGCCGAAGGGCGCTACGCGGCGATGTCCTGAGAGAATGGCGAAATCGAGCGTCTTAAGTGCACGGATCGTGCGCTTGGTGCCGTCGCCAGCGTGCCACTTGCCCTTGCCGCCCGATCCATGCCGAATGTGGAAATCTTCCAGCAACACCGGGAAGCGTGTTTCCAGAATCTCCGGATCGGTGAGGCGGGAATTGGTCATATGTGTATGCACGGCATCTGCACCGTTGAAACCCGGACCGGCGGGGGCACCAGAACAGATGGTTTCGTAATACTGATATTCATCATTGCCGAAGGTCAGATTATTCATAGTGCCTTGCGCTGCGGCCATGGCCTTGGTCGCGCCAAACAGGCAGTTGGTGACAGCCTGACTGACTTCGACATTGCCCGCCACCACGGCTGCCGGATAGCGCGGTGAAAGCATCGAACCTTGCGGAACGATGATCTTGATCGGGCGCAGGCAGCCCGCATTCATCGGAATGTCGCCTTCGACCAGCACACGGAAGACATAGAGCACAGCGGCACGTGTCACCGGTTCCGGCGCATTAAAATTATCCGGGCGCTGTTCCGACGTGCCGGTGAAATCAACCGTCGCTTCGCGCTTTTCTTTGTCGATCGTGACGCGCACCTCAATTTGGCAGCCCTGATCCATCTCATAGGTGAAATGGCCGTCCGGCAGCTTGTCGAGCACACGGCGCACGCTTTCGGCGGCATTGTCCTGAACATGGCCCATATAGGCTTTCACAACATCCTCGCCGAAAAGACCGATCATCTTTTTCAGCTCGGCGACGCCCTTTTCGTTGGCGGCGATCTGCGCCTTCAAGTCGTTGACGTTCTGCGTCAGGTTGCGGACGGGGTAGGTCGCACCCGTCAGCAGAGCGGCGAGCGCTTCCTCGCGGAAGGTGCCGCGATCAACCAGCTTGAAATTGTCGATATAGACGCCTTCCTGCTCGATATTGACCGCAAGCGGCGACATGGAACCCGGCGCGATGCCGCCAATATCCGCGTGATGGCCACGGCTAGCGACCCAGAAGCGGATTTCGCGATTGTCGTCATCGAAAACCGGCGTGCATACTGTAAGATCGGGCAGATGCGTGCCGCCATTATAAGGCGCGTTGATGAGGAACACATCGCCCGGCTTGATGTCGCTGTTTTCGCGGATGGCGGTGGCGACGGATGCATCCATGGAACCCAGATGCACCGGCATATGCGGCGCATTGGCGACGAGATTGCCTGCCGCGTCGAAAACTGCGCAGGAAAAGTCGAGACGTTCCTTGATGTTCACCGAATAGGCGGTGTTTTGAAGCGTCACGCCCATCTGCTCGGCTATGGACATGAAGAGATTGTTGAAAATCTCCAGCATGACCGGATCGGCTTCGGTGCCGATGGCCGTGCGGGCGGGCAGCGCCTTGATGCGCGTCAGCACCACATGGTCATGCGCGGTCAGGCGAGCCTGCCAGCCATCTTCGATGACGATGGTCTGGTTTTTCTCGATGATGATTGCCGGGCCGGTGACGGTCTGGCCGCGCTGCATCTGCTCACGCAAGACGACGCCCGCATCGTGCAACGTGCCTTGCGAGAAGAAGCTGGTCCGTTTGGCGGTTGCCGCTTCCAGATCGCTGTCGAGCGACTGGGCGCTTTCGGTCTCGCCAGCACCTCCGCCAACGGCTTCAACTTCCACTGCGTCGATAACGAGAGCCTTGTTTTCCGCAATGAAGCCGAAACGGCGCTTATGGGCGGCCTCGAACTCGGCGCGAAGACGGTCGGCATTATCCTGTGCCGGGAAGGCGGCTTCAATGGAGAGCACCGTGTCGGTGCCCGCATAGCGGATGTGGGCGCGCAGATGACGCTGCACGGCTTTAGCCTCTATGCCCTGGGCCAGAAGTTCAACGACGCATTCCTGCGCCAGTTCTTCGCCGAGTTCTTTCAAGGCTGAAGGCGCTGCTGAATCGAGCGCGACGCCAAGCGCCTTTTGGCGCGTGGCGCGAATATCGGCCAGGCCCATGCCATAGGCGGATAGCAGGCCGGACATGGGATGGAGAAGAATATTCTTCATGCCAAGCGCATCGGCCACGAGACAGGCATGTTGTCCGCCCGCGCCACCAAAGCAGTTGAGCGCATAGCGCGTCACATCATAGCCGCGCTGGACGGAAATTTTCTTGATGGCCTCGACCATATTGGCAACCGCAATGCGGATGAAACCATCGGCAACCGCTTCCGGCGAACGACCATCGCCGATTTCAGTTGCCAGCGCGGCGAAGCGTTCCCGCACCCGCTCCACATCAAGTGTCTGGTTCTGGTCGGGGCCAAAGATTGCCGGGAAAAATTCCGGTAGAAGCTTGCCCAGCATGACATTGGCATCGGTGACGGCGAGCGGTCCGCCATTGCGATAGCAGGCCGGACCGGGATTGGCGCCTGCCGAATCCGGTCCGACACGGAAACGTCCGGCGTCGTAATGCAGGATCGAACCGCCACCTGCGGCAACCGTGTGGATCAGCATCATCGGCGCGCGCACGCGCACACCGGCAACTTCCGTTTCAAAAGCGCGTTCATATTCGCCGTCGAAATGCGCGACATCCGTGGAGGTGCCGCCCATGTCAAAGCCGATGACATTCGGGAAACCAGCCGTTTCGCCGGTCCGGGCGAGGCCGACGACGCCGCCTGCCGGGCCGGAGAGGATTGCATCCTTGCCCTGAAACAGATCGGCTGCGGTGAGGCCGCCTGACGACATCATGAACATGACGCGTGCGCCGGTGCGCTCGACATCCAGCTCGTTGGAGACCTGCGCAACATAGCGGCGAAGAACCGGCGACAGATAGGCATCGACGACAGTGGTGTCGCCACGCCCGACCAGCTTGATCAGCGGCGAAACTTCATGGCTGACGGAGACCTGTTCAAAGTCGAGACTGCGCGCAATGCGAGCAATTTCAGCCTCATGTGCAGGGAACTTATAAGCATGCATGAGCGCGATGGCGACGGATTTGTAGCCCTGTTCCTTCAGTGCAGCCAGTACGGCTTCCGCCTCGGCGGGATCGAGCGCCGTTTCAACCGTGCCGTCTGCCTGAACGCGTTCGTTCAGCTCGACCACCTTTTCGTAAAGCGCTTCCGGCTTGATGATTTCAGTCGCAAAGATGTTCTTGCGTTCCTGATAGCCAATGCGCAGCGCATCGCGAAACCCCCTGGTGGTGACAAGGGCCAGCCGCTCGCCCTTGCGCTCGAGAAGCGCATTGGTCGCGACCGTCGTTCCCATGCGAACTTCGCCGATGATACCGGCGGGAACCGCTTCGCCGGTCCTGAGGCCAAGATGCAGGCGAATGCCGTGAACGGCGGCATCCTTATAGGCAGACGGATTTTCGGAGAGAACCTTGCGTGCATGGAGCTGGCCCTGCGGATCTCGCCCGATGATGTCCGTAAACGTACCGCCGCGGTCGATCCAGAAGTCCCATACTCCGCGTCCTGTTCCGCTCATTATCGGCTCCCTCACACAGCACTACTGGTGCATTTCGAAATCTTTTCAGGATTTCATAGTCCCACTTTATTGACAAAATGTCGATAAGATGGTGACATAAAATACACATAAATAAGGGAGCAGCAAGAATGGGGAAGAACAGGGACAGCGAAGAAACTGTAACGGTGTCTTCCGAGACCCGGGAAGCAAGCTTCGATGAAGTCGCGTTGCCCAAGCATCTGCGCCCCGTCGCCTCAATAGGTCCCATTGTATCGTCTGCGCATCTTGCCGAAGGCGGTTCGCCAGGTATGTCCGAGGTTGAATATGGCCTCATTCTCGCATCGCACGCATTTTCGCGCTGGATGGTTCGCTGCATGGCTGCGGCTGGATTGCCGGGGCTTTCGCCCATCGAGGTGCTGATTCTCCATTCGATCCGCCATCGTGATCGCGAGAAGAAGCTTGCCGATATCTGCCTCGTTCTCGACATTGAAGACACGCATATTGCCACCTATGCCATCCGCAAGCTTGAAAATGCCGGTCTGTTGACGACCGGCAAGGCGGCGAAGGAAAAGACGGTGAAGATCACCGCCAAGGGCGCTGATGCCTGCGCGCGCTATGCGCAGATTCGCGAGCGCCTTTTGGTCGATTCCACTGCCAATGCACGCCCTTCGGAAGAAACGCTTTCGGAAGTGGCTGCGCTTTTGCGCTTCATGTCCGGTGCATTCAATCAGGCCACGCGGTCTGCCATCACACTGTAAAAGGGTTGGAAGTTTGAGCGGAACCGAGTTGAACGCACCAGTTTCAAAGCCTCTGCTGACTGTCGATGGCCTCAGTGTCGAATTTGGCGCGAGCCGTGTCGTTGACGATCTGAGTTTCTCGGTTCATCCGGGTCGCACGCTGGCCATGGTTGGAGAATCCGGTTCGGGCAAGTCCATCACGTCGCTTTCCATCATGCGGCTTGCCGATATGAGCGGCGCGAAATTCCCGTCTGGCCGCATTCTGTTTGGCGAACGTGATCTGCTGAAAGCCGATCAAAAGACGATGCGCGGCATTCGCGGCAAGGAGATCGCCATGATCTTCCAGGAGCCGATGACGTCGCTTAATCCCGTTTTCACCATCGGCAACCAGCTATCCGAAGTGCTGATGCTGCATGAGGGCATGACCCAGCAGGCGGCGCTTGCCGAGGGTAGGCGGCTTCTGGAAATGGTGCGGCTGCCGGATGCGGAAGGACTGCTGAAGCGCTATCCGCACCAGCTTTCTGGCGGGATGCGCCAGCGCGTCATGATCGCCATGGCGCTTGCCTGCCGCCCGAAGCTTTTGATCGCCGATGAGCCGACCACCGCACTCGATGTGACTATTCAGGCCCAGATACTGCACATTATCAGAGATTTGCAGCAAGAGCTTGAAATGGCGGTGATTTTCATCACACACGATATGGGCGTGGTGGCGGAAATGGCCGACGATGTCGTCGTCATGTGGAAGGGTAAGAAGGTCGAGGAAGGCCCGGTCGGGCAGATTTTCTCGAAACCGGAACATGCCTATACCAAGACGCTGCTGTCGGCAGTGCCGAAGCTTGGCAGCATGACGGGCGAAGCCTTTCCCAAGCGGATGCCGGTCATGACCATGCGTGACGGCATGCCTGTTTTGACGGGCGAGGAGCGCATTCAGGACACGGCGCGTTATGGCGACAAGCCGTTGCTTTCCGTAGACGATCTTTATGTGCGCTTTCCGATCAAGAAGAACCTGTTCGGGAAGGTCACGCATGTCTGCAACGCTGTGTCGAAGGTCGCATTCGATATCTATCCGGGCGAAACGCTGGCGCTGGTCGGTGAATCCGGTTCGGGAAAATCGACCATAGGGCGCACCATCCAGCAATTGCAGACGCCGCTTTCCGGCGATATTCGCTTCAACGGCAAGGCCTATTCGGCCATGAGTGCTGCCGAGCGATATGCCATGCGTCGCGAAGTGCAGTATATTTTCCAGGACCCGTTTGCATCGCTTGATCCGCGCAAGACGGTTGGCTTTTCCATTGCAGAACCGATCCGCACGCATGGCCTTCTCGACAATAGTAAGGCGATCAATGCGCGCGTGGCAGAATTGCTGGAGCGGGTTGGTCTCGGCCCGGAACATGCCAAGCGCTATCCGCACGAATTTTCCGGCGGTCAGCGCCAGCGCGTCTGCATTGCGCGTGCGCTTGCCTCCAAGCCGAAGCTCATCATTGCCGATGAAGCTCTGTCGGCGCTTGATGTTTCCATTCAGGCGCAGGTTATCAACCTGTTCATGGACCTCCAGAAAGAGCAGGATCTCGCTTATCTCTTCATCAGCCATGACATGGCGGTGGTCGAAAAGATGAGCCACCGCGTGGCCGTTCTCTATCTCGGCCAGATCATGGAACTCGGCTCGCGGCAGCAGGTTTTCGAAACGCCGTCGCATGACTACACGAAGCGGCTTCTCTCGGCGGTGCCGATTGCCGATCCCGCTGCGCGCACCAACCGGTCCGCACTGGAAGGTGAAATTCCAAGCACGACGCGCCGGATCGACGACAAGCCGCCGATCTATCGTCATCGCGAGATCGCAGCCGGACATTTCGTGGCCGAAACCGTCTGACGCATAAAGTTCAACAGAAACCCAAAGGGGAAAAAACAATGATAAGGAAGACACTTAAAGCCGTTCTTATGGCTTCCGCTCTCTCGGCGGCAGTGTTTGCATCTGCTCCGGCTTTCGCTGCCGGAAAGCTGACCGTTTCGTCGCCGCAGGACCCGGGCAGCTGGGATCCGATCGACACTTTCCTCGTCAACTGGGCTTCTGTCGCCACCAATATTTTCGACGGTCTCGTCTATCGCGGACCAGACCTCAAGATTGTTCCGGCACTGGCAGCCTCGTGGGATGAGCTGGATGACGGCAAGCGCATCCGCTTCCATCTGCGCGAGAACGTCAAGTTCCATAATGGGGAGCCGTTCAACGCCGAAGCCGTCAAGTTCACCTTTGATCGCCTGCTCGGTGACGAGGGCGCGAAAGGCCCGCAGCGTTCGAACTATATCGCCATCGAGAAGGTGGAAGTTATAGACGACAAGACCGTCGATTTCCATCTGAAGGCGCCAGATCCGGTTCTGATCACCAAGCTGGCCGGTTATGGTGGCATGATCGTTCCGCCAAAATACATTCAGGAAAAAGGCGACGATTATTTCAACACGCATCCGGTCGGTACCGGGCCATTCAAATTCGTGTCCTATGAACCGAAGGTGAGCATCAAGCTTGAGGCTTTCGCTGATCATTGGGGCGGTGCGCCGAAACTTTCCGAACTGGAATATCGCTTCATCACCGAGCCTTCGACCGCCGTTGCCGAACTTCAGGCCGGGCGCGTCGATCTGGTCATTCCGCCGACCATTCCGATTGGCATGATCCCGACCATTCAGGGCGATCCGAAGCTGGAACTCGTCACGACGGCAGGCCCGACGGTCTATGCCCTGCGCTTCAACACGGCTGATGGCATCACCAAGGACGAGCGCGTTCGCAAGGCGCTGATCATGGCAGTTGACCGCGATGCGATCATCCAGTCCATTCTGGCCGGTCAGGCAGAACCGATTGCAAGCTTCCAGGGCTCGCTGTCCTTCGGTTTCGATCCGAACATGAAGCCGCTGCCTTACGATCCGGAAGGCGCGAAGAAACTGCTCGAAGAAGCGGGCGTCAAGCCCGGCGCAACCGTGCAGATCGATGTGCGCGGTCAGGATGCAAGCTTCAATGAAGTGGCGCAGGCTATCGCAAGCTTCCTGCAAATGGTCGGCGTCAATGCCACCATCAAGCCTTATGACACCAATGTTTTGCTGAACGATATCATCCCGCAGGGCAAGACCGGCGCGATGTTCCAGCAGGCCTGGGGCGGCTGGACCTTCGACTACGATAACACCGCCTATTCCATGTACCATTCCGGCGAGAAGTGGAACCCTTACGACAAGGACGAAAAGCTCGACAAGATGCTGGAAGCGCAGCGCTCGGTTATTGATCGCGGCGAGCGCGAAAAGCTCTTGCAGGAAATCGCGGTTTACGCTGCCGACCGTGCACTCGAAATGCCGCTTTACAATCTCAAGGCAATCTTCGGCGTCAACAAACGCGTGAAGAACTTCGTGCCGGTTCCCGACAGCCGTCTGCGTCTCACGGACGTCACTGTCGAGTAAGCAAGAATGACAATACGGCAAGCCGGTCATATCCGGCTTGCTGCAGCATTTCGGAGGCGCACTGGTGGCCGGATTTCTGATCAAACGAATTTTGCAGGCGTTGTTCGTGCTTGTCGCGATGACGCTGCTTGTCGCTTTCGCGGTCCGCCTGACAGGCGATCCGGCATTGATGCTGACGCAAGGCGCGGGCAGCATTACCGAAGCTGATCTTGCGCGCATCCGTGAAGGCCTCGGTCTCAACCAGCCGTTCTTCGTTCAATACTGGCAGTTCCTGAAAGGACTGTTCACGATGGATCTGGGGCGCAGTTTCCTCGGTGGAACGTCGGTTTCCACGCTCGTTGCTGGCGCTCTGCCCGCCACGCTGATGCTGGCCTTCGCCTCGCTGTTCGTTTCTATCGTGATTTCCGTTCCACTCGGTATCAAGGCTGCGGTGTCGCGTGGAAAATGGGCCGATCAGCTGATCCGCATCTGCTCGCTGGTGGGCCTGTCCTTTCCGAACTTCTGGCTGGCGACCATGCTGGTGCTGCTGTTCGGCATCTCGCTGCAATGGCTACCGCCAAGCGGCATGAGCGGCATTGCAAGCTTCATCATGCCCGCGCTCACCATGGGCGTCATCCTGACTGCAACCAATGTTCGTCTTGTGCGCACGGCGATGCTGGAGACGCTGCAATCGCAATATATTATGGTGGCGCGCGCCAAGGGGTTGAGCGAGAACAAGGTTCTCTACAAGCATGCGCTGCGCAATTGCGCCATTCCGTTGATCACCTATCTCGGGCTTCAGTTCGGCGGTCTTCTCGGTGGTATCGTCGTGGTGGAACGCGTGTTCAACTGGCCGGGCATGGGCACACTTGCCTTCGACGCGGTGGCCGGGCGCGATTATCCTGTCCTGCAGGCCACCATCGCGATCCTTTCCATGCTGATCATCGGCGTCAATCTTCTCGTGGACATCGCTTATGGCCTTGTCGATCCGCGTATCCGCACGGAGTAGGACCCATGGCAACCAAGACCTTATCCGTTCTGTTTTCGCGTTTTGCGAGCCTCGAATTCATCGTCGGCGTCGTGCTGACCGGCTGCATTTGTCTGGCGGTGATTTTCTCCGGCTATCTGTTTCCGGGCGGCGCCAACAAGATCGATCTCCTGGCGCGCCTGACACCGCCATTTGTCAATCAGGCCCATATTTTCGGCACAGATCCGCTGGGCCGCGATGTGCTGGCGCGTGTCATCACCGGCGGCAAGATTTCGCTGTTTGTCGGTTTTGTCTCGGTGATCGGCTCCGTTCTTATCGGCACCATCATGGGTCTCGTCGCTGGCTATTATCGCGGCTTCTGGGATATGGCGCTGATGCGCTTTGTCGATGTGCAGCTGGCCATGCCCTTCATTTTGCTTGCCATCACTGTGATGGCCATTCTGGGTGGCGGGCTTTTCAACACCATCATTTTGCTGATCGTCTCGCAATGCGTGCAATATGCGCGACTGGTGCGCGGCTCGGTGTTGTCGTTGCGCGAGCGCGAGTTCATCCTGTCAGCCCGGGCCATCGGCGTGAAGGATTGGCGCATCATCTTCCAGCACCTGCTGCCGAACCTGCTTGGTCCGGTCATCGTGCTGATGACGCTCAATGTCGCCAATAATATCCTGCTGGAATCGAGCCTGACCTTCCTCGGCCTTGGTGTTGATCCGACCATTCCAAGCTGGGGCGGCATGCTGGCCGATGGTCGCACTTATCTCCAGACTGCATGGTGGGTGAGCATTTTCCCGGGCCTCGCCATTCTGTTCACGGTGCTTGGTCTCAATCTTCTTGGCGACTGGCTGCGCGACAGCCTAGATCCAACCGGCAGGACTTCCCGATGAGCGTGCTTTTTGAGAAAACCTATCCGCGTACGGTTCATGCGCTTGTCGAACGCTTCCTGAAACCGGAAATGCGCGGCGCGAAGGTGGAAGCATGGCTGTTCGATGATCAGCCGAGCCGCTTTGCCGCGGAAACGACGCTGCGCGAGGCTGGTGTCGAGGTGCGGCTGCGCTCGGCTTATAAGCCGCTCCTGCATTTCTTTCTGGAAGAAGTTGATGGCTCTGCGCTGAAGTCGGCAGCGATCCGTTATCCGCGTCATGACGCCTGTGTGCAGAACAGGTTTCTGCTTGAGACCTATCCTTTATCAGCGCTTCTTCCGGAGACGGAGATAGATTTCTCGGCTTCGGGCAAAGACGACTTTCATTATGAAGTCGATCTGGTCTTTGCCGATGGCCACAGCGAAAGCCATCGGGTTTTCGCGCCCAACCGCGTGCATGTGGATTTCATCGGCGAAACGCTGGTGTCGCCAACCGGCTGGCTGGCCGTCACGCGGCACGGCAAGATTGAAAACGCGCGCTATGAGACATCCTATGAAAAGCTGTTTCATGACACCGTCGCGGCCATCGCCGCCCATGACTGGAAGCGTGGCGAACCTTATTTCGATGAGTTGAACATCGCGGTCAGTCTGCCGATCACCGACCGCCGCCTGCCTTACGACGAGGAAACGCTGAGCCTCACCGAAGCCATGCACGAGGATATCTACTTCTCGCTGCTCGAAGTTTTTCAGAAAAAGTCGGGTCGTCCGGTGGGCGATCGTGGCTTGCAACCGGGCCAGATTGTACCGGAAGTCCGCTTTCGCGATGCCGAGCCGTCGGTCAAAGTGGAGACACGCTCGCTTTCAACCGATGACGCGCTGACGGCAGAACAGGTTCTGGAGACGGCGCAAGCGCCGCTTTCCGCCGATCAGATCCGCCGTGAAATCGCCAGACTGGGCGGCAAGCCGTTCGAGGCAAAGACCCGTTCAGGCAGAACGGTGCGCGCGACCTATCGCAAGGGCAGCGATGCCGCGATGATGATCAGCGCCGGACAGCACGCCAATGAAACGACCGGCGTTGTCGGCGCGTTACGGGCGGCTAACCGGCTTGCTGCGCGCAAAAGCGCGCATTTCACGATCTCCCCGCAGGAGAATCCAGACGGATACGAGATACACAAGCGGCTTTGCGCACTTCAGCCGCACCACATGCATCACGCCGCGCGCTATACGGCGCTGGGTGACGATCTTGAATATCGCAGCGGCGAGGGGCTTTACGAAAAGGCCATTCGTGTCGAGGCTGAAAAGCTGACGGATGCGAAACTGCACGTCAACCTGCATGGTTATCCATCGCATGAATGGACGCGTCCGCTGTCCGGCTATGTGCCGCGTTCCTTTGCCATGTGGACGTTGCCGAAGGGCTTTTTCCTGATCATCCGCCACCATGCCTCCTGGGAGAAGGCAGCAGAAGAACTAATCGACCGCGTGACGAAACATCTGGCCGCGATTGATGGCTTGGTTGCCTATAACAATGCCCAGATCAGGCTGTTCGAGCAGCATGCAGGCGAAACGGGTTTCCGCATCATCAATGGGTTTCCGTGCCTCGTCGGCGTGGATGACCGCCATACGGTGCCATTGACGCTGATCACCGAGTATCCGGATGAGACGGTTTATGGCGATGCTTTCGTCAAGGGACACACGGCGCAAATGGAAACCGTGCTGGCATCCTATGATGCCTTGCAAATGATGCTTCCCTCGGATGCGGTTGCTTAAAGATAATAGACGCCAATGCGTTTGCCGCCGATAATTTCGACGGCAATCTCCATCTCGTAAATGTCTGCAAGGATTTCCGGATGAATAAGTTCATCCGGGCTTCCTTGATGCACAACCTTGCCGTGGCGCATGGCGACTATGTGGTCGGAATAGCACGATGCGAAATTGATGTCGTGCAGAACCAGAACAACGGTTTTTCCAAGTTCGTCTGCAGCTCGCCGCAACAACTTCATCATTGAAGCTGAATGCTTCATATCGAGGTTGTTGAGCGGTTCGTCCAGCAGCACATAATCTGTATCCTGGCATAGCACCATTGCTACGAATGCACGCTGGCGCTGTCCGCCCGAAAGTTCATCCAGAAAGCGTCCGCTTAGATCTTCAAGACCGAGATAGCCGATGGCCTGCTCGACATGATTGCGGTCTTCACTATTCGGGCGGCCTTTAGAATAGGGATAACGACCGAAGGTTACGAGGTCGCGCACGGTCAGGCGGGAATTAATCGCATTTTCCTGTCGTAGGATCGAAAGGCGTTTTGCCAACACATCACCGGATGTCGTTGAAACATCGAGTCCGTCTACGGTCACACGACCCTTGTCCATTGGCAGGAGACGGCTCACCATCGAGAGCAGCGTCGATTTTCCTGCCCCATTCGGCCCGATGATCGAGGTTATGCCGCAAGCAGGCAATTTCAGGGTCACATCATCAACGACAAGTGTGCTGTTGTAGGATTTGCTGACTTGGCTGATTTCTATCAACGCGCGTGCCCCCTGACGAGAAGGATAATGAAGACAAGGCCGCCCAGAAACTCGATGATGACACTGAGTGCGGTATTGAACGAGAAGACCCGTTCCAGAATGGTCTGTCCGCCAACGATGCAGAGGATTGCAAGCAAGATGGCTATAGGCAGGATAAACCGGTGTTTTGCCGAACCGGCAAGCATGTAAGCCAGATTGGCGACCAGAAGACCGAAAAAGGTTATAGGTCCAACCAGTGCGGTGGAAACGGAAACCAACACCGTGACCATGAACAGGATTTTGCGCACGATGCGTCGATGATCGACGCCCAGATTGATTGCCGGATCTCTGCCGAGTGACAGGACGTCAAAGACATAGACGAAGCGCAGACCGTAGAGCGAAACAGCCGCGACAATAACGGCTGACATAATCAGAATGTCGCTATTGATGGTGTTGAAACTGGCGAAGAAACGGTCTTGCAGAACAGCGAAAAGATTTGGATCAAGCATCCGCTGCATCAGGTTGGAAATGCTGCGGAAAAAGACACCGCAGACAATGCCGACAAGCATAACGAGGTGCAGGCTGCGCGTTGCTCCGGAGAAGAGCCAGTAATAGAGTGTACCAGCGAAAACCACCATGATAGCGGTTTCTGCCAGAAAGCGAATATTCGGTCCGATCCAATCGATTTGAACAGCGCCGAAGAAGAAGACTACCAATGTCTGAATCAGAATATAAAGCGCGTCGAACCCCATGATCGAGGGGGTTAGGATGCGGTTGTTCGTGACTGTCTGGAACAACACCGTTGAAACCGCAATCGAGTATGCGACCAGTACCATGGCTGCAAGCTTGGTGCCGCGGAAGGACAGGATGAAAGACCAGCTTCCCTTTGCGCCGACTGTCATGAATGCTGCCACTGCAAGCAGAGTGATCACAGAGAGGAGCGAGAGGATCAAGGTAGGGCGCTTAAGCAAGGCGTGATCCCCGCCGCAACAGAAGATAGAGGAATATGACGCTTCCCACGACTCCCATCATGGTACCGATTGGAATTTCGTAAGGAAAGCGGACTACTCGCCCGACAATATCGCAGGCAAGAACAAGTCCAGCGCCGAGTATTGCAACCCACGGTACAGCCCGTCGCATATTGTCGCCGATAAACATGCTGACGACGTTCGGAACGATAAGACCAAGGAAAGGTATCATGCCAACGGTCACGACGACTGATGCGCTGACCATCGAAACGATGACAAGGCCAAGTGTGACTACACGGCGATAATTTAGGCCAAGGTTGGTGGTGAAATCCTCGCCCAGTCCCGCGACCGTGAAGCGGTCAGCGGCAATGTAGGCGATGATTGTAAGGAAGAACGCAAGCCACAAGAGTTCATAGCGTCCGCGAAGAACGCCGGAAAAATCGCCGGTTGTCCAGGAGTTGAGCGATTGCAGAAGATCAAAGCGGTAAGCAATGAAAGTAGTGATTGCGCTGACAACACCACCAAGCATGATGCCGACCAAGGGCACGACAAGAACGGATCGCAACGGAATGGCACGAAGAATGCGAAGGAACAAAGCAGTTCCGGCAAGCGCCGTAACAGAAGCGACCAGCATTTTTCCGATTACTGGCGTTTCCGGTGCAAACAGTATGACCAGAAGGATGCCAAGACTGGCAGATTCCACCGTACCTGCCGTCGATGGTTCAACGAAACGGTTGCGTGTCAGCATCTGCATGATCATGCCTGAGACGGCCATGGACATGCCCGCCAGAATGATTGCAAGGGTGCGTGGAATACGGCTGACAAGCATGACTTCGGCGGCACGGTCAGTGCTTTCGGTGCCGAATAGCGTGCTCAGCGACACATCGCTGACGCCGATAAACAGGCTGATGACAGCCAGTACGGCGACAACGGCAATGGCTGCTGCAAGTCCCTTCACGCTCGTTTCCTGTTCTGTTGCCTGATCACGGTTTCGGGCCACCTGCTATTAACTGTGTGGCCCGACCGGATTGGGTTTGGAAAGCTGTTACTTTGCTTTGTCGAAAGCCTGGGAAAGCTGATCGATCGTGCCGTGAAGCGCGCCGAGACCGCCGCCAATCAGATACCAGTTCTGAGCGTTCAGATAGACAAGCTGCTCCCTTTTCCAGGCATTGGTCTGGCGCACGAGCTCATTGTCCAGAACCTGCTTTGCCGAATTGCCTTCACGACCGATGGCGGCGTCACGATCGATGACAAACAGCCAGTCGGGATTGGTTTCGAGGATAAATTCCGAGCTCACGGGCTGGCCATGATTGCCGATGGAAAGGTCAGGCGCTGCAGGCTTGACCCCGAAACTGTCATGCAAGACGCCGAAACGCGAACCGGGGCCATAAGCGCTGATTTTGCCGCCGGAAGTGAGGATCAGAAGGCCGGTGCCTTTGTTGGCGGCCTTTTCCTTCAATGCAGCAAGTGCGGCATCAAGCTTCTCGGCTTCCGCCTTTGCTTCTGCTTCCTTCCCGAAAATCTGGCCAAGTTTCTCGACATTGGCTTCAGTGTCGGCGATGAAATTCTTCGCATTGGTCGTCAGATCGATGGTTGGAGCGATCTTCGAAAGCTCACCATATTTCGCAGCCGAACGACCTGCCACAATAATAAGATCTGGTTCTGCCGCATTAACGGCTTCATAGTCAGGCTCGAACAATGTGCCGATTTTCGCATACTCGTCGCCCTGATATTTCTTCAGATATTCAGGAAACGATATGCCGCTGGGAACACCAGTCACCTTGACGCCAAGGCGATCCAGATTGTCGAGGGTGCCGAGATCGAAAACCAGTACCTTAGCCGGTGAGGCTGGAACTGCTGTTTCACCCTGAGCATGCTTGATAGTCACATCAGCAGCATTTGCAGTTGAGGCAATGCTCAGCGCCATTATGGCGGCACCGCACAAGCGTGTAACCTGTTGAGCGATATTCAGCATGATGTTCGATCCTTTCATCAATCCTGTGCTTTACAGTCAAGTATCTTCTCCGTCAAAGACCGAGAGAGAAAATTCAGTTGTTTTTGCCCTTGGGGTTTTGTCCGAGCACAATGAAATTAAGGCTGTCCGCCACCGTGAGCGGTATCATTGAGCCGTGGCTCTCATCCTCGAAACGATGAAAGGCTGCGCCAACTTGCGGTAGTTCAGAAAGCTCTTTGAAGATGTCTGAACCGGAAGGTCCGCCACGCAGTTTCTTCAAACGGTCATCGTCCTGCTTCGTCTGGCCGGGGCGGCTACCACGTTTGCCGGAGGTTTCTATAAGCAAGCGGATTGGGCGAGGGGCATCCTTGAAGCGCGTGATGAACTGATTTTTATCAGTTAGAATTGAACGATCATTCCACCAGATCGATGGGTCCGCTGCGCTATAGCTCTGGAAGGAATTCGTGTGGTTGAACAAGGCATAAAGGGTGAACAATCCGCCCAGAGAGTGGCCGAACAGGGCCTGTCGGCTTTCATCGACGTTGAAACGCTTTTCGACTTCTGGCTTTACCTGATGGTCGATGAAGTCGAAGAATGCATCTCGTCCTCCAGTCTTTGGTACATTGAAGTGGACTGGGATCAGATCGTCAGGTGTCGGAGGCGTGAAGTCGAAATATCGCAGGCGGACGATTTCTTCCTGATTGTCAGTCGGGTAGCCGATGCCCACAAATACAGCCTTCAGGGCAGAGTTTTCTGCCATGAGCTTTGCTGCAATCGGCAACATGCGATTGCCGTCGACCATGTATATGACAGGATAGCCACCTTCGGGTGCAGCCTCCTGCGGTGCAGCGGTGAATATACGATAGGCGATGCCGTTGGCTTCCATATCAAAGGACGAGGTGGAAGGCTCAGCAGCCTTCACGGTGGAAGCCATCAGTATCCCCGTCATCATCAGGCATGCTTTCTTCACGATATTCGTCAGTGCGCTCATAAGAGCATCCCATTCATGCAAAAGACGCCAGCCATTGCGGGCAGGCGTCTTTTTGTTGTGATACTAGAAGCGGGAAGTCATACCGACCCAGAGGCGACGACCATCGACGACTGTATTGAAGTCATCAACATCAACCTTCTTGTCGAAGACGTTGTAGACGGCAGCGTTCAGAGTAACATTCTCGCTGAAGTCATACGAGCCGCCGATATCGAAGGTTGCATAGGGCTTGTACTTGCGAGCGACTACCTTGCCGTTCCTGTAGACGGGTTCACCGGCTGTGCCGATACGCGCACCCGCATTGGTTTCTTCGCCGTGGTAGTTACCGCTGGCCCATGCACTCAAGCCTTCAATCGGCGTTATCCAATCTGCACGCAAGCTGGCCATGTGCTTCGGCGTACGTGTCAGAGGCAAGCCCTTGTAGTCACCGGTCTGCTGTTCGGAGTCGGTGTAGGTATAGTTGCCGCGCACGGTAATTGTGTCGGTTGCTTCCCAGTTGAAGGTTAACTCCACACCTTGCATGACGGCTTCATCGATATTGAAGCTGTACCAGAGACGATAGTTCGGATCTTCGCTCCAGCGAATTGGATTACCATTGGCATCCGTCACCAGCGCATTGCTGATCTTGTCTTTGAAATCCGTGTAGAAATAGGTTGCGCCGAGGCGAAGGCCAGACTGGTTGTCCCAGAGAACACTCGCTTCATAGCTTGTGCTTTTTTCAGGCTGCAGATCTGGATCGCCGATGATTACGCCGCAGGTGCCGTTTGGACCATACGAGCATCCCGCGCCGCCCGTCGTATAAGCATATCCCGGGGCGATAGTACGGAGTTCCGGTGCACGGAAGCCGGTGGAGATACCGCCCTTGAACGTCAGTTGTTCAGTTGCGTGCCAGACGGCATAGCCGCGTGGGCTGAAATGGGAGCCATAAATCTCATGGTCGTCCATACGCAGACCGCCTGTCAGGGCGAAGTCTGGCGTGATCCACCATTCATCTTCTGCAAAGAGCGCCCACTGGCGAACGCTGAACTCTTCATCCAATCCGGTACGACGTCCTGGGTTCTGATCGGTCAGCACCGATTGCGAAAACTGTCCACCGGTTACCAGCGTGTGATTACCGTAGAATTCGAACGGAGTTGTGAACTTGCCATCGAGTACCGAATTACGGATATGCGGCGAACGCAGGTTCTCGACGTAGCTCTTGGTCTTGTTGTCCCAATTGAAATTGGTGCGTTCTGCCCATTCTTGCTGGAATGAGAATTCCGACGTTGTCGGTCCCCAGCGACCAGTATGGCTGATCGACCAATGATCGCGATCATTGTAGTTGTAGGAATCCGAGCCCGATGCCGCCGTGTTGCCGACGGTGGCGTCGCGACGAAGGCGAGTCTTGCCCAGCTCGAGCATGATATCATGATCTTCATTCGGCGTGATTGTAACGCGACCGGTGATGTCGATATCTTTCTGTTCTGGCGTCCCGCTGACGATATTGTCTTCCTGCCGCTTGAGACCGCGTCCCCAGACCTGAACGCCGACGAGGTTCGGGACCAGCGGCCCGGTCATGTAGTAAGACCCCTGCAACGAATTTCCGAATTTGGAATGCTGCTGAACCGTGCCGTCTACAGAGAAAGAACCGCTCCAGGTGTCCGATACTTTCTTGGTGATCACGTTGATAACGCCGCCCATCGCGTCCGATCCGTAGAGCGAAGACATGGGGCCACGAATGACCTCGATCCGTTCGATTGCGTTCGCAGGCGGTAAGAAGCTCTGCTCGAAGCCGGAGTTGCCGTTGGTGCGGGCATCGCGCGTGCTCTGGCGCTTCCCGTCAACGAGCAGCAAAGTATAAGAACCAGGAAGACCACGAATGAATATGTCGCGCTCGGCCGCCGGACCTGTCACCGCGACGCCCTGAACGTCTTTCAGAGCATCGGTCAGATCGCGATAGGCGCCTTTTTCCAGCTCTTCGCCAGGAACGACAGTGATGCTTGCCGGAGCGTCGGTGATGTTCTGTTCGAACCCTGTTGCCGTGACAACAATCTGGTTAAGTTTGACAGCTCCATCAGCGGTCGTTTCGATGCCCGCTTCCGTTGCCTTTTTCTTCTTGGTGCCAGCTTCGTCTGAAGTTGCCTCTTCCGCAGCGTTGATCGCGGTTTGCGCGATGGCATTCATTTCGCTCAGAAGTAGCGTTGTGGAAAGACACGTCCCCGCAAGGATCGCCCGATAAATGAGCGATTTGCTGGCCAAACGCCTGTTTTGTGTACCATCGGCCCACAATCCCCGAAACAAGCTGGTCATTTTCGTCACCGTTTAAAGTTGAGTTTTCAAGTCTCCTTATGTATGGCTGTCGGGTGACGTCAATCGTGATGTTTTATAAGTGTTCTAAATTTCAAAAACCGCAAATGGACGGGTAAGAAAGTGATGTCGGGCAAGCCGGTGAAAACGCAGCAACAAACGGAGAAAGGTGAGAGTGAAAGCCTTCGTTTGGGACAATTGCGCTTGCTTATCGCTCTTGATGCACTTCTTGTGGAAGGCAGTGTTGGCGGTGCTGCCAAACAGATGGGGTTAAGCATTGCGGCTATGAGCCGACTGCTCGGACAGATTCGCGAAAAGTTCAACGACCCCATTCTAGTTCGCTCCGGCCGAAACATGGTGGCCACCCCGAAAGCCGAGGCGCTGCGCGGGCGTTTACGGCGGTTGGCGAATGAGGCCGAAACGCTGTTGAGTTTGGACTTTACCGAATTGCCGAAGTCGAGCTGTACCGGGCATCACGGGTGGAAGCGAAGCGCCATTGTAACACCGCCGCCGCTCGGAATCCGTAAGGTTGTTGAGCTTGAAAACCATCCGACACCAGAGCAGCTTGCAGCACAGTTCGCCAACATCCAGGACGAAAACGATCCGGCCAGACGACTAGCGAAATATATCGCTGTTGTAGGGCGAAAAGCCGGGCACACCCGTCCGCTCGAGATGTCTGAGGCTGATGATGCATTCACGACGATCTTTAGGGGTAATGCCGATCCGATGCAGATCAGTGCGTTGCTGCGGCTCATTCACTATCGTGGGGAAACTGCACCGGAACTTGCTGGCATAGCGCGAGCAGCGAGACGAATTTATTCCGTGGAGGCGGGCTTGAACATGCCAGCGCTGGACTGGCCAGCTTATCTATCGCCGAATTCTGTGCAGTCACCGTGGTTCATGCTTTCAGCCTTGCTGGTCGCGCGGGCTGGTTATCCTGTTGTCTTACACGGTAATTGTGGCACAGGTGAAATCTCGGGCAAGCTTGAGATAGCGGCCGAAGCTATCAATCTCCCGATCGCGACATCACATTCGCTCGCAGAAGGTGCATTAAGAGCGCATGGCATCTGTTTTATGCCGTTGGCCGGTTTCGCTCCTCAGATTCATGCGCTGATGGCGCTTTACCCACTGTTCGAGTCGCGTTCATCGATGAATAGCCTCGTTCATTTGCTCAATCCGATGAATCTCAAGGCATCGTTTTTGGGGGTTACACAGCCCACATATCGTGAGTTACACCGCGATGCGGGCGTACTTCTTGATATGCCTTCTATTTCGGTAGTTTCGACCAGCCGGGACGTTGCCGAGTTAGTTCCGCATCGAACGCATACGATCCATAGGCTTCTTAATGGTCGTGAAACAGATTTATTGCTTCCGACCCTTTCCAAGGAAAGTGGTGACAAGCATTCGAGCTTCAGTTCATTCGAATACTGGTATGGCATCTGGTCTGGCGCGGCAACGGACAAACGTGCAGAAAATACAATCGTTGCGACGGCTGCCATGGCGATGATGACGGCCGCCGCCGCAGACAACGAAAGCCATGCGCAATTTTTCGAGAAAGCCGAAAAGCTCTGGCGAAATCGCCACAGCCGGGCGGCGGCGTGATTTGGAAGTAGTTGCGATTGTGGAACGTAAAACTGTTTCACGTCCGGCAGAATTTGAAAAAGCTTTCTCTCGCTCGTTCGAGGATGGCAAGTCCATGCTTTGTCTACTAATTTTGTAGGCTTTATCTTTCTCCCCGTGAATTCGATTGCAACAGGGGAGCTTCGATGGTCAATCAGGTACTCGGCGAGGCGGGGACGTCTATTTTTGAGGCGATGTCGCGACTTGCTGTTGAGCGTGGAGCCATCAATCTGGGGCAGGGATTTCCAGAAGGCTTTGAACCGTCCGAGCTCCTTGATGCCGCTGCTCGGGCTCTTCGTGAAACTTCACAACAATATCCGCCCATGATGGGGCTGCCGGTTCTCCGCCAAGCTGTCGCAGAAAACGCAAGGCGATTTCTCGGTATTGACGTAGACTGGGAAAGGGAAGTTCTAGTTACGTCCGGCGCTACGGAAGCGCTCGCCGATACGTTTCTGGCGCATCTGGATACGGGCGACGAGGTTATCTTGTTCGAGCCGGTCTACGATGCTTACGCTACGCTTATCCGCCGTGCAGGCGGGAAGGTGGTGCCGGTACGGCTGAAACCACCTCATTGGGAGCTACCGCGAGAGGAGCTGGCAAAAGCCATTTCTCCACGGACGAAACTCATTGTCGTCAATACGCCGATGAACCCAATCGGCAAGATACTGGATCCAGATGAGCTGGACTTTCTCGCCGAACTTGCGATCAAGCATGATCTCGTGATCGTTTCGGATGAGGTCTACGAACATCTCGTCTTCGACGGTCACCCGTTTCATTCTATGTTCGGTGTTGAGAAAGTCCGCGACCGTGTCGTGCGAATTGGCTCCGCTGGAAAGAGCTTTTCATTGACAGGATGGAAGGTCGGCTATGTGACAGCTTCCGCGAAGCTTCTCGCACCGATTGCTCGTGCTCATCAGTATGTCACTTTCGCCACGCCGCCAGCATTCCAGTCGGCGGTTGCGGTTGGGCTTTCGTTACCTGATAGCTACTTTGTCGGCCTTCGGACAACGCTGGCATCGCGACGGGATCTGCTGGTTGAAGGGCTGAAATCTGCGGGTTTTGATGTCGTAGCTGTCCCTGCCACCTATTTCGCGGTGGCCGATATAAAGTCGCTCGATCATGGCGGTGACGATCTCGATTTTTGCCGACGGTTGACGCTTGAAGCAGGTGTAACCCCGGTTCCTATCTCATCTTTTTATGGTGCACGCGATGTGCGCAGCCATGTCCGTTTCTGTTTCGCCAAGGGCGAAGAAACGCTGCGGGAGGCCGCTTCACGGCTGGTCCAGTGGAATAATGAGCACAATTGGCGCGCGGCATCATAGGCGCGCCCGAAAATCACTACAGGGAAAATAAGATGCATTCAGTTTCATTTTTGCGCGGTGCAGTTTCCGCAGCACTCTTCTCAGTGCTCGTCGCTTCACCGGCGCTTGCGGAAAAAATCCGGTTTGGTGTAACTTCGGGGCCGCATGCTGAAATCGCCGAAGCACTCGCGCCCGTTGCCAAGGCAAAGGGGCTGGATATCGAGATTGTGGAGTTTTCGGACGGCGCACTGATCGACCCGGCGACAAATGATGGCGATCTCGACGCCAATGGCTTTCAGCATACACCTTACTTCGATCAACAGAACAAGGATCGAGGTCTCAATCTCGTTGCTGTTGGCGGACGTACTGTCTTGCTGCCAATGGCTGGTTACTCACGCAAGTACAAATCTCTAAGTGAGCTGCCAGAGGGCGCACAAATCTCCATTCCCAATGATCCGAGCAATGCAGGCCGTGCCTTGAAGCTTCTTGAAGCTGGCGGCGTTATCAAGCTTACGCCGGGTGTAACTTTCAACGCAACTGAACTCGATATTGTCGATAATCCGAAAAAGGTCAAAATCATACCGATGGAAACGGCCCAGCTTCCACGGTCGCTGGAAGACGTGGATTTTTCCGTCATCACTTCACATTTTGCGCTGAGTGCCGGGCTGGTTCCGACCCGTGATGCGATCCTGATCGAAGACCAGTTATCCGATTATTTCTGCCTGCTTGCTGTCGCGGGAAAGAACAAGGATGCACCGTGGGTCAGGACGCTTGTCGAGGCTTATAAATCTCCTGATGTCAAAGCCTTCATCGAGAAGAAGTTCGATGGCAATATCGTAGCGGGTTGGTGACATGAACGTGCTCGTACGCAGCGGACCTGTGTCGAACGCCGTACCGGACGATACAAACCCGGCACCGTCAATCATCGACATACGTTCGCTGACAAAGACCTTTGACAAGAAGGCCGGTCCGGTCATCGACAATGTCTCGCTTCAAATCGCCAAGGGAACCATTCACGGAATCATTGGTCGTTCAGGCGCTGGAAAAAGCACGCTCGTGCGTTGCCTGAATGGTCTGGTGCACCCAACCGGAGGACAAGTCGTTGTTTCCGGGCGAGAGATCACAACGTTGCGTCAAGGCGAATTGCGACAGGTTCGTCGTGAGGTATCAATGATATTTCAGCATTTTAGTCTGCTGTCTTCACGAACTGCTTTTGGCAACATAGCCCTGCCACTGGAGCTCACAGGCGTTGATCGCAGCACCATAAGAACCCGCGTGAACGATTTGCTTGATCTGGTGGGTCTCAAGGGAAAGGCCGATGCTTATCCATCGGAACTGTCTGGTGGTCAGAAACAGCGTGTGGGTATCGCGCGCGCATTGGCTCTGGAGCCGAGCGTTTTGCTGTCGGATGAGGCGACGTCGGCGCTTGATCCCGAAACCACGGAGCAAATTCTTTCGTTATTGAAAGATATCAATCGGCGACTGGGGCTGACGATTGTACTCATAACGCATGAAATGGACGTGGTGCGCCAGATCGCAGACCACGTGACGGTTCTTGATGGCGGCAAAGTCGTTGAAAACGGAGCGACCTTCGACGTCTTCGCCTTTCCGCAAACACCGATCGCCCGGTCATTTCTGGCTAGCATCGTCGCCCACGACCTACCGCCGGAAGTATCGCAGCGGGTGCTTCCACAACCAGTTGTCGGGTCGGATCCGGTTCTGCGCATTATCTTTTCCGGTGAAGCCGCGCATGCGCCGGTCGTTGCTACGCTCGTACAGCGCTTCGGGATAAATCCGAACATATTGCACGGGCGCATAGACTATATCGGTGGCAGACCACTGGGCATCATAACGCTCGTCGCTGAGGATGGTTCCGCCGATCTCGCGGACGTTCGCAATTATCTGTCTTCACTCAATCTTCATGGAGAGGTCCTCGGTCATGTTGTCCGATCTGCTTCCGCCGGCACTCGTCGGGCTCTTGCTTGAATCGCTGAAGCAGACGGCTACTATGGTGGCCGCATCTGCCATTCTGTCGACATTGATTGGCCTGCCGCTCGGTGTTGCACTGGTTGTTACCAGTCCGGGCCAGTTTCTCGAACGGCCGGTCTTCAATCGTGTTGCGGGCACTGTCGTCAATCTGGTTCGATCCACGCCATTCATCATTTTGATGGTGGCGATCATTCCCTTAACGCGCCTGATTGCCGGAACGACCGTTGGCACCTATGCGGCCATCGTACCACTGACCGCGGCAATCGCACCTCTCTACGCACGGCTCGCCGAAACGGCGATGCGTGAGGTGGACCAGAGCCTGATCGAAGCTGCCGAGAGCATGGGTGCAACGCCAATTCAGATCATCTTCAAGGTGCTCTTGCCTGAAGTGCTACCCGGGATCATTGCGGGGCAAACAGTTACGCTTGTCAGCCTTGTCGGGTACTCGGCGATGGCAGGAACAGTCGGCGGCGGTGGACTGGGCGATCTCGGAATTCGCTTCGGATATCAACGCTTCATGCCGGAAGTCATGGTTGCCGTCGTCATCATCCTGGTTGCGATCGTGCAATCCATCCAGATCACGGGCGACTACGCTGCCCGTCTTGTCAATCACCGTGTGGCGCGCAGCCGTCGTTCCCGCTGAGAGTTTTTCAGGAGCTTCCGATGAATATACATACCACCCCAATCAATCTGCCTCTGCTTGATTTGTCCCGTTTCAACGGCAGCGCCGAGGAGCGCGACAGTTTCATTGAGGAGCTGCGCCGCACTCTTCACGAACATGGCTTTTTCTATCTCACGGGACATGGCGTCGATCCGAAACTCGTGGAGGACGTGGTTGCAACGGCGAAGACGTTCTTCGCACTTCCAGCGGAAGAAAAACTCAAGATAGAAATGGTGAAGTCATCGCATTTCCGCGGTTACAATCGTGCCGGCCTTGAACGGACGCGTGGCGAGCAGGATTGGCGCGAACAGCTCGATATCAACACGGAAGCAGAACCTGCCGAGATCGGTCCGAATAGCCCGGCATGGAAGCGTTTGATCGGCCCGAACCAGTGGCCGGAAGCACTGCCCGAACTTAAGCCATTGTTGCTTGCTTATCAGGCCGAGGTGACACGCGTTGGCATTGATATTCTCAAGGCCATCGCGGCGGCTTTGGGACAGCCGGAAGACTTCTTCGCCCAGATTTATGAGCCGCATCCGTCTCAGCTCCTGAAGATTATCCGTTATCCTGGGCGCGATGTGGCGGAAAGCGAACAAGGGGTAGGAGCCCACAAGGACGGCGGTTTCGTTACTGTTCTGTTGCAGGATGTTGTCCCCGGTCTGCGCGTTCAGCGGGAAGACGGTGAATGGATCGATGCGCCTCCGGTTCCCGGCACTTTTGTTATCAATACGGGAGAATTGCTTGAGCTTGCCACCAATGGATTCGTGCGGGCAGATGTGCATGGCGTTGTCGCGCCGCCAGCCGGTGTGGAACGCTTTTCCGTCGCCTTTTTCCTGGGCGCCCGATACGATGCAATCATCCCTGTTATAGATTTGCCGGATGAGTTGAAGACCAGGGAGCGCGGCGTTACTGTTGATGCGCTAAATCCAATCTTCCGAGAGGTCGGTGCAAATAATCTCAAAAGTCGCCTCCGGTCCCATCCTGATGTTGCGCGTGCTCATCATGCAGATTTGCTGACACCCGAACAATTGGCGGATCGCTCGCCCGGATCGGCATATTGACAGGTTGGTCGTCATTTTCCAGGGCGTCGTGGTCGTGCTGACGAGGATGCCCTGTTCACCCCATCCCTTGACGGCTAATTGTGCTGGTCTCAACAGTCGTCAAGGAACGAGTTCGGGGGTACGTGGTTGATCCAGATTGTTCCGGATCATGCGACACCCTCACGAGTGACCGCCGCTCATGTTTCGCTTTTTCGCTAACATTTATAAGCTGCGATTGCTGACAGGTGAGCGCGGCAGCTATCATTATGGTGGAAACCTTTTATCATTTTGCCAAGCGGATGCCGGTCTTTTTTTCAAAAGTTTCGGCAGATTGACCGTGTAGTTGTCATTTTGAACAATTTGTTCCCACGAAATTTAACAAATCCACGGCTTGATCGTTCAAAGCATCAATGGAAATCTCCCTGCACTTATAAAAGCGTGAAGTAGGGAGGGGATCGCTGAAATGCCTGTAATGCCCAAATTGTGTGCCGATACCATAGTTTATAACGGCACGATCTGGTGTGGATATGAAGAGGGCACAGTCGAAGCCCTAGCGATCTGGCAAGGCAAGGTGCTTGCTACGGGCACCAAGGATCAAATCTGGTCTTTGAAGGGCGATAATACGCGTTTGATCGATCTGAAAGGGCGCTTTGCCACACCCGGGCTGAATGACGCTCACCTGCATCTCATTTCGATTGGGTTGACACTCAAGTGGATTGATGCGACGCCGCAGGCGGCCCCGACATTGCAAAGCCTGCTTGACGCCATTCGGGAACAGGCTGCTTCCGCACCTCCCGGGGCATGGATCAGAGCACGCGGCTATGACCAGACCAAGCTCGATGTCGGTCGCCATCCGCATAAGTCGGAGCTTGATGCTGTTGCTCCAAACAATCCTGTCATGGTGGTACGCGCATGTGGCCACGTTTCGATCTTCAATTCGAAGGCATTTGAACTGGCGGGTATCGACGAAAATTCCCCGGTACCGGATGGCGGCTTGATCGAGCAGAAGAATGGTACTTTGACGGGGATGGTTGCAGAAAATGCGCAAGGCGCTGTCCGCAAAGCGATCCCCAAGGCAACGACGGAAGAGATGATCGAGGCCATTGAGGCCGCAGGCAATCTTCTCCTTTCCTATGGCATCACCAGCGTTATGGACGCCGCTGTCGGTCAGGTCGCGGGCTTCGATGAAATCCGTGCCTATAACCTCGCCAAACTCGACAAGCGCTTGCCGGTGCGCACCTGGCTCGTACTGCTCGGCGATCCGGGACCTTCCATTGTCGAAGAATGCTACAAAGCAGGCCTTGTTTCCGGTGTCGGCGATGACATGCTGACAGTCGGTGCCGTCAAGATTTTCCTTGATGGATCGGCGGGCGGACGCACTGCATGGATGAGCAAGCCGTATCTCGGCGACGACGATAATATAGGTGTCCAGATATTGCCGGATGCAGAACTGGAAGCGCTGGTGCTCGATGCCCACAAAAAGGGTTATCAGTTGGCTTGCCACGCTATCGGCGATGCAGCGATTGGACAACTTATTACAGCCTATGAAAAGGCACTCGCAGCGCATCCCGATCCAGATCGCCGCCATCGTATCGAACATTGCGGATTCTCTACGCCGGAACAGCATGAGCGGATGAAGAAAGCCGGGATTTATCCTTGTCCGCAACAGGTCTTCATATACGATTTTGGTGACGCCTATATTTCTGTTCTTGGCGAGGAACGCGCTCTTTCAAGCTATCCGCTGAAAACTTGGAAGGATCTGGGCTTTAAGCCTGCGACTGGCAGTGATTCACCGGTCTGCCATCCGAACCCCTATCCAAACATCTATTCGATGCTTACGCGCGAAACGGGTAAGGGAACGGTGATGGATACCCGCGAATGCGTGACCATCGAAGAGGCCCTGCAGGTTTATACGGAGTTCGGTGCTTTCTCTCAGAAGCTGGAGAATGTGAAGGGCAAGCTTGTACCTGGGCAGGTTGCTGATATTGCGGTCTTTTCACGCAATATGCTCACCGCGAAGCCGGAAGAGATTCTCAACGACACGCATTGTGTTCTTACCATGCGTGACGGTGAGGTCGTATTCGAACGGTCGTGAGTTAAATGCTCCCGGTTTCCGGGGGCAATAAAAAGAATTGAAGCGTAAACGCTTCGGGGCGATTTCGGGCAGCGAGGTTTCGACAGAGCTGCCCGAAGAACGGTTCATCTGAATCGCAAGAATGACATTTATGAAGGGGAACAACATGAGAAAATTTGCATTGCTGGCAGCGCTGTCCGCAGTCCTGCTGGCCGGAACGGCGGCTTACGCGGCGGACGAACCACGTTCGGGAGGCGTCATCAATTTTGTCGCGCCCTACGGCGACAGCTTCTCGACGCTCGATATTCAAGCATCGCCTGCCACACAAGACGAGTTCTACGCCAAGGCGATTCACCGTACGCTCTATGATTGGGATGCTGATCTCAACAAACCGGTACTCGGTCTTGCAACCGATGTGACTGTGTCCGACGACAGGCTCGTCTATACCTACAAGCTTCGTCAGGACGCATTTTTCCACAATGGCAAGCCTTTGACGGCAGACGACATTATCTGGAGCTACACCCGGATCATGGATCCGAAAAAGGCATTCCCACCGGCACGTTACATCGCCGAAATCAAAGGGGCGGAGGAATATACGCAGGGCAAGGCCAAGGAAATTTCCGGCCTGAAGAAGATCGATGACCATACGCTCGAAATCACGCTGAAACAGCCAATTGATCCGGGCTTCCAGTTCATGCGCAACAACACTGCCATTTACCCGGCAGGTGAGGGTGATAGCGAAGAGTTTCAGCGCCACCCGATTGGTCTCGGACCCTACAAGTTTGCCGAATATGTTCCCGGCTCGCGCCTGACGGTTGAGAAGTGGGACAAGTATTACGAAAAGGGCAAGCCTTACGCTGACAAGATCAACATCATGATCATGGGTGATGCGGCCGCGCGCGACGTTGCGTTCCGCAACAAGGAGATCGACGTAGCCGTGCTCGGGCCGGCGCAGTATACGGCCTATCTGGCCGATCCTGAACTTGCGAAGAATATGGTCGAGGTAGCCGAGGTCTATACGCGCGCCGTCGGCTTTAATCCGGATTTCAAGCCGTTCCAGGACAAGCGCGTTCGTCAGGCAATCAACTACGCCATCGATAGCGATCTCATCATCAAGCGTCTCGTCAAGGACAAGGCCTATCGTGCTGTTGGTTGGCTGCCAAACTCATCGCCAGCCTTCGACAAGGATGCGAAGCCTTATCCGTATGACCCTGAAAAAGCAAAAGCTTTGCTTGCTGAAGCTGGGTATCCCGACGGCTTCGAATTCGAATTGACAGCAACGCAAAACGAGAGTTGGGGCCTGACCATCGTTCAAGCGATCATTCCGATGCTCGCCAAGGTCGGTATCAAGGTGAAGGCAAAGCCGGTTGAAGCGTCAGTGCTTGCGGATGTAGTTCCGGCTGGCAATTTCCAGGCCTATATGTGGTCGCTCGAAAGCGGTCCGGATGCACTGACGGCGATGCAGTGCTTCTATTCCACGACCCCACAATCTGCGTGCAACTACCAGAAGTTCTCGAACGCAGAATTCGACAAGATTGTCGATGAGGCAAAGGTGGCGAAAACCGAAGGAGAGAAGAACGAGCTTCTGAAGAAGGCCAACAACCTGTTGCAGGAAGAAGCGCCGGTCTGGTTCTTCAACTACAATAAGGCTGTCATGGCACATCAGCCATGGTTGCATGGCCTGCAGCCAAACTCGGCGGAGCTCGCCGTTCAGTCCTATGAAAAGCTGTGGGTTGATGACACGGTTCCGTCCGGTCGCTAATTCTGGCTGATCTGGATCGGCCCGCTCGTTATCGGGCGGGCCACTGATCCCCTTTGCTCCAGCGTAGTTTACGCTGATCCGAAAGGAGGACCGTGTGCTCTATTTTATTTTTCGGCGCGTCTTGCAGATGATACCGACGGTCGTCGCTGTATCACTGCTGATCTTCATCATTTTCAGTGTTGTTCCGGGCAGCATCGCTTCTGGCCTAATTGCCAATGGTAAGGGCATGAACGACCCGAAGATGGTCGAAAAGATCACTCAGGAATTTGGCCTCGACAAGCCTGTCCATGTGCGTTTCGGCAATTATCTGGTTCAACTGGCACAGTTTGATCTTGGTACGTCCTATCGATCAAGACAGCCGGTTGTCTCGCTTATTCAGGAGCGCATGTGGCCAACATTGAAGCTCGCTTTTGCGGCTATGGGGTTTGCGATCCTGATAGGCGTACCGCTTGGGTTTCTCGCGGCACTTAAACCCGGAAGCCTTCTCGACAGTGTGACGATGATAGGCGCAGTCTCGGGCCTCTCGCTACCACAGTTCTGGCTGGGCCTGCTGGCCATGTATCTCTTCGCACTGACACTCGGATGGCTGCCGAGTTTCGGCTATGGCGATGGAGGCATCAGAAACGTCATTTTGCCTGCGCTGACGTTGGGTGTTGCGCCATTGGCGTTGCTGGCAAGAACAACGCGTGCAGCCGTGCTTGAAGTGATGGGCGCTGATTTCATTCGTACCGCCCGCTCTAAAGGCATGAGCAGCTTTCGCCTGGTGAAATGGCATGTCATGCGCAATGCGCTGGTGCTGATTATCACGACAATCGGCTTGCAATTCGGATCGATGATGGGGCAGGCCGTGGTGGTGGAGAAGCTATTCTCATGGCCGGGCCTTGGCTCCTTGCTGATCGATAGCGTTTCGCTGCGCGACATTCCCGTGGTGCAGGGGGCAATTCTCGTAATCGTGTTGTGGTTTTTGGTCATCAATACGATCGTTGACATTCTCTACGCGGTTATCGACCCGCGCATAAGCCACGAGTAAGCCCATGAAGCTCCGTTTCAATCTCGTATTCGGCGGGTTCGTGTGTATCGTCATCGTTGCAGCAGCCGTCTTTGCGCCGTTGCTGGCGCACTATAATCCGGTTCTCGACGCTGATTTGATGAATGCTGAATTGCCGCCTGACGCACAGTTCTGGTTTGGCACTGATGCCCAGGGTCGTGATGTTTATTCGCGCATCCTTTATGGTGCGCAAGTGTCTTTGACCGTTGGTGTCGTCTCGCAATGCATCAACACGGTTATTGGTCTGTGTTTTGGCATTTCTGCCGGTTATTTCGGCGGTTGGTGGGATGATTTCGTCAATGGTCTCACTAATCTCATGCTGGCAATTCCGTCGCTGATCTTCGCGCTGGCAATTATGGCGGTCCTCGGCCCCGGTTTGCCAAGCCTTCTGCTCGCGCTTGGCCTGACGAATTGGTCCTGGACTTGCCGCATTGCGCGCAGTTCGACCCTTTCACTAAAGAAGCAGGGCTATATTCAGGCTGCCAAGATGCTTGGCTATAGCGATGCCCGCATCATGATCACGCAGATCGTGCCAAACATGATCGGACCGATCCTCGTTATCGGCACTCTTGGAATGGGCGACGCAATTCTCGCAGAAGCAGCACTTTCCTATCTTGGTCTTGGGATCAGTCCACCGGATCCAAGCTGGGGCAACATGCTCACTGATGCGCGTGAGTTGATCGTGAACGCGCCTTGGGCTGCCGTATTTCCCGGTTTGGCCATCTTCTTCACGGTGCTTGGACTCAATCTGTTCGGGGACGGTCTTCGCGACTGGCTCGACCCGCATATGAGGACACGCAAGGTATGAGCGAACAAGCACTTCTTGAGGTAGAGAACCTCCGGATCGATATTGTTTCTGGTTCGAGCAAACATAACGTGGTCGAAGACGTATCGTTCACTATCGGAGCCGGCGAGACATTCGGACTGGTTGGAGAGTCTGGCTGCGGAAAGAGCATCACTGCACTATCGATGATCGGATTGCTGCGCAAACCACTGTCGATAACGGATGGCGTGATACGCTTCAAAGGGCAGGATTTGCGGTCAATGTCGTCGCGTGAAATGCGCAAGCTGCGTGGCAATCGCATAGCGATGATCTTTCAGGAGCCGATGACTGCTCTCAATCCGTTGTCGCCAGTAGGGCGGCAGATCGCGGAAATGTTCGTGCTGCACCAAGGTGCTACTTGGCACGAGGCGGAGCGCAAAGCGATCGAAGCGCTCGCCAGTGTTCAAGTTCCTGCGCCAGAGCAACGTGTGAAGAACTATCCACATCAGATGTCTGGCGGTATGCGCCAGCGTGTAATGATCGCTATCGCACTCGCGTGTGATCCAGATTTGCTGATCGCTGACGAACCCACGACCGCGCTTGATGTGACTGTTCAGGCGGAAATTCTTCGTCTGATGCAAGAGCTTTGCACGGCACGAGGAACTTCTGTCCTGATGATTAGTCATGATCTTGGTGTCATCGCGAAAATGTGTCGTCGCGTGGGGGTCATGTATGCTGGGCATCTAGTCGAGCAGCGCATAACAGCAGGCCTGTTCCACCACCCGGCTCATCCTTATGCGCATGGTCTTCTGGCCTCTCTACCGCAGCTCGGCTCACGACAAAAAGCAGGTCAGTTGCGGCTGCAGGAAATCGAAGGCGTGGTACCCTCCATTTCCGCTTTTCCAAAGGGCTGCAGGTTCGAGCCGCGTTGTACGCGCGCGACTGATATTTGCCGTGCGCAAAAACCGGGCTGGACGCCACTTGAAGATGCCGGTGTGGTGAGGTGTTTCCATCATGAATGACATGCATTCAGCCAAACTAGCAGAACCATTGGTCCGCATCGACGATGTCTGCGTTTACTTCCCGGTGAGCGGCGGCATTTTCAGTCGCTCAAAGCAATTGCTGCGTGCCGTCAACAATCTCAGCCTGACCCTCAACAAAGGCGAGTGTCTTTCGATTGTTGGAGAGTCCGGTTGCGGTAAATCTACGCTTGCACTCTCCCTCGTCGGCTTGCAAAAGCCGACGAGCGGGCAAATCTATTTTGAAGGACGACCGATCACCGGAAAGGACGAACCGTCGCGGCTGGAACGAGCAAAGATGGCGCAGATGGTCTTTCAAGATCCGTTCGCTTCACTCAATCCGCGCCAGACAGTCTATACGTCCCTGGCGGCGCCCTTGCGACTTCACGGTGTGACCTCGCGCAGCGAAGTCGATGGGCGCGTCGAGGAAATTCTGCGTCTTGTCGGTTTGAAGCCCGAGCAGGCAAAGCGTTTTCCGCACGAGTTTTCGGGTGGGCAACGCCAGCGCATCGGCATAGCACGCGCGCTGCTGCTCAATCCGAAAGTTATCGTGCTTGATGAGCCTGTTTCGGCGCTCGATGTTTCGATCCGGGCTCAGATCATCAATCTGCTGCTGGAACTGAAAGAACGGCTCGGTCTCTCTTATATCATGATCAGCCATGATCTGAGTGTCGTAGAGCATATGAGCGACCGTGTGGCGGTTATGTATTTCGGGCAGATTGTTGAGAGCGGACCGTGGGATCGGATATTCTCGAACCCGACGCATCCCTATACACGGAGACTGATTTCGGCCATTCCCGATCCGATGACGGAATTGACGGGCGGTCGGCTGCTCGACGATACAAGCCCACCGCAAGCACCGGAAGGTTATGCATTCTACCCCGAAAGCTTTGGCACGCACGATGTTCATGAAGTGCCGCCACGGACACAATTCATCGATATAGGCGGGGACCATCGCATTCGCGTTATCGAGAAAGCTTGAGTATCAAGTAAAAAACTAAAAAGCGCCGCTAACCGGCGCTTTTTATTGTCGTAGTATAAAGATCAACCGCTGATCAGCTTTACTTCCATGAAGTCTTCCAGCCCCCATTTGCCGCCCTCGCGGCCATTGCCTGATTGCTTGTAGCCGCCAAACGGACTTCCCGGTGCACGCGATGTGCCGTTGATCTGCACCATGCCAGCGCGCAATTTGTGAGCCACGCGTTTTGCGCGTTCCGGACTACCGGTCTGGATATAGGCTGCAAGCCCGTATGGAGTGTCGTTGGCAATGGCGACGGCTTCTTCTTCGGTATCAAACGGGATCATTGCAAGCACCGGTCCGAAGATTTCTTCGCGAGCAATCGTCATGTCATTGTTTACATCGGCAAAGACGGTTGGCTTGACGAAATCACCTTCGGTGAACCCGTCGGGACGTCCCGTACCACCCGCAACAAGCCGTGCACCTTCATCAATGCCCTTCTGGATCAGGTGTTGAACTTTCTCGAACTGGATTGAGGAGGAAAGCGGGCCGATGTGATCGCCTTCCTTTGCCGGGTCGCCGACCTTCGTGCCTTCTGTTATCTTTTTCGCGAGGTCTACTGCCTTGTCGTAAACTGAGCGCTCCACGAGCATGCGCGTCGGCGCATTACAGGACTGTCCGGTATTCTCGAAGCAATGCGCAAGGCTGCGTGCCATAGTCTTTTCAAGATCGGCGTCGGCGAAAACGATGTTCGGCGATTTGCCACCAAGCTCCAGCGAAACGCGCTTTACCGTTGCTGCTGCTGCTCGCGAAACTGCCGTTCCGGCGCGGGTCGAGCCGGTGAAGGACATCATGTCGACATCTGGGTGTTGCGACAAGGCTTCGCCAACAACGGTGCCTTCACCATTGACGAGATTGAAAACGCCTTTCGGGAAACCTGCCTGATCCACAAATTCGGCAAAGAGCATGGCCGACATCGGCGCAATCTCGGACGGCTTCAGGACGACGGTGCAGCCGACCGCAAGTGCTGGAATAACTTTCAGCGCGATCTGGTTCATCGGCCAGTTCCACGGCGTAATGAGGCCGCAAACACCGATTGGTTCGCGCACGACCGTCTGGTTCGGGTGTTTCGGAGAAAGGATCTCTTCGAACTCGAAGTTTTCAAAGGCCGCAATGAAAGCCTTGGTATGCGAGAGGCCTGCCGCTGCCTGCGATTCCCGCGCAAGTGTAATCGGTGCACCCATTTCGAGTGAAATTGCCTTGGCCATTTCCTCCAGACGGGTTTCGTAAATTTCCACTAACCGTCGGATGTAACCGATGCGTTCTTCCGCCGGGGTTTCGCTCCAGGACAGAAAAGCCTTGCGTGCGGCTGCGACCGCCAGGTCGATGTCTTTTGCGGAACCGGCAGAGATGACGGCATAAGGCTTTTCGTTGGCGGGGTTGATGACCTCAATGGTCTTGGCTTCTATCGGAGCGCGCCACGCTCCATCGATATAGAAGTCTGTTTTCTGGTCGAGGTTTTTCTGAAGCATCGTGCTGTCCTCCGTCGCGCTGAATGTTCGAGTTCAGCATAAGCCAACCCGATTTGCTTTCGACACTAATGCCGGGACATGGCAGCGTCAAAACAGAAGGGTGCATGGAAACATCAATTTTTCTTATTCATTATCGTAGGCTTCAACATCAAAACCCAGGGCAACCAGTCCTTCTTCCAGATAATCTCCGAGAAGCGGTGTGCCTATGAGATATTTGGCTTCACGGCCATTGTCGCGATCAGCCGCGGTTGCAAGAGCTTCATCCCATTCTTCTGCACTAAAATCGCCGCGTCCAACCCACATCAAAGCGAGCAGTTCCTGCCGCTCATCTATGTTTAGGGACCGGATAGCCGCAAAAAGTTCCTTGCGGGTGGGATTTGCCAGTGAGGCGTCGAGAATATCAACTTCATTGTCATCGCTGGCATTTGACCCGGATTCTTCATCGGTTGCGGGAACCTGAACGTCATACTCCCGGGCTTTGGCGATTATAAACTCCAGATTGTCGATATTGTTGACCAGCTCGACCACGCTTGCCTCCGTTACCTAGAGCATTTCCAGCAAAAGTGCGAAGTGGTTTTGCGTAGGATAATGCGTAAAAACAAAGAGATAGAGAATTTCCAGCAGTTCAATTTAAACTGGAAATTCTCTGGGTTGTTTGGCAAACAACGCTTTCGCAAAGCCTTGGTTCCGGCTGCCTCAGGGAGCTGGATCAGCTTCGCGCAGCCTGTAGCCGACGCCTGTTTCGGTTAGGATATAATGCGGCTGATCCGGGGATTTTTCAATCTTCTGTCTCAGCTGGCGGACATAGATGCGAAGATATTGCACATCAGCCGCCGGCCCCCAGACCTGGCTGAGAATGAAATGGTGCGTCAGCACTTTTCCGGCATGCTGCACGAGAAGACGGAGAATATCGTATTCCTTCGGCGACAGTTTAATTTCTTCACCATTGAGTTTCACAATACGGCGCACAAGATCGACGGTTAGGCCGTCACTCTGGAAAAGTGGCTTTTCTCCCTGCTGTTGCAACCTGTGCCGCAACGCGACACGCAAACGCGCGGCAAGTTCCTTCATACCGAAAGGTTTCGGGACATAATCATCGGCTCCTTCTTCAAGTGCACGAACAATCCCCGCTTCGTCGGTTCGGCTTGAGAGGACGAGAATAGGCAAGGTCACGCCGGTTTCTCTCCAGCGTTGAAGCAGCGCATGCCCATCAGTGTCAGGAAGGCCCAGATCAAGTACCACGATATCGGGCTTTTCCGTCGTAATGCGCTCGTCGGCTTCGCCACCATTCACGGCCTCGACGACGGTGTAGCCTTCCGTCGTCAGTCCGACCCGCAACAGTTTGCGGATGGCTGGTTCATCGTCGACAACAAGAATTTTCAGTTTCGGATCGTTCATGAGTTCCTGTCAATTTCATCAGCTGGGACGGGCAAAGCGATTGTAAAGACGGCACCGGTGCCTCCATGCCGATTTCCGGCCCGAATAGAGCCCCCCATTGCTTCGATGAAACCGCGAGCGATTGAAAGCCCCAATCCGGTACCGGCCTGCACGTGATCACCTTTACGCACACGATAGAACGTATCGAACACGCGCTCCAGATCACCGGGTGGAATACCTGGACCCCGATCACTGATTTCCAGTGTTATACGAGACGGAGCAGCATGAGCCTTAATTGTAATCGGTGTGTTTTCGGGGGCATATTTCGCTGCATTGTCGAACAAATTGAACAAGACCTGCTCGAACAGAACGGCATCAAGCTGAACCATAGGCAAATCAGCTGGAACGGCAATGTTGACCTGATGATGAACCAGAATCTTGGCTGCACGATTGAGCGCTGCTCCGACAAGATCACCAACGTAGTGAAGCGACAGATTGGGCTTCATCGCTCCCGCTTCAATCCGCGTCATATCGAGGAGGTTTGCGATGAAGCGGTTCAAGCGCTCTGATTGGTCTACCACGGTTGCAACGAGATCGGAACGGTCTGTATCTGGCAATGAGCCGGAATAGTCGCGCAAGGTCGTGGCTGCGCCCAGAATTGCCGCCAGCGGGGTCTTCAGATCGTGTGAGATTGAGGTGAGCAGGGCCGAACGCAATTTGTCAGCTTCGGCGGCGAGTTTTGCTCGCTCCACATCACCGACAAGCTGAACGCGTTCGATGGCAATTGCGGCCTGATCGGCCAAAGCCTCGAAGAGACGCTGTTGTTCAGGCGTGAGGATAGGTCCCATGCGATCATTGTCGAGGCCGATGACGCCAACTGATGTTCTGGCGGTTTTGAGAGGCAGATAGAGTCGTTTGGCACCCGGCAAAGTATTGGCACCACGCCCAGCGGGAAGGTCGTGTTCCCAGGTCCAGTGTGCTGCAGCGATATCGGCGTCATCCAGAGTGTCATCAGGCGGATAACCACCTCTGACCGTTATACTGTTTCCTTCAGGGAGAAGGATCACGACCCGCACCTTGAGCATTGATGCGATCTGGAATGCGGTGGCCCATAACACATCATCGAGCGAGCCAGTCCCTGCCAGCTTTTTGCTGAAGAGATATAGATCTTCCGTCATGCGTGCACGTTGCCGTGCCGCTGCAGCCTGCCGCTGGACCCGGCTTGCCAGATTGCTGGCAATGAAACTCACGAACAGGAAGAAAACCAGCGCCACAACACTTTCAGGATCGGCGATGGAAAGCGTGTAGAGGGGAGAAAGAAAGAAGAAATTATAGGCGAAAGCGCTAAGTACGGATGCGAAAAGCGCTGGCCACAGACCAAGGGTGACCGCAACACCAAGAACGCCGACAACGAACACCAGTGCTATGCTGCGCACATCCAGAAACTGGTCGAGCAGCAAGCCGGTGACAAGCGCTATTCCTGTCATCACCATACCGATCAGATAGGGCGTGATGTCGGGCGTTGCCTTCTGATTGGCGGTCTTTACCTTACGAGGGGCCTCCCCGTTTTCATAGTCGACACCTGCCGTTATGTGAATATCGATGGCGCCGGAGAGCCGCACCAGTTCTCGTGCGATGGAGCCGTCAATCATCTCACGCCAGCGCGATTTTATCGATTTTCCGGCGACGATCTGGGTAAAGTTGTGTGTTGAAGCGTAGCGAACAATGTCTTCGGCGACGGATTGACCGGGAATGATGATGGTTTCCCCGCCGAGCTGTTCGGCAAGCCTCAATGCCGTTGCAAGCCTGTCCTTTGCTTCTTCAGTAAGCCCCGCAGACCGTGCCGTTTCTATATGGATGGCCGCCCAAGGTGCGCGAAGACGATCCGCAAGCCGACGCGCATAGCGAACCAGCGATATACTACGGGGGCGTTCATCGACCGCAACCAATATGCGGTCGCCTGCGGCCCATGGCCCTTCAATGGCATGGGCGCGCATGTGACTGAGCAGTTGCTCATCGACACGCTGGGCGGTGCGGCGCAGCGCCAATTCACGCAACGCGGTCAGATTCCCGGGAGAAAAGTAATTGCGGATCGCTCGTTTCGCGGTCTTTGGTAGGTAAATCTTGCCTTCATTAAGACGTTTGATGAGATCATTCGGCGTGAGATCGATAAGCTCAATGTCGTCGGCACGGTCAATGATGCTGTCGGGTACTGTTTCACGCACACGGATACGCGTGATCTGTGCCACAACATCATTTAGGCTTTCGACATGCTGGATGTTGAGCGTCGTATAGACATCAATCCCGCGCGCCAGAATTTCCTCGACATCCTGATAACGTTTGGGGTGTCTGCTGCCCGGTGCATTCGTGTGTGCCAGTTCATCCACAAGAACCAGTTGTGGTTTGCGGGCCAGCACCGCATCGATATCCATTTCATCCAAGAGATGCCCGCGATAGGCCACTTGCGCACGCGGAATAATCTCAAGCCCTTCCGTCAACGCTTCGGTTTCCACTCGACCATGTGTTTCCACAACGCCGATGACGACATCTATGCCATCAGCTCTACGCGCGCGACCGGACATCAGCATTTCATAGGTTTTACCAACACCGGGTGCGGCACCGAGAAATATCTTCAGGCGGCCACGCGTTTCGCGTTCCGCCTGTTCAAGCAGAGCATCGGGAGAAGGTCTGTTCTCGCCGAAGCGAAGCGGGTCCGATGTCAAATAAAACTCCTGAAAGGAAGGGCGGCAAATCATGCCGCCGCCAGTTATTCTACTTGGTGCTGGTCCTGTCCAGAACAAGGTTCAGCTTCAGAACATTGACCACCGGTTCCCCAAGAAATCCGAGCTCACGAGCTTCAACTTGTTGCTCAACAATCTCTCGCAGTGCGGCTTCATCGATCCCGCGCGCCTTTGCGACACGCGGCACCTGATAGAAAGCTGCTTCCGGTGAAATATGCGGATCGAGACCGCTTGCGGATGTTGTCACAAGGTCAATCGGTGGTGGTGCTGAACCTTCATCTTGTGACAGGGCGGTGACGTCAGCTTTAATTCGTTCAATGAGTTTTGGATTGGTTGGGCCGAGATTGGACCCGCCAGAACTCGCGGCGTCATAACCGTTTTGCCCTGCCGCAGATGGGCGACCGTGAAAATAGCGGTCACCGGTAAAACCCTGTCCGATTAACTCGGAACCAATGATTGTACCGTCCTTTTCGATCAGGCTGCCAGTGGCATTAGTGGGGAAGATTGCCTGGGCGATACCGGTCATGCCGAGCGGGTAGAGCAACCCGGTTATGACAGTGAGCGAAACGATCATGACAAGTGCTGGACGAAGTTGTTTCAGCATTTTTGTTAATCCTTATGCGAGGCCAAGGGCGGTAATGGCCATATCGATGGCCTTGATGCCGATGAATGGCACGATGACGCCGCCTAGGCCGTAGATCAGAAGATTGCGCGAGAGGAGCGCACCTGCACCGACCGGCTTGTAGGTCACACCTTTCAGCGAAAGCGGGATCAGAGCCACAATAATCAGGGCATTGAAGATGATGGCCGACAGGATGGCGCTCTGCGGCGTGGAGAGCCCCATGATATTGAGCGCGCCAAGCTGAGGATAGAAAGCCAGAAACATAGCCGGAATGATCGCAAAATATTTTGCAATGTCATTGGCGATGGAGAAGGTCGTCAACGCTCCCCGTGTCATCAGCAATTGCTTGCCGATTTCAACGATTTCAATGAGCTTGGTGGGATCGCTATCAAGATCGACCATATTGCCTGCTTCTCGCGCGGCAACCGTGCCGGTATTCATGGCCACGCCGACATCCGCCTGAGCAAGGGCAGGGGCGTCGTTTGTACCGTCTCCGCACATTGCAACAAGTTTCCCCTTCGCCTGTTCCTCTCGGATAAGCGACAGCTTGTTTTCTGGCGTTGCCTGCGCAAGAAAGTCATCCACACCTGCTTCGGCAGCGATGGCTGCTGCGGTCATAGGGTTGTCGCCGGTAATCATGACAGTGCGGATACCCATCCGGCGCAATTCGGCAAAGCGCTCGCGGATGCCGCCTTTGACGATGTCCTTCAGGTGCACGACACCGAGAAGGTGGCCATCTTTAGCGACGGCAAGCGGTGTGCCGCCAGCCTTGGCGATTGTGTCAGCGATAGACTGTAGTTCCGACAGTGTTCTTTCATCGGCGTGGCTATTCTGGCCCACATAGGCAAGCACAGCATCCACAGCGCCTTTGCGAATGACGGAACCCTCAATATCGACGCCGCTCATGCGGCTTTGCGCGGTGAATGGTACAAAATGCGCGTGAAGACCTTGCATGTCACGCCCACGTAAACCGTATTTTTCCTTGGCCAGCACGACGATGGAACGACCTTCGGGCGTTTCGTCGGCAAGCGAGGCCAGTTGCGCTGCATCGGCAAGCTCTTGCTCGGTTACGCCATTGACTGGCACAAAAGCGGTCGCCTGACGATTGCCAAGAGTGATCGTGCCGGTCTTGTCAAGCAGAAGCGTGTCCACATCACCCGCTGCCTCGACCGCACGACCGGACATGGCAAGCACGTTGAAGCGTACGAGGCGGTCCATGCCTGCGATGCCAATGGCAGAAAGCAAGGCGCCGATTGTCGTCGGGATCAGGGTGACGAAGAGCGCAACCAGCACCGTGACGGGGATATAACCGCCTGCATAAGTCGCAAAGCTAGGGATCGTAACAACGGCGAGCACGAATATCAGCGTCATGCCTGCAAGCAGAATGTTGAGTGCGATCTCGTTGGGTGTCTTCTGGCGTTCGGCACCTTCCACCAGACTAATCATCTTGTCGATGAAGGTGGAACCCTGTGCGGCGGTGATGCGCACCTTGATCCAGTCGGACAGAACTTGTGTTCCGCCTGTAACGGCAGAGCGGTCGCCGCCAGATTCACGGATGACAGGCGCAGATTCGCCGGTAATGGCGGCTTCATTGACGGATGCGACACCTTCAATGACTTCACCGTCTGAAGGGATGATGTCATTGGCTTCCACTAGAACGATATCGCCAACTTTCAAGCTCGTTCCCGGCACACTTTTCCAGTTTGGTCCCTCGGGACTGTCTAGAAGTTTAGCTTGTGTTTCCGTTCGTGTCCGGCGCAGCGAGTCTGCTTGTGCCTTGCCTCGGCCTTCTGCGACGGCTTCGGCAAAATTCGCAAACAGAACTGTGAACCACAGCCACAAGACGATCTGGAATGAAAAGCCGACATCGGGATTGCCGGTAGCGACGTCCTTCAGCAGCAGCAAAGTTGTAAGCGCTGAAACGACGGCAACCACGAACATCACCGGATTGCGCGCAAGGCTCCTGGGGTTGAGCTTACGAAAGGCATCGCCGATGGCGGGTAAAAGGATGCGGGCATCAAGAATGCTCGCGGATTTGGACTGGCTCATAACAGAGGCTCCAGTAAAATTACGTTTCCGTTCGGAAAGCTCAGATCAATCCGGCAAGCTGAACCGCGAGAAGGAGTGCGGTCGTTGCCAGAAGGATCGAGAGAATGCAGCTTGAGGGTTTGAGCATCAAAACATCTGCCCCTTGATCATTGCGAGGTGTTCGGCAATGGGGCCGAGCGCCAGCGCCGGGAAGAATATCAGGCCTCCAACCACAAGAATGACACCGATCAGCAAGCCCACGAAAAGCGGCCCTGTCGTCGGGAAGGTGCCTGCAGATTGCGGTGCAGCTTTCTTGCCGACAAGCGAACCGGCGATCGCCATGGCAGGCAGGATCACGAGAAACCGGCCCATCAGCATGGCAAGCCCGATGGTGATGTTATACCACGGCGTATTGCCGGAGAGGCCGCCGAAGGCCGAACCATTATTCGCTGTGCCGGAGGTATAGGCATAGAGAATTTCCGAGAAACCATGTGGTCCGGGATTGGCGATCGATGCCAGCCCTGTTGGAATAACGGACGCTATGGCGGTAAAACCCAGAATTGATAACGGAAGGCAGAGAACGGCGAGCATCGCCATTTTCACTTCCTTGGCTTCGATCTTCTTGCCCAGATATTCAGGCGTGCGTCCAACCATCAGCCCGGCAACGAAAATGGCAACGACAACAAACAGGACGATACCGTAGAAGCCTGCACCTACGCCGCCGATGATGATCTCGCCCAGCATCATGTTGATCATGGGGATCATTCCGCCCAGTGCCATCATGCTGTCATGCATGGCGATCACGGCACCGCATGATGCCGCGGTGGTAACGACGGCGAAGAGCGCGGACATTGCGATGCCGAAACGTGTCTCCTTGCCTTCCATGTTGCCACCATCAACACCGAGTGCATGGATGAGGGGATTACCAGCAGCTTCTGCCCAGTAGCAGATTGCAACGCCTGCGACGAACAATATGCCCATCGCAGCAAAGATTGCCCAACCCTGACGTTCGTTGCCGACCATTCGCCCGAAGACGTTGGTAAGCGAAGCGCCGATTGCGAAGATCGCAACCATCTGGATCATGTTGGAGATGGCATCCGGGTTTTCAAAAGGATGCGCGGAATTGGCATTGAAGAAACCGCCGCCATTGGTGCCGAGCATCTTGATGGCGAGCTGCGAGGCAACCGGCCCAAGCGCGATCACCTGTCTAGCGCCTTCCAGCGTCGTTGCTTCGGCATAAGCACCAATTGTTTGCGGCACACCGAGGCTGACGAAAGCCAACGTGAGGATAATGCACAAGGGCAAAAGGAGGTAGAGTGTGCATCGTGTAAGATCGACCCAGAAATTTCCGAGCGTCTTCATGGATTTGCGCGAGAATGCACGAATGAGTGCAATGGCGATGGCAACGCCAGTAGCAGCCGAGACGAAGTTCTGTACCGTCAGTCCTGCCATTTGCGTCAGGTAGGACATGGTGCTTTCGCCACCATAGTTCTGCCAGTTGGTGTTGGTAACAAAACTGGCGGTGGTGTTGAAGGCCAGGTCCGCCGGGACGTCGCTCATACCCATCGGGTTGAAGGGCAGAGAGCCCTGAAACCGTTGCAGCATGTAAAGCAGCAAAAAGCCGGCCAGATTGAACAATAGCAGGGAAGCAGCATAGGTTGTCCAGTGCTGTTCTTCTCGTTCGGTTGTGCCTGCGAGGCGGTAAAGCCCCCGCTCGACCGGAACGAGTACAGGTGAAAGGAGCGTCCGTTCACCGCCGAAAACGCGCGTCATGTAGCCGCCGAGCGGTTTGACGAGCAAAATGATGATCCCGCAAAAAACGAGGATCTGAATCCATCCATTGATTGTCATGGTCTTTTCCGAGGCCTGAAAGGCTGCCGGTTACGCGGGCTTGGCCGGAGATCGGCCTAGAACCGCTCCGGTCGTATGAGCGCGTAAAGGAGATAAGCGGCTATAAAGGCTGCAACCAAGGCGCCAGCGACATATTCGATCATCATGGCGACGCCTCAAAGCCTTTCGCAGATGCGCAGATAGCCGAACAGCAGCGCGAAGAAGCCGATGCCGATTGCAAGGACGGCGAAATCCATAGTCATGCCTGAATTGCCCGAAAGGGCTCCCTGTTTCTTACAGGGACATTATGTTGCCGCATTGCATAGGGTTTCGAGAGCGAGCGCTGCTTCAAAAAATAAAAAACTCATATATGGAATGCGGTCGATAAAGGCCGATGTTGCCGTCTTGTCTTTCACTAGAGCGATGTTGCCGCGGCAGCTGCACGACCGGCCGTTCGTCCGGAAAAGATGCAGCCGCCGAGGAATGTGCCTTCAAGTGCATTGTACCCATGATAGCCGCCACCGCCGAAGCCTGCAGCTTCGCCTGCAGCGTATAGACCGGGCACCTTTTCTCCTGCCGCATTGAGAACTTGGGCGTCCATATCGGTATGTAAACCGCCAAGTGTCTTGCGTGTCAGAATATGAAGTTTGACGGCAATAAGCGGACCGTTGGAGGGTTCCAGCAGAGAATGCAGCGGCACGGCGCGCGTGAGACGGTCACCGATATAGGCTCGGGCATTATGGACCGCCATCACCTGAGCATCCTTGGAGTAGCGGTTGACGATCTCGCGATCTCGCGCTTCGATTTGATCACGGATATGGTCAGGCTTCAGAAGCTTCTCTCCCGTCAAACCGTTCATTTTTGCAATGAGCTCATCCAGTGTTCCAGCTGTGATGAAATCTGCTCCGTTATCGAGAAAGGCTTGGACCGGCGGCGGTGGCGCTTTACCGAGGCGACTTTTAAGCAAAAGCTTCCAGTTTTTGCCCGTGAGGTCCGGATTTTGTTCCGATCCGGACAGAGAGAACTCTTTGCGGATGATTTTTTCGGTCAGGATGAACCACGAATAGTCGTAGCCGGTCGAAAGAATATGTTTGAGCGTGCCAAGAGTGTCGAAGCCAGGAAGATAGGGAGCGGGAAGACGATTGCCCTTAGCGTCGAACCAAATGGAAGAAGGCCCCGGCAGAATGCGAATGCCATGGTTCGGCCAGATCGGGTTCCAGTTTCGCACGCCTTCCGTATAGTGCCACATGCGATCAGCATTGATGACATGCCCGCCCGCAGCCACGGCAATATCTATGCCGCGTCCATCAACATGAGCTGGTACTCCCAATACCATTTCTTTCGGGGGAATGCCGAGCCTGTCGCGCGGCCATGCCCTTCGAACCTTGTCGGGGTCACCGCCTATGCCGCCAGATGTGACGATTACACAGTCAGCAAAATAGGCAAATTCGCCAATGGTGTCGCGTGACGAAGATTGCCCGCGCTCGACAGTCGATGGCACCAGCACCTCTCCATAGACACCACTGACGCGCCCGCCGGTAGTGGCGATACTATTGACTCTATGACGGCATTTTAGGGTTATGAGCCCTTTGCTGATTGCTGCACGGAGCGATCGTTCAAATGGTGCTACGACAGCAGGTCCTGTTCCCCAGGTTACATGAAAGCGTGGCACTGAATTGCCGTGACCATCGGCTTTTGCTCCGCCACGCTCCGCCCAGCCAACAACAGGAAACCAGCGCATGCCGAGACCATGCAGCCATGAGCGCATTTCTCCTGCGGCAAACTCCAGATAGGATTCGGCCCAGCGTTTCGGCCAACGATCTTCCGGCCGGTCAAATTGTGCCGATCCGAACCAGTCCTGCCGCGCGAGGTCGATATTGTCCTTGATGCCAAGGCGACGCTGTTCCGGGCTGTCGACCATAAATAATCCGCCGAGTGACCAGAACGCTTGTCCACCAATGGAATTGTCACCTTCCTGTTCGAGAAGAATGACTTTGCGACCCGCAAGAGCCAACTCATGAGCGGCAACAAGCCCAGCTAATCCGGCACCGATGATGATTGCATCCGCATTCTCCATCCCCGCTTCCTCTCTCCCAAAAGGCGCTCGATGAGCGCATCGTGACTGAAGGGATGATGTGTTGCAAGCGGTCGTCGGGTGTATTCAACCGAAGAAATAAGGCACGATCCAGTCGGCAATCAGCTTGATGGAAAGTCCAAACAAGGTCAGCTGCACGAGCAGGAAAAACGGACCGTCGGGCATTATCCGGGTTAGTTTGGCACCGACGAAGGTGCCGATGACTGCGGCAGGGACCAACCAAAGGCCGAGCGAGGTATCGAGATTGGAGAACTGCTGCAACTGCCAGTAGGGAACGAGTTTTGCGGCGTTGACGATGGCAAAAAGAATAGTCGAGGTGCCGGCGAAGACGAGTTTTGGAAGATGCTGCGGCAGCACGTACATCTGGAACGGTGGCGCCCCGGAATGAGAGACAAAGCTGGTCAGACCTGTGAGAACGCCCCAAAAGACGCCGCCAGGAACATCCGCCTTTCGCGCGCTTTTGCGGTAACGCGCCCCGAACCAAGCATTGAAGCAGAAAAGGATGCCGACCAAGCCGACCAGCATTCCGATGAAGGTAGGAGAAAGATGTGCGCTGAACATCCAACCAACGCCAACGCCGAGAATTGCTGCTGGGGTCAGGATTGCAAGATTGCGTGCCGAGAAGTGATGGCGATAAAGATATAGGCCAAACATGTCGCTGATGACATAGATCGGAAGCAAAAGTGCGGCGGCGGTGACCGGCGATATGACCAGCGCCATCAAAGGAACCGCGAGCGTACCGACGGACGGCAACCCACCTTTCGAAAGCCCAACAAGAAATGCCGCAATGACTGCGATTGTGAGAAAAAGAGGCGTGTGTTCGAGCATGTGATAGGGCAGCTTTGCGGTGGGGGGAGAAAACATCTCCGGCGTTGGGCCAGAGATGTTGTGATTGGATGTCAGGCGTGGGCCCATTCCCAGTAAAGCGCCCGCGCCCGCTTCGTCAGTGGTCCATATTCAAGTTTGCGATCATCAAAACCGACAATTGGCACAACTTTGCTCATATTGCCTGTCGAGAAGATTTCATCCGCTTCGCGGAAATCTTCGATCTTCAAAGTGGTTTCATGGACGGTGACGCCTGCTGTGCGCAAAAGCCCGATTACGCGCTGGCGAGTAATGCCGTTGAGGAATGTACCATTGGGCGCTGGTGTGAAAACCTCGCCACCACGTACCATGAAGACGTTTGAGGTTGCTGTCTCCGCAACGTTGCCAAGCACGTCGGTCACCAGCGCATTGTGAAAGCCTTTTGCCTTTGCCTCGCGCAGCATGCGCGCGTTGTTCGGATAAAGGCAGGCGGCCTTGGCATTGACCGGCATGACTTCCAGATATGGCCGACGGAACGATGTCGTGGTGACCGTGAAACCCTTCGGCTCGACCATGGGGATCGCTTCAAGGCAGAGTGCAAAATCCGTTGACGATGCGAGCGGAGCGACTGCGCTGGCGTCACCTTCTTCTGCCCAGTACATGGGGCGGATATAAACGTCTGTTCCAGGCGTGAACTTTTTCAGGCCCTCACGCGCAAGCGTCTCGATGTCATTGGCGGAAAGTGTCGGTTCTAATCCCAAAACACGAGCTGAATCATTGGCGCGGGCAGAATGGCGGTCAAGGTCTGGTGTTACGCCTTCAAAGAGGCGTGCACCATCAAATACCAGCGAACCAAGCCAGGTCGCTTGTGAGGCTGCACCGAGAATGCGAACATCGCCTTCACGCCATTCGCCCTTGTAATAGGTCCACATCGCGCGTTTATCGGTCATTTCCCTAGTCCTTTGACAATATATTTCTCGTGCTTCTGCCCGCGTCAGAGCGCTGTCAAACACAAATCGTTATCGGAAAAATGCTCAAAGCGTCTTGATATGGTTGAATCAGGTTAACGTCCTAAGCACTTCTGTTTGAAGCGTTATTTCATCAACCGTGGACAGGCTACCTATATCGTAGGAGCAGGCAACGCCGGAGACAAGCGCGAACTTGTCACTGTTCGCTTTCAAGATTGTTCGGCCTTGTCTTCAACAAGCGCGGGAGTTGGTTCCGATGTGACGACAGCCGGAGGCCCCTCGACACCGCGTTGCCTTTCGCGGATAAAGGTGAAGAGACCGGAAATGGTAATGAGAACGATGCCGATCAGCATGGGCATATCTATGTGATCGTGGAAAACAAAATATCCGAAAAGGATCGCCCATATCATCTGGCTATACTGTGGGGACGCAATTGCACTTGCTGGCGCACGTTGGGCTGCAAGCATCAGCAGGATATTGGCTAGCGCGGCGAGAAGGCCATAGCCTGCGAGATAAACCCATTGCTCGGTATTTGGTGGCTCGTAGGACGGGACCATCAAAAACCCGCAGATGATGATCGGGCCGACAAGTCCGCTTGTATAAAGCGATATGCGCTTTTCATGTTTACCCATGACGCGGAAGATGATGATGCTCATCGCACCGCCCATGCCAGCCGCCAGTGCGCCTAGGTGGCCGATCGAGAGCTCCCTGAACCCGGGACGGAGCACAATCAGAACGCCGATAAAGCCGATCAGAACCGCTGACCATCGCCGCCAGCCAACCTGTTCCTTCAAGAATACTACTGAAAGTATAGTCACGTAGGCTGGAAGAAGGAAAATGAGCGCGAAGGCTTCCGCCATAGAGAGATGTGTGAATGCCGTAACGCTTCCTATTGTTCCCATAGCCGCCGTTACGGTTCGCAATAGCCACATTTTGATATTGGTGGTGCGAAACATATCGCGCCAGACATCGTCAGCTTTCTTTGTAAATGGAATAGCCAGCAGACCAAGTACAGCGCCGAAGAATGCCACTTCGTAAGGTGACAGCGTGCCATCAAGAAACTTGACGCAGGCGTCGCTTACAGCGAATGCCGCATAGGACGCAAACGCGAGAAAAATACCGTAAAGCATGTCAATGTCCGAAAGAAACGGGGGGAGGAGTTCGTTCCTGCCGCTCCCTTAATCGATTAGAAGCTTATTGGCAAAAGGCTTTTCTGAAAATTCGCATTTAAGACTATAATTGGGCCATTGCTTGGAAAAGAAGTAAATTCGACCTTTTCAAGGTTTTGAGCTCAAGCAAAAACGCATGCCTCATTTGCAATCATATCCGTGGTGGAAATTTGGGCAAACGCCTATCTGATAATCATCCAAACGAGGAGAAAGCAAATGAACATTCGTCAGAAAGTACAGCAGTTCGTGTCCCGCCGCCGCGCTATCCGTGAGCTCGGTGCAATGGACGACCATCTTCTTGCCGATATCGGTGTTTCGCGTTCGCAGATTCACAGCGCCGTTTTCGGTAAGTAATAGCTTATGGCGTTTCTCTCGAAAGATCGCCCCATAAGTGAAAATCGAATAAAGTAACAAAGCGTCGGTCTCCAGTCCCGGCGCTTTTGTTTTATGCGTTGCCCCTTAAATAGTTTCTTGACCTGAAGGTCTGTGGTTCTGACTGCGCGATGCCGCTTTCCCAGTCGTTACAGCTTTAGTTTCTTGCCCGCTCATTATTCAGCTGTTTATCGCTAATGAGACATAATCCGTACCATTTTGGGACAGATCGCTGTTGTCGCCAACGCAATTTTCCGCCAGCTTGTATTTGCGGGGGCAGGCGATGAAGATACGGCGTTTCCGTTTTAAACTGCGGTTTGTTTGCTAAACTTCATCGCCTCATATTTCATAGCAATGTCTATTGCCGGTTGGTGTTGCGTTTATTGTTCTAAATTATTGCTAGTCAGTATTGCGTGGAATGCAGGAGTGCACGCAATCTAGCTCTTGCGCATCGGGCGGTGTCAGGCTTATCTGGCCGCCCGATGACGCAAAGGCAGATACAGTATGGATATTATCTGGCGCGGGATTTTGATTGGAATTGGCGCAACCGTCGTAATGGACTTGTGGGCGCTGATACTGGCCGCAATACCAGGGCAGAGGCGCCCGAATTGGGGGCTGGTCGGTCGCTGGTTCTGGCATCTCCGCCACGGGCAAATTTTCCACGATAATATTTCTGATGCCAAGCCCTATAAGCATGAAGTAGCACTTGGCTGGATTGGGCATTATGCGGTCGGTATTCTTTACGGTGTCATCTTTGCCATTTATGGTGGTGCGGAATGGTTTTCCGACCCGGTCTTTTTGCCGGTTTGGATTTTCGGTATACTGACAGTATCGGCAGGGTGGTTTTTGTTGCAACCCGGTTTGGGAATCGGTTGGGCGGCTTCAAAATTGCCGAATGCGGGTAATGTACGTTTGCTCAATCTTATTGCACATACTTTTTTTGCTCTTGGCATGTATGGCACGGCTTTGCTCTTACAAAGCCCATTTCAATCAGTTAGTTAGAAATAATCGCGCCCCTCTCGCAAATTGTCTTTTTTGAATCTGTTTCAAATATTTCCCGGCAAATGAGTGACTGGCGCGTGATGAAATCTCAGTCCACACTAAATCATGTCAACAAACTGGCATTCACGCGGCAGAACTGTGCTTTTGTCCGTGATGGGTGTATGGGGAACTTGTCCGACTGCAAATCTGCAGCGGCAACTAACATTATGGCAATCGCATAGGTTGCCTCAGCTCGGCTCTTTACGAAGCGCAACAAGTTGCGCGTCGTGAATTAACGCGAACTGAGGCGCCAATTGACGGGCGCTTGCCTTGGAGGGACGATGCTCGAAAAGCTGTTCAAATTACAGGAACACGGCACTACGGCGAGAACGGAAATCATTGCCGGCGTGACGACCTTCCTGACGATGTCTTACATCATCTTCGTAAACCCGGACATTCTGTCCACTACGGGTATGGATCGAAACGCTGTTTTCGTTGCCACCTGCCTTGCGGCAGCTCTCGGCTCGATCATTATGGCGCTCGTTGCGAACTGGCCTATCGGCATGGCGCCCGGCATGGGGCTCAATGCCTTCTTCGCCTTCACTGTGGTCGGGGCGATGGGCTTTTCCTGGCAGCAGGCGCTTGGTGCCGTTTTCATTTCCGGCATTATCTTCCTGATCTTGACGGTGACGGGTGTACGCCGCTGGTTGGTCGAAGGCATTCCGCATTCGCTACGTAGCGCAATTGCTGCGGGTATCGGCATGTTCCTGGCCCTGATCGGCCTCAAAAGCGCTGGGGTGGTTGTTGGCAACCAGGCAACTTTGGTCGGTCTGGGGGATCTGACGAAAGCTGGCCCGCTGCTGGCGATCGCCGGTTTCTTCATCATTGCAGTGTTGGATGCCCTGAAAGTTCGCGGTGCGATCCTCATCGGTATTCTTGTCGTCACCGTCGCATCGATTGCTCTCGGTATCAGCCAGTTCGGCGGCGTTTTCTCGGCTCCTCCGAGCTTGGCGCCAACGTTCCTTCAGCTTGATGTGATGGGCGCTCTGCATACCGGCATTCTGCACGTCATTCTGGTTTTCGTACTGGTTGAAGTTTTTGACGCCACTGGCACGCTGATTGGCGTGGCAAAGCGTGGTGGTCTGATCGAACCGGGTAAACCAAACCGTCTCGGACGCGCCCTTTTTGCCGATAGCACGGCAATCCTTGGTGGCTCGCTTCTCGGTACGTCTTCTACGACAGCTTATGTTGAAAGCGCGTCTGGCGTTCAGGCTGGCGGTCGCACGGGTCTGACGGCTCTGGTTGTTGCACTCCTTTTCCTTGCAGCCTTGTTCATTTCGCCGCTCGCCGGTTCGGTTCCGGCCTATGCTACGGCACCGGCTCTGATCTACGTCGCTTGCTTGATGATGCGTGAACTGACTGAGATCGAATGGCACGATGTAACGGAAGCCGCGCCTGCTGCACTGACGGCTTTGGCTATCCCGTTCACCTATTCGATCGCAAACGGTCTCGCCTTCGGTTTCATCAGCTACGTCGTGCTCAAGGCCTTCACCGGCAAGGCACGTGATGTGCATCTTGCGACCTGGTTGGTTGCTGCACTCTTCGTCATCCGCTTCGCATTCTTTGCGGAGTAACAATAGATGCGTCGGACCGAAACGGTCCGGCGCTTTTCTGCAACATCGGGAGGAATAGAACTGTGCAAACAGATGAACTGAAACTGCTTGAAAAACTGATCGACGTTATTGAGCAGGATGTCATTCCGCTGACCGAACGAGGTGTTGCGGAAGGCAACAAGGTTTTCGGCGCAGCTTTGTTGCGCAAATCAGATCTATCCCTTGTTCTTGCGGAAACCAACAACGAGACTGAAAACCCGCTCTGGCACGGTGAAGTGCACACTTTGAAGCGTTTCTACGAAATGCCGGAGAATGGACGTCCGGATACGAAAGACATGGTCTTTCTTTCCACTCATGAACCTTGCTCCATGTGCCTTTCGGCCATTACCTGGAGCGGTTTCGACAATTTTTACTACCTGTTCAGCCATGAGGATTCACGAGATGCTTTCTCGATCCCTCACGACTTGAAGATTCTCAAGGAAGTCTTCACGCTGGAGCCGGGTGGGTATAACCGCGATAATACCTTCTGGCACAGTCATTCGATTCCGAAGATGGTTGCGTCGCTACCAGACGCTGACCGCCATCGTCTCGGCAAAAGGCTCGATGCTATTTTCGCCAAGTATGACGAATTGTCCGGCACTTATCAGGCGAGCAAAGATGGAAACGCTATTCCTCTCAATTGAGGAGAAATCGTTTCATATGGTCATACGCCTGAAATAGGCACATGCCAGAGGGGATGCGCGATGCCGGATATTCGGCTCGCGCATTTTTCATGTCTGACAGGACGAGCATCATGACCTCTGACCATACAATATCAGCGATTGGCTTCTGCACCCCTACGGGTGACGGTAATTTCAGCACGCTTGAGGGCGCAATCCGCAATATCGTCGAACTCGGTTCGGAAGCTGTCGAACTGTCGCTATATGGCGAGGAAATAATCTCAGGCGGTCGTCTCATTCCGCATCGCGTGGATCGTCTCATCGATATCACCAGACAGTTCGACATGCGCTACAGCGTTCACGGACAGATTGTTTCCAACTTCATGGATCGAGAGCATCTGGATTATCAAAAGGCGGTTGTTCGGGCGATGCTGGAACTCTGTGACCGTGTCGGAGCGGAAGTTCTGGTTCATCACTCCGGCCATGCTCCGATGCCTGCACTTTCTCGTATTCCCGACCTCGACAAGATGGAACGGGACGCGCTCGCCGAAATGGCGGAGCTTGCGAAAACTTATGGCGTCCGGATCGCGCTGGAGAATATTTTCGCGATGAGCGATGCTGAATATCGCCAGACACCGGCTCAGGTTGCCGAAACAGTAGTTGCGGTCAATCATTCTTCCGTTTGCGGTCTGATCGATTTCAGCCATGCCTATATTGAATGCACACGTCTGGGGATTGACTGGCGTCCGCAAATTCGCGCTATGGCTCCTGTGACCGGACATCTGCACGTTCACGATAGTTTTGGCCGTCCTTATACGATGACCAAGTTTTATCATCCTGCCGAGGCAACAGCACTCGGTATCGGCGATCTGCACCTGCCGATCGGCTGGGGTGATATTCCGTGGGAAGAAATTTTCGACGAACTGACTTTTTTGCCCGATACATTCCTGATCATGGAAATCGGAGAAGATCGTTTCAGTACCGAACAAGCCGACAGTCTTGTACGTGCTCGCAAGTTGGCTGAACGCGTCAACAACCGCCTGAAAGCAGCCTGAATGAAATGAAACAGGCCGCGCAAAGAGCGCGGCCTGTTCTTTTGGTTCAGGCTTTTACTATTTGCGGATTTCACCAAGCTGCTTTTGCACTGCGTCGATAATGTCATCGCCGATCTGGGACTTATATTTGGCATAGATCGGCTGGGACTTCTCAAGCATGCGAGCATGCTCTTCCGGTGACAGTGTGTTTACTTCCAGGCCCGCTTCCTTGATCTTCTCGAGCGACTTCTGGTTCAGTTCGCGAATGACTTTGCGTTCAACGTCGCGACCGACTACGGCACACTCACGCAAGGCGGCCTGTTCTTCCGGTGAGTACGTGTCGAAGATCGGCTTGGAGTAAAGGAACAGAAACGGTGTATAGGCATGTTTCGTTTCCGTTACGTATTTCTGCACTTCGTAGAACTTGGACGTATCGATTGTGACGTAAGGGTTTTCCTGTGCATCGATAGCCTTTGTTTCCAGCGCTGAGAAAATTTCACCGAAAGCCATCGGAGTAGCGTTGGCACCAAAGTTCTGGAATGTGTCGAGGAAGATGTTGTTCTGCATCACGCGGACTTTCATGCCGCTGAAATCTTCCCACTTGTTGACGGGATGTTTTGAGTTCGAAAGATTTCGGAAGCCATTTTCCCAATAGGCCAGATTGACGAGGCCAACAGCAGCAAGCTTTTCGTCCATCATCTTGCCGAAGGGGCCATCGACGACGGCGTCTGCTTCTTTATCATTTGCGAAGAGAAATGGCAGATCGAAGACGCCAAGTGCAGGAACGATGCCAACGAGCGGCGATGACGACGTGACGACGCCTTCCTGCACACCGGAACGCAGTGCCTGTGTGGCCTGCAAATCACCTCCGAGTGCACCGCCCCAGAACGCAGTTATCTTCATCTTGCCGCCGGACTTTTCAGCAAGACATTCATTCATTGCCTTGATGCCATTGCCGACGGGATGATCCTCGTTAATGCCGTTCGAAACGCGAATATTGCGATCCTGAAACTCTGCAAATGCAGGAACGGTTAGCGCTCCCGCCACAAGGGCGGTCGTTGCCAGCATAATCAGTTTTCTCATTGAACTCTCCTCCCAGAGTTGATGTTAAACCTAATGAAGCCAGTTCATGGGTACCAATACGAGGCTTGGAAACAGAACCAGCAGCAACAATACGATCACCTGCGAAATCAGGAACGGATTTACGCCTGCGACCACTTTTCCTAGCGGAACCTTTGAGACGCCGCTCACGACATTCAGCACGACGCCCACTGGGGGCGTGATAAGCCCGATACTGTTATTCATGATGAACAGGACACCGAAATAAGCCGGATCAATACCCGCCTGCTTCACGATGGGCATCAGAACTGGCGTCAGGATGAGAATTGTCGGCGTGAGATCCAATGCCGTTCCAACAATCAGCACCAGGATCATGATCGCAAACATCAACAGTTTTGGGCTGTCGATTAACGGTGCAATATAGCCACTGATTTCTGCGGGAATATTTGCGGCCGTTATCAGCCATGACGAAACCAGCGCCGAGGCGACGAGAAACATGATGATGGATGTTGTCTTGGCTGCTCGCAGGAAGACGCCGTAAAGATCGACAAACCGCAGCTCGCGGTAGATGAACATACCGACAAAGAGGGCGTAGGCTGCGGCTACCACGGCTGCTTCCGTCGGTGTCATGACGCCCATACGTATGCCACCTAGAATGATGACTGGCATGCCCAGCGCCCACAGTGCGCGTCCGGTTGCTTGCAGCCGATCTTTGCCGGATTGCTTGGGAAGCACTTTGAGGTTGTCTTTTCTGACGACGATCTGCCACGTGAAGAGCAGGGCGATACCCATCATCAGACCTGGTACAATGCCTGCCATGAAAAGCTGCGTTATGGATACATTGGCGGCAACGCCGAATACGATCATAGCCATAGATGGCGGGATAACAGGTGCGATAATGCCGCCGGCAGCCATCAGTCCGGCAGAGCGCGGGATATTATAGCCCGCTTTCGCCATCATGGGGACGAGGATCGTGGCAAGCGCTGCAGTATCTGCAGCAGCTGAACCCGATACGCTGGCCATAATGATGGCCGCAAGAATGGCAACGACACCGAGACCACCTCGAATATGGCCAACGCAAGCTATGGCGAAATCAATGATGCGACGGGACAAGCCGCCCGAATTCATTAGTTCACCAGCCAGAATGAAGAACGGAATTGCCAGAAGGGTGAAGGAGTCAACACCAGCAATCATGTTCTGCGCTATGATCTGCGTGTTGAACATCCCCATGTACAACATGAGAATGACACCGCAGAACATAAGCGAGAAGGCGATCGGAACACCAATGGCCATAGCGCTGAGGAGTGAGCCGACAAATACTACAAGCGTCATGTCGTTTACTCCATCAGATGATCGAGCGAATGTTCGCCCGCAAAGGTGGCAATTTCCTCATCGGTCAGACGACCGGTGACAGCGCGCAGGAAACGCTCGGCCGCAATGATGAACATTGCGCCGCCGGTGAATAGTCCGACGCCGTAAACCCAGATCATCGAGAGCCCGGTGACGGGTGCAACCATGCTGGCGTTGATGTCGAATTGTTTCCATGTGCCCCAGAAGAAAATTCCCGAACACAGTGCGACGATCAGATAGCTGATCGCCATGCAGGTAATGCGGCCCTGCCGTCCGAAGCGGGCAACGAGCGTCTCGATGCCCAAATGGCTGTTCTCGCGAAAAGTAAGAACGGCTCCGAGAAACGATACCCAGACGAAGAAATAACGCGCAAGTTCTTCCGATACGGTCAATCCGGAATTTGCGGCGTAGCGCAAAATCACGTTGACGAAGACCATAATGGCCATGCCGGCGAGGAGGAAGACGAGAATTGCGCCAAGCATCTTGTAGAAGAAGTCTATGGCTTTCGTCATATATCCGTCCTCAAATTTTATCGAGCAGATTGCGCGCTTGCAGGTTTCGGATCAGCGCCCTTATGCCGAATGTCCATTCGGGACATTTGTCGGTCCGGTCGACCCAATTGACGAGGCGACCGAGCTTGGGGGTTGATATCTCCACACGATCGCCGACTTCATGTGTGAAACCTTGTCCGACACCGCGACGGTCCTTGACAGGTGCGAACATCGTGCCGAGGAACAACACGGCGCCGTCTGGGTATTGATGATTGCGGTTCATCATCTGCGATGCAAGATTTTCAGGATCGCGACTAATCGCTTCCATAGGGCTTTCGCCGGTCATCTCGAAACCGTCAGCTCCGTGAACAGTCAGCGACAGCTTGAGCTTGCGCAACACGTCCATGGTGAATTCGCCATCGAACAGGCGAATGAATGGGCCGATAGCGCAAGACGCATTGTTATCCTTGGCTTTGCCGAGCAAAAGAGCCGAACGCCCTTCGACGTCCCTGAGATTGACGTCGTTGCCCAGAGTTGCTCCAACAATGCGTCCATCAGAAGCGACGACCAGAACCACTTCCGGTTCAGGATTATTCCATTGTGAAATCGGTAGAATACCGACAGTTGTGCCGCATCCAACGGCGGACATCGGCTGGGACTTGGTGAAAATCTCTGCATCAGGGCCAATACCCACTTCCAGATATTGTGACCAGAGCCCCATTTCTTGAAGGAGCGCTTTAACCTCCGCCGCCTTTTCGGAACCAGCTGCGACGCCTCTCAAATTGTCGCCAATGACAGGGGCCAGACGTTCGCGAATTTCACGGGCGCGGGAGGGGTCGCCTTTTGCCTGTTCTTCGATCACGCGTTCAAGCATGCTGTCAGCAAAGGTGACACCGGCTGCTTTAATCGATTGCAGATCGATGGGAGCAAGCAACTCTCCACAATCACCGGAAAGAAAATCGTCCAGAGAGCCAAGATTGGTGAAGTTTTCTGTGCCATCTAACTCGCGTAACAGTGAGTTGTGCTCCAGAAGACCCGAAACTGTAGCGGACAAGCTGGATATATCGTGCACATAACCGTCTTTTACCAGTACTGGACAAGGGCCGTTTTCGGCTTTCGACCATACGCGACCGATCAAGATCGCAGAATGGCTGTCCTCGGGCAAAATCGCCGTTGCTTTCACTTCACGCTTGTCTTGCACAGATATCCTCCCATTTCATGACCTTTCCCATAGGTCATATGTTGTCAGGATGTCTGACAACAAGAGCGTTATTGTTATTAGCAGTCTGGGGCTGTGTCCAGACTTTAGGCCGAGCCAACATCAAAAATTAGATCGATCTGTTTTCCTTCGGCTGACGGTATAGGCCTTGTCCATTTCTGGGTGAAGTTCCATGCCAAGTCCCGCACCGGGTGGAACCGTGATCATCCCGTTCTTCACTTCGGGCAGGGCCGTGACCAGATCGCGATACCAGGTCTTGTAGAATGCGCGGACGCTTTCCTGAATGAGGGCATTCGGTGCATTCAGTGACAGGTGTGTTGAAGCACACAGAACGACTGGTCCTGTACAATCATGTGGCGCGACCGGCAGATGCCAAGCTTCCGCCATGGCGGCAATTTTGCGGGCTTCTGAAATGCCGCCACACCAGCTCAAATCGAGCATGACGACGCCAGCTACACCCGTTTCGAGAAGATCACGGAACGCCCAGCGACTCCCCAGTGTTTCAGAGGCACAGATCGGCGCTATGCTTGCTTCCGCATAGCGCTTGAGACTGCCAAGACTATCCATCTTGATCGGGTCTTCGTGCCAGAAGGTCTTGAAAGGCGCGAGTTCGCGGGCGATCTGCATGGCGGGTAAGAGCTGCCACATTGAATGAAATTCAACCATGATATCCATGCGGTCACCGACGGCTGCACGGATTTTCTCGAAAGGCTGTAATGCCGCCTTTAGATCAGGTTGAGAGATATACTGCCCGCGTGTCTTTTCTGCCGCCATGTCGAATGGCCAGATTTTCATCGCCGTTATGCCCTCGTCCAGCAACGAGAGCGCAAGCTCGTCTGCGCGGTGCAGGAAGCCATTAAGATCGTCACAATTAGCGCCAGCACCCGCCAGACCATAATTGGCGGATTGCTGGCCGGTAGCCTTCTTGATGTATTCAGTTCCGGCGCAGGTATTATAGGTTCGGATGGACTGACGGCTGAAGCCGCCGAGAAGTTGAGCAATCGGGAGGTTGGTAGCTTTGCCGTATAGATCCCACAGGGCAATATCGAAAGCGGAGTTGCCGCGCACTTCCGCGCCGGTTGAACGGAAACCGAGATAACCCACAAGGTCAGATGCCAGCAGATCAATCTGCAAAGGATCGCGACCGACAACGCGCGGCGCAACATATTCGTGGAGATAGGCCTCGACGGTCTCGGACATGAAAAAGGTCTCACCGAGTCCGGTAATTCCTTCGTCCGTATGAACTTCCACCCACAACAGGTTTGGCCGTTCGGCGATACGGATGGTTTCGATTGCGGTGATCTTCATTGCACCTCCCAATGCAGCTCGATTGCCTGCAAACTAGCTTTTCTGACCTTCATTGAGCTTTTCAAGATGAAGGAGCAGGGCGCTGTGATCCTTCTCACCACCGCCTTCGTCCACGAAAGCTGCGAAGGCTTCGCGTACGGTCTCGGTCAATGGCAAGCTCAACGATAGGTCGCTCGCAGTCTTGAGGATCGAATTGAGATCTTTGAGCTGGATGCGCGATGTGCCGCCTGGTTCAAAACTTCGGTCAATCATCCGTTTGCCGTGCAGTTCGAGAATGCGGCTTTCACAGAAACCACCGCGGATAGCGTCGCGGAATGCTGCCCGCGACCCACCACCTTTTTCAACCAGAACCATTGCTTCAGCGATTGCTCCGATAGTTACGGCGACAATCTGCTGATTTGCAAGTTTTGCGAGTTGACCGGCACCTGACGGGCCGACGCGGGTGAGGCGTCCCATTGGTTTGAACACATCGGCAAGGCCTGCGATGATCGCTTCATCTCCTCCGGCCATGATGGCAAGCGTGCCTTCCTGGGCACCCACTACGCCACCGGAAACCGGGGCATCGATGTGATTGATGTCAATTGCCTTTAGATGCTTGGTATGTTCGCGTGCGAAGCCTGGTGAAATTGAACTCATGTCAATGACTGCACTGCCTTTTTTCAAGGCTGCTGCGGCTCCTTGATCGAAAAGGACGTCGCGTACTGCCGGGCCATCGGTCAACATCGTGATGACTAATTCCGCGGTCTCTGCTGCCTCAGCGGCAGACTGAGCAAGTTTGGCGCCTTTTTCAGCAAGAGGGGCAGCCTTGGCGCTGTTCCGGTTCCAGACGGTTACATCAAAGCCTGCATCCAGAAGCCGACTGGCCATTGGTGCGCCCATCAGGCCGGTTCCAAGAAAAGCGATCTTGCGTGTCAACGTTGGCCTCCCATTTCATCTTCGATGTGAACGCGAATGATCTCATCAAAGGATGTTTCTGCGGTGAAGCCAAGAGCCTGGGCGCGTTTTGCTTCAAAACCGGGAGCCCAGCCTGCAACCATACGCATGATCATTTCGTCTGGCTCATGGCGGATCAGACCTACCGCCTTTTCCCCCGCAACGCGACGTAATGCTTCAATCTGCTCGCCTACAGTCGCACTGAGACCCGGCATGGAAAGATTGCGACGTGCTCCAACTGCTTCCGTATCGATGGTGGCTCCATGGATTAGAAAGCCGACGGCTGAGCGCGGCGAAGCATGCCAATGCCGGACATCTTCAGGAACAGGCAAGATTGCTTCTTGCCCGGAGAGTGGCTCACGCAGGATATTGGAGAAAAAGCCGGATGCAGCCTTGTTCGGTTTGCCGGGGCGTATGCAGATCGTTGGCAGGCGAATGCCGATGCCGTCGAAGAAACCGCGCCGGGTGTAGTCTGACAACAGAAGTTCGCTGATAGCCTTCTGCGTGCCGTAGCTCGTCAACGGGGTCGTGTGAAATTCATCAGGGATCGGGTAGGGGAGCGGAGCACCAAAAACGGCAATGGACGATGTGAAAACCACGCGAGGCTTATAGCCGTCAGCAATGTGTGCACGCCTGATCGCATCGAACAGATGGCGGGTGCCATCCAGATTGATTCGATACCCCTTATCGAAATCTAGTTCTGCTTCACCGGACACGATTGCCGCGAGGTGGAAGATGACGTCAGGGCGTCCTGACACGATCTTCTGAGCGGTTTCCATGGTGGATATATCTGCTGCCAGAGTATCGACCGATCCTGCAAAGCCTTTAGGAGGTTCCGCTGCAACGATATCGATAAGTGTCAGTTTTTCAACTGGAGTTTCCCCGAGATGGCCGTCGTTTGAAAGGCGCTGCGTTAGTTTGCGCCCGACCATGCCGGCAGCGCCGATGATTGCAATATGCATCTAGAAGGCTCCTCCTTGCCTCGCAGCCGACCCTACTCGAAAACGTGGCGTTGGCTACCATTACGACACTTCTCCAGTCTCCCACCAGATTTGTGTTGTAGGGTTGTCTGATAACCTTATATGTAGGCGTTGAAAACAGTTTTCTCCGTCTTGCCACAGGAATGAAACGGAAAAGCCTGCCGCATCTTAAAAACTGTCGTACATCCGCGACAGCGCATTGCATATCGGTAAAGCCAAGAGGATATCATGTATGGTTCGGGGGACATGACTGGAAACAAGCAGGCTGATCTCGTTGCTCTTTTGGGCGTCGATCTGGTTATGACCGGGAAAAACGACATGCTTGGCTATTGTCGCGACTGGCCGGGAGATGTGGAGAATACGGCAGTTGCCGTGATCCGACCACGCTCGACAGCGGACGTTTCTGCCGCGGTTAAAACCTGCTATTCACTGGGATTGTCTATCATTCCGCAAGGCGGAAATACCGGTTTGGTGCAAGGCGGCGTACCGGATGGGCGCGACAATCTCGTCATTCTAAGTCTTGAGCGGATGAATCACATTCGGAAGATTGATCCGGATGATTTTTCGGCGGTTGTGGATGCCGGTTGCATTCTCTCCGAACTGAAAGACAAACTGGCAGCCGAAGGGATGTTTTTTCCATTAGCACTTGGTGCACAGGGAAGCTGTCGCATCGGGGGAAATGTCAGCACCAATGCCGGAGGCATCAACGTGTTGCGTTATGGCATGACCCGTGAGCTGGTCCTGGGGCTGGAGGTCGTGCTGCCAGACGGCACAATATTCAATGGCCTTTCGACGCTGAGGAAAGACAATCGTGGGATTGATCTGAAACAGCTATTTATCGGGGCAGAAGGCATTTTGGGAGTAGTGACCGGTGTGGCAATAAAACTTATGCCCTTGCCGGACAAGGTGGAAACTGCCCTGCTGGGGCTCAATTCGCTGGATGACGTGATTGCCCTTTATCGGCGCGCGCGTGTGCAGTGCTGTGATTTGATGTCCGCTTTTGAATTTATGCCGCCAGTGGCTTTTACCTTGGCGCAAGAGGCGATGCCGGAGCTTGCCATGCCACTTGGACAATACCCGGCCTATGTTTTGATGGAGGTCTCGGGTTCAGGGCTGGTCGACATACTATCCTTGATGGAACAGTTTCTCGCGGGCGCGATGGAAGATGGCCTCGTTCTTGACGGGACAATCGCGTCCTCTCGTGCGCAAGGTCAAAATCTCTGGACATTTCGTGAAGCGATGAACGAAGGACAGGCGCTGCGCGGCAAGCACCTGCGTACCGATATCTCGGTCCCGCTTTCAAAGCTGGCATCATTCGTCGGAGAAGCAGAAAGGGAACTGGCCAAGGTCCTTCCAGATTGTCTCGCCGTTTCTTATGGGCATGTTGGCGACGGCAATGTGCATCTCAATGTCATTCCAGAAAGCAATCTCGATGTAGCGACGAAAGACATGAAGATCACGCTTGCAAAAGAAACGATCAATGCTGTTCTGGATCGTTATGCAGGCAGCATCAGTGCAGAGCACGGCATTGGTCGCCTCAAAAGGGAAGATTTCGAGAAGCGCATTGACCCTGCACGGCGAAAACTGCTTGAAGGTATCAAGCAAGTCATCGATCCGGACAATATCATGAATCCGGGCTGCCAGCTTTCTCTTGACTCTTCAAAAGGCTGACGACACACCACTTGCACGGGCAATCAGGGAGACTTCATCAATTTGTTTGGCGAAATCAGGCGTAATGAGCAGCTTCCGGGACGTATTGCTTCGGAAATTACGCGGCAGATCAGTGAAGGTAGTCTTCTGCCGGGACAAAAGTTGCCGACAGAACATAATCTTGCACAAAGCTTCGGTGTCAGCCGGTCGGTTGTGCGTGAAGCGATTGCCCAGTTGCGTAACGAGGGCCTGGTTGAAACCCGACAGGGTGTAGGTGCGTTCGTAACGGAACCCGACAGGCGACATGCTCTCCGCATAGAACCTGAAACACTTGCCAATCGTGACAGTTTCCGCAGCCTGTTCCAGTTGCGAATGGCGTTGGAGATAGAAGCGGCGGGGCTTGCTGCGGTGCATCATGATGAACATGACATGATGCAACTGAATGAAGCACTCGCAGAGATGAGCGGTTCGAAAAAATGGACGGATACCGGTATTGCCGCTGATCTGGCATTTCACCGTGCGCTCGCTTCCGCAACGCATAACGAATATTTTCCGCTGGTTTTGGGTTTCATTGCCGAACGCATCAATCAGGCAATCAATGCGGCGCGTGCGCGGGCAGTACTAGAGCAGATTGTCGAGATTACAATCAATGAACACACCGCAATCAGGGATGCGATTCATTCACGTGATCCGTTGCGAGCGCGCGAAGTGATGCGTCAACACATTGTGCAGGCGGCAAGCCGCGTCGGTCTCAAATTGGAAACTTTCTGATGGCTCCTTCTTTCGAACTATTCAGTCTGGAAGGGCGCATAGCCCTGATTACCGGCTCAAGCCAGGGCATCGGCTTTGCATTGGCTCGTGGGCTTGCAGAACATGGAGCAACGGTAATCATCAATGGCCGTGATCAGAACAAAGTGAATAAGGCCGTTACGCTACTGGAAGACGAGGGCCATACGGTCTTTGCGTCGGTGTTCGATGTGACGGTTGCTGAAGAAGTTCGTGCAGCTATTGATGCGATTGAAGAGGAAATCGGTGCGCTCGATATTCTGGTCAATAATGCCGGGATGCAATATCGCGCGCCGCTTGAAGATTTTCCGATCGAGAAGTGGCAGCAGCTTCTGGAAACCAACATTTCCAGCGCATTTTATGCTGGGCAGGCAGCTGCGCGCCATATGATCCCGCGAGGACACGGCAAGATAATCAACATTGCTTCGGTTCAAAGTGAACTGGCGCGACCTTCCATTGCACCTTACACGGCAACAAAGGGAGCGATCCGTAACCTGACGCGCGGCATGGCCACCGATTGGGCCCGACATGGCTTGCAGATCAATGCGGTTGCTCCCGGCTATTTCAAGACGCCGCTGAATCAGGCATTGGTTGATAACCCCGAATTTACGACATGGCTGGAGAAAAGAACGCCGGCGGGCCGTTGGGGTGACGTGGAAGAGTTGGTCGGCGCTGCGGTATTCCTGAGCAGCGATGCCTCCTCTTTCGTCAATGGACAGGTTTTGCACGTCGATGGCGGCATGACCGCGAGTGTATGAGGAATTGATGCTGCGTATTATCGTTATGGGTGTTTCGGGTTCCGGAAAATCAACCGTAGGCGAGAAGATTGCCGATGAACTGGCGCTCCCGTTTCTTGAGGGCGACTCTCTTCATCCGAAGTCCAATGTCGATAAGATGTCAGCAGGCATCCCCTTGCAGGATGAGGATCGTTGGCCTTGGCTCGACAAAATCGGTGAACGTCTTGCGGCTTCGACCGACGGAATCGTTGTTTCCTGTTCCGCACTGAAGAAGAGCTATCGTGATCGTCTCCGCTCTGCTGCTGGTACACCGGTGCTGTTTGTCTTTCTGGATGGCAGTTTTGAAGTGTTGCACGAACATATGGGGCATCGCACAGGCCATTTTATGCCGGTCACTATGCTGGAAAGCCAGATCGCTACGCTCGAAAGCCCTGTTGGAGAACCGCTGGTCTTCCGCGCAGATATCGCCGAGACCGTGGAAAAAATTGTTTCCGACAGTCTCGAATGGATACGCTCAGTTCAGTTCTAGGACTATTTCAAGGGCCAGAAGAACATTAGTGTTGGGACTGTTACAATCGCTATAATGATTGATAGCGGTAATCCCAGACGTGGATAATCGCTGAATTTATAACCACCTGGCCCCATGACCAGCGTATTGCATTGATGGCCGATTGGCGTGAGGAAGTCACACCCTGCGCCGATCGCAACCGCCATCAAAAAGGCCTCCGGCTTGAAACCAAGTCCGGAAGCAAAACTTGTGGCGATGGGAGCCATGACGAGCACCGTCGCAGCATTGTTAAGAAATGGTGTCACCATCATCGCTGCTACAAGAATGAGCGCCAACGCACCTGCTGGCGGTAACTGATGGCCGATTGTGGCGAGCCCTTCTGCGATGAGGTCCGTGCCGCCGGTTGTTCGCAGCGCATCCGAAACCGGGATGAGTGCCGCAAGCATCACCAGAATTGGACCGTCGATTTCGTCATAGACCTCGTTGAGAGGTATCACCTTGAACAGCAGCATGGCGACAGCGGCGGCAAAGAAAGCCACCGCCACTGGTACAAGGCTTAACGCGGTTGCCCCGATGGCAGCGATCAGAATGGCGAGCGGGATCAACCCGCGCCGAACGCTGCCAAGCATAAGCTTGCGGCGGGCAAGCGGCAGCAATTCGAACTCCGGCAGGAAGGTGGACAGATTTGCTTGTCTGCCTTGCAGTACGACCACGTCACCGAAACGGAGGATGACTTCACTGAGCCGCTCAGTAATACGTTCGCCTGGCCGGCTGACCGCCAGGAGGTTCAGGTCGTAGCGTGCAAAAAGGGCAAGTCTCTGGGCAGTTAGGCCGATAAGGCGCGAATTCTTGCCGATAACAGCTTCCACAACCTCGATGTCGGTGGAACCGCTTGTCTCGGACGGATTACGGTTCTCGGACAAGGTAAGTTTTCCGGCACTTATGACAGCATCGAGCGCCTTGGGATCACCTTCAAGAAGGACAACATCGCCTTCGTTCAGGATCGTATCGGGAAGTGGCGTCAATCGTTGGTCGTTGCGTATGATGGAAGTCACCATCGCTTCACCTTCAGCTGCCTTGATGAGATCGGTCACGCGCTTGCCGGTCATCGTCGAAGTCTTGGTGATACGTGCTTCGGAAGCATAATTCTTGATCTTGATTGCCTCATCCAGCGATACGTTTTCGCGAGTGCGCTGTGGAACAAGCCAGTAGAAAAGTACCAGATAGATGAGTCCTACCACTGACAGTACAGCGCCGACAGGCGTAAAATCGAACATGGTGAAGGGTTCACCGACCATTTCGCCGCGAATGCGAGAAACAACGATGTTGGGTGAAGTGCCCACCTGGGTCATCAAACCACCGAGCAACGCGCCGAAGGCCATAGGCATGAGAAAGGTCGATGGAGAAACATTGGAACGACGTGCGAATTGAAAAGCAACCGGTATCATGATTGCCAGTGCGCCGACGTTTTTAACAAAAGCTGAGAGAACAGTGACGACTGCCACCAGCACTGCAAGTTGGAGCCGCACACTGTTCATTTCTGGCAGGAAACGCTGTACCGCCGCCTGCATAAGGCCGGAACGTGCGACACCTGCACTGACCACCAACGCACTGCCAACGATGATAACGATGTCGTCGCTGAAACCCGAAAATGCGTGATCGAAGGGTACGACCCCAACTACTATTGCCAGGAGAAGTGCACAAAGTGCGACCACATCATAACGGAACTTGCCCCAGATAAACGCCCCCATCATGAGTATGATTACCGCGAAGGAGAGTATCTGCTGGTGCGTCATCTATCGGGATTTCCTCACAGGCGGAAAAATATTCCACTTCTCTGTAACCGATAAATTCTAAAACAGAAATCGATTATTATAGCGGGTTGCGCTCCGTTGAAGGGCGCAACCCGTTTCATGTCAATCATTTACACGCTGGCCATCATTGTTGAAAACATGCACGTTTCCAGAGGAAGCGCCAACTCTGACAGTCTCATCAATGTTATGTGCCGACCGTCCGGCAACGCGGAAGATAAGCGGCTTGCCATCTGGCAACGCAGCGTGGATGTAGCTTTCTGCGCCGACGAGTTCGACAGCTTCAATACGAATGGTTGCATTAAATCCGTCAGCGTCCGGCTCGCCATCCTCCAGAATACGGATATCCTCTGGGCGAACACCGATGGTGAAACTCCCGTCAGGTTTTTGTACCGCGCTGCCTGTCGCCCAACCGGTGCTTTCTGTGCTTTGCAGCAGGTTCATTGATGGGGAACCGATAAATGTCGCGACGAAGGTGGAGGCAGGTTTTTCGTAAAGCTCGATCGGCGTGCCAACCTGTTCGATATGGCCGGCATTCAGCACGACAAGACGATCAGCCATGGTCATGGCCTCCATCTGGTCGTGTGTCACGTAAACGCTGGTGGTGCCAAGCGAGCGCTGTAGGCGCTTGATCTCGACACGCATCTGCACGCGCAGTTTCGCGTCCAGATTGGACAACGGTTCATCAAAGAGGAAAGCTGCCGGTTCGCGCACAATGGCGCGCCCCATGGCGACACGCTGGCGCTGACCACCAGAAAGCTGGCGTGGTTTGCGCTCAAGAAAAGGTTCGATTTCCAGCGCTTTCGCAGCCTTGGCGATGCGGCGCTCGATTTCGTCCTTTGGTGTCTTGCGGTTCTTGAGACCATAGGCGAGGTTCTCGCGCACCGTCATATGCGGATAGAGCGCATAGTTCTGAAACACCATGGCAATATCGCGTTCTGCGGGTTCTACTTCGTTGACCACGCGATCGCCAATGGAGATTGTGCCGGATGTAATACCTTCGAGACCCGCTATCATGCGCAGGAGAGTGGATTTACCGCAGCCAGAAGGGCCTACCAGCACCACAAATTCACCGTCGTGAATCTCCAGCGATACGCCTTTGATGACTTCTACATTGCCGCCATAGCTCTTGCGGACGTTATCAAGAACGATTTTGCTCATTACTTTTCCGTTTCAACGAGACCTTTGACGAACCAACGCTGCATCAACACCACAACGAGGATCGGTGGAATGATGGCCAGAATGGCTGTTACCATGACGTAGTTCCACGGTGTGGATGCGTCAGCCCAATCGACCATGCGGCGCAGGCCGATGATGATCGTGTTCATCTTGGCATCATTGGTAACGAGTAGTGGCCAGAGATACTGGGTCCATCCGTAAATGAAGAGAATGACGAAAAGCGCTGCAATATTCGTCTTCGAAAGGGGGAGCAGGATATCCCGCATGAAACGGAATGGTCCGGCATTATCGATACGTGCTGCTTCAACCAGTTCACCCGGAATGGTAAGGAAGAACTGACGGAACAGGAATGTCGCTGTCGCGGATGCCATCAATGGCAGCGTAAGCCCGGCATAGGTATCGATCATGCCGAGATCCACGATCACCTTGTAGGTCGGCAGGATACGAACCTCCACAGGCAGCATCAACGTTATGAAGATCATCCAGAAGAAGAACATGCGCATTGGAAAGCGGAAAAACACAATCGCGAAAGCCGACATGAACGAAATGATGATCTTGCCGACGGCGATTGCCATTGCGACCACGAACGAGTTCCAGAGAAGTCGTTCAAGACTTACACCAACAACACGCTCCACACCGCCAAAGATGGCTTCGCCGTAGTTTTCGACGAAATGGTCGCCGGGCAACAGCGAGATTGGCGGGCGAATGATCTGCGTTGACGTCATCGTTGAAGCGACGAAGGTGTAGTAGATCGGAAAGGCAACAATAATGATGCCTAGGATCAGGATCAGATGGCCGATCAGGCTGGAGATTGGGCGTTTTTCTATCATTGTCGCCTCACTCACGAATAATGCACGCGCTTCTCAACGAAGCGGAACTGGAACGCTGTCAAGGCAATCACGATTGCCATCAAAATAACTGACTGTGCCGAGGAAGAACCCAGATTCAGATTGACGAAGCCATCGTTGTAAACCTTGTAGACCAGCGTTTCGGTGGCTTTGGCAGGCCCGCCGCCGGTCACGGCATGGATGATGCCGAACGTGTCGAAGAAGGCGTAAACCGTATTCACGACCAGCAAGAAGAAGGAGGTCGGTGCAAGAAGTGGAAATACGATAGACCAGAATCGCCGCGCGCCGCGCGCGCCATCAATGGCTGCTGCTTCGATCAACGATTTAGGAATTGCTTGTAAGCCTGCGACAAAGAACAGGAAATTATAGGAAATCTGCTTCCAGGCCGCGGCAACGACGACGAGGCCCATAGCCTGATTGCCGTCAAGCAGCGGATCCCATGCAATGCCATTACGGCGCAGAATATATGCAAAAGTACCCATTGCAGGATTGAACATGAAGAGCCACAACATGCCGGCTACGGCTGGAGCTACGGCATAAGGCCAGATCAGGAGCGTACGATAAAATGTCTTGCCACGAATGACGCGATCTGCCGCCGTTGCAAGCAACAATGCTGCGCCCATGGCAAGCAGCGCGGTCAGAACATTAAAGACAATCGTTACTCTGAATGAATGTAGATAGTTCGGGTCGGCCAGAACGGTTGTGAAGTTCGCAAGGCCTACAAAAGTAGACTTCAGCCCGAATGCGTCTTCGCGCATGAAAGACTGATAAATTGCCTGACTGGCTGGCCAGAAGAAAAACACCACAGTCAGAACGATCTGCGGGGCCAGCAGGAAGTAGGGCAAGATTTTATTTGGAAAGGTAACTTTCTGCACGGGGAGCTTCCTCGTGGGTGACAAGGCCGCCCACCACAAGGGCAGGCGGCGTTGTGTTTATGTGATCAATTATTGAGCTGCGGCTATCGCGTCGTTGGCGCGTTTGACAGCGTTTTCAAGTGCAGTTTTCGCATCCTGCTTGCCGCCGAGCATTGCTTCGAACTCTTCGTTCAGAATATCGCGCACCTGCGGCAAGTTGACGAGACGCACGCCCTTCGAATTTTCGGTCGGTGCCTTGCCCATCATCTGCAGGATAGGCGTTTCGCGGCCCGGATTCTTTTCATAGAAATCCGACTTCTTGGTTTCCTCGTATGCCGCCAGTGTTACAGGCAGATAGCCGGATTTTTCGTGCAGCTTGACCTGAATTTTGGTTTGCGAGAGGAAGTTGAAGAATTCTGCGACGCCCTTGTATTGTTCGTCGCTAAGGCCTGCGAAGACCCACAGAGATGCACCGCCAGGGATCGTATTCTGCGGACCGTGACCTTCGTAGTAAGGCAGCTGGCCGATGCCGTAATTGATACCCGACTTAACAACATCGCCGAGGCCGCCGGAGGATTCGGTCAGCATTGCGCACTCACCAGAGGTGAAAAGCTGCTTGGCTTCCGATGTGCGGCCGCCGTAGCGGAACGTACCGTCGTTCGCGAGATCGGCAATCGACTGGAAGTGCTGAATGTAAAGCGGTGAGTTGATTTCGAGCTTCACATCGGTGCCGCCGAGACCGTTTTCATTCGTGCCATAAGGAACGTTGTTCCAAGCCGCGAAGTTTTCGGTCTGAATCCAGGTCAGCCATGTGGAAGTGAAACCGCACGGTGCCGCACCGCTGGATTTGATCTTCTTGGCAGCTTCGAAAACTTCAGGCCAGGTTTTCGGCGGATTGTTTTCGTCGAGACCAGCCTTCTTGAAGGCATCCTTATTGTAATAGAGGATTGGTGACGAGGAGTTGTACGGAAAGGACAACATGGTGCCGTCTGGCTTCGAATAGTAAGCGACGATGCCAGGCAGATACTGCGACTTGTCGAATTTGAAGCCACCCTTTTCCAGAACTTCGGCAGCTGGAACCATTGCGCCTTCGGCTGCCATCATAACGCCACTACCGGCGTCGAAGACCTGAAGGATCGCGGGGGGCTGCTTGGAACGGAACGCGGCAATGCCGGCATTCAGCGTTTCGGGATAAGTTCCCTTGTAGACAGGAACAATCTTGTATTCGCTCTGGATTTCGTTGAACTCCTTCGAGAGTTCATTGACCATTTCGTTGTTGGCACCGGTCATGCCGTGCCACCATGCCAGCTCCGTCTGGGCAAATGCCTGAGAACTGATGGTGAGGGCGAGGGCGCTTGTCAGCGCCGAAGTCGTGATCAGACGGATAAGCATGTTTCCTCCTCGAGTGTGAGATTGCGTGAACATTTGAGTTCCTTGGTGATGGTCTCAAAGTTCCGACATCTGCAATATTTTCATTGCACCTATATGAATGCAATTTTTGCCAAAGGATCAACCTTCGATTCTTCCAATGGCAGAATAAATCCGAAAACGATAGCGATCCAAATGAAAAAAAACGAAAGGCAAGTGATAATCGTGGGGAGAACATGTGTATAATTAATGGGTTGGGAACGCCACGTAATGCCATTTCCGCATGATGACTGCTGGTTCACCGTTCAACGGATTGACCAATGTGCAAGACTGAACTGATATATGCCTTTCGAATCTGACCGGCGGTTTTATTGAGTTTTGTCTTCAACCGGATCGGACATTGCCCAACTTGCTGACAGGTGAAGTTATGCCGAGTGACGATCGCAGGAAAAGCCGCGTTACGCTGCTGGATGTGGCACGCCATGCCAACGTATCGCGCGCGACGGCTTCCCTTGTCATCCGCAAAAGCCCGTTGGTGGGAACAGTAACGCGCGAAAAAGTAGAAAAAGCCCTTCAGGAGTTGGGCTATGTCTACAATATGGGGGCTGCTAGCCTCCGGGTAGAGAGATCTAATACGGTTGGCGTCATCGTGCCCACCCTTGGCAACCCGTTTTACGGCGAATTGCTTTCAGGAATAGACAGTGTTGTGGGTGAAGCAGGGCTGGTCGTTCTTCTCGCCAATAGTCACGAGAACTTCACCAATCAGAGTACCCTTATGCAGCGTATGCGTGAGCATGGTGTTGATGGCGTGATCGTTTCGCCAACAGCGGAAACAGCACCGGAGTTCGTCGAGCAGCTTGCCGACTGGGGCTTGCCTATTGTGCAGGTGTTGCGTCATGTCACCGATCGTGTCGATTACGCAGGCGTTGATTACGCGGGTGGTATGCGGCAGGCGGTCAATCATCTGGCTACACTTGGGCACAGGACAATCGCATTCGCTGTGCACGGGCCGATTCATTCCGCTTACCGCGAACGTGTCGAAGGTTTTCGCGAGGCAATGCAACAACAAGGGCTCGATCCTGAGATGATTGTCCGCTTTCCGCAGACGATGCCGGATATCGCTAAAGCGGCTCCGCTTCTCTTTCAGGACGGCCGGGAGCCGACAGCTGCAATCTGCTTCAATGACGTGATTGCGCTAGGCCTTTCGGCAGGGCTTTATGATTGCGGGAGAATGGTTGGTGGGGATTTTTCGTTGATCGGCTTCGACGATGTAAGCGATGCTGAAGCGACCCGCCCCCGGTTGAGTTCCGTGTCAACCCGACCTGTTACAGTTGGTGAGAATGCCGCTGGATTGCTTCTTTCCCGTTTGGCAAACCCGGAAAAACAGGCGCAGCGGATCATCAGTGAAACATATTTGCGAGTTCGACAGTCCTGTGGACCGGTGAGAGCCTCTGCTATCTAATCCCAATTAATGATTGACGTATGAGGCAAAACGCATTTAGATCGATCTAAATTATTGATGCCGGGAGGAGAAATCGGCACAATTGCGTACCGGGAGGTTCAGCATTGTATAATTTCAACTTCGCGCCTGTTTTCGCGGCGATGGATAAGTTGCTTGTCGGCGCGTGGCAGACAATTGAATTGTCTTGCGCGGCGATGGTGCTCGGCCTGATTGTTTCGATAGTCTGCGCGCTTGGGAAGACGTCTGGACCAAAGCCAGTACGCTTAATCATTGATGCCTATATCGAAATTATCCGCAACACGCCGTTTCTGGTGCAGATTTTCTTCATCTTCTTTGGATTGCCTTCTGCTGGTTTGCGATTGTCGCCCAACAGTGCAGCGCTTCTTGCGCTGGTGGTGAACTTCGGCGCTTACGGTACCGAGATTATTCGTGCCGGCATTGAATCCATTCATAAAGGTCAGGTGGAAGCAGGAACCGCACTCGGTCTCTCAAAGCTGCAAGTGTTCCGTTATGTGATCATGAAACCAGCTTTGCGGACGGTTTATCCGTCACTCACCAGCCAATTTATCTATCTGATGCTGACTTCGAGTGTGGTCTCCGTAATTTCCGCAAACGAACTTGCAGCGGCGGGTAACGATCTACAGTCGGCGACCTTCGCGAGTTTTGAGGTCTATATTGTTATCACGCTCATGTATCTCGTCATGTCCATCGGTTTCTCGGCCATTTTTTCAGTGATCGAGAAGGTGGCTTTTAAATACCCGTTGAGCCGATAGGAGCGGGCCATGATCAGACCTTTCGGCTGGAACGAATTTCTCATTATCGTCTATGCAGCGCAGTGGACCATTGCTCTTTCGGCTATTGCCTTTGTCGGCGGTGGCATCGGAGGGCTGCTTGTCGCGCTGATGCGTGTTTCGGACGCTCGCGCCCCACGTTACATCGCACTCGGCTTTATCAGACTGTTTCAGGGTACACCGCTTCTGATGCAGCTCTTCCTGGTGTTCTTCGGCCTTAATATTTTCGGTCTGGGTATCAACCCCTGGATTGCTGCGACGATTGCGCTGACATTGCATGCAAGCGCTTTTCTCGGGGAGATTTGGCGCGGCTGTATTGATGCAGTGCCCCCCGGCCAACGTGAAGCGGCGACGGCATTGGGGCTGCGCTACTACAATCGCATGCGCTATGTGATCCTGCCACAAGCCGCACGCATTTCGGTTGCGCCGACAGTGGGCTTTCTCGTGCAGCTCATCAAAGGCACTTCGCTTGCCGCGATCATCGGATTTACAGAACTGACGCGACAGGGACAGATCATCAACAACGCGACGTTCAGCCCGTTCATGGTGTTTGGCACGGTAGCGGCTGTCTATTTTGTCCTATGCTGGCCGCTATCGATTTTGGCACGCCGCATGGAAACGAGGTTTTCTCGCGCTACAGCTCGGTAATTGGGGGCTTAGGGGGAACGATCAGCATTTTCGACCGAATGTAAACCGACATGGCGTCAGGAAATGCGTTGAAAATAACGAAACGGTGCCGGTGAGGAGACTGGTACTTAATAGGGAAGGGATAAACATGACTATTACCAGACGTTTGGCAATGGCCCTGATTGGTGCGGGTGCCCTTGCAACGGCGTTGGCACCTGCTGCATTCGCTCAGACCGTTGACGACATCAAGTCCGCTGGAAAAATCAAGATCGGTATGCTGGTCGACTTTCCGCCATTTGGCATCATGAACACCAGCAATGAACCGGACGGGTATGACGCCGATGTCGCAAAGTTGCTGGCGAAGGAGCTGGGCGTCGACGCACAGATCGTGCCAGTCACCGGTCCAAACCGTATTCCTTATCTGCAGAGCGGACAGGTGGACGTTCTGGTTGCCTCGCTGGGCATCACCGAGGAACGGGCAAAGAGCGTTGATTTCTCGCAGCCTTATGCTGGTATTTCGATTGGCGTATTCGGACCGAAGGACACCGTTGTTACAAAGCCGGAGGATCTTTCTGGCAAATCGATCGGTGTCGCTCGTGCTTCGACACAGGACACGGCAGTAACCAAGGTAGCGCCGCAGGACGCCAACATCCGTCGTTTCGATGATGATGCGAGCGCAGTGCAAGCCCTGCTTTCGGGACAGGTTGAGTTGATCGGGCTCTCCAATGTAGTGGCTGCCGAAATCGAAAAAGCTGCTCCGGGCCGCTACGATCAGAAAATCCAGCTCAGCCAGCAAGTACAGGGTATCGCTGTTCGCAAGGGGGCGACGGAAATGCTCGAATTCGTCAACAAGTTCATCGAAAAGGCGAAGAGCGACGGTGAACTGAACAAGATTCATGAAAAGTGGCTCGGTGCGCCACTACCGGATTTTGTCTCTCAGGCAAAGTAAGCTCTCGAATTCCGTCATGCCCGTCCATCCGACGGGCATGACGATCCAGTCCACGAAAGTGAGTTTCTCGACATGAACCAGATGGCTCAGGGAAAAGCGAACCGGTTGCCGCAGGATGCTTCAGATCCTGCAGTGCTCATGCAGGGAGTAAACAAGTGGTACGGCACTTATCATGCTCTCAGAGATATTGATCTGAATGTCGCTCGCGGTGAACGCATTGTTATTTGCGGCCCGTCTGGCTCGGGGAAGTCGACCCTCATCCGTTGTATCAATCAGCTGGAGACCATTCAGAAAGGCCGCATCATTGTAGACGGCCACGATCTGACGGCAGGTGGAAAGAATGTGGATATCGTCCGGCAGGAAACCGGCATGGTTTTCCAGCAGTTCAACTTGTTTCCGCATATGACGGTTCTTGAGAACTGTACTCTGGCTCCGATGAAAGTGCGCGGTGTTTCGAAAACTGAAGCTGAGAAGACAGCGCGCAAATACCTCGAGCGTGTCCGCATTCCTGAACAGGCGGATAAATATCCGGCCCAGCTGTCGGGTGGCCAGCAACAGCGTGTGGCGATTGCCCGTGCGCTATGCATGAATCCCAAGATCATGCTTTTTGATGAGCCGACTTCTGCACTCGATCCTGAAATGGTCAAGGAAGTTCTGGACACCATGATCGATCTCGCCAAGGAAGGCATGACCATGCTCTGCGTTACCCATGAAATGGGTTTCGCGCGGCAGGTGGCAGATCGCGTTATCTTCATGGATCAAGGACAAATTCTTGAAATGGCGGAGCCGGAGGAATTTTTCGGCAATCCGAAGCATGAGCGCACGAAGGCATTTATCGGTCAGATTTCCTGAGCGCCTCTAGTAGTTTAGTAATGGAGTTTGAAGTGACGAACGAAGTTCTGCTTATCGAGCCGATGATGCCGTTGATCGAAGAGCGATTGGACGCAGCTTACAAGGTTCTTCGTCTATACAAGCCGGAAGACACGACGGCGATTGACGCGGCACTTGGCACCATTCGTGCTGTTGTTACTGGTGGCGGAACGGGGCTTTCCAATGATTGGATGGAGCGTCTGCCATCGCTTGGCCTCATCGCCATCAACGGTGTTGGGACGGACAAGGTCGATCTTGCTTTTGCGCGGGATCGCGATGTGCATGTCAGCACCACGCCTGGCGTTTTGACCGATGATGTTGCCGACACAGGCATTGCTCTCATGCTGGCGGTTATGCGCCATGTTGTTCAGGGTGACCAATTCGTGCGGGAAGGCAAATGGGAGCGCCGTGAAGCATTTCCTCTTGGCGTTAGTCCCAAGGGGAAGCGGGTTGGCGTCCTGGGCCTTGGCCAGATAGGAAAGTCGTTTGCACGACGTGCAGAAGCATTCGGCATGGAAGTGCACTATTGGAACCGCTCTCCTGTCGCGGGCACAAACTGGATTGCCCATGCGACGCCCGTGGAACTAGCGCAGCAGAGCGACGTACTCGCAGTGTGCGTCGCGGCTAATCCGTCGACGGCGAATATTGTGAACGCGGATGTGCTAGCAGCGCTTGGAAGCAGGGGGTATTTGGTCAATGTGGCCCGCGGCAGCGTCGTCGACGAAGATGCGCTTCTGGCTGCTTTGAATAACGGAACTATAGCCGGCGCCGGTCTTGATGTTTTCGTCAACGAACCGACGATCAGGGAGGATTTTCTGTCCGCACCAAACACCGTGCTGATGCCGCATCAAGGCAGCGCAACGGTTGAAACACGTGTCGGAATGGGTGAGCTCGTACTCGCCAATCTTGCCGCTTATTTTTCCGGCGATGTCCCACCCACCAAAGTAAACTGAGTTATTCCCATGATTGTCAGGCAGGCCTTTTTTGAAGGCGCTATCCATGCTGGGCGCGAGGATGCGTTCAAAGCTTATGTCGCGGATATTCTTATGCCGATGTGGCTTGAATTTCCGGGCATCAGGGAAGTCCGAGTTCTTTATGCTGTCGAACGCGACGAAGGTGCGCCAGCCTATCCGATGGTGCTGTGGACCAAGTATGACAGTAGGGAAGCATTGGCCAAAGCGCTTGCTTCACGTGTGCGATATGAAAGCCGAGAGGCAACGAAGGGGCTTCTGGAAATGTTCGACGGGCATATCCACCATCATGTTTTCGATCTCACCCTACGAGGGTGAGATCGTTTCTATTTTTCCCTTAAGCACCCCATGTCCGCTCAAGCACATTGATCCAGTTTCCATGAGCCAGTTTGACGATGGAAGCATCGTCATAACCGTGCTTGCGGAAGGCGTCTATGACGAGCTGGAGATCACCGACATCGCGAAGCGTGGAAGAAATCGTGGTGCCGTCAAAATCGGAACCCAGCGCCAGATGGTCGATCCCGATGCGATTGACAATGTAATCAGCATGGCGAACGAGTTCGCTCAGATCCGTATTCGGATCGCGTTTTCCATCTTCACGCAGGAATGAAACGCCAAAGTTAAGCCCGACGAGACCGCCAGTATCGCGAACGGCATCCAGCTGCTTGTCGGTCAGGTTGCGGCTTTGCTGGCAAAGCGCGTGCGCATTTGAATGCGAAGCCACGAGCGGCGCAGCGGAAATTGCCGCTATGTCCCAGAAGCCTTTCTCGTTCATGTGGGAAAGGTCGACCATGACTTTGAGTTCATTGCAGGCGCGAATGAGCGCTTTGCCATGATCAGTGAGGCCCGGGCCGATGTCAGGTGACGCCGGAAACCGGAACGGGATGCCATGGGCAAAAATATTCGGACGGCTCCAGACAGGCCCAAGCGTTCTGAGGCCTGCCTCATGCAATACATAAAGGGCATCAAGGTCTTCGCTGAAAGCCTCCACACCTTCGATATGATAGACAGAAGCAAAAATGCCGTTGGCAAAGGCATCACGAATATCGGCTGCAGTTTTGCAAATACGGACCTTGCCTTCTGACGCCCGTTCGATTTTCAGAAGAATTGCCGACATGGCGAGCGTTGCCTTCATCGCATCGGTCTGGCTCGGCGTCGCCAGATTGCCATTAGTGTCGAGTTCTCGTGAAGGCGAGGGCACATATACTGCGCACAAGCCGCCGCCGAGCCCACCCTTCTGCGCACGTGGAAGGTCGATATGGCCGACATTTTCTCCTTCAAGAAAACGCTTTTCAGGCGAGGAAGCATGCGATGACCACAGGCGCAACAGCACATCGTTGTGACCATCGAAAACGGGTATCTTCTGTTCTGTCGCCATGGGGAAGCCTTTTCAAAATCAAGTTTGGTATTTGAGAGGGGTGATGGACCCAAGCGAGAAGAATTGCAAATGCGATTTCGGTCACTTGATATGACGGCCCTGCATGAAGGGCGATTCTTTCTTGCAGAAGCTCTTCTTTAGTTTGCCCTCATGCAAACTCTGCATAGGGAATGCAAAATTCTGCATTGGCCCCTGCCTCCGCTGACGTGATAGCGGGAAGCTGGAAAAATATATCCAGAGATAGAACGCTGTCGATAAGCGCCCGATGTCAGGGAGCCATTCAGAAAGCGTTGCAAGAGGAGCTCTCAATGATTTCAAGACGCGGTTTTCTGGCAGGTGCGGCTGCCGTTCCTTTCCTGTCCTATGCGAGCATTTTGCCTGCCATTGGAGCCGGGCGTCAGGATATTCTGGTTGTGGCCCAGCAGCTCGACAATATGACCAGTCTTGATCCGCATGAGAGCTTCGAAGCTGTCGGCAGCGAAGTCTGCAACAACATGTACCAGCGTCTGGTACATCCAAGCCTTTCCAATCCGGACCAGGTGGAAGGCGGCGTTGCTGTTTCCTGGGAAGCCGACGCTGATGGGAAGGTCTTCATCTTCAAGATCGATCCGAATGCAAAATTTGCAAGCGGCGCGCAGATCACGGCTGAAGATGCTGCTTTCTCGCTGCAGCGTGCGATCAAGATGAACAAGGGCCCGGCTTTCATCATTGGCCAGTTCGGTTTCACGCCAGAGAATGCAGAAAAGAACATCGTAGCGACCGATCCGTCGACATTGTCTCTGACGGTCGAGCAGTCGACATCGCTGCCGTTCCTGCTGTATTGCCTGTCGGCAAGCGTTGCCAGCATTGTGGAAAAGAAGACCGTTCTGGAAAATGCATCCGGTGACGATCTCGGTAACGGCTGGCTTCAGAAGAACAGCGCCGGTTCGGGCGAATGGGTTCTCGTTTCCTGGAAGCCGAGCGAAAGCATCATCCTGAACGTTAATCCACATGGCGCATACAAGGGCAATGTGAAGCGCATCCTTCTGCGTCACGTCGCGGACCCGTCTTCGCAGCTCTTGATGCTTCAGAAGGGTGATGTCGATATTGCCCGCAATCTGACGTCCGAGCAGTTGCGTGTTCTTCAGGGCAATGGTGATTTCGAGCTCGTCACCAAGGCAATCGCGGGCATTGGCCTGATGTCTCTCAATCAGAAGATTGAAAAGCTCACTAATCCGAAGCTCTGGCAAGCGATCAAGTGGGCCGTCGACTATCAGGGCATCCAGAAGAATATCGTTCCGCTGACGCACAAGGTGCACCAGACCATCATCCCGGAAGGTTTCCCCGGTGCAGTTAACGAAACACCGTTCCAGAAGGATTTGGAAAAGGCGAAGGGCCTGATGCAGGAAGCTGGTCTTGCCGATGGTTTTACCATCAAGATGGATCATTATTCTGCTCAGCCTTGGCCGGATATCGCACAGGCCATTCAGGCGAACCTCGCCGAAATTGGAATCAAGGTCGAACTTCTGGCCGCCGAGAACCGTCAGGTTCTCACCAAAATGCGTGCTCGCGAGCACGAAATTGCGCTGACCGCTTGGGGCTCAGACTACTTCGATCCGAACACCAATGCCGACGTCTTCTGTAACAATCCGGATAATTCGGATAATGCGGCTACCAAGCCTTTCGCTTGGCGCTCGTCCTATCAGAACGAGGATTTCGCGAAGAAGTCGATTGCAGCCCGCGATGAACGCGATTCAGCAAAGCGCATCGAACTCTATGAGAATCTGCAGCGCGAATTCATGAACGATAGTCCGTTTATCGTGATGCTTCAGACTGTTACCACAGCCGCCTGCCGCAAGGATGTTACCGGAATGCGTCTCGGCGTCTTGTCCGATTCTCATTCCTATGCAGGGATCGCCAAGGCGTGAAGAAAAGCCTCAAGAACCTGACCGGTATCCTGAGCAGCGTGTTAATCACGCTGTTCGGGCTTATGGTCATTACCTTCATGATCGGCCGCGTCATGCCGGTTGATCCTGTTATTGCTGCGGTGGGCGACAATGCGCCAGAGGCTGTTATCCAGCGCGTCCGCGCGGAGATGGGGCTCGATCAGCCACTTGTAATCCAGTTCGTGCATTATGTCGGGCAGGTCCTGCACGGCGATTTCGGCAACTCTATTCTGACCCGTAATCCGGTGACACAGGATATCGCCCGTTATTTTCCCGCGACATTGGAACTGGCAACGGCTGCGCTTCTTGTTGCTGCTCTTATCGGTATTCCGCTGGGGGTGTGGGCTGCTGTCCGGCAGGGTTCCATCGTCGACCAGACGATCCGCGTGATCTGTCTTGCAGGGCACTCTGTTCCCGTTTTCATGCTGGCTCTGATATCGCTTCTCGTCTTCTATGCAACGCTCGATATAGCGCCCGGTCCGGGACGACAGGACATCATTTATGAGGGCATGATCCCGCATGTTACCGGCTTGCTCACGATCGATACTCTTATTGAGGGCGACTGGGACGCGTTCCGGGATGCCGTCTATCACATGATTCAGCCGGTTCTGATCCTCGCCTACTTCAGCATGGCGTATATCACGCGTATGACCCGCGCTTTCATGCTTGACGCGCTCAAGGGTGAGTTCGTGATTACGGCACGTGCGAAAGGCTTGTCGCTGACCTCGGTCATCTGGAAACATGCTTTCCCGACCGTTGCCGTGCAGCTCGTGACAGTTCTAGCGCTCACCTATGCAGGTCTGCTGGAAGGTGCTGTCGTGACCGAGACGGTCTTCAGCTGGCCGGGTTTGGGGCAGTATCTGACCGTGTCGCTGATGAATGCCGATATGAATCCGGTGGTGGGCGCTACGTTGCTCATCGGTATCATCTATGTCGGACTCAATCTGCTCGCCGATATTCTCTATAAAGTTCTGGATCCGCGTGTCCGATGATTTTTGCCAATTTTCATAACTGGGCGCTAGATGACTCGCCTGCTTCTCGTTCTCAGGCTAACTGGGGCAGGCGCTACCGCATTTGGGTGAACCTTCGGGCCAATCCGCTCGCGATGATTGGTCTCTTTATCATTGTCGCTTTCGTCGTTCTGTCGTTGGCCGCACCATTGCTGACGCCATATGATCCGAGTGTTCAAGATCTAGGCAACCGTCTATCTGCTCCCACTGCCGCGCATTTGTTCGGGACTGATGAGCTAGGCCGCGATATCCTGTCGCGCATTCTTTACGGTGGCCGCGTAACCCTTGGAATGGTTATCGCTGTTGTCGTTCTCGTTGCGCCGATCGGGCTCTTTATCGGTTGTATTGCCGGCTATTTCGGCGGGATTGTTGACACTGCGTTGATGCGCGTCACTGATGTCTTTCTTGCGTTTCCTCGGCTGATCCTGGCGCTGGCCTTCGTGGCTGCGCTGAAGCCAGGTGTTGAAAGTGCCGTGCTTGCAATCGCATTGACTGCGTGGCCACCCTATGCGCGTCTGGCGCGCGCGGAAACCATGACTTTGCGCAAGAGCGATTTCATTGCAGCCGCCAAGCTGACCGGTGCATCGCCATTCCGCATCATTTTGCGTCACATCATGCCGCTTTGTGTGCCGAGCGTCATTGTGCGCATTACGCTCGACATGAGCTCGATCATCATCACCGCAGCAAGCCTTGGCTTCCTCGGAATGGGTGCACAGCCGCCATCGCCCGAATGGGGTGCGATGATCGCCACTGCTAAGCGCTTCATTTTCGAACAATGGTGGGTTGCCACCATCCCCGGCATCGCGATCTTCCTTGTATCGCTCGCCTTCAATTTCCTCGGCGATGGTCTGCGTGACGTGCTCGATCCGAAGCAGAATTGAGAGAACAGATGCTGGTTGATATCAAAAATCTGCAGATCAGCTTTGAAACGCGTACCAGCCGTTTTGACGCTGTTCGCGGGATTTCGCTTCAGCTCGGTCGTGAAAAACTGGGCATTGTCGGCGAAAGCGGCTCGGGCAAGTCCTTGACCGCGCGGGCCCTCATGAAACTGTTGCCGCCAATCGCTGAGGTGAAAGCGGATAGGCTTTCATTCGATGGCATCGACATTCTGTCAGCCACTGAACGTGGCATGCGTCAGATACGCGGCAAGCGAGCGGGCTTTATTCTTCAGGATCCCAAATATTCGCTTAACCCGGTCAAGACCATTGGCGTGCAGGTAGCTGAAGCGTGGCGTACCCACAAAGGCGGTAGCAAACGTCAGGCAATGGATGCTGCGGTTGATCTTCTCGATCAGGTTATGATCCGCAATCCGCGTGACGTGGCAAAGCTCTACCCGCATGAAGTTTCGGGCGGTATGGGCCAGCGTGTCATGATCGCCATGATGCTGGCGCCCGATCCCGAACTGCTCATTGCTGACGAGCCGACATCCGCGCTCGACGCTACTGTTCAGGCGGAAATTCTTCGCCTGATCGACGATCTGGTTTCCAAGCGCGGAATGGGACTTCTCCTCATTAGCCACGATCTTCCACTCGTGTCGCATTTCTGCGACCGTGTCATGGTCATGTATATGGGGCGTGTCATGGAAGAATTGAAAGCTGCCGAACTTGTGAGTGCTGAGCATCCTTATACGAAGGGGCTTCTCAATTGCATTCCATCGCTCATGCATCCTCGTGATCGATTGCCGGTTCTTAATCGCGAAGAAAGCTGGCTGAACTCATGATAGTCATTGATCAACTTCGTATCAGCTTCAACGAGCATGAAGTCGTCAAGGGTGTGTCCTTCAATGTCGAGAAGGGCGGGAGCTTTGGAATTGTTGGTGAAAGCGGCTCGGGTAAATCCACTATTCTGCGCGCAATGGCGGGTCTCAACGAACAATGGAGTGGCCGCATCGCTTTCGACGGGAAGGACGTTGCCCCAAAGCGCGCACCCGCCTTCTTCCGTCAGGTGCAGATGGTGTTTCAGGATCCCTTTGGCTCACTGCATCCACGCCAGACCATCGACCGTATCCTGAGCGAGCTTCTGCTGGTTCACGGTATCGGCGATATCGACAAGCGTATTGAAAAGGTTCTTGACGAAGTCGCGTTGCCCAAAGCTGCGCGGTTCCGTTTTCCGCACCAGCTTTCGGGCGGACAACGCCAGCGCGTGGCAATCGCGCGAGCCCTGATCGCCGAACCGGAAGTTTTGCTACTGGACGAACCGACATCGGCGCTTGATGTCTCGGTACAGGCTGAAATTCTCAATCTTCTCGCGGACTTGCGCGCTGAAAAGAATCTCACTTATGTGCTGGTGAGCCACAATCTCGCTGTGATCGCGCATCTCTGCCCGCAGGTGGGGGTGATGCAACACGGCGAGATGGTGGAACAGCTTAGCGCCGATGATTTGCGCGCCGGGCGAACGACACATCCGCATACCACAGAATTGCGCGCGCTAAGCGTCAATCTGGAAGAACCTGCCTGACGGAGTTTTCATGTCAACGCATGCTGACTGGAATGCGGCTTCGCTTGCCGCGAAAGTCTTGTCGAGAACCTGGGCCAAGGATGAGCCGGGTGGCGTCATCATCGGTTTCGGCCCAGATGGAGTGAAATTTGCCTATGCGAGCGGGCTTGAAAACCTGTCTACGGGGGTGCCGTTCACGGCGAATACAGTTGTTCGCTACGCATCAGTCACGAAACATGCGTTTTGTGCGATGGTTCTCAAGCACAGCGATATCATCGACCTCGAGGATCGGCTCGGCGACCATCTGCCGGAGTTGCAAAGTCCACTGGCCGATGTCACCGTGGGGCGTGCACTCGACATGACTGGTGGTCTGCCCGATACGCGAGAATGCCTCACACTTCTGGGGCTGTCTGTTTATACAGAAACGGAAGCGGGTCAGCTTCTGGACTACCTTGCTTCTCTCAATCGGCTCAATTTCGAAGCGGGTTCGGAAATTTCGTATTCCAACACCGGTTATCGTCTGGTGGAAGCTGCACTGGAGCGAAAAGGGTTTCGCTTCAATGATTTCGTTAAATCGGATATTGCGCAGCTTCTCGATATTTTCATGGAGGCGCCGGACGTCTGGAATGATCCGGTCGCGGGCTTGGTTCCCGGTTACTGGAAGTCTGACGAAAAATGGCAGCTCAGCTCTGCTGGCCTGCACATTTCGGCTTCTGGCAGCCTGACTGGCAGTGGCATGGCGCTTACCAAATGGGCACAAGCACTTGTTAATGGCGAGGGCGTGTTCAAAGGTTTGCTCGATAAACTGTCAGCTGACCGTCGTCTCTCTGACGGGCGCGTAACCGCTTACGGCCTCGGACTGCGGTGGAATGAAGTGGATGGCAAGCGGTTTGTCGGGCACGGTGGTTCGCATCCCGGCTACAAGAGCTATTTTCTGCTCGATCCAGCCGCGAAAACCGGCATGATTGTTGTTTCAAATCGTGAAGACGCCAACACCTATAAGATGGCGCGAGATTGCATGGCCGCTCTCAACGGATTGTCGTTGCCAGAAACCAATTGCACGATCCCCGACGGGCTTTATGTGACGGAGAGTGGACCGTTCTGGCTGGAAATGCGCAACGGTATAGCCAACTGGCTTGATTCCGAAGACACGCTTTACGATATCGGCGATGGCTGGTTCTCATCCCTGTCGCCGTCTTCGCCGGTTGAACTCCGCTGGACGGGTACGGAACTGGAAGGTGAGATTGGTTACGTATCTCGCCGGTTGAAGCCGGTGACACCGAAACCTGTGTACCGGGAACTCGACGGCCACTGGCAGGCATCGCCCTATGGCGCCAGTTTCGATATCAAGGATGGTCACCTCATCATGGGTATAGGCCCGGCACGCCGAGCCATGCCGTTGGAAGACCTCGGTCAGGGGCGCGCGCTGTTTACGTTGCATGATGGCCCTTGGACCAAGCGCGTCTGTCTGCATAAGCTTGATGACAATCGGGTCGAGCTCGTTCTCAGCCGAGCCAGAATGATCGAATACGTCCGGTAATCTGGACATTCGTGGGTTATGGACGCGGCGGAAGGGTGACCTTACCGCCGCGTCTTGCATTGTGGTAACTTTCGACAATTGATTCCGAATGTGAGGTGACGTGATGCTGGAACGGATGATCGATCAGGGCGCAGGTCGGGAACCTGCCGACATCGTGCTGAAGGGTGGCCGTTTCTTCGATCTCGTAACCGGTGAACTTGTTGAAAGTGACATCGCAATCTGCGGTGATCGGGTTGTTGGAACATTCGGCAACTATCGGGGCAAGCATGAAATCGACATTTCCGGACGGATCGTCGTGCCGGGATTTATCGATACGCATCTTCACATAGAATCCTCCCACGTAACGCCGCATGAGTTCGACCGGTGTGTATTGCCACAGGGCGTTACCACGGTCATTTGCGACCCGCACGAGATTGCGAATGTGCTGGGTGCTGAAGGCATAAAGTTTTTCCTCGATAGCGCGTTGGAAACCGTCATGGATATCCGCGTGCAGCTTTCGAGCTGTGTGCCCGCGACCCATATGGAAACGTCTGGCGCCGAGCTTCTGATCGATGATCTGTTGCCTTTTGCTGACCACCCCAAGGTGATTGGTCTTGCGGAGTTCATGAACTTTCCAGGTGTTCTGGCGAAAGACCCCGAATGCATAGCGAAGCTCAAGGCGTTTCAGGGACGCCATATTGATGGTCATGCGCCGCTTCTGCGCGGGCTCGACCTGAACGGCTATATTTCCGCAGGTATTCGCACCGAACACGAGGCGACAAGTGCGGAAGAAGCGCTGGAGAAGATGCGTAAAGGTATGCATGTATTGGTGCGTGAAGGGTCTGTTTCCAAGGATCTGAAAGCGCTTATGCCGATCATTACCGAACGTCATGCGCAGTTCCTGGCGTTATGCACTGATGATCGCAATCCGCTTGATATCGCCGATCAGGGCCACCTCGACTACCTTATCCGCACGGCGATTGCAGGCGGCGTGGAGCCGATTGCAATCTACCGGGCCGCGAGCATTTCCGCAGCACGTGCTTTCGGTCTTTTCGACCGGGGTCTGGTTGCGCCGGGTCAGCGCGCCGACCTCGTTGTGGTGGATAGCCTCGAAGGTTGTCACGCTGAAATCGTGTTGTCGGCGGGCAGAGTGATTTCAGAGGATTTGTTTGCCTCTCGTAAGATCGTTGCTCCTGTCGGGCGCAATAGCGTCAAGGCATCGAAAGTCAGCGCGTCCAGTTTCCGCTCTCATTCCAACAGCGGCAAGACGCGTGCAATCGGTATAATTCCGGGCAAGATCATAACGGAAAGCCTCGAATTCGATCTGAAGGTTGGCCCGAACGGCGTTGAGCCCGATTTCGAAAAAGATGTAGTCAAGATCGCCGTTGTCGAACGTCACGGCAAAAATGGAAATATTGCGACCGGCTTTGTGCACGGTTTCGGCTTGAAATCAGGTGCAATCGCGTCAACCGTCAGTCATGACAGCCATAATATCTGTGTGGTTGGCACGTCAGACGAAGATATTGCTGCAGCTGCCAACCGATTGGGCGAAATTGAAGGTGGTTTCGTTGTCGTGCGAGATGGCAAGGTGTTGGCTGAAATGCCTTTGCCCATTGCCGGATTGATGAGCGCCGAACCATATGAAACTGTCCGCGACCAGCTTCGTGTGCTGCGTCACGCAGCGGAAGAACTGGGTTCCGTTCTGGAGGAGCCATTCTTGCAACTGGCCTTCATCGCCTTGCCTGTGATCCCGCATCTCAAGATCACTGACCGCGGCCTTGTGGACGTCGACAAGTTTGCATTTGTCGGGAACTGATCAATGCAAGCCACCGACACCGAGTAGTTCTTCGACAGTCTGCTGGTTTTCGGCGAGTTCTGCTGACGTGCCAGACCATGCAATGCGCCCACGTTCCAGTATGATGATGTGATCGGCAAAATCGAGCGCACTCTGGATGCGCTGTTCGACAAGCAGAATCGTCATGTCTCCCTTCTGTGCAAGTGTCGAGAAAGCAGCCATCAGCTCTTCACAGATGACAGGAGCAAGCCCTTCCAGCGGCTCATCGAGCAGCAGCACTGTCGGTCGCCCGAGAATGCTGCGCGCGGTGGAAAGCATCTGTTGTTCTCCCCCGGAAAGCTGCGACCCAAGATTGCTGCGTCGTTCCTTAAGACGCGGAAACATCGCATAGGCTTCTTCAAGCGCATTCTTTGGTCGGTTTTTGAGGCCAACGAAGAGATTTTCTTCGACGGTGAGGGTCGGAAAAACATCACGAGTTTGCGGCACATAACCGAGACCGGCAATTGCGCGCGCGGCTGATGGAAGCGTGGCGATATTCTTCCCATTCAGCAGAATTTCACCGCCATAACGGCGGGTTTGCCCTGCGATAGTAGCAAAGAGGCTGGTCTTGCCGACACCATTGCGGCCCAGAATGGCAAGTCGCGATCCCGGTTCTGCTTTGAACGATACATTCTCGATGATGCGCGTGGGGCCGTAACCGGAGGAGAGATTGCGAATTTCAAGCGAGGCGGCACTCATTGCGCATAGCTCCCGAGATAGGCTTCGCGGACGCGGGTATCCTGCACGACATCTTCCGGCAATCCGTCAAAAATTACAGTTCCTGCAGCCAGCACGACTACGCGTTTTGCGAAGCGAAAAACGAGGTCCATATCGTGCTCGATCATGAGTACTGCCAGATCGGCCGGTAGTCGGTCGAGCGCTTCCTCGATGCGGCCTGTGTCGCTCTGTGGAACACCTGCAGCTGGTTCATCAAGCAGCAGAACTTTGGGTCGAAGCGCCAATGCAAGGGCAATCTCCAGAAGCCGCTGTTGGCCATATGCGATCTCGCTCACCCGCAACTGCCCGAGATGCAGAAGTCCGAGCGCATCGAGAATATCGCGCACTTCATCCATGACTTCAGGCATTTTGCGATAGTTTCCGAGAATACGTCCTGTCTTGCCTTCGCGTTGCAAAACAGCAAGAGCCACGTGTTCTTCGGGTGTCATGTCGAAGAAGAGACGGGTCACCTGAAATGAACGCACCAGTCCGCGCCTGACGCGCTGCATGGCGTTGAGCCGGGAGACGTTCTCTCCATCCAATGCCACGGTGCCAGAAGTTGCCGCGAGGTTGCCTGTAACCAGATTGACGAAAGTGGTCTTGCCTGCTCCGTTGGGACCAATGAGAGCGACGCGGTCGCCTTTCACCATGTTGAGCGAAACATCGTTTGTCACTGCCAGACCGCCGAAATTCTTGCGCAGTTTCGTTACTTCAAACACGGTGCTCATTTGCGGCGCGCCTTCTTTTCAAAGTAATAGGCGACGGTTCCATAGAGGCCACGCGGCGCGAATAGCACGACGGCGATCAGCAGAGCCCCAACCATTGTAAGCCAGTGGAAGGGGTTCGCAGCAGAGACGAGGTCTTCGAACCACATGAAGACAACCGTACCAACTAGTCCGCCGAACAGCGATCCCGTGCCACCGAGAACCAGCATTACCAAAGCTTCCGCCGACATGGTAAAACTGAGACTGTCGAGCCCGACGACCTGCGTTGAAATGGCATTCAGCGCGCCACCGATGCCCGCAACAGCACCTGAAATGACATACATGCGAAGCTGTGCTGACTGCACCGAAGCACCCATGGCATGAATGCGGATCGGGTCTTCTTTCACACCTCGGCAAAGCATACCGAAGGGTGAACGAACAACATAACGTAGGACGATGAAGGAAACGAGCAGCAGGAATACGGCATAGACATAGACCGTGTGTCCGTAGAGATCGAACTCGAACATGCCAAAGATCGGATCGGGTGAAATGCCGCTTAGTCCGTCACTGCCGCCGGTCCAGCTTGATGCCTTGTTTGCAACTTCGTGGAACAGATGGACAACGGCAATCGATAGAACGAGTTGAGCGAGCCCGTGCGCGCGCAGAATAACGGCTCCGGAAACAAGCCCGGTGATAGCTCCTGCAACAAGACCGATAAGTGTCATCAGGATCGGGTCGGTAATACCGAAATGGGCAGCGGCGATGCCGGCACCATAGGCACCAGCGCCAAACAAAGCAGCATGGCCGAGCGTTGCTATACCGCAATAGCCCATCACCAGATCGAGTGACAATACGAGCAAGGCAATGGCAATGATGCGTGTCAGCAGTGCCAGATTATCGGGGAACAAAAACCAGCCGCAAATACTGGCAGCGATAATTGCTGCTACGCCGACAAGACCCGCATAGGAGTGACGGTGTTGAGAGAGAGCTTGCGTCATATCGGTCATTTTTTGGCCAGCCTTCCTGCAAGACCACGCGGGAACAGCGTCACAATGACGATCACTGCCAGATAGAAGAAGAACTCGCCATATTCCGGTGCCAGATAACGCCCGGTTGTATCGATTGCTCCGAGCAGGAGGCAGGCAATCAGCGCTCCGGGTATGGAGCCTGCGCCACCGACAGAGACGACGACCAGAAATGTCACCATGTAGCGGAGTGCATAGTAGGGTTCGACAGGTAGAAGTTCGGCGCCGACAACACCGCCGAAAGCTGCGAGCCCAATGGCAAGCGCAAAGCTGATGGCGTAAACGATTTCGGTTCTGACACCGAGCGCAGCCGCCATGTTGGCATTGTCGACAGCAGCGCGCAGTTTCACGCCGAATGCAGTGCGTTCGATGATGTACCAAAGACCAAGGGCCACCGCGAAGCCGCACCCGATTGCAAAGATGCGATGCTTGGCAATTGCCCGAAAGCCGAGATCGACCGATCCACGCAACATTTCAGGCAAAGGAATGGTCTTCAGTGTTGGTCCGAATATATAGTTGGTGAGACCGATGATGCAGAAGGTGATGCCGATGGTCATCAGCACCTGTGTCAGTTCAGGCGCTCCATAAATGCGCCGATAGAGCAATCTCTCCACGGGAACGGCGATTAACATCGTGCCGACGACGGCGATGATGATCGCAAAGCCGTAATTGAGGCCAAGCTGCTGGGCAGCATAGGATGCAAAATAGCCGCCGATCATTGCAAATGCGCCGTGAGCGAGATTGACGACGCGCATCAAGCCCATGGTGACCGAAAGGCCGATGGAAATGACGAAAAGCACCATGCCATAGGCGAGGGCATCAACGGCAATGCTGAGCACAGTCTGCATTGAGTGGTCCTGTTGAGCGCATCCCGAAAAGCACGAAAAAATTTTCGGGTGCGCGTTAAAATAAGCAGTTATGAGCTATGAGCGCGCTTTACGCCTGCTCAGGCATCAAGGCGTTAACTCTTGAATGCCGGAGTTATTGAGCTTTTAGGCCGGGGTCGCCCTGCTTTTCGAAGGTTTGAATTTCCTTGTTATAGTAAGTGCCGTCATCAGCCTTGGCGACTTCGCGCAGATAGATGTTCTGCGTCATATGGCGGCTTTCGGGGTCGATGGATACAGGGCCGCGAGGACTGATCCATTCCATGCCTTTCACGGCCTCTACCGCCTTTTCAGCATCTTTTTCACCGCCGGTCGCTTCGATCATCTTGTAGATGACATGCATGCCATCATAAGCGCCGACCGAAGGGAAGGACAACTCCACAGGATTGCCGATGGCCTTTCGAGCTTCCTCGACAAACTTCTTGTTTTCTGGCGAGTCATGCGAGACTGCGTAGTGGAAAGTCGTCAGAACACCGAGAGCATTTTCTCCGAGTGCGGGAAGATCGGATTCTTGTGTCAGGTCACCTGGAGCAAAAAGCTGAATGCCCGAGCCTTTCAATCCGTTGTCGACATAGGATTTCATGAAACCGAGCGTGGTTGGTCCAGACGGCAGAAAAGCAAACACGCCTTGCGCGCCAGAGTCTTTTATACGCTGCATGATAGGGCTGAAATCGTTCGTAGCGAGCGGCATCCGAATAGCTTCGACCACTTCGCCACCAGCTTCTGTAAACGCTGCCTTGAAAGCGTTTTCCGCATCCACGCCGGGCCCATAATCGCTGACAACCGAGATGACTTTCTTCACACCCTTGTCGAGTGCAACCTTTGCGATCGGGGTTGACGTTTGCCATGTGGTGAACGAGGTGCGCACCACATAAGGGCTCTTCGTTACAATGGAAGAGGTGGCGGCATTCATGACGACCATCGGCACATTGCCCTGTTTGAGAATGGGCGTAACCGCCATGGCGTCAGGGGTGAAATAGAAGCCAGCAAGATATTGGACGCCTTCCTTGACCACGAGTTCCTGCGCAAGCGCCTTCGATTGCGCCGGATCGGCCTGCGGCACATCACGATAAACGATCTCGACAGTGTCATCGCCGATCGTGTTGCCGTGCTCTGTCATATAGGCGTCGATGCCGGCCTTGAAGTTCTTGCCCTGAAGAGCAAACGGGCCTGAAAATGGACCAATGACGCCGACCTTTACCACATCGGCATAAGCTGCTGATGCTGTGAGTGAAAAGACCGCAAGCGCGGTGAATACAATTTTCTTCATGTTCTCCTCCCTATCGCCCACCATTCCCGCGCGTGACCGTCTCGTCGCAACAGGGAATGTCCTGATTTCAGCATGCCTATCTAATTGGTCATGTAAAATGAAAAATTCCTCATAAACGATACCCGGATGGTTATGTGTCCGAGAATTGTTCGTTTCCGATTCGAACCACCTTATCGATCAGGATTGATGCAATCTTGAGGGCACTGCCAGTCGACGCAACAATTTGCGGCAGGATCATCCATTCGATCATCCAGGCCGCGCCTGAGCGCTCCTGCTCATGCACCATAGCCTGATGCAAACCACCCATTTGGGCCGCGTTGAAACGGGCAAGGCTGACCAGTATCTCTGCTGACACCGGATTTTGCTTGTGGGGCATGGCGGACGAACCGCCACCACCGGTCAAGGACAGTTCGGTGCCCAGTTCAGCCATAAGCGCAATATCTTGCCCGAATTTTCCAAGAGTACCCGTGATGAGCGAAAGCAGATTGCCGAACTCGACAATGAAGGCCCGCTGGCTATGCCATTGCGGGCTATCGTGCAATCCGAGCCTATCAGCCAGCAAAGCACGCAGAGCCGGTGCCTGATCTCCGAATTTTTCAAGCGTTCCGGCTGCACCTCCGAACTGTACGGGAAAGACGATGGTGTTCAGTTTGGTCTCATAAGCGTTGAGCGGGTTTTTCCAGCTTGAGATGCGGTCCGATACGGTGATCGGAATAGCGGATTGCATACGTGTATAACCCGTCAGAGCATTCCTTCCGAACGTCGCATCAAGCCAATCGAAACGCTGCGTGAGTTGCTGAATTCGCCCATAAAGAATTGTACTTGCGCGTTTCAGCCGCAAAATCAGGCTCGTATCGATGGCATCCTGGCTCGTCGCGCCGAAATGAACGTATTCGCCGTAATCCGTTCCGACCGCCAGACGCAGTTCTTTCACGAGTGAGGGAATGACAACCCCGTCACGCGCTGTCGCTGTTGCCAGATCGGATAGGTTGGGTTCGAACGTTTCTGAGGCTTGTTTGATCGCTTGTCCTGCCTCGACCGGTATCAAGCCGAGCCCCGCTTGAGCTTCAGCCAAAGCCGCTTCAAAGCGCAACATCTCGGCAATATCAGCCGCCGCAGTAAACAGGCTCAATATCTCTTCGTCGTCGCCGAAAAGCTGTGCCAGAAACGGATGTTCGAAGACCGAGATGCTCATGCGTCAAATATCGAAAAAGACAGTTTCTTTCTCGCCCTGCAAGTGAATATCGAAATGATAGACGCTACCCTCACGCTGACCAATCAGTGTTTGCGCCCGGCTGCGATGTTCGATGCGTGCAAGGACCGGGTCCTCTGCATTCGCATCGGCTTCATCGGAAAAATACATCCGCGTCTGCAGTCCGAGATTAATGCCGCGGGCCACGATCCACAAGGTAACGTGTGGTGCCATGAGGCGGCCATCTTTGAAAAAAACGCGGCCAGGTTTGATCGTCTCGAAAGTGAACTCGCCCGTGTCCATATGGCTCGCACAACGGCCCCATCCACGAAAGCCAGGGTCGGCCTTGCCGCCGGTTTCAGAGGGGCTGTTATAGAGGCCTTTTGCATCAGCCTGCCATATTTCTACCAACGCATCGCGGATTGGTGCGCCTATGCCATCGATGACATGGCCCTTGATAGTGATGCGTTCGCCTGTCGTCTTCTCATTATAGAGAGGGCCGGAGCCGAGATCCTGCTCGAAAATGCCGTTGATGCCAACAAAATTGGGTGTCAATCCGATATGGACGTAAGGGCCCGCAGTCTGTGATACGGTTTCTTTCAGATAGCCGAGAGGTTGCACCATATCAGTTGCCCTCCGGGCGATTTTCAAACAAGGTTGCGCGGCGCCCGCGCAACACAATGTCGAACTTGTAAGCAAGCATATCCATCGGCAAATTAGCGTTCATGTCCAGAGGTGCGACCAGCCGTTCGACAGCTGATTTGTCGGGAATAGTTTTTACGATCGGGCAAATCCAGATTAGCGGATCGCCCTCGAAATACATCTGTGTGATGAGGCGCTGTGCAAAGCCATGACCGAACACAGAAAAATGGATGTGAGCCGGACGCCAGTCATTGACACCATTTGGCCAAGGGTACGGGCCGGGCTTTATGGTCTTGAACCAGTAGTAGCCGTTTTCGTCCGTGACCGTGCGACCGACGCCGCCGAAGTTGGGGTCGATGGCCGCAAGATAGGTTTCTTTCTTGTGGCGATAACGCCCGCCAGCGTTGGCCTGCCAGAATTCCAGCAGTGCGCCTGGAACAGGACGGCTACTCTCGTCCAGAACACGACCATGAACAAGGATGCGCGGACCTATCGGCATTTCGCCGGGGCGCGCATAATTGAGGATGAGGTCATTATCCAGCTCGTGCAGCATACTGTGCCCGAATACCGGGCCCGTAATTTCACTTTTGGTGCCTTCGAGCGAAAGCAAAGCACGAGTAGGCGAGCGAAGGACGGAGGTCTTATACCACGGCGTGTAAGCCGGTGGATGCATGGACAGATCGCGAGCAAAGAACGGAGTTGCCTCCGGCAGACTGTTCTTCATTTTTCAGTTTCCTCCGCTTCCATCTGCGCATAGGTCTGCTTTGCGATCTTGAAAGCGTGGTTCGATGCCGGAACCCCCGCATAGATTGCAACATGCATCAATGCTTCGCAGATGTCCTCCTTCGTTGCGCCCGTATTTTTCGTAGCGCGTATATGCATGGCAACTTCATCGTCTTGCCCGAGTGCTGCAAGCAGTGCAATCGTAACGATCGACCGTTCTCGTTTGGTCCAGCCGGGTCGCGCCCAGACCGTGCCCCATGCGGCTTCTGTTATAAGCTCCTGAAACGGAGCATCAAGGTCGGTTGCACCGTTTGAAGCGCGATCCACATGCGTATCGCCCAGAACTGAACGGCGCACGTTCATGCCGATCTTGTAGCGTTCCGACCGCACTGCCTTGTCAGCCATGGCTACTCTCCATGTTAGAATCTGTTTGAAATAAAGTTGCGCAACAGCGAGACATAGGCATCGGGCTGTTCAACGCAGGGAATGTGACCGCTGGCGGCAATCTCCGTGAAATCTGCTTCAGGGATAAGACTTGCCAGTTCGCGCACAAGGGTAGGCGGCGTGGAGCCGTCCTGATCACCGACCAAACAAAGTGTTGGCACCGAAATAGTTCTGGCTACTTCGGTTAAATCCGCTTCACGCAGCGCGGCACAGGTGGCCGCATAGCCGTCGAGCGGTTGCCGAACGAACATATTGAAATAGGCATGATAGGCAGGATTATCGGAGCGGCGATAGTCCGACGTGAACCAGCGGGGCATTGTCGCGTCGAGGATGCTTGAAAGGCCATCTTGCTGAATAGCAGCTATGCGCGCGTCCCACATCGCTGCTGTACCGATCTTGTGAGCGGTGTTGGACAAAACGAATCCGGCCACCAGATCGGGGCGCGCTGCATAAACACCTTGCGCGATCAGTCCACCGACGGAAAGACCGCAAATGATCGCCCGTTTTATCGAAAGCTTGTCGAGCAGGTTGATGAGGTCGGTCGCAAGGAGTTCGATTGTGTAGGGGGGGGCTCCGACATCTGAAAGGCCGTGGCCGCGCTTATCATAAACGAGCGTCGATACGTCGTTGCGCAGGCGTGCGCGAACTTCATCCCATATCCGGAAATCGGTTCCGAGCGAGTTGATGAAAACCAGAACAGGCTTCTCTGCGGCTATTGGCTGGAAATCATAATGGATGACGACGTCGTTTATGGATGCGAACTGCACAGCTTTCTCCTCTTGCATCGCACTGTCGTGCTTTGAACTGGTTAAGTAAAATGATATTATTCGCAAAAATCATAACTACAGGGTTATAGATAAGTGATTGGGAACAGGATCAAATTTCGTCATCTGCATACGTTTGTTGAGGTTGCGCGACAGAAGAGTGTGGTCAAGGCCTCCGAACTCCTGAGTATCAGCCAACCAGCAGTGACCAAGACGATGCGTGAGCTGGAGGAGATTCTGGGCGTTCCAGTAGTGGAACGCGATGGTCGTGGCATAAGGATAACGCGGTTCGGTGAAGTATTCCTGCGTCATGCTGGGACGGCTTTGACCGCCTTACGGCAAGGGCTGGATTCCGTGTCGCAAGAATTGGATGGATCAGGACCGCCTATTCGTATTGGCGCCTTGCCGACAGTCTCAACACGCATCATGCCGAAAGCGATGAGCCTGTTTCTCGCGGAAAGAACGTCTAGCCGTGTAAAAATCGTTACGGGTGAAAATGCTGTTCTTCTGGAGCAGCTACGGGTTGGCGATCTCGATCTGGTTGTAGGGCGGCTTGCCGCGCCAGAAAAGATGACCGGTTTTTCATTCGAGCATCTTTATTCGGAGCAGGTTCGATTTCTTGTCAGGACAGGGCATCCCCTGACGGACGGACGCGCGGTTTTCGAGCATCTGGCCGACTACCCGGTTCTGATGCCGACACGCAATTCAATCATTCGCCCGTTTGTGGATCGTTTGCTGATTACGAACGGTATAGGTGCCCTGCCAGTTCAGATTGAGACCGTTTCCGATGCATTTGGACGTGCTTTCGTCCGCGACAGTGATGCGGTGTGGATCATTTCAGAAGGGGTTGCTGCCAGAGATGTATCTGAAGGCAAGCTTGTCGCTCTTTCCATCGATACAAGCGAAACGACAGGTCCGGTAGGGTTGACCATGCGAACTGACACGACACAGACAGCCGCTATGCAAATTCTGATCCAGACGTTGCGCGAAGCTGCTGGTGTGAAGCTCTAGAGATTAACGCGGCCAGCTACCCAAATAAGGTAGCTGACCGCGCTATTTGCAAGAAGTTCTGGCCGGAACTTCTTGCTGGGGGTTCGATTAGAAATAGAATTCTACATCAATTCTAAATTAAAGCATCAGTTCTATATGTTTTATTAAATAAAATTAGTTAAACCTTATTTATAGTATTCACCGTTCAGAACGGCAATCCGACGTAGTTTTCAGCAAGTGCGGTTGAGGCAGCTTCGGAAGTGCAGAAGTAGTCAAGTTCTGCTTCCTGCACTTTCTGATCAAACGGAACCATATCAGGAAATCGGTGTAGCATTTTGGTCATGGACCATGAAAAGCGTTCGGCCTTCCAGATGCGCGCAAGCGCATTAGCAGAATAAGCGTCGATGCCAGATTTTGATTTGCCCAGATAAAACTCTCTCAATCCTTCGTAAAGATAGTGCACGTCGCTGGCGGCGAGGTTTAGCCCTTTCGCACCTGTCGGAGGAACGATATGAGCGGCATCTCCAACAAGGAAAAGCTGTCCAAAGCGCATTGGTTCAGCCACGAAAGAGCGTATAGGCGCAATGGATTTCTCGAAAGACGGTCCGGTTATCATTGCTTCGGCATGATGTGCCGGAAGGCGACAGCGCAGTTCATCGTAAAAGCGTTCGTCGCTCCAGTTTTCGATCTTTTCATCAAGTGAACATTGGATGTAGTAACGGCTGCGTGTGAGCGAGCGCATGGAGCAAAGCGCAAAACCACGTTCGTGGTTGGCATAGATCAACTCATGAGCGACCGGCGGAATGTCGGCCAGAATACCGAGCCAGCCGAAAGGATAGATCTTTTCAAAGATATCGATTGCCTTGTCCGGTACAGATTTGCGGCTTATGCCGTGATACCCGTCACATCCAGCGATGAAATCGCAGTCGATGCGATGGGTTTTGCCGTCCTTTTCGTAGGTAATATATGGCGATGTCGTATCGAAATCATGCGGTGTTACGTTGGCGGCTTCATAAATGCTGGTGGTGTTCGACTTCCGCCGTTCATCCATAAGGTCGTGCGTCATCTCAGTCTGGCCATAAACCGTAACGCGCTTGCCGGTCAGTTTGTGCAGGTCGATACGGTGATCCCGACCGTCGAAGGCGAGTGAGAAACCGTCATGTGGCAATCCCTCTGCTTGAAGGCGTGTTGAAGCTTCGGCTTCATCCATCAGATTGACGGTGCCTTCTTCCAAGACGCCAGCACGTACACGGCCCAGAATATAATCCGCGCTGACGCGATCCAGCACGACATTGTCTATCCCGGCTTTAGTCAGAAGTTGGCCGAGGAGCAGGCCGGCCGGGCCCGATCCGATGATTGCCACCTGAGTGCGCATAAGTTCCTCCCAATGCAATTCCGTCTTTATTCTTGAAGGAACGTTCCTGCTGGCAATGGATAATCTCGACTATTTATTGTACAAATCGAACATGATTGGAGGGTAAGTGTCGGATAATTTTGTTCCAACATACGAGCTTTATGGAGAAGAACGCGAGCAGAAGCCGGATTTTTGGCTACACTGCGAGACGCTTTTCTCGCGATCAAGTTTGCATAATTTCGAAATTTCGTTGCATCGTCACGAGAGCTTCTTTCAGCTTTTATATATTGAAGGGGGTGCGGGGCAGGTGAGCTTCGATGGCGTCATCTACCCCTTTCAAACGCCATGTGCCATTATGGTGCCACCCGGTTTCAATCATGGGTTTGCATTCTCTCGAGATATAGTGGGGCACATTGTAACGATTTTGAGCCCTCATATGCCGTTTATTGGAGACGGCTCTGGGGGCGTTATGGCGAAGTGGTTGATGCATCCTCAACTCATATCGATGAAAGGAGCGGGCGACGAGAATCTGGCGTTACTTTCCTCTCTTCTGCGGCAAGTACAAGATGAGTTTCACACGAGAAAACCATATAAAAACAGCCTGCTGGAATCTCTTGTTCAAGCCGCATTCGTCTATGTTCTGCGACACGCTTATTCTTCAAATTCCGCAAAGCAGGAAGACCGTCAGATATATGGGCATGCTCGTATTGAGCGCTTGCAGGAACTGATCGACCGTCATTACCGAGAACACAAGCCCGTTTCATTTTATGCGAAACTGTTGGGTGTTTCATCAACGCATCTCAACCGGACTGTCAAACAACTGACAGGAAGGACGACACAAGACATGGTTGCAAGCAGGCTGATTGAGACGGCCAAGCGCGATTTGATAGCCATGCCATCGTCGGTGCAGCATATCGCCTACAGCCTTGGCTTTTCAGATCCCGCATATTTTTCACGCTTTTTCCTGAAGATGACGAGCGAAACACCCCGTACATTCCGTTTGAGGGAGCGCGAGCGTCTGGCCGCTCTGGATTCATCATCATAGAATTAATTGGATTTTTCATTCTCTGCGGTCATCTCAGCAAATTGCGTAGATCCAACTGGACTTGAAGCATTGCAGGCAGGAAGCGTTCCACAAGGTCAATTGTTTCGACATGTGCCACGGGTGCCCCGATGTTAAGCGCCGCAACTACTAAACCTCGATGATTGAAAACAGGAACAGCGATGGAGCGTAGTCCGATCTCCAGTTCCTGATCGTTGATTGCATAACCTTGACCACGAATAATGGAGAGTTCTGTCATCAGCGGGGCAATTTCCACCTTTGTAAATGGTGTCAAAGCTTTCCGTTCAGTGCGCTCGAGAAGCACCTGAGCCTCGGGTTCATGAAGCCAGGCCAGAAGCACACGCCCCATCGAAGCACAGTAGGCTGGAAGCCTGCTTCCCGCCATCAAGTTGATGGAAATCACGCGCATTTGTGAGGCGCGCGCGATGTAAACAATTTCCGTTCCATCCAGAACGGATGCGGATGCGCTCTCTCCGACGGCATCAGAGAGCCGGTCCAGATGCGGCTGGATAATTGTCGGCAATGGCGTCGAAGATAGATAGGCATGCCCGAGCCGAAGAATTTTGGGCAGAAGCATGAAGAACTTGCCGTCATACTCGGCATATTCGAGCTCGGTCAGCGTCAGCAGGCACCGTCGTGCGGTTGCACGATCGAGACCAGTTATTTTTGAAACGTCCGCTATTGAAAGACGTGGTTGGTCTTCACCGAACGCTTCGATGACCTTCAATCCCTTTGCAAAACCGCCGATGAAATCTGTTTCGCGCATGAAATCCCTCTCAGTTTGCGTAGATACTTTGTGCGGTATCTGAACAAATGTCAAATATCGCACAAAATGTTTGACCCTTTGCCGACGAGGTGGCTAACTCCAGTGCGATTGCGACCGGACGCTCAAGCACGAAGCTCGAACGCTCTGGTATGGAGGTAAAATGGACAAGACAATCGGAAGTCTGACCGAGGCTGTTGCCGGAATAGACGATGGCGCTACGGTCATGATCGGGGGGTTCGGTGGCTCAGGCGCGCCAATAGAATTGATCCATGCCCTGATCGATAAGGGGCCGAAGAACTTGACGGTGATCAACAATAATGCGGGCAATGGGCGCATCGGCATCGCGGCAATGATTGACGCCGGGATGGTGCGCAAGATGATCTGTTCATTCCCGCGGTCTTCCGATCCGCGCGCTTTCACGGACAAATATATTGCCGGTGAAATCGATCTGGAACTTGTACCGCAAGGAACGCTTGCTGAGCGTATCCGAGCAGGTGGCGCTGGTATCCCGGCGTTCTACACGCCGACAGCCTATGGCACGGAACTCGCCGAAGGCAAGGTAATAGCTGAATTTGATGGACGACCTTACGTGCAGGAGCGTTGGCTGAAAGCTGATTATGCGCTCATTAAAGCGCATCTTGGCGATACGCACGGCAATCTGACCTACCGCATGGCTGCGCGTAATTTCAATCCACTCATGTGTATGGCTGCTGCAAGGACGATTGTACAGGTATCGGAAATCGTTCCGCTCGGAGGCATTGAGCCGGAAAATATCATCACGCCGGGTATCTTCGTCGACAGTGTCGTTGAAGTTGCAAATCCGCAGCAAGAAGAAGAGCTCATTCGTGCTGGAGTGACCTACGTATGATGATTGATATTCATGATGACATCAAACTGTCCAACGCCCAGATCGCATGGCGCGCCGCGCAGGATATTCAGGATGGTGCCTATGTAAATCTTGGAATTGGCTTTCCCGAAATGGTCGCCCGCTATCAACCGGAAGGACGTGAAGCGATTTTTCACACGGAGAACGGCGTTCTGGATTTCGGTGAAGCGCCGCCAGCAGGTGAGGAAGACTGGGACCTGATCAATGCTGGCAAGAAGGCTGTTACGCTAAAGTCCGGCGCGGCATTTTTCCATCATGCCGATAGTTTCGCGATGGTGCGCGGCGGACATCTCGATGTCGCGATTCTCGGCGCCTATCAGGTTGCCCAGAATGGTGATCTCGCCAATTGGCGTGTTGGCGCCAAAGGCGTGCCCGCAGTGGGCGGTGCGATGGATCTGGTACATGGTGCGAAGCAAGTTGTCGTCATCACCGAGCATGTAACGAAGAAGGGTGAACCGAAGCTGGTTGAAAAGTGCACTTTTCCGCTAAGCGGCGTCGCATGTATCACCCGCATCTATACCAGCCATGCTGTGATCGATATCGACAAGGGGCGTTTCGTGTTGCGTGAAAAGCTGGCCGCCATGACGCTGGAAGACCTTCAAGCCATGACCGGCGCGACGTTGCATATCGACGGCCCGGTCGCCGATCTCGTTGTTCCCGAATTGTGAGACCATGTAATGAGTGAAGCCTATATCTGCGATTACATTCGCACTCCCATTGGTCGTTATGGTGGCGCGCTTTCTTCCGTGCGTGCCGACGATCTCGGCGCCATTCCGCTGAAAGCGCTTATGGAGCGTAATGGTTCCGTCGATTGGGAAGCTGTCGACGATGTGATTTTCGGCTCGGCCAATCAGGCGGGCGAAGACAACCGCAATGTTGCGCGCATGTCGCTGCTTCTGGCCGGGCTGCCGGCAGGAGTGTCTGGAACGACGATAAACCGTCTCTGTGGTTCCGGGATGGATGCAGTCATAACGGCTGCACGTGCTATCAGGGCTGGTGAGGCGGAACTGCTCATTGCTGGCGGTGTGGAGAGCATGAGCCGCGCCCCCTTTGTCATGCCTAAGGCCGACAGTGCATTTTCACGCAAGGCGGAAATCTTCGATACGACAATCGGCTGGCGGTTCATCAACCCTTTGATGAAAAAACAGTACGGTGTCGATTCTATGCCTGAAACGGGTGAAAATGTTGCCGAAGATTTCAACGTCTCGCGGCGGGATCAGGACGCTTTTGCACTTCGCAGTCAGGAAAAGGCGGCAGCCGCGCAAGCCAATGGACGCCTTGCAAAGGAAATCGTTCCGATCACGATCTCGCAACGCAAGGGCGATCCGGTCGTTGTCGTTAAGGATGAACACCCTCGCGCCACGAGCCTGGAAGCACTGGCGAAGTTGGGCACGCCCTTTCGTGAGGGTGGCACTGTGACGGCGGGCAATGCTTCCGGTGTCAATGATGGAGCTGCCGCGCTTATCATCGCATCTGAAGCAGCCATCAGGAAATACGGCCTCACACCGATTGCCCGTATTATGGGCGGCGCCACGGCGGGTGTTCCTCCGCGCATTATGGGTATTGGTCCCGCTCCGGCGACAAAGAAGCTATCTGCGCGTATCGGTATCGCACCCGACGCATTCGATGTGATTGAACTGAATGAAGCATTTGCGTCGCAGGGACTGGCAGTGTTGCGCGATCTTGGAATTGCTGATGACGACAAACGCGTCAATCCCAATGGTGGCGCTATTGCGCTCGGGCATCCGCTAGGCATGTCCGGGGCGCGTATCGCGGGCACGGCGGCGCTCGAACTTGCGCTCAATGGCGGCAAACACGCTCTTGCAACGATGTGCATCGGCGTCGGGCAGGGGATCGCCATTGCGCTGGAACGCGTCTGACACTGACTAGATCACATATCCGGGTGCTTTCCCGCCCGGATTTGTCACATCTAGCTGGGCAGATACTACTTTTGTATTCTTGGACGACTACAATATTGCCCACGACTACCGATCAAGTTAGCATGACCTCATTACAACAACGGCGGGAACAACCCGTCGAACCAAAATGGGGAACATGTCGATGAAAATTGCTCGCCTTGCCCTGATGGGCGGACTCCTAGCAACCGCACTTTATACTGGCTCCGCTGCTGCCCGCGACCTGACGGTCGTGTCTTGGGGTGGCAACTATCAGGACGCCCAGCGTGAAATTTACTTCAAACCTTTTTCCGAGAAGACCGGCAAACCTTTGCTAGATGAATCCTGGGACGGTGGTTACGGCGTCGTTCAGGCGAAGGTGAAAGCAGGAAAACCCAACTGGGATGTCGTGCAGGTAGAAGCCGAAGAACTCGCTCTCGGCTGTGCTGACGGTCTTTACGAGAAAATCGATTGGGACAAGGTTGGCGGCAAGGACAAGTTCCTCGACAGTGCGGTCAATGATTGCGGTGTAGGGGCAATCGTGTGGTCGACAGCAATCGCCTATAATGCGGACAAGCTGAAAGATGGCCCACAATCCTGGGCTGATTTCTGGGATGTGAAGAAGTTTCCAGGCAAGCGCTCCTTGCGTAAGGGCGCCAAGTATACGCTTGAATTCGCTCTCCTCGCCGATGGGGTCAACAAGGATGAGGTCTATGATGTGCTCTCAACCCCGGAGGGCGTGGATCGCGCGTTCAAAAAACTTGATGAATTGAAGCCGAACATCGTCTGGTGGGAAGCAGGAGCACAGCCGCTGCAATTGCTGGCCTCGGATGAAGTGGTGATGGCATCGGCCTATAACGGACGCATCACGGGCATAAACAGGAGCGAAGGCAAGAACTTCAAGGTGGTCTGGCCGGGCAGTATTTATGCTGTCGATAGCTGGGTGATCCTGAAAGATGCCGAGAACAAGGATGCTGGGCTGGATTTCATTGCTTTTGCCAGCCAGCCCGACAATCAGGTGAAGCTGCCGAAATATGTCGCTTACGGTCTGCCGAACAAGGAAGCTGCAAGCAAGGTGCCTGCGGAATTCGCATCGGATCTTCCAACGGCGGAAGACAATCTGAAAGGCGCCCTTCCTCTTAACGTCGATTTCTGGATCGATAACTCCGAGGAGTTGACGAAGCGCTTCAACGCCTGGCTGGCGCAATAATCCACAGTCATGGCCCCGTCGGTGCAATATCGGCGGGGTTTCCCTGTTTTCCGGAAGATGGAGTGATTCATTGACGGACTGCCGCATCCGCTTCGAGAATATCAGCAAATCCTACGGTGATTTCAAAGTTATAGATGGTTTGAACCTCGATATTGATCGCGGTGAATTCGTGAGTCTTCTTGGTCCTTCGGGTTCAGGCAAGACGACGCTTTTGATGATGCTTGCCGGGTTTGAAAGTCCAAGCAGTGGAGCAATCCATGTCGATGGCAAGGCAATCAATACGGTTCCTTCATACAAGCGCAACATGGGAGTGGTTTTTCAGAACTACGCGCTTTTCCCCCATATGACAGTTGGCGAGAATGTCGCCTTTCCGCTTCAGATGCGAGGTATTGGGAGAGCAGAGATTGGCGAGCTGGTGGATAAGGTGCTCGATATGGTTCAGCTTTCCACGATGCGTGAACGCAAGCCATCGCAACTCTCTGGCGGCCAACAACAGCGCGTGGCGCTCGCCCGTGCACTGGTTTTCGAGCCGGGCGTGGTCTTGATGGACGAGCCGCTTGGCGCGCTCGACAAACAGTTACGTGAACAGATGCAACTTGACATTCGTGCGTTGCATGGCCGGTTAGGACTGACGATTGTCTTTGTCACCCATGATCAAAGCGAAGCGCTGACCATGTCGGACCGGATCGCTGTCTTCAACAAAGGAAAAATCGAACAGATTGGCACGCCGCGTGCAATTTATGATGAGCCGCAGACCCGTTTCGTCGCCGAATTTATAGGCGAAACCAATCTTGCTGAAGGAACGGTCGAGCGGGTGGAAGGTACGAGCGCTTTCATTCGTCTGAAGGATGGCGGCACACTAACCGCGTCATCGAACGAAACGTTGGGGGCGGGACAGAAAGTTCTTCTGTCCATCCGGCCCGAGCGCATCGAACTGGGCGAGGAGGGTGGTTCAGACAATCTTCTTAAAACACGTGTGATCGACAGTGTCTATCAAGGGGACCATCTGCGCATCCAGCTGGATGCCAGCGCTCATGACTTTATTGTGCGTCTTGACAGGAAAGCGCGTGAATGGGCGCCTGGAACAGATGTCGTAGCGGGGTTCAATGCTGCTGATTGCTGGACTATTGCAGCATGACGGTTCCATCCGGCAAAACTGTCCGAGCGATATTTCTGATCGCGCCCCTGCTTGTTTTCATTGTCTTGTTTTTTCTGTGGCCGCTTGGGGTGATGATGAAACAGGCCGTGTCCGATACGGCGGTTTTGCGTGTTCTCCCCCAGACCGCCGAGGCTGTAACTTTTTGGGACGGACAATCGGCTCCATCACCTGAAATGAAACAGGCGCTCGTGGCAGACCTGAAGGCTTCGACCGACCAGCAGGCCGTAGGCGACATGGTCCGCCGCTTGAACAGCGCCCAATCGGGCTTTCGTACCTTGATGAGCAAAACACTTTCAGCCATCGAGAAGGGCGATCCTGTTCCTGACCTGGAAATGATCGACAAGCGATGGAGCCGACCGGAGTTTTGGCATGCTATTGCGAATGCGCTTTCACCAACAACTGATCGCAACCTGCTCGCGGCGGTCGATATGGAGCGCGATACATCCGGAGAAATTGTTTCAATGGCGCCCGGTACATCGGCCAACCGGGCGATTATGCTGCGCACGTTCTGGATTGCCGCGCTGGTAACACTTGCCTGTGCAATAATTGGCTATCCCTATGCCGTCTTGCTCACATCATCCTCAGGCTGGATCAGGAGTGTGCTTTTTGCGGCAGTTCTGTTGCCGTTGTGGACATCATTGCTGGTGCGTACTGCGGCCTGGTTCATTCTTCTACAGGACAAGGGACTTATCAACGATACGTTGATCTGGTTTGGTGTCACCGATGGACCGCTACCGTTGATCTTCAACAGGGCAGGGGTAGTGATAGCCATGACCCATGTACTTTTGCCGTTCATGGTGCTGCCGATTTATAGCGTTCTTGTATCGATCCCGAGCAATCTCATGCCGGCTGCTGCATCGCTCGGCGCACCGCCTTGGAGGGCTTTCGTGCGGGTACTACTGCCTTTAAGTATGCGTGGCATCCTGTCTGGCATGCTGCTCGTGTTCATGAGCGCTATTGGCTACTACATAACTCCGGCTCTGATCGGTGGACCGGGCGACCAGATGATAAGCTCGATCATCGCCTATTACGCAACCGGTTCGGCCAACTGGGGTATGGCCGGCGCATTGGGACTCGTGCTGCTCGTCGCCTGTCTCGTACTCTATGCTGTCTACGGACGGCTCACTGCCGATGAACCGGGGAGAGCGTAACCATGGGGCGCTTCGCGAAAATCCTGTTCGGCGTGGCCGCGGTGGTCTTTTTGATTGCTCCGCTGTTTGCAATTCTTCCACTTGCTTTCACATCCAGCGTGTTTCTGACCTATCCAGTGCCCGGCTGGTCAGTGCGCTGGTTTGAAGAACTCGCCACGGCGGATGTCTGGCGGCGCGCAATCGTCAACAGCCTTATTATCGGCTCAGGAACGACGATTTTGGCGACTGTGCTGGGAACGATGGCCGCACTTGGCCTGCGCAGCAGGATTTTGTTTCTTTCAGGCCCCATTAAAACTTTGTTCCTGTTGCCCATGGTCGTTCCCGCCGTGGTAATGGGCGTCGGTATGCAGCTATTGTTTGTCCGGCTCGGAATAGCGAATTCCTATCTCGGTGTGATTATCGCGCATACAGTGATTTCGATCCCCTTTGTTCTGGTGAGCGTTACGGGTGCTCTGGCAGGTATCGACCGCCGTGTTGAACTGGCAGCCGAAAGTCTTGGCGCATCGCCTCTGACAGTTTTTCGTAAAGTCACACTTCCGCTCGCCATGCCGGGCATCGCGTCTGGTGCAGTATTGGCGTTCGCGACTTCATTGGACGAGGTTGTGCTGACGCTGTTCGTCGCTGGTCCAAATCAGCGTACTTTGGCACGCCAGATGTTTTCGACAATTCGAGAAAATATCAGCCCGGCTATCGCTGCCGCAGCATTTTTGTTCATCGCAGGCACCGTGCTTTTAGGCCTTGCGGCAATGCTCTTTCGCCGAAAGCGCACCAGTGGAACAGTCTCCATCTGATAGGTGAGAGCGATCTCGTTTTCTGCCGTACTAATCTTGTGCCTCAGCGATCAATTCGCGTCGAAAGGATGATGGATGACATCGTGCGCTCAACGCCTTCCAGCGCGCCTATACGATCCAGAACGGCGTCGAGTTCCTGTATAGAAGGAGCTTCCACAACGACGATCATATCGAAATGCCCGCTGACGGAATGGAGCGAACGAACGGCCATCATGCCGCGCAGAACTGTTTCGACTTTGGGCGCGAGCTTGGGTAGTGCGGTCACCAGCACATGAGCGCGAACCAGATCACGCTCGAATTCCGGTGCGATTCGTACCGTGTAGCCCTCGATAACTCCGCGTTTCTCAAGCTTTTCGATGCGGCTTTGGACAGTAGTTCGGGACACTCCGAGGCGCCGTGCGAGGTCAGCTGTCGAGGCGCGGGCATTTTCACGGAGGAGGGCGATGAGGGTAAGATCGGCTTCTGTCGTCATAATGCATATTAAATACGTCAATATGTGCAAACAAACAACGTCATATCGTCAGTTTGTATGCTTCTTTTTGCATGGAACTATGCGATTCTTGCATATCCGAATTGCATTCCAAGGGGAAAGTTATATGAAAGAGATCGTAGTTGTCGGCGCAGGCAAAATCGGTGCCACCATTGCCGATCTTCTCGCTTCCACAGGCGAGTATGCCGTTACCGTTGTCGACCGCTCTCAGGCGCAGCTCGATGCACTGGAATCGGGCGCAGAAGTCAAGACGCAGGCACTTGATATTGAAGATGCCAAGGCTCTTGAAACTGCTCTGACCGGAAAGTTCGCTGTACTCAGCGCCGCTCCATTCCATCTGACGACCCGTATCGCCGAAGCAGCTGCTAAGGCAGGTGTTCACTATCTCGACCTGACCGAAGATGTTGCCAGCACACGCCGCGTCAAGGAACTGGCAAAGGAAGCCAAGACCGCTTTCATTCCGCAGTGTGGCCTCGCTCCTGGCTTCATCTCCATCGTTGCCTATGATCTGGCAAAGCGTTTCGACAAGCTCGACAGCGTTCGTATGCGCGTTGGCGCTCTGCCGCAGTACCCTTCGAATGCTCTGAACTACAATCTGACGTGGAGCACCGACGGCGTCATCAACGAATATATCGAGCCGTGCGAAGCCATCGTGAATGGCGAGCTGAGCGAAGTTCCTGCTCTCGAAGAACGCGAAGAGTTCTCGCTCGACGGCGTTACCTACGAAGCCTTCAACACCTCCGGTGGTCTCGGCACGCTCTGCGAAACGCTCGAAGGCAAGGTCCGCACGCTCAACTATCGCACCATCCGCTACCCGGGTCACGTTGCGCTGATGAAGGCGCTCCTCAACGATCTCGGTTTGCGCCATCGCCGTGAAGTGCTCAAGGACATCTTCGAAAATGCCCTGCCGACGACTCTTCAGGACGTCGTGGTGATTTTTGTGACCGTTTCCGGCACCAAGAACGGCCGTCTGGTTCAGGAAACCTACGCAAACAAGGTTTATGCCGCTCCGGTTGGCAAGATCATTCGCTCGGGCATCCAGATCACCACGGCTTCGGCGATCTGCGCTGTGCTCGACATGCTGGCCAAGGGTGATCTTCCACAGCAGGGCTTTATCCGCCAGGAAGACATTACGCTCGAAGCATTCCTCTCGAACCGCTTTGGCAAGGCATATGCACAAGAAGATCATTGCGCACGTATGGTTGCCTGATAGCTTCTGCCGCATGAATGCTGGGTCTGTTGCGCTGGTACGCAGCAGACCCTTTTTGCGTTTTGGTATTCAGTCAATCTGTCCTATCAAAGTCGCAATTGAATGGGATCGGGTGTAAGCGCATTGCCCAATCCAGACTGGCGGATGGATGTGCTACTCCGCCTTATGTGTGTCTACCGGCGCATCTTGACTGAGAACCGTTTCACAGTTTTCGGGTGCGCTTCTAAAGAAGTAGGAAAGTCATGTTGAAATCAGTTTTGCTGGCCGGTCTGGCCTCAGTCTTCCTCGCTTTGCCTGTTCAGGCAAAGGAGTGGAAAGAAATCCGCATCGCCAGCGAAGGTGCATATCCGCCGTTCAACTACATGTCTCCAGATGGCAAGCTTGAAGGTTTCGATCTTGATATCGCAAATGCACTTTGCAAAGCGATGGAAGCCAAGTGCACGATTGTCGCCAATGATTGGGACGGCATGATCCCGGGCCTGCAGGCCAACAAGTTCGATGCAGTCATCGCTTCGATGGCCATCACCGAGGAGCGCGAAAAGCAGGTTGCCTTCACCGAGCGCTATTACACGACCCCGCTTGCGGTTGTCGTGCCGAAGGATACGGATATGACTTCGCTCGATCCGTCGGCATTCGATGGAAAGACGGTTGGTGCACAGGCTGGCACCACGCAGGGCAACTATGCTGATGATGTCTACGGCAAGGCAGGCGCGGATGTGAAGCTTTACCCGACGGCTGACGAAGCCAATGCCGATCTCGAAAGCGGTCGTCTGGACGCAATCGCTGCCGATAAATTCCTCGCCGCAGATTGGCTGAAAAAGCAGGGCGCAAACTGCTGCAAGTTCCTTGGTGATATTCCGGGTTCTGAAACGAAGATCGCCGTTGCCCTGCGCAAGGGTGACGACGATCTGCGTGAACAGTTCAACGCCGCAATCAAGAAAATCCGTGACGACGGCACCTACGAAACGATCCGCAAGAAGTATTTCGATTTCGACATCTATTGATGTGACAAATTAGACTCCGGGCGTCTTCAAAACCTGCTTGCAGTGGAAGGCGTCCGGTGCTTCAGTCATGGCAAGCGCATGAAATCAGGCGCTACCATTCGCGGGGGGTGCCCTGCCAATTACAACGATAACAAAGCAGTAAGGGGAATAGTTATGTTGAAAGCCATCCTATTTGCGGGCGTAGCATCTGTAATCGCTGCCTTGCCGGCGCAGGCCAAAGAATGGAAAGAAATCCGCATCGCCACCGAAGGTGCGTATCCACCTTTCAATTTCGTGGCGGCGGACGGTTCGCTTCAGGGACTTGATGTCGAAATAGCCAATGCCCTGTGCAAGGCGATGGATGCCAAGTGCACGATTGTTGCTAACGACTGGGACGGGATGATTCCCGGCCTGAAGTCGAACAAGTTCGATGCGGTCATTGCATCGATGAGCATCACGGAAGAGCGCAAGAAGGAAGTTGCGTTCACGGACAAATATTACTCCACACCACTTTCCGTTGCCGTGTCGAAGGATAGCCCGATCACATCGCTGGATGCCGAAGCATTCAAGGGAAAGTCGGTTGGCGCTCAGGGATCGACGACGCAGGGCAATTATGCGGAGGACGTCTACGGCAAGGCTGGCGCTGATGTTAAGCTTTACCCGACTGCCGACGAAGCCAATGCTGACCTGAAGAATGGGCGGCTTGATGCGGTTGTTTCCGACAAATTCCCGATCTCTGACTGGATCAAGGGCGACGGTGCGGATTGTTGCAAGCTTATCGGCGATATTCCCGGCACGCAGACCGATACCGGAATTGCACTCCGTCAGGGCGATGACGATCTACGCGAACAGTTCAATGCGGCAATCAAGAAAATTCGCGACGATGGAACCTATGCCACGATCGTGAAGAAATATTTCGACTTCGACATCTACTGATTGCTTGTAAAAGATACAGCTCTTTGCTGTAAGCAACAACGCGCCGGCTGCAATCGGCGCGTTTATTTGTTTGGTTTTGTGGATGCCGGAAATGCCGATTCAGCAACAAGATGTCATCGTTCTGGGCGCCGGTATTGTTGGCGTGTCCACGGCACTACATCTGCAGGCGCGGGGCCGTTCTGTCTGCCTGATTGACAAAGGTGAGCCCGGAAATGGCACCAGTTTCGGCAATGCCGGTCTGATCGAGCGATCAAGCGTTATTCCCTATTCCTTTCCGCAAGGCTTCTGGACGCTTGTGCGTTACGGGATGAACCGTCGCTCAGACGTTCGCTACAACCCGTTTTACATACCGAAGATGGCTCGCTGGCTGTTTCAATATTGGCGGGAATCGTCGCCAGAGCGGTTGAAGACTGCCACGAATGCTATGTTGCCCTTGATTGAAGCGAGTGTTCGCGAGCATGATACTTTGGTGGCCCAATCGGGCAGTGAACGGTTGATCCGGTCGCAAGGATGGATCGAGGTGTTCCGGTCATCTTCTGCATTCGACGCAGCAGTGCGCCGTTTGCCCGATTTGCAACGCTTCAAACTGTCTTATGATATTCTGGATGCGGCAGCCTTGCGCCAGCGTGAACCGTCGCTTGGCGATGTGGTTGGTGGCATTCACTGGCTTGACCCCAAGACGGTTGTGAACCCGGGTGGGCTGGTTAAAGCCTATGCTGATCTGTTCGGCAGGAATGGTGGCGTCTCCGTTCACGGAGATGCTGCAAGCCTGGCACAGAATGAGAGTGGCTGGCAGGTGGCGACGGAGGTGGGTATCGTCCGTGCGCGCGATGTTGTGGTCGCACTTGGTCCGCAATCCGGCCTCATCTTCCGAAAGTTCGGCTATCCGGTCCCGCTTGGCATCAAGCGTGGTCATCATCTTCATTTCACCATGAAGGATGGCTCGCGGCTTGGTCATACAGTGGTGGATGAAGAAGCGGGCTATGTTCTTGCCCCAATGGTACAAGGTGTGCGGCTGTCGACAGGCATAGAGTTTGCTTCACCGGATGCGCCTGCCAACCATATACAACTCAGGAAGGACGAGAAAATCGCGCGCAAGCTTGTGCCTCAGTTGGGAGACCCCATCGAAACGACGCCATGGCTTGGATTGCGCCCGTGCCTGCCGGATATGCGCCCGGTGATTGGGGCAGCGCCAAAACATAAGGGACTATGGTTCAATTTCGGTCATGCTCATCATGGATTGACGCTTGGGCCTGCGACAGGACGCTTGCTCGCTGAGATGCTCGTGGGAGAAGAGCCGTTTGTCGATCCGAAACCCTATTCGGCTGAACGGTTTCTATAGTTTTATCTAAAACTTTCGTGACAGGCTTGTCAGTTACGGTAGAGCGGGGCTATCAATTGGTCCCATTCTCATATCGCGCAGTCGCGAACAATCGATCCGGAAAATTCTCGTGAAAATGAAGCCTTTGGGCCGTACCGGCCTTACTGTCACTGAAATTTGCCTCGGCACCATGACCTGGGGCGTACAGAATACCGAGTCCGATGCTCATGAGCAGCTCGACATTGCTCTCGATGCTGGTATCAACTTTATTGATACTGCCGAGGGATATGCCATACCGATGAGTTCGGAAAGCTATGGCAAGACAGAGACCTACATTGGTAGTTGGCTCAAGAAATCTAGAAAACGTGACAAGATCGTACTGGCGAGCAAGATCGCCGGTGGCGGTAGGCAGAAGTGGATTCGAGACGGCGCCAGGCCAAGCCGAACCAGTGTTCGCGAGGCGGTGGAGAACAGTCTGAAACGGCTTCAGACGGACTATATTGACCTCTATCAGGTCCATTGGCCGATGCGTGCACACTACCATTTCGGCCAGAGCTGGAGCTTCGATCCGTCCAACACGGATTGTGCGGCAGAAACTCAACAGATGCATGATGTTCTGCTCGGGCTCGGAGACATGGTTCGCGACGGAAAGATCAGGCATATCGGTCTTTCCAATGAGACAGCCTGGGGAACGATGCAGTGGCTTCGGTTGGCGGAGCAGCACAGTCTGCCACGCATCGCCTCAATCCAGAACGAATATAGTCTTCTGCAGCGCCAGTTCGATTTTGACATGGCAGAGCTGGCGCTCTGCGAAGACGTTGGACTGCTTGCTTATTCGACGCTTGCAGCTGGCGTTCTGACCGGGAAATATCTGGGCGGCAGGTTGCCCGCCGGTTCGCGCGCGGTCATTTCCGAAGGCGGCATCTGGCGGAACAATGTTCACTCAGAGCCCGCAATTCGCGCCTATATCGATGTTGCGAAGAAGCACGGTCTCGACATCGCCCAGATGGCGATTGCCTTTACATTGACACGCCCGTTTATGACCTCGGCCATCATAGGCGCAACGACTGTAGATCAGTTGAAGACCGATATCGCGGCCCATCAAGTCAAACTGTCGGAAGATGTCCTGACTGATATCGAAAAAGTTTACAGGCAGTATCCGCGTCCGCTTTAGAGCCGAGAGGACGTATAGAGAGCCTGCCGACTGGCAGGCTTTTTCTATCCGGCAAGATAAATTTCGTGTTTGACGATCCATTGATCGATTGGTGTCTCGCTTGAAGAACTGACGATCACCATTCGGTCGAAGCGTAGATTGCGACCAGCAAGTGATCTTGCTAGGCGAGTCATCTCTGTTTCGCGCGAAGCTCGATCAGCAACGCCATAGGCAAGCGAAACATGTGGAAGGAAAGTCGAGATGTCGTTCTCTCCAGATATACCCAGTGAATCCTGTTTCAGTGCCATGAGTGCAGGTGTTTTCTGCAGCGTGGCGTAGAAAGAGCGGAAATAAGCCTCGGTTCCGGTCACGTTCTCAATGAGAACATCCAGAGGTTTGCGACCGACCGCAAGGCTGAGCACCAGCGGCAGCAGTTCGTCTGCCGAGCGTATCATATCGGGTACAAGTGTCGCATGTGGTTCAAATACGGGCGAAGCAAAGTGGCCAGCCAGTTCTGCAACGATGGATTCCAGAAATTTGAGGTCATCGCGTGCAGGACGCAACCAGATGGAGTGGAAAGTCATTGATTTGGCATCCCTCGAACGCCGCGTTCGTTTTTAAGTGGCCTGACGCTGTTCCGCAATATGAGCGGTAGTTCGAGCACAACTGTCTGAGGCAGCGCATTTGGCGCGGCCTGTCTCTCGTCAAGCAGACGGATGATTTCGGCAGAGAGGCGTTCAGCATTCTGATCGAATGTTGTCAGCCGGTAGGCCCCCCAGCGTGCTTCCGTGACATTATCGAAGCCGATAACCGAAATATCGTCAGGAATAGAGAGATTGAAGACATCGCGCGCGCAGTCCATCAGGCCGAAAGCCATAAGGTCGTTGACGCAAAACACGCCTTCGACGCGCTCTCGCTCGCCGAGGAGTAAGGAGGCCGCGCCGTAACCGCCGTCATAGTCGGTCAGGTCACCGCGCTGTATACTGACGCTCAATCCGAGGCTTTTGCCTTTGGCGATGAAAGCTTCCTCACGTTCAATCAGATTGAGACTACCGACATTCGACGTTATGAGGCCAAGCTTTTTCATGCCTCGTGCCGCGAAAATTTCGACAGCCGTTTCGGCGGCTAGTCGATTGTTGATGTGAATATGATCGGCTCCCTCTTCGGTTCGCCCGACAAGGATCAGGGTCTGGCCGTTTCGTTGGGCAAGATCGACAAATGACGACGAGGGCATGCCGGAAAGAACTACCGTCGCTTCGGCACGATAGCGCAACAGCGTTTCGTGGGCTGCAGAGAGGTTTTCTCCATGCTGGCCGGTCGGGATCAACACCGGCACACTGCCACGTGCTGCAAGTCGACGGGAAAGCGCTGCAATCTGGCGGGAGCGAAAAGGACTATCCGGGTCTGCCGCAATCATTCCGACGATACGACTGCGATTGGCAAGAAGACCGCGCGCAAGGTCATTGACCTGATATCCAAGTTTTTCGGCAGCTTTGAGCACTTTCTCGCGTGTTGAGGGCGAAACACTGGCGCCAGGCGTAAAGGTTCGGGACACAGCGGAGCGTGACACGCCTGCCTCGAGCGCGACTTCATGCGCGCTGATGAACCGTGGCTGGTTATCCGCGCCGTCTTGTTCTCGCTGCATTTCTTTATCCGGCATTTTATCGCCCTACTTTTGAAAGAACATCGGCCCTGAGGAAGCGCTCGACCACGAACATGAAGGCAATTGATGGCACCAGCAATATCAATGCGCTGATCGACGCGATTTGATAATTGCCGCCGGAACTCGCTGTATAAAGCAGCAAGGGCAGGGTGGAAATATCAGGGGCGCCAACGAAATAAGTGCCGGTGAACTCGTCGAGCGATTCAAGAAAGACAAAGATCGCGCTTGCAAGCAAACCCGGTGCGGCTATTGGCAGGGTGATGTCGAAGAACGTCTTGAGGGCGGAAGCGCCCATTGAGCGCGCCGCTTCTTCAAGCTCCCGATCAATTGCCGAAAACGCTGCCGTGGCGATCCAGACGGCATAGACCAGACCATGAGTGACATGCACCAGAACGACACCTGTGATCGTGCCATTCAAGCCGAACGAGTAGAACATCTGCGCGATGTTTACGTAAACGGGCAGGTTCGGAAAAGCTTGCGGGATCAGCAGCGTCAGCAGGATCAGCCCGCGAAACGGCAGTTTCAGGCGTGCGAGAGCGTAACCGGCGGGAATGGCGAGGCCAAGTGAAACGATCACTGTCAGGCCTGCAATAAGAACGCTTGTGCCAAGTGACGAGAGCGCATTGCCGCGAGGCGAAAACACATTCGTCCAGAAAGAGAAACCATACTGAAGCGGCAGTGTGTGTGGGAAATACCAACGCTCAGCTACAGCCCACAGAAGCAGGTTGGCGAGTGGCCCGAAAATCGCGAAGGCGAGCAGACCAAGCAATATGCCACGTGGTATCCAGCGCCAGTCGATGATGTTGCTCATTGGCCGTGTTCCTTCATGGTCTGGCGCAGGTAAACCCAGGCGACGAGGCTGGTCATGAGGAGCGAGATCGTACCCAATGCATTTGCGACGCCGTAATCCCCATAAGCATTGATACGGAATGCCATGTTTGCCGTAATCATCGTTGGTGATTGGGCGTTGATCATCAAAGGCACGGACAAGACGGACATCATGGTGACAAAGCTCAGTATCAACCCAACGAGCAGCGTTTGGCGGACTTGCGGCAGAACAATCTCGATGAGAATGCGCAGCCGCCCGGCACCAAGATTGCGAGCGGATTCAATCGTGCTGCGATCGATGGATGCCATTGCACCTGCCAGCAACAACGTGACAAATGGCGTCTGTTTCCAGACGAATGCAATGACGATGCCACGCCAGTCGAGAAAGCTCATTGCCTGCAAGGGGGTAAGGACCCCTGTTTCGATGAGCAGGCTGTTCATCAACCCGTTCTTGGCAAGGAAGGTGCGGAGTATCTGGCCAACGACAATGAAGGGGATGAAAAGCGGCCAGCGATAGAGCCAGCGCAGGACAGTGACAGCGCGCGGGTTCGAGCCAAGCGTCAGGTAACCGCCGATGGCGATAGAGAATAACGCAATCAGCAGGGACGACAGTGTAACGATGACAAAGGTGAAGATGATGTCGCTGGAATAAAGTTCGAATGCTTTGGTGAAATTGCCGGTTCCCCATTCCCCGGAAACATTGAAAGCTCCGGTGATCGCTCCAAAAAGCGGTACGATGAACAGCAATAGGACGATCGCCAGTGCCGGCGCGACAAGAAGAATCCCCGTCAGTCGATGCGACATTCGAAACCTCATGAAGTAGGATGCGCGCCGGAAACACTCGTGGTGCTTTGATTGCGTAATCCGGCGTCAATTTCGGAGCGCTCCGAATGGAACCCAGTTCGTCAAAGCGCTCCGATAGAAGGCAGGATTGTCGGACTTAATTGCCGACCTGACGCTCATAAGCTTCCAGAATCGCGCTGTTATAAGGTGCGATTGGGAAGGGTTTGCCGTATTTAGCAAGCTCATCCGGCGAAATGTCGGTGAAGAGCTTGTTCCAGGTGTCACCGTCCAGCTCTGCCTTGACATGGTCGGCATCGATGCCCGGATACCAGTTGAAGCGCTTCACGATACCTTCGGCCTGTACTTTCGGGCTCGTCGCCAATGCCACGAATTTTTCGGCCAGTTCCTTATGCGCGCTTTTTTCCGGGATCACATAATGCATCGGCTGACCGGGCATGCCGGGAGCCGGTAGGACAAGTTTCATTTCCGGGGGAAGCTGTCCATTCGCCTTCCACGAATAGAACATGTCGACCCAGACTGGTCCCATCGCGATTTCGCCACGGCTCAACATGTCGAGAGTGCCTGCATTGCCTGGGGTGAGGGTGGCGTTCTTAGTAAAGTCCTTTAGCGAGGCAAACGCCTTGTCCCAGTTCTTCGCTTCGCCCTCTTCGAATGGACCCTTCATCAGCTTGTCTGCGTCGCCACCATAAGCATAGATCCAGCCCATAACAAAGCTCACGCCCGATGCGCCACCCTTGATGCCGTTATAGCCGAATTGCTTTGGGTTTTCCTTGGCCCATGCGACGAGCTCGTCATAACTCTTTGGCGGATTGGCAACGAGTGCAGGATTGTAGGCAAGTGCGGTCTGGCTGTTGAACATCGGCATGACGTAGCCGTCGACATCCGTACCGAGCGCCATTTTCGCATTATCGCGCGTCACCAGCTTACCGCTGTCGATTTTGCCGCGATAATTTTCGAGGAACTTCGCTGTTACCATAGGTCCGACGAACTTCTCGTGGACGACGGCGACGTCGGTGTCCCATTTTTCCACGCCAGCCTTGGACTGGGCTTCGAAACGCTCGAGAACCTTCTGCGAACCCGCATCGCCGGGACCTGTTCCCACAACGCGAACGGTCGTTCCGGGATTTTCCTTCTCGAACAACGGTCCGAGATACTGATTGATATAGTCAACCATGTTCTGGTCACCTGCCGTGATGACGGTAAGCTCATCGGCGGTGGCGGGTGCAACGGTGAGGCCAATTGCCATTGCCGCGTTCAGGATAGTTCTCATGAAAAGGACTCCTGTATGAAACCGGGATTTCCGGTCTTTTGATTGAAAGCAGATGCAGTGCATCCAGTGGCGTCTATCGGGAATGGTGGCATTCACGGGCACGAAAATGCCCGTGAAAACGATCTTGAAACGGGGGGCCCCATTTTGGTGCGGGAAAGACGTCGAGGTCAACGTGCACAGCTGTGCACGATCAAGTTCAACGTGAATTGCGTATTTCGTTGATCTCTAGTCTCCCATTAACTCAATGACGCATCATCAGCACACTGACGAAAAGACGGCGAGCGCCTGACTATTTGTCGAACAGAAACAGGGCGTGTTCAGGTATGTGGATTTCTACATTGGCGCCGGGCTGATGGCTTTCCTGTGCGTCGACCATGATGTGCCGATCCCCGACGCGGATCATGTGTCTCCAGAGGCCACCGGGATAGCTGGTCTGCTCCACCGTGCCGTTGAGGGCTAATTCGGACGTCGGGGAGTTCCGATCAACTCCCGGCTTGGTGAGACAGGCTGCTTCGCTGCGGAAACGAGCCGATGCCATGCCGTCGGACAGATTTCGGCGTCCTGCCGAAATCGTGCTCGCCTTGTTGTTGGCGCCTGCTGCGATCTCGATACGGTCGGCTTTGATCTGGATTGGTACTTCGATCAGATTCTCAGCGCCCATAAATGCCGCGACGAAATCCGAGGCGGGGTGGTTGTAAACCTCTTCTGGAGCACCTGCCTGAGCAATTTCGCCATTATTGAGAATGACGATACGGTCGGCCATGACCATGGCTTCTTCCCGATCATGCGTTACGTGAACAGCTGTAATGCCGAGACGGCGCTGCAAAGCGCTGATCTCATGGCGAACCGATAGTCTGATGCGTGCATCGAGATTGGAGAGCGGCTCATCGAGAAGCAGGATGTCAGGCTGAATGGCGAGGGCGCGCCCGAGGGCGACGCGCTGGCGTTGTCCGCCGGAAAGGGCGGCAGGTTTGCGCTCCAGCAAAGCATCCAGCCCCAGCAGGCAAGCAACTTCATCAACCTTCTGCTTGATGGTCTCCTTCGTCGTGCCACGAATACGCAGACCATAACCCATGTTCTGCGCGACAGTCATATGCGGCCAGAGCGCGTAAGACTGGAAGACAAGGGCCATTCCGCGTTTATCCGGGGGCGATTTGGTGACGTCTCTGCCGTCTACACGGATCGCACCGTTGGACGGCATGTTGAAGCCTGCAATCGCACGCAGCAGGGTTGTCTTGCCGCACCCAGACGAGCCGAGAAGCGCGACGAACTCACCCTTCTTGACGGATAGATTTACGCCTTTGAGAACTTCATTGTTGCCATAACGAACGCGCGCGTCCGCCACCTCCAAAAACGCTGGCATAAGCGTCTCCTCCCCAGGATCGCCGGCTGATTTTATTTTTTCTGCACAGCCGTGCAAATTGGATTGAAGCATCTTTAAGCCACCTCGACAAGCCGCAAAAGTGAAGTTGCGCTGAAAAAACTATCTTCAGTTCCATTTTGGAACGTCGTCTAGGCGCTGTTTAGCGAGAATTTATAACAGCTGTATGACGTAAAGACGAAGACGTGGACAGCTTTGCAAAGCTGTCCACGTCGCACGCAAGCAGGTCCGACGGAGAGTGTACAGGACCCAGCTTGTTATGAGCGTTCAGTCAAACTTCTTCTGCACGTTCTTCGAACTTGGCATTTCTCCGGGAAGAGTAGATGAACGCGGCGAGAAACATTGCGGTCATCAGCAGAACGATTGTCGGAGCGGGCGCGCTGTCGATGAAAAAAGCCAGATAGACACCGAAGAAGGATGCGGTGACCGCAATTGTTACGGCGAGCAGCATCATGGTGCTGAATTTGCGTGTGAGCAGAAACGCAATTGCACCGGGCGCAATCAACATGGCGATAGCCAGAATGATGCCTACGGCCTTCAAAACGCCGACAATTGTAAGTGAAATCAGGCAAAGCAAGCCGTAATGCAGCAGGCGGACCGGTAGGCCGACGGCTCTGGCTTGCGCCGGATCGAAAGCGTGCAGCAGGAAGTCGCGCCATTTGACCACAAGAATACCAGCGGTCAGTGCGGCGATAATAGCCGTTTCGATGAGGTCGGACAATGTTATTCCGAGCATGTCGCCGAACAGAATATGATCGAGATGCACCGTCGAGCGGATCGCAACATAAAGAACCAGACCAAGACCGAACATGCCGGAGAATACGATGCCCATCACCGTATCCTGCTTGATGCGGCTGTTTTCGGTGAGGTAGCCGGTTGCAAGGGCGCAGGCCATGCCCGCTACGAAGGCTCCGATACCGAAGGGTATTCCGATAATATAGGCGACAACCACACCCGGAAGAACCGCGTGGCTGATAGCGTCACCCATCAATGACCAGCCCTTGAGGACCAGAAAGCACGACAGCAATGCTGTTGGTATCGCGATGAGCACGGAAATAGCCAGTGCATAGCGCATGAACTCGAACTGAAACGGTGAGGCCAGCATATCCAGAATGGTCATTGCTGGAACTCCCTTAGAGCGATTGCCGCTTTGCGGCGTGCGGCCAGCAGCCCATGCTTTGGAGCAAGCAGAAATACACTGAGGAAGACAAGCGTCTGGAGAACGACGATGATGCCTCCCGTCGCACCGTCCAGAAAATAGCTTACATAGGCTCCTGTGAAGCTTGTGACAGAGCCGATAGCAACAGCAATCCAAAGCAGTCGCGAAAACCGGTCTGTCAGTAGATATGCGGTTGCACCGGGCGTTACCACCATACAGATGACGAGAAAGGCACCAACCGTCTGCATCGCGGCGACAGTCGATGCCGACAGCAATGTGAAGAACATGATCTTCAACAGATTGGGCTTGAGACCGATCGAACGCGCATGGTTTTCATCGAAGAACACTACCATCAGATCTTTCCACTTCAAAAGAAGCAGCGACAGGGAAACGAAGCCGATGATTGCCAGTTGTAGAGTATCTTCCGGTGTGATGGCGAGGATATTGCCGAGAACGATGGTCTGAATGCTGACGGCCGTCGGCTTTAACGAGATCATGAAGAGGCCAAGCCCGAAGAATGACGAGAAGATCAGACCGATGATCGCATCTTCCTTCAGCTTTGTACGTTGGTTGAGAAAGAGCATCGCTGCTGCGGCGAGACCGCCAGAGAAAAATGCGCCGATGGAGAAGGGGAGGCCAAGCATATAAGCGCCCGCAACGCCAGGGACGATGGAATGGGATAGAGCGTCGCCAATCAGCGACCAACCTTTCAGCATGAGATAAGCCGAAAGAAAGGCACATACCCCGCCCACCAGCGCCGAAACCCACATCGCATTCAGCATGTAGCTATAACTGAACGGCTCAAGTAATACGGTCATTGTTGCTGGCTCCGTTTGCGGGTCGCGGAGTCTTCGTTCTCATAAACAACAAACGGGCGCTCATCGTCAGTTATGACGCTGACGGCGCCTCGTCCTGCACCGCTAGTCTCGCCGAGTACAAGATGGCGCAGCACGCCGCCGAAAGTCTTTTCGAGGTTCTCTTGTGTGAAAACCTCCGCAGTCGGCCCGTAACCGAGAACTGTTCGTTTCAGTAATACGGTTCGGTCGCAGAATTCGGGAACACTGCCAAGATTGTGGGTCGAGACCAGCATGACGCGCCCCTCATCTCGCAAACTGCGAAGAAGTGTGACGATTGCTTCTTCGGTCTTCACATCTACGCCAGTGAAGGGTTCATCCAGAAGAATGACGCGCCCGTCTTGTGCGAGCGCTCGTGCAAGAAATACCCGTTTCTTTTGCCCGCCTGAAAGCTCACCGATCTGTCGATGACGAAATTCGAGCATATTCACGCGATCAAGCGCTTTTTCTACGGCTTCTTTGTCGGCGCGGCGCGGGATGCGCATCATGCCCATATGGCCGTAGCGACCCATCATGACGACATCTTCGACGAGAACCGGAAAGTTCCAGTCGACGTCCTCACTTTGCGGGACGTAAGCCACTAGGTTCTTCTTGAGCGCAGCCCCAACCGGCATTCCGAGAATAGATATTTCGCCCTTGGCTAGTTTGACAAACCCCATAATCGCTTTGAACAGGGTCGACTTGCCGGATCCGTTGACGCCGACAAGCGCTGTAATCGTTCCGGTTGGGGTCGTAAAACTTGCATTGTGTAAAGCCGTATGGCCGTTTCGATACGTGACAGTTGCATTTTGCACGTTGATACCGTCGACCGCGCTTTTATCCAGCACGGCGAAGGTATCTCCATGAAGATCTATGGGTGCATTCATTGTTTGAGCCCTTGGGCAATCGTGCTGGAGGTGACTTTCAGGAGATCAATATATGTCGGCACGGGACCGTCGGGGTCCGAAAGTGAATCAACATAGAGAACACCGGCATATTTTGCGCCGGTCTCACGAGCGACCTGCTTGGCTGGGGCAGGAGAAACCGTGCTTTCGGAAAAGACAGCCGTAATGCCATTTTCGCGCACTGCATCGATCACTTTTCGCACCTGCTGTGGAGTGCCCTGTTGGTCTGCATTGATTGGCCAGAGATAAAGCTCTTTCAAACCGAAGTCCCGAGCCAGATAGGAGAATGCGCCTTCACTTGAAACGAGCCAACGCTTGTCTTCAGGAATAGCCGTCAGCTCAGCCCGGATAGGATCGATCGTCGCTTTAATCTTCGCTTTGTAAATCTCTGCATTTGCCTTGTAGATGTCAGCGTTCGCCGGATCATTTTTGACAAACGCATCCCGAATATTGTCGACATAGATCAATGCGGCATTCGGTGACATCCAGGCATGCGGATTTGGCTTGCCGCTATAAGGTCCCTCGCTGATATCGATTGGATCAACGCCATCGGAAACAACTGCGCTTGGAACATCCTTGAGACGCGAAAAGAATTTTTCGAACCATAGTTCCAGACCAAGGCCATTCCAGAGGACCAGCTTGGCGTCCTGAGCTTTAATCAGATCTCCCGGTGTTGGCTGATAATTGTGGATCTCGGCACCTGGCTTCGTGATTGACTCAACCGTCGCGGCATCGCCCGCAACATTCTGCGCAATATCGGCGATAACAGTGAATGTCGTCACGGCCTTGAATTTCTCCGCAAAAGCAACGCTTGCGCTTGTCCAGAGAAGAGCTCCGCTCACGAGGCCGAGTGTTGTTGTTCGTAAAATACGACGCAGCATATCCAAATCCTTGTTGCCAATCAGTTGCAATTGCATAGCCGATCGCTGTTTTACGATCAAGTGCTATTGCGAACCATTTGCAAAAGAATAATCGATGTTTAGCGCTTGAGATTCCGATTGCAAATTTCAACTACACGTTTAAATTGTATTATTGTGAACATTGAAGTTGATTGGTTGTATTTTTTACAAGTGTACGACAGGGAGGCTGTGCGCGGTCTAGCAACAAACTGTGTGTTCTTATTCTCTGTTTTCAGATCGAATGATTAAGGTGAGGATGAGCTTAGTGATTGAATTTCAATCAATTATTACAGGTTAGAGAGCGGGGAAGGAGGCTGGTACAAAAGTGCAGACGAAAGCGAGCAAGAGCGGTTTAACGTGCGCGACTACCCAAATCGGGGTGGCGAGTTACCACAGAGATGTTACAACCATCATGGTTCTGCGAGAACAGGTCCACAATTTAAAATGGTATTCTTCTGTGCGGCAAGATGAGAAATCTAGTTACCCCGCTGGAACTGTTTTCATTATTCCGGCTTCTACGGATTTATCAATCGACTGGCCGAATCCCATCGAAATCATATCCATGCAGCCAGATGAGCAGCTTTTGCAGGACGGGCCCTTTCTGGCCTCTCTATTCGGGGAAATCAACGGCTCCAAGAACGTTGCGAGTTTCTCATGCAAAGATTGCATGCCGCTATCTCATATGATCTGGGATGAAATTTGCCGGCGAGGTGGGCAGGATGAAGCTTACCTGAATGCTCTCGGGTTGGTTCTAATGCGCACGGTCGCGCGCAGCTTGTTAAATGAGCGCGCTTCAATCGACAATAAGGTCGGACTCAGCAAAGCAGCGCGTCATCAGATAGAAGCCTATCTCAACCAAAACTTTCACAAGCCTCTTTCGGTTCCAGATATGGCAGCATTGTTGGGAATTTCAGCTGGGCATTTTTCGACATGCTTTCGAAAGAGTTTTGGGCAGACGCCTCACCAGTACCTGATGGAACTGAGGCTTGACGAAGCTGAGCGGTGCCTCAGAAAAACATCGATGCCAATAAATGAGATCGCACACCATTTGAATTTTTCCAGCCAGAGCCATCTTACAACGGCTTTGCGAAAACACCGACAGACCACGCCAGGCGAATTACGCAAGTAGAACTATCGGGGCGCTCTTGGCAATGATGGCCCATTCTTGTGTCGTCCTCATAGAGCAATGGGGCTGGGCGATAGCAACATCAGGCACGCAATAGCTGAACAACTTTACGCGTCGGTCGGCCTTCGTTTCAGCCATTTGCGCCAGATGTGGATTTCACTTCTGCGGCGCAAGCGACGGACGCGATGAGAATCGTGAGAAAGCACGATAAGCCCAAGTGGAAGCATCCAGAAACCGAGAATCGGGAGAAACCCCAACGAGCCGCCGACGACGAGCGTGCCGCCAAGCATGCGCCGCATCATGACTGATTGCGGCATTGGGATTCGCCGACCAAGAATCACGATGGCTTTTTTCCGGGGTGTTTCGGCGTATTCGTCACTCACAGGCGCATCTCTTAGGCTGATATGTTACAATTCACAGGAGGAAAACGTCCCAGAGAATATAGGGTTTTTGTCCCATAATGCAAAAAGATGAAAAAAAATGGATTTAGCCCTTTGCAAACGCGAAATCCTTTTGCTATACGCCACCTCGCTGACACGACGAGCACCTGTTCCCCGGTAGCTCAGCGGTAGAGCAACCGGCTGTTAACCGGTTGGTCGCTGGTTCGAATCCGGCCCGGGGAGCCACTTCATCTCATGAAGTTGCTCAGTTTTTCATTGCATTCAAAACGAAGTTTCTGGCGCAGTGCACTTTGGTGCGTGACCGAACTACTTGGACACTCTATTGATTGCGGTGTAAGGGCACGCTAACGATTTAGCGAGTTTGTCGAGACGACGTAGCTAAGCGCTTGAGAGCGCAGGCATTGTACGGTCGGCCATACCTTCGCGAATGATCAAAATCCCTCCATGTGAGCTCGCCGGTATCATCTCAATTCAAAGCGGATAGATAGCAATGAAGCTATGATGCGTCCTTTAACGGGTGATGATATTCATTCTTTGCTGAAGCATTTTGAACCAAATCGTTTTTCGTGCGTTGGTTAGCTGTCTGTTAACCATGATTGGAGAATGGCAATGCCTTGGTATTTTCGTCTCGAATCCGGATTCGCCGCAGTTTTTGTTATCGCGGTCTGCGCCCACATGCTTGTTCAGTTGATCCGATAACAATTCGGCGTGTTACAAACATTAGGTAACATTGATGGTCAAGGGTGGCAGATCAATTGGATTGCCATTGGCCCGTGCGGGGAGCGTTGGTTCGCGCTTCCTCCGAGCGATTATTGAAGGTTGGGGAGATATCAAGAAGGCTAACTTGATGTGATTCAAGTCTGGTGAAAATGTCTGACCGTGCCCCCCCCAAAAAAATTTTATCCAGTTTTGAGTTCGCTCCAGCGGTTTTGGGTTGCTGTATTTGGGGCGGTAGCGGCGGGTTGCGGTGCGGACCCATTTCGGCTGCGCAGTACCGCATCGCGTCGCGGGTCGATAGTCTGAGCGAACTTGGCAGGTGTCAGCCAGCCGAGAATAGAATGTGGTCGGTGGCCGTTGTAATCGCTGCGCCAAATTGAAAGCGCTGAGCGAGCTTGGGGCAATGACGAGAAGAAGGTTTCATTCAAGAACTCGTCTCGCAGCCGTCCATTGCAGGATCGCGTTGCTGGTGAATTCGCTGCCATTGTCACTGACGATCAGTCGGGGTTTGCCGCGTTCCTCAATGATCCGGTCAAGCTCGCAGGCAACGCGCAAACCGGAAAGCGACGTCTCGCCGACGAGTGCCAGGTACTCCCTCGTGCAATCATCGACGACAGTCAGGATCCGGAACCTGCGTCCATCGGTGAGTTGATCCGAAACGAAGTCTAGCGACCAACGATCATTGGCTGCCATCGGGATCAGCATCGGTGTACGTGTGCCTATCGCTCGCTTCCGACCGCCACGCTTGCTTACTGTCAACTTCTCCTCCCGATAGAATCGGAAGAGTCTCATTCGCTCGCGAAGGTCATGGTCGTCGATACAGCTGCTTTCGTAACGAACCGTCATCCGGCAAACGCTGATGGCTTTACACGTCTGCCGTTCGCTCATCCGATGGTGGTTCATCAGATACGCGACAGCATTCCGTTGGGCTGCGGGCGTCACAAAAGGTCCTTCAAAGCTGCATTATAGAGCATCGCCTCCGCCAAGAGACACCTCAGCTTCGTGTTTTCGTCCCCCAGCGTCTTCAGTCGCTTGGCCTCAGATACGTCCATCCCGCCGAACTTGGCCTTCCATTTATAGATGCTGGCATCGCTGACGCTGTGATTACGACAAAGCTCCGAGACCAGTGTGCCCGCCTCATGCTCCTTCAGAATACCAATAATTTGTTCGTCGATGAAACGGTTGCGCTTCATTCCTTGGCTCTCTCAATGGGCCAGAGCTTACTTCAATATGGATTATGTCAACGGACAAGGTCAGTTAATCCTTGCCCCGAAAGTTCTAACCGGACGCTAGCTGGGTCGCTTATTACAGGTTGGTCCGGTTTTTAATGCCGGCGGAAGCGGTGGGTTGAAGTCGCTTTGAGCCTTATTGTGCCGGCGTATCGTTTTCTTGCGGTTGAGAAGCTTCGGCAGGCGCGGGAGCAGGCTGTTGAGGTGCTGGTGCAGGTTCTTCTGCAAGGACCTCATTTGTCTTGGTTTTTATGTCTTCTGCTGTCTGTTGGCTGATCAGTCCTTGCGACGCGGCAAAGCCGACAACAACTGCGATGACTGCACCCACAAGGGCAGCTTTAAGCTTCGGTGACATAGCTGGCTCTCCTGCCAAGTATAGTTTACGTCCCGCCCGATGCATCAAATCAGTCATACAATACATGCGTCATTTTTTTCAATGGTTTCTCATTTTTTCTCGCGGTGTTTGGTGTTCTTACACATCGGTAAATAGCTGATCTCGTTCTAAACTAAAGTGACGGGTGACAAATTTTGACCGTATGATAAAATATACAAAAATAGTGGGAGGGGATAATGCTTGATAAGAAAGGCATAGAAGCGCCTCGTATACGAGCGATTGAATGGATCGAGCAGCTTTCGATACCGAGGTTCTTGGTGCTTGTTGCGCTATGTAGTGCTGGTACGGGCGTTATTCTTAGTCAGCTGATATGAATAGTGGCCGCAAAGTCTTGTCCTTGCGCCGTTAGAGTTCAGAAGTGTTTGAAATATTTCTTATCTGGCAATAGCGGGATTGCGCTTGCCAATTCTGTCGAAATTACAAAGCGTCTAAATTACGTATTTATTGCGTGTTACACGAACACAAATACCACCAAACATGACTGCAATTTCTTTAGACTTCACCTGCCGAGGCTTTTGTTTTGTTCACGACAACAAACAGAGCCAAGTATGTTGCGCTCGATGTCACACGGGTTCGCCCAATTTTTGCGTCACCATTTGTAATTTATAGGAATTAACTTCCAACATGATGCAACAAGGCTCGCCATGTCGAATTCGACGCTGATCTCAATAGTCTATTGATTTTATATATGGAAATATTGGAGGCCTCGCCCGGAATCGAACCGGGGTGCAAGGATTTGCAGTCCTCTGCGTAACCACTCCGCCACGAGGCCTTCCGTAAGGCAGTTGCCAAATCAGTTGGTAGCGCCTTGGCCCGTTCCAATATTGATACAGATCGGTCTCGTCAAGCCGTTAGAGCCAAATGTAGAAGATTTCTACAAAGGTTTCTTCGCGCTTTGTAATTTCAATGCTGGTCGTCTCGATCTGGCGGCATTTGCGGGCGTGCCAGATTGCCCTTGGAGAAGGTATAGCCGGTTTCGACAACACTCAATCCAAATTTGTTTCGCAACTTGTCGATGGCATTTTCGGCGACGGCGCGTTTGGTCGCCTGAGTGTCTACAAGATCGGGCGGATCGGCGCGATCACTTGAAGAAAGCTCGCTAACCCCAATCCCTAGCAATCTAAATCGTGTTCCATCCAGTTCTTTTTCAAGAAGCTGCAATCCGTGGCGGAAGATTCTGTCCGCGAGCTGGGTGGGATCAGAAAGCTGCCGATTGCGCGTACGCGATTTGAAGTCGTGTGTTTTCAGCTTCAAAACGACAGTACGCCCGGCTATTTCACTTGCTTTCAGTCGCCGCGAGACCTTTTCGGCGAGCGCCCGAAGAACAGGAACGAGATCGTTGGCATCCGACAAGTCATTGTTGAAGGTTGTTTCTGCCGAAACACTTTTCATGTCGTGGTCCGGCTCGACCTTCCGGCTGTCCTGTCCTCGTGACAAACGGTAAAGACGCTGCCCCATAGTGCCATACGCCTTCATAAGTGCACCTTCTTCCATCGTCTGGAGTTGGCCAATCGACCTGATTCCGTCACTCTCCAGTTTGGCTGCGAAAGCCTTGCCTACTCCCCAGATCGTGCTGACGGATCGGTCTCGCAGAAACGTCAGGGCTTCTGCTTCACCGATAACGGAAAAACCGCGCGGCTTTTCGATATCTGATGCAACCTTGGCCAGAAACTTGCAATAGGATAGCCCGATCGAGGCAGAAATGCCTATTTCATCCTCTACGCGTTTGGCGAAGTGGGCGAGAACAATAGCAGGTGGCGCTTTATGCAGGCGTTCCGTGCCGCTCAGATCCAGAAAAGCCTCATCGATGGAAAGAGGTTCGACGAGGGGCGTCAGGTCACGCATCATTTGCCGCACTTCACGACCAACGCGAACATACTTTTCCATGTTTGGCTTAACGACGACGGCGTCGGGACAGGCTTCCAGTGCCTTGAACATGGGCATGGCAGATCGCACGCCATGAATGCGGGCAAGATAGCAGGCCGTCGATACCACGCCGCGTTTTCCGCCGCCGATGATGAGCGGTTTGTCCCGCAGTTCCGGATTGTCGCGTTTTTCGACCGAGGCGTAAAACGCATCACAATCAACATGCGCCAGAGAGAGCTTATAAAGCTCGCTGTGACGGAGAAGGCGAGGGCTGCCGCATGCATGGCATCGTCTGCCAGTGTGCGATTTTTGCGGCGCAAGGCAGTCGCGGCATACACCTTTTTCCGAACTGTTAGGTGCAATGGTGTCAGCCATGAGGACGAACCGTCTGATGAACATAAAAGGAACATCCTTTTATAGCATCGAAAGGCCGAAGTGCCATGGGGATATATCATCCCGGTTGGTCTTACACTTGACATTGCCGGGAATATCACCAAGTTTAGCAATATGAACAACCGTTTTGCATCCATACTTCATCGGGTTTATCCGATCACGGGATAGCTACCCTCGAGTTCTGCCTAGCGCAGGGGAACTCCGGGGGACGGTACGCCGCTTGTCCAAAAGCGGATTTCAAATAAGCGCTTTCATTAAAATCAATCTGAACGGCTTCGTGCAGAAACAGCACGGAGACTTATTACCTTTCAACAGCAGTGAGCACTCGCCATGAGCGGAAAGAATCGCAAGAAGCCCAATATCGTTGTTAGCGAAATCGACTATGAGCGTCTGATGGGGCTGGCCACAAACGTTTCGGAACGTCTCGAGGAGATCGCCGAGGAGTTGATGGTTGAACTTGACCGCGCGAAAGTCGTTCCTGCGAAGCGTTTGCCGCAGAATGTGATTCACATGGGCTCTACTGTGGAGTTTCGCTCCAATGACGGGCAGGAGCGTCGGGTGACTCTGGTATATCCGGGCGAAGCGGATATCGCGCAGGGCAAAATTTCGATTCTCACGCCTATCGGTACTGCGCTGATCGGCCTTGCACCCGGCCAGTCGATTTCCTGGACTGCACGGGATGGCAAGCAGCACGAGTTGAACGTATTGTCGGTTTCGAACGAAGCCGAGGTTTCTGCGGCAAATCCCGCTGCTGAATAATTACCAAGAAGCCCGGCAATGCCGGGCTTTTAATTGCGGATCGAAGTCTTTGCTAAAGGTGCTGGTTCAGCCCGCCGGGCAGATATGACAAGGCTTTCTCAATTGTTGCCGGATCACGGCCAGCCTCGTCGCAGTAGCGCAGCAGCGTCGGCTCATGTGTCAGAAAAAATTGTAATACACCCGCCAGAAAGCCAGGTTCACGTGCTGCCTGCCGGATCGACGCAGCTTCAATGCCTGTCAGGGCGAGGAAGCGAGGCAGCAGGTCCTTGTCCTGAGCCAACCACGCCAACGCTTCAATGGCGATCGCTTCCGCATCCGCCTGGCTCATCGGCGTTTTCATGTGGTTTCTCCGCTTTTTCTGTTGCTTTGCCGAATGTGTAACGGTCGCTCAGTCGAGGAACAATGGAATTATTTGCCTTTCATCAATGAAATGAGGTTAAACTACCCGCAGTCTAAGAAGTGGGGACTCTCTGGCGGATAAGAAAATCGAGCAAATGCCGGGTTGCTGCAGGGAATAAGACCAAGGAATTTTCGATGCCGAAAAGCGTGATGATTGTCGAAGACAACGAACTCAATATGAAGTTGTTTCGCGATCTTATCGAAGCCAGCGGATATGAGACCATCCGGACGAGAAACGGGCTTGAGGCGCTCGATCTTGCGCGCGAACATCGACCTGATCTGATTCTCATGGACATACAGCTTCCCGAGGTGTCGGGACTGGAAGTCACAAAATGGCTGAAAGACGATGACGAGTTGCGGCACATTCCGGTTATTGCCGTGACGGCTTTTGCAATGAAGGGCGACGAGGAGCGTATTCGGCAGGGCGGCTGTGAAGCCTATATATCCAAGCCGATATCGGTGCCGCGCTTCATAGAGACAATCAAATCCTATTTGGGCGACGCTTAGCGGAAATCAGGGCGAGGGGCATCATGACTGCACGAATTCTCGTCGTTGACGATGTGGATTCCAATGTAAAGCTCCTCGAGGCAAGGCTCCTCTCCGAATATTATGAGGTTATTACGGCTTATAGCGGTCCTGAAGCCATTGAGCTTTGTCTGGGCGGCCAGATTGACGTCGTTCTTCTAGATATATTGATGCCGGAGATGGACGGTTTTGAAGTATGTCGTCGATTGAAAGATGATCCACGTACGTCCAATATTCCTGTTGTGATGGTGACGTCGCTCGATGGTGTCGATGACAAGATTCGCGGCCTTGAAGCTGGCGCCGACGACTTTCTGTCAAAGCCCGTCAGCGATCTTCAATTATTGTCGCGTGTGAAGAGTCTGGCGCGGCTGAAACTGGTTTCTGATGAGCTTTTCCAGCGAACGGGCACAGTTGCGGACGCGGAAGTGGAAACGCTGCTGGCAAGCAAGATGGGCGGGAATTATGCCGATAAGGATGAGGTCGCCCGCATTCTCATAGTTGATGAGGACGAACTGGCGGCTGCACGCCTTCGTCTCATTCTTGGAGAGACCTATCGTGTCGATGTGGCCAGCGATGCCAACACGGCTTTGATCCGGGCGATAGATACGGATTACGACAGTATCGTCGTTTCAGCCAACTTCACTTATTACGATCCGCTGCGCCTTTGTTCGCAGTTGCGAACCATCGAACGCACAAGGCTGGTGCCGATCATTCTCGTTGTTCGGGAAGATGAGGGCGCGCTCGTGGTGCGTGCGCTGGAGCTTGGCGTAAATGACTATCTGATGCGTCCGCTTGAGAAGCTGGAGCTGTTTGCGCGCTTGCGAACCCAGATCAAACGGAAGTGCTATAACGATTTACTGCGGCAGAGCCTGAACCGTACGATCACCATGGCGGTGACGGATAGTCTCACAGGGCTGCACAACCGCCGCTATCTCGATACACATATGCCTGTCCTGCTGACCCGCGCCATGGGGCGCGAGCGGCCATTGTCAGTCATCATGCTCGACTTCGATCACTTCAAACGGATCAACGACCAATACGGGCATGATGCTGGTGACGATGTTCTTCGCGAATTTGCGACGCGCCTGCGCAAGAATATCCGTGGGATGGATCTCATGTGTCGCTACGGCGGAGAGGAGTTTGTCGTCGTTCTGCCGGATAGCGATGTGGAGGCTGCGAAGGCTGTTGCCGAGCGAATCCGGGTTGCTGTGTCAGACACGCCCTTTGCGGTTGCCACCGGTAAGCACAAGGTCAACTTGACCATAAGCATGGGCGTTGCAGGGCTGAGGCTGATGGGGGATAGCGCTGACGCTCTTTTCTCGAGGGCAGATGCTGCGCTCTATCAGGCAAAGAAAGGTGGTCGCAATCGCATTGTCTCTTCGGCTGCCTGAAGAACCCACGAAGCTGGAAGCAAAAAAGCCGTCTCGGAAGAGACGGCTTTTTATCTCAATCATCTTGTCGATGACGACCGAAAACGAATTACTTGATCTTCGTTTCCTTGAACTCGACGTGCTTGCGCGCAATCGGGTCGTACTTGGTCTTTGTCATCTTTTCCGTCATCGTGCGGCTGTTCTTCTTCGTTACGTAGAAGAAGCCGGTGTCAGCGGTCGACAAAAGCTTGATCTTGATCGTCGTAGCCTTGGCCATATCGAATTACCTGCTCTGTATCTTTGCCGGAGCATGATCTTGCCGAAAATCGGTTCCCAATTCTCGGGATCATGCTCAATGGATGGAAACCTCCAGCGATTCCGGTAATCTCATCCGGCAGCGGAAATTTGGCGCGACACTACGTATTGGCGGCGAAAAGTCAAGCCCGCTTCTTCCTCAAAAGCAGCCTTCCTGCTGCAAAGAGTGCATATGCGGCAAAAAACACACCGAGAGTCATGGGGAATCCTTTTGGTCCCAGCATGTCCATACCGACACCAACGGCTTGCGGTCCTGCAAGCATGCCGATGGCATAACAGAACACGAAAGCGGCATTGGCGGATGCCAGCTCACGTCCCGTCAGCTCGGAGCCGAGATGCGCGAGGCCGATCGTATAGAGGCCAGCCACTACACCGCCCCATAGGAACAGAATGGCTGCCATGAGATACCAGTGCTGCATGAGATAGGGCAGGGCGATCATACCGATCAGGCCCGTCGTGGCGCAGAAGAGCAGAAGTTTGCGGCGATCCGAAATGCGATCGCTGACAAGGCCTAATGGAATCTGCATCAACACATTGCCGAGGCCGATCATCGTAAGCAGAAGTGCTGCGTCTGCTTCCGGATAACCGATACGCGCTCCGAAGACTGGAAAGAGGGCAAAGCCGCCGGTTTCCACAGCACCAAAAACAAAGACAGCCATAGTTGCAGTCGGAACGGCAAAGATGAAGGGCAGGAACGGGACGTGTTCGCCTTCTTCGAAGTCGGGACTGTCGCGCCATGCGAACGCAACCGGTATGAGGGCGATCAGAATGATGACGAAGCCGACATAGAAAGGCAGTCCGCCCGTGCTCCCGATTTTCGAGAACAACCACGGTCCGAGTGCAAAGCCCAGCGAAAGTGATGTCGAATAGATTCCAAGCACGAGCCCGCGCTTCTCAGGTGGTGCGGAGGCATTGATCCAGTACTCGGACAAAACGAAAAGTACGGTCAGCGCGAAATGCAGGACGATGCGCAGCGCAAACCACGCCCAGAGCGGTTGAAAGAAGTGGAAGCCGAGAAAGGCTCCGCTTCCGATGATGAGCATAAGGAAAATCGCCTTGACCACACCCAGTCGTGCGGCGATGGGGGCGGCAAGGGGAGCCGCAACGATGGATGCCAGTCCTGCCACGGCAGTGTTAGCGCCTATCAGACTGGCGGAATGACCGCGGCTTTCCAGAAGAACGCTCAACAGCGGAATGCCCAGCCCAATTGCTGCACCAACTGCACTGATCGTGGCAATGGCTGCTGCAAGCGAACGCCAGTGCATCTGGCCCTCTGCCGGCCCGCCGCCAGGTTCTTGCGGGACAAGATCGGCGGGTTGGATTTCTTTATTCATCGGGTTCAGATCACTTCGCGAATGAAGCGGCCATGCCGCTTCCAATATTGTACCACCGGCAAGGTGGCTGGCAGTTCAAATTCGGTATCCGTTAGAAGCACGCGCGCTTCTTTCAAGATCGCCTGAGTAATATGAGCGACGTCGAGTGAATCGATTTGATCAATGGAAACCCAATCGAGGTCTTCCAGTTCGCCACTGGGAACGAGTGGCTGCTGATCGAGTTTCGATATATGATCGCGAAATGCGATAAAAAAACGGGTGTCGAAACGGCGAACATAGTCCGGGGGCGTTACCGCACGAGCAAAATAACGCAGGCTGTTCAAAGCCGGCATCATGCCTTTATTGAGGAAGGCCGACCAGTCGCGATGTGTGGGCAAAGCAACCGGTGCTGAGGTCGCTTGCCCGATGCGAAGGCCAGTCTCTTCAAAGGTTTCGCGAATGGCACATAGGCCGAGTGCACGGGCGCGGCGCAGCGATGCACGAGCCCCCATGCCTGCGAGCAGCTTGGCAACATCATTACTATTCAGTTCAGCCGCGGCAGCGATAGCGCCGTCTACAGGATCGGCACGACCACCCGGAAAAACAAACTTTCCGGGCATAAAGGCGAGGCTGGCGTGGCGTCTGCCCATGAGAATTCGCGGCTTGCTGCCCGACCGGTCGACAAGCAAAAGGGATGCGGCGTCACGCGGTCGCAAAGCTTTCACGGCTTTAGTCGAAGTGGATGGGGGCTGAACCATGGCAGTCATGGTGACTTTCAGGTCACGTCGCCATATTCACCTTCGCCCTTACCTCCGAAACCATGCATGTAGAGCGCCCATTGCAGGCCGATAGTCGCGCCCTTCATAGGTTGAAGCAGCAGCAGCGACATGATCACAGTCAACGGTCCCCAGATCGCCATATGAGCCCAGAGTGGCAGATTGGTGGTTGCTTCCACACCCATGAAAGCGCCTACAACCACGTGTCCCACGATCAGAATGGTGAGGTATGCAGGAAGGTCGTCGGCACGTTGTTCCGTGTAGTCTTCGCCACACACGGAACACTGCGCCACTGGCTTCACAAACGACCGGAAAAGCTTTCCTTCACCACAATGCGGGCAACGTCCGCGAAAGCCGCGCCACATAGCTTCACCCAAAGGGCGTTTCGGGTGAGCGGCCTTGGGGCTTTCGCCACCGAAAACCTGAACATTTTGCGCGGAATTGGCCTCTAGCGTGCTCATCAGCGACCTCTTCTCTTCTGACGCGGAATACCCGCGGGTTTACCCCTTCGCCCACGCATCGTCCGGCTTGCCTTATGATGCGAGCGGGTCGCCATCGGCAGGGGATGCGGTTCCGAAACCATCTCAAAGCGAAGCGCGCCCGCAACGGGGAGCGCCTCTACAAGCCGAACCGTCACTGTATCACCAAGCCGGAAGCCTTTACCGCTCCGTTCACCGGCAATCGCATGGTTCGCTTCGTCATATAAATAGTATTCATGACCTAAAGTTGAAATGGGTACCAGCCCATCCGCGCCATATGTCGCAAGGTTCACGAAAAGGCCTGCCCGTGTGACGCCCGTAACGCGCCCTTCATATTCGTCGCCGAGATGTGCGGCGAGAAAATGCGCGATGAGGCGGTCTACTGTTTCACGCTCGGCCAGCATGGCGCGACGCTCGGTCGAGGAAATCAGTGCGGAGATTTCTTCGAGCTGTGTTTCTTCTTCTGTCGTTAGTCCGTCACTTCCCAGTTTCAGGGCTTTGATCAAAGCGCGGTGAACGATGAGGTCGGCATAGCGGCGGATCGGCGAGGTGAAATGCGCATAACGGCGCAGATGCAGGCCGAAATGCCCGATATTATCGGGGTTATATTCCGCTTGGCTTTGCGTGCGCAGCACGACCTGATTGACCAGTTCTTGATGATCCGAGCCTTCAACGGCCTCAAGAATCCGGTTGAACTGTGCTGGCTGCAGCTCCGCGCCCTTGGCAAGACTCAGATCAAGCGTACGTAGGAATTCACGCAGGGTTTCCTGTTTGGCAAGAGCCGGAGCATCGTGAATGCGGAAAATCAACGGCTGGCGGTGCGCTTCCAATGTTTCTGCGGCAGCGACGTTCGCCTGAATCATGAACTCTTCGATGAGCTTGTGTGCATCGAGCCGTTCAGGAACGATAACCTTGTCTACCTTTCCATCGGGCGTGAGCAGAATTTTCTTTTCTGGCAGGTCAAGTTCCAGCGGCTCGCGGGCATCGCGCCCACGCTTCAGCACAGCATAGGCGTCCCACAGCGGTTTTAGTATGCCGTCGAGAATGGGCGTGGTCTTGTCATCCGGCGCGCCGTCAATGGCAGCCTGGGCTTGCGAGTAGGCAAGCTTAGCTGCCGATTTCATCATGATGCGATGGAATTTGTGTGACTTCTTGCGCCCGTCAGAAGCAAAAATCATACGGACGGCAAGAGCGGGGCGATCTTCAAGCTCACGAAGCGAACAAAGGTTGTTTGAAATCCGTTCGGGAAGCATCGGCACGACCCTGTCCGGGAAATAGACCGAGTTACCGCGCTTCTGTGCTTCACGATCAAGCGCGGAATCTGGACGGACATAGGCGGCGACGTCAGCAATCGCTACGATAACAATCTGGCCACCCGGATTTTCAGGGTCTTTATCCGGCTCGGCGTAAACGGCGTCGTCATGATCTTTGGCGTCAGCCGGATCAATGGTGAGAAGCGGAATGTCACGCCAGTCTTCCCGGCCGTCCATCGTCGCAGGCTGGGCGGCTTCTGCTTCGCTCAGCGCTTCAGCCGGGAAAACATGCGGAATTTCATGCTCATGGATGGCAATCATCGACAGGGCTTTTTCGCTGTCGATAGACCCAACCACCTGTCGAACTTTGCCGCGCGGCAATCCCTGACGACGCGAGGAAATCAGGTCCACTTCAACAAGATCGCCAGCTTCAGCGTTTTCCAGCTGTGCCGGATCGAGCTGCACCTCAGGCTGTTTTCGGTTTACAGGGTCCAGCCGCCATTCACCGTTGCCGAGCTTGCGAACAATACCCAGCACCGCGTTCGTGCGGTGCTCGAGACGCTTCATGACGCGGGCGGTATAATCTGGTCCGTCGCGATCTTCACTGCGGAATATTTTCGCCAGAACGCGGTCGCCGACGCCGACTGCCGGGCCGCCTTCTGAGGCTTTGTTGAGCCGGGTGCGGCGGATCAGGACAATAGGTGGTTTGCCGTAACCGGCCTCGTCCCATTCCGACGGACGTGCGAGCAAACCGCCATCTTCGTCGCGCCCGGTAATATCCAGCACGGTGACAGCAGGCAGTGCGCCGGGGCGAGACAGTTTGCGGGCGCGTTTTTCAACCAGACCCTCATCAGAAAGTTCGCGTAGAAGATCTTTCAGATAAACCCGCGCATCGCCCTTGATGTTGAATGCTTTTGCCAGTTCGCGCTTGCCTGCCCGGTCAGGATTCTCTTCAATATATTTGAGAACCTCTTCGCGGGTTGGCAGAAACGCATTGGGATCGCTCTTCCCATCGGCAGATTTTGCTTTGGCTGCACGCCGTTCGGTCCGTGCGGATCGACCGGTATCGGATTTGGAAAAACGGCGTGCCAATTGCTACTCCTCTACCGTCTCGGCCTTGGATTTGGCTTTCGGCTTGGCTGTCGACTTGGCTTTTGCTGATGCCTTCTTGGCCGCGGGCTTTTTTGCAGCAGCTTTCTTTTCAGTGCTGGCTGAAGCCTTGCGAGCAGGGGCTTTTTTACTCTTGGACGACCCGGCCTTTTCCGTAATCAGAGCCAATGCTTCTTCCAGCGTGACACTTGCCGGGTCCTTGCCCTTCGGCAAAGTGGCATTGACCTTGCCCCAGTTGACATAAGGCCCATAGCGACCGTCGCGAACTGTAATCGAGCCACCGTCTGGATGGTCGCCAAGTGTCGCCAATGCAGCCGGCGTGGAGCGGCCACGACCGCCCCCCTTCGACTGTTTGTCGGCCAGAACCGATACGGCGCGATTGAGGCCGACGGAGAAGACCTCTTCGGCATTCTCCAGATTGGCGAACGTGCCGTCATGGCTAACATAAGGCCCGTAGCGACCGATGCCAGCGGAGATCATCTTGCCGGTTTCTGGATGCTGCCCGATGTCGCGCGGCAGGGACAGAAGCGCAACGGCTTTCTCATGGTCGAGCGTATCTACGGTCCAGCCTTTCGGAAGGCTGGCGCGCTTTGCTTCCTTGCCCTCGCCACGTTGGACATAGGGGCCGAAACGACCGGTCCGTGCGGTGATTTCCTCACCGGTGAAGGGGTCCTTGCCGAGCGATTTCGGTTCGTCCGCAGCAGCAGATTCGCCGTTGGCGTCGCCGCCGAGCTGGCGAGTATACTTGCATTCCGGATAGTTGGAACAGCCGACGAATGCACCGTATTTTCCAAGCTTCAACGACAGCATTCCTGTGCCGCAGGTCGGGCACGAACGTGGATCGCTACCGTCTTCTCGTGCCGGGAACACCAGTGGTGCCAGTTCTTCGTTCAGTGCGTCGAGAACATTGGTGACGCGCAATTCCTTGATGTCATCGACATTACCCGAGAAGTCGCGCCAAAAATCGCGCAAAACGTCTTTCCAGGAAAGCTTGCCGTCCGAAATAAGATCGAGCTTTTCCTCAAGGTCTGCCGTGAAATCATATTCCACATAGCGCTCGAAGAAACTCTCAAGGAAGGCGGTGACCAGACGACCCTTGGGTTCCGGAATGAGCTTGCGCTTGTCGATGGTGATGTATTCGCGATCGCGCAGCGTGGCCAGAGTCGCGGCATAGGTCGAAGGACGACCGATACCGAGTTCTTCCATCTTCTTGATGAGCGAAGCTTCCGAATAGCGCGGCGGCGGTTCGGTCGAATGCTGGGTCGCATCGATCTTCGCGCGCGCCAGAGCTTCACCGGAACGAATTTCCGGCAGCTTTGCGCTATCCTCGTCGTCGTCCTCTTCTTCGCGATGATCCATATAGGCTGCGAGGAAGCCATCGAACTTAGTGACAGACCCATTGGCGCGCAGCATGGCCGAACGCGAGCTGTTGACCGCCTCAATGTCGACGGTTGTACGCTCAATGTCGGCAGCCTGCATCTGGCTGGCGATGGCGCGCTTCCAGATGAGCTCATAGAGCCGCGCCTGATCGTCATCGAGATAGCGACGCACATCCTTCGGGTGACGCGAGAAATCCGTTGGCCGGATGGCTTCGTGCGCTTCCTGTGCGTTCTTTGCCTTGCTGGAATAATAGCGCGGCTTTTCCGGCACATATTTTGCGCCGAAGCTTTTGCCGATGGCGTCGCGGGCCGCATTGATGGCTTCCGGAGCTATCTGCACGCCATCGGTACGCATATAGGTGATCAGGCCGGCAGTCTCGCCGCCAATATCGACACCTTCGTAAAGTCGCTGCGCCACTTGCATGGTGCGCGAGGCAGAAAATCCGAGCTGGCCGGATGCGGCCTGCTGCAAGGTTGACGTGGTGAATGGCGGTCCCGGATTGCGCTTGGTTGGCTTTGCCTCGACAGAAAGAGCCTTGAAGCTTGCGCCTTCCAGCATGGTGCGAATGGCCGTTGCCTGTTCACCATTCTTGATGTCGAGTTTGCCGAGCTTCTTGCCGTCAACGGCAGTGAGACGGGCGGTGAAACTGTCATTGCGCGGCGTTTTCAACAACGCCGCGATATTCCAGTATTCCTCACGGATGAAGCGTTCGATCTCGGATTCACGATCTGCAACGAGACGCAGCGCAACAGACTGAACGCGGCCAGCCGAGCGCGCGCCCGGCAGTTTGCGCCACAGAACGGGCGAAAGCGTGAAGCCGACAAGATAATCCAGTGCACGGCGTGCAAGATATGCATCGACCAGAGGTTCATCGATGTCGCGCGGATTGGCGATGGCATCCAGAACAGCCTTCTTGGTGATGGCATTGAAAGCCACACGTTTGACTGTCTTGCCCTTGAGCGCCTTTTTCTGGTTGAGCACTTCAAGCACATGCCAGGAAATGGCTTCACCTTCGCGATCCGGATCGGTTGCGAGAATGATGCCATCGCTGTCTTTCAGCGCTTTGACAATATCGGCAAGGCGTTTGGAGGAATTGCTATCCACCTCCCACGACATTGCAAAGTCTTCGTCGGGACGAACCGAGCCATCCTTGGCTGGCAAGTCCCGCACATGACCGAACGAGGCCAGAACCTTATAGTTCGAGCCCAGATATTTATTGATGGTTTTAGCCTTGGCAGGCGATTCGACAACGACGACGTTCATTTAAAGCAGCCCAGATTCGCGCCCCATGGAGATAAAATACCTCCTCTCCGCGTGAAATTCGTTGCCTTCACATGAACAGCGGGCAGCGTTTGGTCAAGAGCAGGACAACAAAAATCACGAAATACAACTTAAGATTGCTGTTAAGTTGAATGAAACCAATAGTAGCATAGGGTATGAAGAAATCGAGTTTATCTCTCGAGGAGATAGGTATGGATGATACGGCGAGTTTTCCAGAGATGGAAGACGGTGAGGATATGGAAACCGCGACTCGCTCCGAGACGGTAGCATATATAGAGCAGATGCTTGAACAGCTCAGTTTGATGGCGAAAAGTACGAATTATGTGTTGCTGGCCTATATGATCGAAATAGCTCTCATTGAGGCTCGGGAAGCGCTTCACAATGAGGCCGAGTCGTAACAGTCGTCACTCCATCGGAACCAATGCCACCTGATTGCCGGCATATCGATGGAGCCGCCCTGCCAAGTCCAGTTCCAGCAGAATGAGCTGAACAGCTCCAGTATCCATACCCGTGTGACGAACGAGGGTGTCAATGTCGGTCGGTACAGGACCGAGCGCATCGATAACGATGTCTCTTTGCTCTTCCGTTGCGAACGGTTGGAGCGATTCCGGTTCTTCCAGCGCTGGGGATAAAAGATCTGGCTGTGCTGGTATATTCGCCTGATAGGCGTTTGGACCGGCCAGCGGCCGGAGTGCTTCAATGACATCGTTTGCTTCGGTAACCAGTGTCGCACCTTGTTTCAGAAGCAGGTTTGTGCCGCGCGCACGAGGATCAAGCGGAGAGCCAGGAACAGCGAACACGGTGCGTCCCATGTCCCCAGCCATACGCGCGCTGATAAGCGAGCCGGAACGCTCTGCTGCTTCGACGACGATCAAACCCAGCGACAAGCCTGCAATAATCCGATTGCGGCGTGGAAAATCACGCGAGCGTGGCTCTGCGCCCATTGGCATTTCGCTTATGAGCGCGCCACCTTGTTCTGGTATGGCGTGATAGAGTGGAAGGTTTTCCGGCGGATAGGGGCGGTCAAGTCCACCTGCAAGTACTGCTACGGTACCGGTTTTCATGCTTGCGCGGTGCGCAGCGGCATCAATGCCGCGGGCAAGTCCGGAAATCACAGCAAATCCTGCCTCGCCAAGATCATGTGCCAGACGCTCGGTAAAACGTGCGCCAATCACCGAAGCATTACGTGAACCGACAATAGCGATGGGTGGCTTGCTGAAAATGGCTGCATTCCCCTTGATCGTAACCAAAGGGGGCGGAGCCTCACAATTCTTGAGTTGCTGTGGATAATCCGGTTCGCCCATGCCGACAAGACGGGCACCGGCGCGTTCAATAGCTTCAAGCTCGCGCTCAGCGTCGTCCATGGACGCAACGCGGATCGGACGGGCACTGCCGCCTCTGATATTGAGATCAGGTAGCATTTCTATCGCGCTTGATGCTGAGCCACAAAACAGAATCAGATCGCGAAAGGTGACAGGGCCGATATTGTCGGTTCGGATGAGGCGTAGCCAGTTAAGCCGCTGGCGATCAGAGAGGCGAATTCCAGTTTTCGAATTCGCGCTTTCCTTCATCCCTTGGCTCCGATCTTGCTCTCGGTGCCGTTTAAGAGGCGCGTAATGTTGGCCTTATGTTTGAAGATAACGATGACCGTCATGATCGCAAAGAGCACTGCGATTGCTGGATACCCCCGCGAATAGAGCGCAATGGGAACAACGATGCTGGCGATAAGTGCCGCAAGGGAGGAATAGCGCGTCAAAAGTGCCGTCACGATCCAGACGGCAGCGAAGACCAATGCTCCGGGCCATGCAAGCCCGATGAGGACGCCCAGATAGGTGGCGACGCCTTTGCCACCCTTGAAGCCGATCCATACTGGAAAGAGATGCCCGATAAAGGCACCGAAGCCTGCACCAATAGCGGCGTCCGGGCCGTAGCGTGAAGCGACGAGAACGGCGACCGTACCTTTCAGCATGTCAAAAATCAGCGTCGCAGCGGCAAGCTTCTTGTTACCGGTGCGCAGCACGTTCGTCGCGCCGATATTGCCCGAGCCGATGGACCGGACGTCGCCCAATCCTGCAAGCCGGGTCAGGATCAAACCAAATGGAATGGAGCCAAGAAAATAGCCGAAGACGAGCGCCCCTATGAGCGTCAAGCTAAGGAATCCCGGTTCGGCCATGAATGTCCCCTTGTTTCTTGATTCCGCCTACCCGGAATTTTCGAATGATTGTTCCGGGTTATGCGGCGTTTTTCAAGCCGAGTAAACGGTCTTGCCAGCCACTAAGGTGTGGACGACGCGACCTTGAAAGCGAGCACTTTCAAAGCAACTGTTCTTGGATAGCGAGTGCAGATCTTCTTCACGTACGATCCAAGGCTCATCCAGATCGACAATGGCGAGATCTGCCTTGGCGCCTGGCTTTAGCGTACCAGCATCAAGGCCGAAAATACGCGCTGGAGCTGTTGATAGCACTTCAACCAGCCGCGGCAGCGGAATGCTGTCATTGTGATAGAGACGAAGTGCGGCCCCCAGCAATGTTTCAAGGCCGATGGCACCGGCTTCGGCATCAGCAAAGGGCAGGCGTTTGGTATCGACATCTTGCGGATCATGAGCCGAAACGACAATATCGATGGTGCCGTTCTTCACGGCTTCGACCATAGCAAGGCGATCCTGTTCTCCGCGCAAAGGTGGCGAAAGTCGGAAAAACGTGCGGAATTCACCAATGTCGTTTTCATTAAGCGACAAATGGTTGATCGATACGCCTGCCGTTACCTTCGCGCCGAGATCCTTGGCGCGGCGAACAGCTTCCGCCGACATTTCGCAGGAAAGCTGTGCGGCATGATAGTTGCTGTTGGTCAGGGCTGCTAGACGGAGATCGCGTTCCAGGGGAATCACCTCCGCTTCACGCGGACTCCCGGAAAGACCGAGCCAGCTTGCAAACAGACCCTCGTTCATCACGCCATTCGCACCAAGGAACGGATCGCGTGTTTCGCAGGCAATCACGGCATTGAAATCGCGGGCGTAGGTCAGAGCGCGCCGCATGAGCTGGGTATTGGCGATCGTCTGCCTGCCTTCCGTGAAGGCGACGGCACCGGCATCGCGCAGCAGGCCGATTTCGGTCATTTCTTCGCCGCGCAGACCTTTGGTGATCGCCGCAGCCGGGTGCACATTGACGACAGCCGTGTCACGCGCCGTGCGTTTGACAAATTCCACCAGAGCTACGTCATCGATCACCGGATCGGTGTCGGGCATCATGATGATTGAGGTTACACCGCCAGCAGCTGCCGCGCGGCTTGCCGAGGCGATGGTTTCGCGATGTTCAGCGCCGGGCTCACCGACGAAGACGCGGGCATCCACGAGGCCAGGCAATACTGCCTTGCCATTCAGGTCGATGATTTCTGCGCCTTCCGGCGCGCCCTGATTGCGGGCATCCGCTCCGGCGGCAACAATCTTGCCATCGCAGATCAGAACGCTGCCGGTTTCATCGAGACCGCGCGACGGATCGATGACGCGCGCGTTTTCAAACAGGATCGCGCTCATGCTGCTTCTCCGTTGCTGGGATTACGGCGCGGATCGAGCAGGGCTTCCATCACGGCCATACGCACGGCGACACCCATTTCTACCTGTTGCTGGATCACGCTCTGCGGTCCGTCGGCAACGTCGGATGCGATCTCGACGCCGCGATTCATCGGACCGGGATGCATGACGAGCGCGTCTGGCTTGGCGACTTTGAGCTTCTCTTTATCCAGGCCGTAGAAGCGGAAATATTCGCGTACCGAAGGCACGAAGGAGCCGGCCATGCGCTCACGCTGAAGGCGCAGCATCATGACGACGTCGGCATCTTTCAAGCCTTCTTCCATCGAATTGAAGACTTCGACGCTCATATCGGCCATGCCGGAAGGCAGAAGGGTGGATGGCGCGACGACACGCACCCTTGCGCCAAGCGCGTTGAGAAGGAGAATGTTGGAGCGTGCGACGCGGGAATGCAGCACATCGCCGCAAATGGCGACGATCAGGTTTTCGATTCCGCCCTTGGCGCGACGAATGGTCAGCGCATCGAGAAGTGCCTGGGTGGGGTGTTCGTGCGCGCCGTCACCGGCGTTGACCACCGAACAGCCGACTTTCTGCGCGAGCAGGGCAGCCGCGCCCGCCGAAGCGTGACGGATAACCAATATATCCGGCTGCATGGCGTTCAGCGTCATCGCTGTATCGATGAGCGTTTCGCCTTTCTTGACCGACGAGTTGCCGACAGACATATTCATGACGTCGGCACCGAGCCGTTTTCCGGCCAGCTCGAACGACGATTGCGTTCGTGTCGATGCTTCGAAGAAGAGATTGATTTGCGTGCGACCGCGAAGCACGGACTTTTTCTTCTCTGGCTGTCTGGAGACAGCGATTTCCTGATCGGCGAGATCAAGAAGGCAGAGAATGTCCAGGGGCGAAAGCCCCTTGATGCCCAGCAGGTGGCGGTGAGGGAAAAGCGGAGGGACCGTTTGATTTATCATGGCAAGTCACCCGTATAGGACCATGAGGCAGGTCCCGCAACCGTCCTTATAATGGCTTCAGGCGATTCACCAAGAAAAACCTGTGCTGTTCTGACGACAAATTGTGTTCGGGATGGCAAAATTTTAGCAAATGCAATGCAAGAAACCTAAATTAAATTGAATCGCACAATACGGAACGAGCTTTTGAAAACGCACGACGTTACCAACCAGACGCCACCCATGACGGGTAACAATGCCTATCTGGGCGATCCGCTCTTGATGCAGATTGCGGCAGGATTCCCGAAGGAACTGCATGCCGATCTGGAACAGACGGGACGTTTTGTGTCGTCGGCTGAAGCGCAGGACCTTGCGCGTCTCGCCAATACCGAACTGCCAAAATTGAGCACGCATGACAGGCAGGGCAACCGTATCGACCTTGTCGAATATCATCCTGCGTATCATGCGCTGATGCGCCGTTCCATCGCGTCAGGACTGCATTGCTCGATCTGGGAAGGCAATCCGCTCGAAAGCGGCCGCCGTCATCAGGCGCGTGCATCGCGCTTTTTCCTGACCGCACAGCTCGAGGCGGGACACCTCTGCCCGCTTACCATGACCAGCGCATCGCTCGCAGCACTTATGGCATCGCCGGAAATCTATAAGGAATGGTCGCCGGTCATCCTGTCGCGCAAATACGATTTTTCGCAGAAACCCGCTTTTGCCAAGCAGGGCATTACGCTTGGCATGGGCATGACTGAAAAGCAGGGCGGAACCGATGTGCGCGCCAATACGACCCGCGCGACACACAATGACGATGGCACCTATGCCATAACCGGTCACAAGTGGTTCATGTCCGCACCAATGTCGGATGCTTTTCTGACGCTCGCGCAGGCGGAAGAAGGCCTTTCCTGTTTTCTGCTCCCGCGCCTCACTTCAGAGGGAAGCGGGAACGGGTTCTTTTTCCAGCGCCTGAAAGACAAGCTTGGCAACAAGTCCAACGCTTCGTCGGAGGTTGAATTCGATGGTGCCATCGGTCATCTGATCGGTAATCCCGGTGAAGGCGTCAAAACGATCATGGATATGGTCACGCTGACACGGCTCGATTGCGCTGTCGCGTCGGCCGGACTGATGCGTTCAGGCCTCGCCGAAGCCGTGCACCATAGCCGTTATCGTCAGGTATTCGGCAAGGCTCTTGTCGAGCAGCCATTGATGCAGCGCGTTCTTGCCGACATGGCGCTCGATGTTGCCGGTGCGACTGCACTTTCCATGCGGCTGGCACGCGCTTTCGATATGGCTGCCAGTGATCGTGCCGAGGCGGCTTTTGCCCGTTGCATGACGCCGGTGGTGAAATACTGGGTTTGCAAGATCGCACCTGCATTACTCTATGAAGCAATGGAGTGCCTCGGCGGCAACGGTTACATCGAAGAAGGCAATCTCGCACGCGCCTATCGCGAAGCGCCGGTCAATGCGATCTGGGAGGGTTCCGGCAATGTCATGGCACTGGACGTGGCACGTGTACTGTCGCGCGCACCGGGGCTTTTCGATGAAGTGCTGGAGTGGATCGGCGGGCAGCTTGGTCCGCGTGGGCAAGGGACACTTGATGTGCTGCGTGCTGCATTGCAGCTGACCGAAACCGATCCGGGTGTCGCACGCCTTCTAACCGAGCAACTGGCCTATGCTGCTGCAGCAGCAGAATTGCGTCAGATTGGGGCCGACGATGTGGCTGATGCGTTCATCGAGACCCGTCTTGGCGGCCAGTGGCGTTCGACCTATGGCATGCTGGATGCGCGCCACAATGCGGAACGGATTCTGGATCAGCTTTATCCGGCGTCGTAATCGTCGGATGCCGACCGCCTGATACTGTGCAGGCGGTCGAGTGCGCCTTGAAGAATGAAGGATGCCGCAGCCGAATCGATCCGTTCGGCCCGCTTGCCGCGTGAGACGTCCATACCGATCAGTGCCCGTTCGGCAGCGACGGTCGATAGGCGTTCATCCCAGAAAACGAAGGGCAGGTCGGTCAACGGCTGCATGGTGCGCACAAATGCCCGTGTGGCCTGAACGCGGGGACCGGATGTTCCGTCCATATTCATAGGCAAACCGATGACGATAACGCCGACCTTGTCGGCGTCGAGTGCCTTCAAAAGCACCTGTGCGTCGATGGAAAACTTCACCCGTTTGATAACGGGGCGCGGATGCGCGAAGGAAAGACCGAGATCAGACACCGCAAGGCCGATGGTCTTGGTTCCCAGATCCAGTCCGGCAATGGTCTGCCCGGACTGAAGCAGCGCCGGAATTTCCTCGATTTCAACGACAGCCATTGGTCCTCATCGGATTTTGAAGTGGTTTCATATTGCCTTCAACTTTATCGGCGTCATATCTGTTCGCAAACCGGAAATCGAGCCGGAAACAGAGATTGAGGAGAGACTTTATGAAACTAACATGGCTTGGCCACGCCGCTTTCCGCATTGAAACGGCAAAGGCTGTTATTCTCATCGATCCGTTTCTGAACGGAAATCCCGGTGCAAAGGGCATCGACTTCAAGGAGGCGACCAAGGGCGTAACCCATATAGCGCTGACCCATGGTCATGGCGACCATGTGGGCGATACGGTTGCCATCGCCAGGGAGCATGGCGCGATTGTGATTGCCAATGCCGATCTTGCAACCTGGCTTGGCAGCCAGGGCGTGGAAAAGCTCGATCCTGGCAATACGGGTGGCACGGTGGCGCATGACGGGTTTACCGTTACTTTCGTCAATGCACTCCACTCTTCGGCAATGCTGACGCAAAACGGTGTCTCGCAGGCGCTGGGGAATCCTAATGGTCTGGTATTCCATTTCGAAGATGCACCGACGCTCTATCATATGGGCGACACGGACATCTTCTCGGATATGGGGCTTATCAACGAGCTCCATCAGCCAGAAATCGGCATCGTTCCCATTGGCGACCGCTTCACGATGGGTGGCGCGGTCGCGGCTCTCGCCTGCCAGCGCTATTTCAACTTCAAAACCGTGCTGCCATGCCATTACGCCTCATTTCCGATCATCGACCAGACGGCGGATAAGTTCTTGGCCGGAATGGCAGATCATCGGGAAACGAAGGTTATTGCCGATCCAGCTGGCACCGTTCATTCGTTCTGACTTTGGATTTGAAGCGCAAGAAATGTTGCGCTTCAACAATCGCGCCGTTATAGCCGGTAGGAAAACTTTTCAGGGTGGCGGTTCGCCGCCCAATCTAGCATTTGCGGAGAACAGGATGTCCGTCGATATTTCTACCGTCAAGCGCGTCGCGCATCTGGCGCGCATTGCCGTCAATGACGACGATGCCGAACGCATGACTGGCGAACTCAATGCTATTCTGGGCTTTGTCGAGCAACTGAACGAAGTCAATGTCGATGGTATCGAGCCTATGACTTCTGTTACGCCGATGGACATGCGCATGCGCCAGGACAAGGTAACGGATGGCGGTATTGCTGCTGCGGTGGTGGCCAACGCACCGGTTACGGAAGACAATTTCTTCGTCGTACCAAAGGTCGTGGAGTAGGTTATGGCCATACGGGTTTCAGTCGAGACCCCCTTGCAGGATGATGTGCGCGCACTGGTCGAGGGCCTGAATGCGCATCTTCTGCCGCTGTCACCGCTGGAATTCCAGTTCAAGATGACAGTTGAGCAGATGGCGGGGCCAGATACGACGGTTTTTGTGGCGCGCGATGAAGACGGCAAGGCAGTCGGCTGCGGTGCCTTGAAGATGCACGAAGATGGCGTCGGTGAGGTGAAGCGTATGTTCACACTTCCGGAAGTGCGCGGAAAGCGCGTTGGTTCGGTTCTGGTGGATGCGATTGTCGATCAGGCGAGGGCCAAGGGCATTTCCCGCCTTGTACTCGAAACGGGCACGGGCCCCGGTTTTGCAGGTGCATGGCGGCTTTATGAGAATTCAGGTTTTACGCGCTGCGGTGTGGTTCTGGACTATCCGGATTCCGAATACAGCGCCTTTTTTGAAAAGCGTCTCGTTGAGGCGCACTGACAGGATTTGACGATGAGCGAACTGACCGCACTGACCATTGCCGAGGCGCGCGACAAGCTGAAGGCCAAAGCCATCACCGCGACCGAACTCACCGACGCCTATCTTTCCGCTATCGATTCCGCGAATGAAACCATCAACGCCTATGTGAAAGTAACTCACGATCAGGCGCGTTCGATGGCCAAAGCTTCGGATGAGCGTATTGCCAAGGGTGAAGCGGGCGCACTGGAAGGCATTCCGCTCGGCGTGAAGGACCTGTTTGCCACCAAGGGCGTGCATACGCAGGCCTGCTCTCACATTCTCGACGGTTTCAAGCCGGAATATGAGTCAACCGTAACAGCCAATCTGTGGGCTGATGGTGCGGTTATGCTCGGCAAGCTCAACATGGATGAGTTTGCAATGGGTTCGTCCAACGAAACCTCCTATTACGGTTCGGTCAAAAATCCATGGCGCGCCAACGGCTCCAACGCCGATCTGGTGCCGGGCGGTTCGTCGGGCGGTTCGGCTGCCGCTGTCGCCGCACAGCTTTGCGCTGGCGCTACCGCAACCGATACAGGCGGCTCGATCCGCCAGCCCGCAGCCTTCACCGGCACAGTTGGCATCAAGCCGACCTATGGCCGCGTTTCACGCTGGGGCACGGTTGCCTTCGCTTCGTCGCTCGATCAGGCTGGTCCGATCGCTCGCGACGTGCGTGACGCCGCTATTCTGTTGAAATCCATGGCTTCGCTTGATCTCAAGGATACGACATCGGTCGATCTGCCTATTCCGGATTATGAGGCTGCTATCGGCAAGTCACTCAAGGGCATGAAGATTGGTATTCCGAAGGAATATCGCGTTGACGGCATGCCGGACGAGATTGAGGAACTTTGGCAGAAGGGTATCCAGTATCTGAAGGATGCCGGTGCTGAGATCATCGATATTTCGCTGCCACACACGAAATATGCGCTGCCCGCTTATTACATCGTGGCACCGGCGGAAGCCTCTTCGAACCTCGCCCGTTATGACGGCGTGCGTTACGGTTTGCGTGTACCCGGCAAGGACATTGCCGATATGTACGAACAGACCCGCGCGGCTGGCTTCGGCAAGGAAGTAAAGCGCCGCATCATGATCGGCACCTATGTTCTGTCGGCTGGCTATTACGACGCCTATTATCTGCGTGCGCAGAAGGTGCGTACGTTGATCAAGAAGGATTTTGAAGATGTATTCGCCAAGGGCGTGCATGCGATCCTGACGCCAGCGACGCCATCGGCTGCCTTTGGTCTTGCCGATGAGGATCTCGCCAATGATCCGGTCAAGATGTATCTCAATGACATCTTCACGGTAACAGTCAACATGGCCGGTCTGCCGGGCATTGCCGTGCCGGCCGGTATCAATGACAAAGGCTTGCCGCTTGGCCTTCAGCTGATCGGACGTCCGTTCGAAGAAGAGACTTTGTTCCAGGCAGCGCATGCCATTGAGCAGGCTGCCGGACGGTTTACTCCGGCAAAGTGGTGGTAAAAACCGAACTTCTTATTCGCCGGGGTTTCCCCGGCGAATTTGTTTCTATGGCTGCATTAGCGGTCAGGGCCTGGCGGATAGCCGCGCGCGATATTGAACTGACCACTGAGCGGCAGAAACTGCTGGAAGCCAGGTTTCAACGCGATCTCCAAGAAATTGCGGACGGTGTTCTGGCTGCCGAAAAGGCAGGAATACTAGCAGGCTGGGGTGCCAGGGTGCCCCAAAGCAATTACATTTCCGATTTATGGGTCGATCCACCGCATCACGGGCAGGGGATTGGCAGACAGATTCTTGATGCCCTGATGGCGCAAATTCTGCTTGATGGTTTTGATGAAGCACTGATCGGCACCCATGCGGATAATCTTCCCGCGATCAATCTTTACAAAAAGGCTGGTTTCCGGATCGACCGGCAAGGAGATGAGTGGTCGGAAAGTTTCGAAAGAACCGTCGAGAAAGTCAGGATGCGCGCTGATCTTTGAAGGCCAGCTTACCGCAACCGTTGCCGAATGGTCTATCGCGCCTATTCTTCCTTGGAGTGGATAACATCAAGAGGAGGGCAAGCGATGTGGATCATGTTGACGGAAGTGAACGGCGAAAAGCTCGCCGTGAATTTTAATCACGTTCTCTCTTATAACGCTTATGGAACCGGCACACGTATTGTTACGCTGAGTACGGATCAGACGTTCTTCGTCAAAGAGTCGATTGAGGAGATTGAAGCCAAGCTAGGCATTGATGTGAAAGCCTGAAGCTTCTTTTTCTCAACGGCTTAAATAGTTTTATTGAAAAAGAAAATGAACGGCACCGTACTTGCGCATTGCCGTTCATCCTGTCTGCACTCTCGGGCACGTTTCGGGTCCGCTGAAATGCTCTATTTTTTACGCGCATCTCGTTCCGAAAACCAGTTCCCACTTTTCGGGACGCGCTCTAGATATCCAACTCTTCCACAAAAGCCGCACGGTCCTGAATGAAACGGAAACGGGCCTCTGGCTTGGTGCCCATCAGTTCATCCACGGTGTTGCGGGTTTCATCGACATAATCTTCGTCCACCTGAACACGCAGAAGCGTGCGCTTCTTTGGGTCCATGGTGGTTTCCTTGAGCTGTTCGGCACGCATTTCGCCAAGGCCTTTGAAGCGACCGATTTCCACTTTACCACGCCCGGTAAACATGGTGCGTAGAAGCTCATCCTTATGCGCTTCATCACGCGCATAAGCGACCTTTCCACCCTGGCTTAGGCGGAAAAGCGGAGGCACAGCCAGATAGAGATGACCATTGCGGATCAGGTCCGGCATTTCCTGATAAAAGAAGGTGATGAGCAGCGATGCGATATGTGCACCATCGACGTCAGCGTCGGTCATGACGATGACGCGATCATAGCGCAAGTCGTCTTCCCGATAATTTTTGCGCGTACCACTGCCGAGTGCCTGCACAAGATCACTTATCTGCTGGTTTGCCGTCAGTTTTTCGCGCCCGGCGCTGGCAACATTCAAAATCTTGCCGCGCAATGGCAGGATAGCCTGATTGGCGCGATTGCGCGCCTGCTTGGCTGAACCACCTGCCGAGTCACCCTCGACGATGAACAGTTCTGCACCGGCTGCGGCATTCTGCGTGCAATCGGCAAGTTTGCCGGGCAGGCGCAGCTTGCGCGTTGCGCTTTTGCGAACTGTTTCTTTTTCCTGACGGCGACGCAAGCGCTCGTCGGCGCGGTCGATCACCCATTCCAGCAGGCGAGATGCTTCCTGCGGAGAGGCCGTGAGCCAATGATCGAATGGATCACGGATCGCATTCTCCACGATGCGCTGTGCCTCGACCGTGGCAAGCTTGTCCTTGGTCTGACCGACAAATTCCGGCTCGCGAATGAAAACCGACAGCATCCCTGCAGCCGATACCATCACGTCATCGGTGGTTATGATCGAAGCGCGCTTGTTGTTGGTCAGTTCCGCATAGGCTTTCAGCCCTCGCGTCAAGGCAATACGCAAACCTGCTTCATGTGTGCCACCATCGCCGGTCGGGATAGTGTTACAATAGGAGTGGACGAAACCGTCCCCACCAAACCACGAAACGGCCCATTCGACGGCGCCGTGGCCACCTTGTTTCTCGGTCTTGCCCGCGAAAATCTCGCGCGTGACCTGATGTTCCTTGCCAAGCGAAGCCTCAAGATAGTCCTTCAGGCCACCAGGGAAGTGGAACACGGCCTTTTCAGGTGTTTCCTTCTTTGGGTCGAGCAGGGAAGGATCGCAGTTCCAGCGGATTTCAACCCCGCCAAACAGATAAGCTTTCGACCGCGCCATGCGATAAAGACGATGCGGATCGAACTGGGCTGTCTTGCCGAAAATATCAGGGTCTGGATGGAACCGGACGCGAGTACCGCGACGATTATGCACTTCGCCGAGCTCTTCCAGCCCGCCTTGCGGAATACCCCGCGAGAAACGCTGGCGATAAAGACGGCGATTGCGCGCGACTTCCACTTCCAGCATGTCAGAAAGGGCATTCACCACAGAAACACCGACGCCGTGCAGACCGCCTGACGTCTCATAGGCCTTGCCGTCGAACTTGCCGCCCGCGTGCAGTTTGGTCATGATGACTTCGAGCGTGGACTTCCCGGGAACCTGGGGATGTTCATCCACAGGAATGCCGCGTCCGTTGTCCGACACCGTGACAAACCCGTCGGCATCGAAGCTCACTTCGATGAAATTGGCATGTCCCGCGACAGCTTCATCCATTGAGTTGTCGATGACTTCGGCAAAGAGATGATGGAGCGCCTTTTCGTCCGTGCCGCCAATATACATGCCGGGACGCAGGCGCACCGGCTCCAGCCCTTCCAGAACGCGGATGGATGATGCGTTATAGTCGTCGCCTGCCGATGAAGCAGGCGGCGCCTTGGCCGTTACCGGCTTTGGAACAGAGAGCGAGGGCGCTGCCACTGGCTGCGCAACAGGCTGTGGTGCCACAGGCTTTGCGCTAGGCTTTTCCCCCTGGCGCCCCTGTTCTTGTTCCCGTTCTCGGGCCCGGGCATTGTTGACCACTCTCGAGAAGAGATCGTTGCTATCGTCCATCTGTTCCGAAAAGCTCTCTATCTGAATTTCAGGAGGTCTTTGCCGAGCCTGCTCGCCATCGACCGGAAAATACTGTTCGCGAATCAACTGAATGATGCCATGCGCGCTCACGAAAGGCGACTAAAGTTCGCCTTACGTTCCGTTTCCGCACGGCTTTTTCAAAGGGTTTTGTTCAGAACGGAACTGATTTGCACCAGAAAGAAGGCGAAAGTCAAACAAGCAGGACATTTCCGATCAAATTGGATGGAAACGCTACCACAGTTCGCATAGAGCGATAGCGGGGAATATTCAGAATACCGAGAGTTTGAAATGCAAAACAGCGCGACAAGCGGCATGGAAGCGCACGTTAAGGGCATGGCGATCATGGTGCTCTCGGTGCTTTTGCTGCCGCTGATGGACGCCATCGGCAAATGGCTCGCCATGGTGGATAATATGCCTCCTGCCACTGTCACCTTCATGCGTTTTTTCATTCAATGCTGGCTGATGTTCTTTATCCTGCTCATCGTTGGTGGTTTCGCTGCGCTGCGAACACAGTATCTGGCCGGTAATCTCATCCGCGGAGCCTTGATGGGGTTTGGTGGGCTCTGCTTCTTCACGGCGGTCAAATATATGCCGCTGGCTGATGCTATGGCCGTCTTCTTCGCCGAGCCGCTTATTCTGACGCTCTTTTCGGCAATTTTCCTGAAAGAAAAAGTGGGCTGGAGAAGGTTCAGCGCGGTCGGCATCGGTCTCATCGGCACGATGATCGTGATCCAGCCGAGTTTCGAGATATTTGGTGCTGTCTCGCTTCTGCCGTTGGCGACAGCCGTAACCTTTGCCATCTACCTGATCTTGAACCGAAAATATGGTGCGAAGGAAAGCCCGCTGGTCATGCAGTTCTATGCGGGTGTGGGCGGGTGGGTACTCGCTGGCGTTGCCGTGATTTTCGGAACTGCGGCGGGGCTTGGTGATCTGAGTTTAGGTCTGCCGCAAGGCATTCAGCCTTGGCTGCTTTTGCTGCTTTTGGGGACGATCGGAACCGTCAGCCATTTGATGGTTGTGCAGGCGTTCAAGCTGGCACCGGCATCCATGCTGGCACCGTTCCAATATCTGGAAATCGTCAATGCGGTTCTGGTCGGCCTGATCGTGTTCGGCGATTTCCCGACACCGTCGAAATGGTGCGGCATCGCGATCATCGTCGGATCGGGCTTCTATGTTTTCATGCGCGAGCGCCGTGTGAAAGTCGACGCCGTGGCCTGAGGCAGAGCTAGAGCGGTTCCAGTTAAAACGGAATCGTGGGACCGCTCTATTTCTTTATTTTACGCATTACCCAACGCAAAACCGCTTCGCACTTTTGCTGGAAATGCTCTATTTCAGCTGACGGGCTCCGAAGACCGTCTCGAACGCTCTTCCCAAAGCGACGTCCATGTCGCCCATTGTTACCGGCAATCCAAGGTCTACAAGGCTGGTAACGCCATGTTCCGAGATTCCGCAAGGAACGATGCCGGAATAATGGCTGAGATCGGGTTCGACATTGATGGCTATGCCGTGAAAGCTCACCCAGCGACGGAGGCGGATGCCGATAGCAGCAATCTTGTCTTCACACATGCCGCCATTGGCAAGGCGCGGCTTTTCAGGCCGTGTAACCCATACGCCGACACGATCCTCACGACGCTCGCCTTTGACGTTGAACTCGGCAAGGCTCTCGATGATCCACTGCTCAAGAGCTGTCACGAAGGCGCGCACGTCCTCGCGGCGGCGTTTCAGGTCGAGCATCACATAGACAACGCGCTGGCCAGGTCCGTGATAGGTATATTCTCCGCCGCGCCCCGTGTTGAAGACAGGGAGACTGTTCGGGGTCAGGAGATCGTCTGCATTGGCGCTCGTCCCTGCCGTGTAAAGCGAGGGATGCTCGACCAGCCACACCAGTTCATTGGCAGTGCCGTCCCGGATGGCCTGGACACGTGCTTCCATGAAAGTGAGTGCTTCTTCATAATCCGTCAGCCCTTCGGCAACGACCCAATCGACCGGAGCCGCATCAGCGGCGACAGGCCGGAAATGTGCCTCCAGCGCATCGCGTTCACGCGGCTTTTGTGAAGCTGTCTCGAAAATGGGGAAGGCGGAATTATTCGTCATGATGGCACCATATGGCGGTTTTGCAGCGCGACCGCCAGATGGCAAAATGCCTCCCCGATCAATGAATCGCGAGCGGTACTTCCTTTTCACAGCGATTGCGTCCTGCCTGCTTGGCCCGATAAAGCGCGCGGTCAGCGGCATTGACGAGATGGCTATAATCGGGATGACCGTTGAATGCTGCAACCCCGATGGACAGCGTTACAGACTGGCGTGCGCCATCGGGAAGGTTCAACGGTTGTTGTGCTATCTGTCTGCGAAGCTCTTCGGCGATTGTAAAAGCTTTGTTCTCGTCGGCTTCTACGAGAGCGACGAGAAACTCTTCGCCACCATAGCGGAACACGAAGTCGCTCGGGCGGCAAAGCGACAGGATCGCTTCGGCCACCTGCTGAAGGACTGCATCGCCACTGCTGTGTCCGTATGTGTCGTTAATGTTCTTGAAATGATCGATATCGATCATCAAAACGCTCAGATCCATGGCCTTTTGCGAGGCCATGCGCACTTCACGGGTCAGGATCGAAGGCATGAAACGCCGGTTTAGAGCACGTGTCAGTGGGTCACGACCTGTTTCCATCGCGGCGGCCGCCTGAAATAATTCGGATAGCAGGAATTTCACTTCACCGATCTTGGTTTGAAACTGTGCCAACGAAGCCGCAAGGCCGGCGGGGTTGTCCTTGCGTGCGCTGTTGATGGCAGGCAGGAGAACATTGTCGATATGTTCTACATTCCGGCGGATGTTTTCCAACGTACCGGAGTTGGAGAACATCAGATCAGCCTTGTGTTGCAACCACAATCCGAAATCCGAGCTTGCGAGCGAGTGAAGCGGACTATCGGCATTGCCGTAGAGGTTGAAGAGAAGCGACTGGCTCCATTCCATAAGCGCTGCACGTTGCGATTCGCGTTCAAGCGGAAAATCGTGACTTAGCGTGAAAGCCCGGTAGGCTTCGTCGGTCTGGGCACTTTCGCGCGCGTCCTTGACGAAGGCTTGGCTCATGATTTCGATAGCGATGTCGATGGCATTGCTGACATGCACGATCAGGCGCGCCAGAACCTCTCTTGAGGCAACTTCCACTTTCAGTTGACGGACGATTTCGTTTTTCAGCAGGCGCGCGCCTTGCATGACGACGTGGATCGGCACATCGATGCGGGCGTGAACCTCGCCAACCTTGCGCTGTTCACGAATGAATGCCTCAACATCGTCGGCTGTTCTCTGGAACATTTTCAACAGCCAGTCGCTCAGTGAATTGTGCAAACGTTCCTGCACCATTTTCTGGGACAGGAATGTCGCTGCATCACGATTGTTCATAAGGCGATTATAAAAAACACCGACAAACTGCTCGCGGTGACGGCCAATCAGATCACGGAGAAAGAGAGCATGTTCTTCGGGCAGGCCGCTGACCAGCTCGACCCATTCGGTCTGGGTTGCGCCCAGTCCAGTTTTCGATCCCCATGTCATGTCGATTTCAGAGGTCGAATAGTCCATGTTCCTGCTCCTTGCGATGACCGCAAAGCTCCGCCCGCTACCGGTGCTGGACCGGTGCCGGATCGGCCTCGCGGATTGGAGATTCTGCGGCTTTCCCTTTGCTTGGAAAGGGCTGCGTGCGAATTCAACAGGCACCTAATATCCCGACTTTCTTAAAAAGTCTCTCCGCAAAATGGCGGGTTAGTAATTGGGTTTAATTGGCAGCGCTTTTTGTAGAGTGCGGTCGAGATTGATAGAGCGTCGTAAGATTAAGTGACTTTACCAAATGGTTGTTTGGCCTACCTATCTGCGGGCAAGATTCCAATTCTGGCCATCTCTGGAAAGGACTCCGGAATGAGATTTACGTTAATTTCTGCGGCTCTCGCGCTCTTTGCGGTTACCGCTGTCGCTGAAGCAGGCACACCGGTTGCTCCGGCTCCGATTCCGGCTGTAGCCGCCAATAGCACTGGTTCGGCCATTCAGGTCGACTATCGCTGCCGTCGCGGCATGGTTCGCACGCCGAGCGGTCGCTGTGTTACGGATCGCCGCTGGCGGGATGATCGTCGCGGATGGGATCGTCACTCACCACGTTATTATCGCGAACGGGATCGTGATCGCCGCTGGCGCCATGATCGTGATCGTCATCGCGACAGAATCTATATCGAGCCACGTCGTCGCGGCCCGCACAACTAACAAAGAAAAAGAGCAGCGATTTCGCTGCTCTTTTTATACCGGCTCGGCTTGTGTGTCGGAAAGACTGTCAAGTTGCGGAAATACATCCGCTGTCATAGGGGCCAGGACGTCAATCACCAGTCCATCTGGCGCGAAGTTGATGTCGCATTTGGCCCTGAGTTCGCCCGTGAGAACGGAATAGAGCAGCCGCTGGCCGAAGCCACGACGGGTAGGGCGTTCGACTGCAGGTCCTCCGTCTTCAACCCAGCGCATATGAAATTTTCGCTCGCCCTGCCTTTCGAGCACATCCCAGCTGAATTGGACCGTGCCGTTTTCATTGGAGAGCGCGCCGTATTTCACGGCATTGGTCGCGAGTTCGTACAAACCAAGCGAAAGCGAAACCGTTACACGGTCGCTTACCACGAGTTCTGGACCACTGGTTCGGATTCGATGACCGAACGTGCTGTTGAAAGGGGCGAGGGCAGTTTCGCAGATCTGGCTGATCGTTGTGCCCGTCCAGTCCTCCCGAAGCAGCATGTCTTGAGCCTGACTAAGCGCTCGCAGCCGCTCGCTGAATAGTTCGTTCGCGGTTTGCGGATCGGTGGCATTGCGCAAGGTCTGGTTGGCGATTGATTGCACCATTGCCATTGAGTTTTTGAAACGGTGCGAAATTTCACGGGTCACAAGTGCCTTGTCAGCCTCGGCTTTTTTGCGTTCGGTGACGTCGATGACGATACCCAGAAGCGCAGGTGATTTGCCGAGGAGAGCTTTGGCTCGTGTTTCCACCCAGCGCACCTGTCCCAGCCTGTTGGTAATGCGATATTCGACCCGGAAAGATTTGCCTGTAGCAAAAGATTCCTCCGAACGCTGGATAAGCGTTATCCGGTCTTCAAGCATCACCATGTCGATGATCTTGTCGTAGTTGACTGGTTCGTCCGGCGTCAGTCCGAAAATGCGACGATATTCGGCCGAGCAGCTAATCTCCCCGGTCGTGTAATCCCGCGTCCAGAAACCGACATTCGCCACTTCAACGATATACTGGAGTTGATCGCTGCTACGCTGCTTTTCAATTGAGAGCGTTTCGCGTTCTTTTTCGAGCTCAACCAGTTTGCCGAGTTCCAGCGTCACATCAAGCTGCGACGAAACGAAGTGATGAAGTTCGCCATTCTCGGTTTTGACCGGGGAGATATGAAGTCGATTCCAGAACGGCTCGCCAGATTTCTTATAATTGAGAATATCGATCTCAACGGACTGTTCGGCTTCCAATGCCGAATGGATGATCTCGACATGTTTCGGGTCTGTGCCAGGGCCTTGAAGAAAGCGGCAGTTCTTCCCGATGATTTCGTCGGCCTCGTAACCAGTGAGGTTCTGGAAGGCCTCGTTTGCAAAGATGATCGGATTGTCCGGCAGACGCGGATTTGTGATGAGCATTGGCATGGGCGTCAGTTCAACCGCTGCCGTGAAGGGATTCGCTTCCTGGGAGAAAGATGCTCCCAAAACTTTCACGGACGGCTGTACTCTTGTTGCCAATGCAAACCCCACTCGCTGAAAACGCTTACAAGCTGTCCTAATTCACGCAAGTTATCTCATTGTCGCTTAATTTGCGAACAAAAATAATGGAGTAGCTCGAACGAAAATATTGGATCTTTCGTTAAATCATTGATGGAATGGCCATGCATTGCGACGTGAAAATAAGGCATGCACATAATTTACCGACAATATTCAGCGTGCATTCATAAACGGAAAGCAATGATGGCATCATTGAAATGGAGAAGCACAGGATGAACACCTTCAAAAAGATGATGGTTGGCCTCGTCGGTGCAAGCTTTCTGATCGGCGCAATGGTTCCGGTCTCGGCTGCACCTGTCATGCCAACTGCGCCTGCGGCGAGTAATGAGAATGTTCAGCAGGTCCGCGATGACCGCTGGCGCCGCGGGCCAGGACATGGAAACTGGGGTGGACACCGACCTGGGTATCGTCCGGGCTGGCATGGTCGTCCTCATCGTCCGGGACCTGGCTATTGGAATGGACACCGCGGTTATCGGCACTACCGTCATGGCTATCGTCGCAGCAATGATGGGTGGTGGTATCCGCTCGCAGCTTTCGGCGCTGGCGCAATCATTGGTGGTGCAATTGCAGCTCCGCCGCCCCCACCGGTCTATCGCGCGCCTGCTTATGGTTACAGCAACTCGCATGTCCAGTGGTGTTATAATCGTTATCGGTCCTATCGGGCTTCCGACAACACTTTCCAGCCGTATAACGGTCCCCGTCAGCAGTGTTATTCGCCATACTGACAGTGGAAATTTGTTAAACTCAATGAAGCCGCCCTTCATGGGCGGCTTTGTTTTTGTGGACTAAGTCTATCAACTGTATCCGTGAGTAATTGTCATCCATATCAGTGCATTCTAAAAGGCGGCGGGATAAGATTCCGGGGTGCATTTGTTGAATCGCTTTCGGTCTCCCCATTTCATAACGAAGCGCTAAAGGAGACGGGATGCGCCAGATTTTACCCAAGGCTTTGGCCGGTATAGTTATACTCGGCATACTGAGCGTAGTACTTGGTTCCTGGTACACGATTGACGAAGGTGAGCGCGGCGTTGTTTTGCGCTATGGGGCGGTTTCCGGCGTTGCACAACCGGGGCTGGGCTTCAAAATTCCGGTGATCGATTCGATTGTGCGAATATCGGTGCAATCCAAGGCTGCGATCTATAACAGCATGGAAGCCTATAGCCGCGATCAGCAACCAGCTACGATGAACCTGTCGGTCAATTATCGCATTCCGCCAGACCGTGTGGAGGAAGTCTACGCGACCTACGGCGGTGAAGACGGCCTCTTGTCCCGCCTTGTCGAGCGACGCGTTTTTGAGGAAAGCAAGACTGTTTTCGGCAAATTCAATGCTGTGGAAGCCATTCAGGAGCGTAGCCGTCTCAATCAGGAAATTGCTGAGGCAATTCAGAGCAGTGTACGCGGTCCGGTTATTATCGACACGGTGCAGATCGAGAATATCGATTTTTCGGACTCCTATGAGCAGTCCATCGAACAGCGTATGTTGGCCGAAGTTGAAGTGCAGCGTCTCCGCCAGAATGCAGAGCGCGAAAAGGTACAGGCTGAAATCACAGTGACGCAGGCAAAGGCGCAGGCAGACGCACGCCGTGCCGAAGCCCAGGCTCAGGCCGATGCGGTTCGTCTGCAGGCGGAAGCCGACGCAGAAGCGATAAGGATAAAGGGTGAGGCAGAAGCAACTGCCATCAAGGCGCGTGGCGATGCGCTTCGTGACAATCCGGGTCTTGTCGCACTGACGCAAGCAGAACGATGGGACGGTCAGCTGCCAAGCACGATGCTACCGAATGGAGCAATACCCATGCTGAACCTGAGCAATTCCCAGACGCAGCAGAAATCACCTGACTATTGATATAGTTGCAGAGAGACCAGCTGGGTCGTGACTGTCACGTTTGACGCACATCCCGAAAAGCGTTTCATCCTTTTCGGGATGTGTTCTACCCCCCACGCTGGTCATAACCTTCGACGTTTTCTCCATCCATTTTCTGGCGCAGGTGCTGCTTTAGCTTCATGATCTTGTCTGCGTCCCATCCGGTCACGTCGGTGACTTCCAGCCACGCATTGACATAGTGTTCCGGAGCATAGACATGCCCGTGTCCTATCGGTGTGGCGGTCCCAAAAGCCATATCTAGTGCCAATTGCAGCATGGTCACGACAGGATACCACCGCAGCTCTGGTGAAACATCCGGTCCGCGCGGTGCCTGCATCCAGTCAGGTTGACGATAGAACGATAGACTGTCGAAGAATGTCACCGGATCGCTGGCATATTGCAGATACACCACCCGCAACGGCCCCCAGCGGGTTCCATTTCCCGGCGCTTCACCATTCTGATTCATGAAACGGGCAAAGGAGCCGTCTCGGAACACTGGTAGCCATTCTGGAGTTCCAGGGTTTCTTCGTCTGGTCATGGCTTTCCAGTCCCTGCTCGGGAAAGGTGGCCCGCTCCACAAGGCACCGTTGATTGGATCGTCAAGCATTTCGAAAAGCTCGGCTGAGACTTCAGAATTCATCGCCCCAAGGCTCAAGCCATAGAGATACAGACGTGGGCGCTGATCGTGCGGAAGTCTTTTCCAGTAATTATAGACGGTTATGAACAGAGCTCGAGACGCTTCTGCTCCGTATTCCGGTTGAAACAACAACGACAAGGGACTGGAAAGATAGGAATATTGCATGGCAACGCTGGCCACATCGCCATTGTGCAGAAACTCCAGTCCGTCCATGGCTGCTGGATCTACCCACCCTGTACCGGTTGGAGTGATGACGACCAGCACAGAACGTTCAAAACCGTTCTGACGCTTCAGTTCCTCAAGTGCCAGTTCGGCTCTTTGTTCAGGCGTATCGGCTACTTGCAGACCTGCATAGACCCGTATCGGGTCTATAGCCTTTTCGCCAGTCAAGGCAGCAATATCGGCAGCTCCGGGACCTGAGGAAACGAACTCACGTCCAGCTCGCCCAAGCTCGTTCCAATGCAAAAGCGAAGCGGCGCTGCCAGTCTCGTTCGGTGATGTCGGTTGTGGGCGGTCCGGTTCGATCAGAGCGTCAAACTCGCGAAACGAACGATCCAGAACCTTGAAAGTGGACTGGATGAGCAGGCCGTTGGCGATGGTCCAGATGAGCACAACAGTGATCGTAATGCCCAGGACATTGGCTAACCGGAGAGGCATAACGAGTTGTATTTTGGCGGAGACGAATTTCCCTAGTAGAATGAGAAAGCGAACCAGAATTAGCAGAACCAGAAATGTCAGCACAGCTAACGCGGAGACACTCATTGGATAGGCGCTGGGCACCGGCTCCATATCCATGACTGCACGAACTGAATTCTGCCAGCCCGCGGCAAAATAGAGTGCCACGACGGCCACGGCGAGACAAACCAAACCCACCACAAGATTGGCCCGACTGCGCAGCCGATTCCGGGGTTCAGGCAATTCCAGATAATGCCATAGCCAGCGCCACAATACGCCGATGCCATAACCGGCTCCGAAGGCGACACCTCCGAGAATTCCCTGCATGACGTAGGTTCGCGGGATAAGGCTGGGGGTGAGGGCTGCGGCGAAAAACAGTGTTCCGAGCGCGATACCCACGCCGGACAAGGAACGTCGGAAATGAGAAAATGCCTTGGTGGCCAGAGACATGAAGCACCACGCAGATTAAGTCATTGGAATGAAACTAGCTGTAGCAAGAGCGGGCGGCAAGGCCCGGCACGGAGAAGCAGGAGCTGAATAGTCCTGGTTAGGCGCCTCGCGATTCAGAATCGCCCTTCTGCTCAGGGTGTTAAGTATCCAAATGAGCATGAAAAGCGCCTGTTTACCGGCATATGGAAGAGGCGGTCTGGCATGGAGTATCCCAGACCTGTGATTTTTTTGAATTTATGTTGAAGAAACCTGATTTTATGGTGTTGACCAATCCGTAAGCCACCCTTATGTTCCGCCGCACTTCCGGGGGCGATTTGCTCCTACAGGGAGCGCGTAGCTCAGCCGGTAGAGCAACTGACTTTTAATCAGTAGGTCCAGGGTTCGAATCCCTGCGCGCTCACCAACAAAATCAATACGTTAAATGAATAATTTTGGGGACGCGACTGCGCTAAGCAGCAAATAGGCAGCAAGGCGATTGAGTATCGAATCGCGTTCATTATGCTCCGTCTCGTCGTGTTGCCTTGCGGTAAAGGCGGTGTTGTCATGTGGCAGTGTGTTATTGATTAACGGTGCCCGGCTCCCCCCCCCCCCCCCCCCTTATTTAAAAGCAGGGGGAGGGCAATAAAACCAATTTCATGAGATGAGGCGTCGCGTCCCACACTGACACCCATTATCCGTTCTTGCATAAAGATAATGCAAGGTGTTGCTGAGATTGGTCAATGTTTATGCGCCCACTATGCTGATTACAAAATAGGCGAGATTGCGTTGCCGGTGGGAGAGTTTTCCCCAACAGTTTATCACAGCCTCCTGATACGACAGTAAATCTTATAGCAACGCGAGTATCATTGATGTTTATATGGCCCAAACGTTAGCGCTTTGACTATCAAAAAAAGTATACATAATATCTGAACCAGACGTTTTCTGGTATTTCGCTAAAAGACCGTCAAAAGATCTCAATTTTTCTTTATCTGGTTGATAGACGCCAAAATAAATGTGCTTTGCTTTAGATTTAAAAATTGCCTTATAAATATGTGCATCATTTTCATCTGCGCTATGGCCGTATATGAAAATTGATGCTGCATTCTTTGTTAATTTATCATAGCAATACCGAAGATAGTTGCTAGAATTAATCTTTTGCATTTTTTGCATCGATGTGCCTTCGGCAACATATATTGGAAAAATGCGCTTGTTCTGAATAGTATTTGTTATAGTTTCTATTACTCCTCCACCGTAGTCCAGCGCTTTGATTACATCACCCGTTCCGTTATCGAACAGGTGGAGGCCACCATGGATATTGAATAGCTCACAATGGGCAGTTTCTGAAAAGGGGCCAAGAAATTTTCCGTTCCGCGTACCTAGGCCGAAACCATCTCTAAGTCTCGTCTTTTCCAGATTCACCCAGTAGAGAAGTAGATCATAATTCAACGAATAAACGGAATCGAAGTGATCGAGAAATTTCGCGCTGCTTTCGTACTGAAAGCCAAGGTCCTCTCGATGTGCAGGATGGGTGTTGTTGATGGCCTGCACCAACGCCTCCCGAACCTCTTGCGCGCTTATCTCCAACTCCCGCGCGTGCGCTTCATTGCCATAAGCTCTCTCTACGATAACTGCTCCTTCGATGGCACGAACGACCGATTCAAAGTCTACAGTTTTCAACGCAGAAAAAAGATTGCTTAGCGGCGCACCTTCCTCAATGCCGGATACGCTCAGGAGACTGGCATAATTAAAATACTGTGCGGAGAAACCATTGCCTATGAGCAATGCCCGATCCTCGTTTTCAGTTTTACTTATAGCTTCTTCGAAGCTGATGATATCTGGCATCGGCTCACTTTCGGCAGGTAACTGGTTAAGTAATTGTAGGTTGCATTGCAGAGGGTCATGCTCAATCAGATGTCCACCACTCAGTCAGTCGCAGCTTGTCCACATTAAGCTCTTTCTGTTGTTCCGCCAGTTCTTATCAAAACGGTAGCTCGCAAAACTCACGCCAAATAGAATATCAACGGTTAAAGAGCTGTCTTTTTCTCCAATATTGACTAAGAAGGCTGAAATGGGGAAGGGGAATCAAGGCGATGAATTCGGACAGCATTCAAACCAGTTTTAATACGGTGCTGCAACTGATTGACGGCACGTCATTTGCGCTGCCTGTTTCGTCGGCATCCCCGTTGTTTATTGTTGGCCCAAATGGGGCAGGTAAATCCGGGTTAATGTTTTTCCTTTATCGCGCAAATCACACTACGGCGGTTCGGATCGCGGCCCACCGGCAGAATTGGATGGAAAGCAACTTTGTTCCATTCTCGCCTCACGACAAAGTTAATACTGAAAATACTATCCGTAACCAGGACAGCCAATCGACAGCACGTTGGAAGGAGTGGAGTTCATCTGCTCGTAGTGGGCTTATAATAGCCGATCTGATTGATGCCGATAATGCACTTTCTCGAAAAATCCGCGAAGAAATAATCAAAGGAGATACTGCACGAGCTGAAAAGATAGCTGCTTCGCCATCGCCAATAGATATAATCAACAATTTATTCTTAGGATCAGGTATTCCCATTAAGATAGCGATAACTGATAGTAGTGCGATCATTGCACACAAGAATGGTGGTCCAGCTTACAGTATCGCCTCACTTTCTGATGGTGAACGCGCAGCGTTATTGATTGCTGGCACAATATTAACTGCCAAGGCAGGATCATTGATACTTGTCGATGAACCAGAGCGACATTTGCATGCATCTATAGTGACCCCATTGCTGTTACAGCTTTTTAGTCAGCGACCGGATTGCACGTTTGTGGTGTCGACGCATGAACTCAGCCTGCCAGTAAGCTGTCCTAGCGCCAGAACGGTATTGGTTCGCGATTCGAGGGTAGTGAATGAGGATGTGAGCAACTGGGACTTGGATGTACTCGAACCGGGTATTGAAATTGATGACGCGACGAAGGAAGCAATAATAGGCTCTCGGCGCAAAATGCTCTTTATAGAGGGTACACAGAGCAGCTTGGATAAGCCGCTATATGAAGTGTTGTTTCCGGGGGTTTCGATCTTTCCTCGCTCGTCTTGTCGCGATGTTGAGCACGCTGTAGCGAGCCTTCGCGATAGTAGTTCCGTAGTATGGGTACAAGCTTATGGTATCGTGGATCAAGACCAGTTATCGCCGCAAAAGAAGGCAACATTAGAAGCGCGAGGAGTTTATCCGCTATCAGTATATTCGGTCGAGGCACTTTATTACCATCCCATGATCGTGGAGGCCGTGGCAAAGAGGCAGTGCGATCTCATCGATGGGAATGCAGAACAAATGACATCACAAGCTTGGACGAGTTTGTTAGAAAAAGTCGCTCTGCAAGTAGATCGATTGTCCGCACGCATGACAGAACAGGCGGTTAAAGACCGGATTAGCCTAGAGATGCCTGACTGGAAGATGATACAAGCGGGAAAAGACGTCTCTATAACAGTTGATGCGCAAGCGCTGTTTCAGTGTGAGCGCAACGAATAGCCCACGTCTTTCGTGATTGACGGAATGGGTTTCCGGCTGGCAGTCAAAACTTTTGCTTTG
>NZ_VDGD01000020.1:0-45848 GCF_024701725.1 Ochrobactrum sp. XJ1
TTTTATGCGACCTTCCAATTGTCGCGACATCTTTCGTTTTCTCAGGCGCATCGAGCGCCTTCTAAAACGAGCCTCCGACAACCCTACAGCGTTATTTGAGTTACGCGGGTTGTCTGCGGCTTACAGCGCCAAGACAGTTAGCCATATAATTGTTGAAACGCCATTGTGGTTTCGTGCGGCGCATCGAGCGCCTTACGAAACAGACCTCCGCCAGCCCTACAGCGTTATTTGAGTTACGCGGGCTGTCTCCGGTCAGGCAGCGCTCTATTCTTCGACCTCACCAAACTCGTCAATCGTCCTTAAAAAATTCGCGGATTGTCACAAGTCTGGCTCAAGGGTGTTTGACGCAATTCGGTTCGGCATAACCCGCTTCTACCCTTCATTTTTCTTTGCTTTGGCGCCCTTTTGCTGATAGGAGGAGTAAGTCCTTTAATGTCTGTGAAGCAGGAAATGTAACTTGTCGTTGTTACACAACACCAACCGCCGCGGAACTGCCTTTAGCCAGGAGCTGGCGAAGGCTGTTCTTGATGATTTGCGGGCAGGGATGGACAAGGTTTCGATAGCTCGAAAGTACGGTATATCCCGCATGTCCGTTTATCGGCTCATTGAGCGTGGATTGCCCTCAGAAGCGGGCGCTTCTGTTGACAAGCGGGTCTATGTGCGGCTGGCGGTTTCGGATTATGACGCGCTTGCGAAGGTGGCGGCAGAACGGGGGGAGACAATTTCAGCGGTGTCGAGAAGAGTGTTGCGTCGCGCAAGCGGCTTCTTCGATGCGGATCATGAAATCGCGGCAGCAGCTCTGAAGCTTTCCAAGGAGCTGAAAAAGATCGGTACCAACCTCAATCAGGTTGTTTATCAGATTAATCGTGAAGCTGTTCTTCAGGGGAGGGGAGCGCCGAGCAACAAGCACCTTCAGGCAATTACGGATATGCAGACAGCGATTGTTCGAAAGGCGCGGGAGGTCGATCATCTTTTTGTTCGTGCTGGCCGTGTTCGCCTAACTACGGTCAATGAACTGATGGCCAAGGACGAAATCTAATGGCTTCCGTCTACGGCTCTAACCGATATGAGTTTTACAAAAACGTTGGCGGCTTGAGCCACGATATCGGACGCGTTCGAAATAATGTCGGCCAATATGCTCGCAACGTTCGCCGGTTGCCACAAGTGATGTTCAAGGCCGTGAAGACCGGATACGCGAGCGGGTTCATCGGCTTGTCTGCGCAAATGAATTATGTTCTGGGCAAGGCATCGAAAATCATCGATCCATCGGGCGAGGTCGATGGTCTGGACAAGCTGGACAGCAAGAAGACGAACGAGATTGCATCGCAGTGGGTCGATGGATGGAAGAAGTCGGCCAAGGATAATCGCCATTCGATGCACCTTGTCGCCAGTTTTCCGGCTGGCTCACACCCCGGCGCGGTGGAGTACATCGTCCGTGACACTTGCGAGGAATTGCTTTCGCAAGGTCGCGGTCGTTTTGAGTATGTGGCGGCAATCCATACCGATACTGCAAATCCGCACGGCCATATCCTCGTCAATCGCCGTAATGCCGAGGGCGAATGGTTCTATTTGGCTCGCGATCATGAGTTTTCCTATGACGTTTTCAAGGACGCCCTGGTCAAGCACGCCCGGAACTACGGGATCGAGCTAAACAATTCATCGCGGTTCTCACGAGGACTGGCCGACTATCCAGCTGACAAGCGCAATTTCGCGATGCGCGGGCTTGAAGGGAAGATCGTTGATTACGGCCATGCCCCCTATCGCAACCAGAAGAAGGGTTCGGACAGCTTCTATATCACGCTCGCGACGGAACGTTTCGGAGAGCGTACCTTGTGGGGCGTGGGCCTGAAGTCGGTTCTTGAATCGAGCGGCGCTGAAGCAGGCGACACAATCAACATCAAACATGCCGGTAAGCGCGCTGTGACCGTTCCGACCAATGACGGCCAGACGATAACAACGCACCGGAATGACTGGCGCATTGCGTTCAACGGCCTTGAGTTTGGCACGTTCGATGACGTGGATACCGTAACTGATAACGAACGGTCGGTAGCCGACGAGCGCCGGGAAATTGTCTTGTCTGAAGCCGGAAAATATCGTCGGTTCTCGGACGTGATGAGGGGGAGCTATCTCGCATTGGGATTGGCTTTCTCTGCGGCTGCGGAAACATTGCGCAGCGGCAGGAGCGTGGACGTACTTAAAAACTTTATGGAGACAAGCATGAGTGAAGCAGCTGCAATTTCCGATGATGAGATCCGTTCTGACAGTGACGATCTATTTGAAACGATAGCGAAGGCCCGCACCCAACTGGATGCCGTGTGGCAGCGCATTCCTGAAATGAATGCGCTGGACAGACCGCGCATCGAGCAGAGTTATTTCAATGCCGTTGGCGATATGGACCGTCTGCTTGTGGGCGAGCGTCGGCGTGAATTTGAAGAACACGCCACAGGTTCGGTATATTCGGACGAGCACCGCAAAAGACTGTCGCAGCGTTTGTCACCAGTGACAACGCAACGTCTGGAACAGTACGGCATCAACAAGGACGAATTTGCTGCGCGTATGAATGTTGAAAATTGTTCCTTTGCATTGGAATCACATTGGATCGAGCGTGATGCTGAAGCTATTGCACGTCAGAGCGGCCTTGACTTTGAAACCACACAGGGGAGGGGGCAAGCCCTTGAACGGGCCGCTGCGCTCCACGCAGCTATAATTTCGGAACTCGACCAGAAGGAAGAATTGAGCCTTCAGGACTGGAACGAGTTTGCTGACATGCAGGCGATTATAGACCGCGCCGACTGGAACCGCGATTATGACGACGCTGCGAAGGCTTTCGAACAATTTGCTGCGAAATCTCCACTTCATGCCGAAATGGCGTCAACAGTTCTGGATAATCACATTGACCGCATCCCGGCCAATCTGGATGCGCTTTACGTCAGAGCGGATCGCCGCGACACGATGAATGCGATTGTTGAGCCTATGGGTATCACTCTGGACACACCGAAAGGCCGGGCGGATGCGCTGGACACGCTGGAAGCACGCTATCTAGGCGTCGGCAGCGATACCGACACCATCAATGAAATTCGCGATCTTGCCAAAAAGGACATTCTGACTTTCGAGGACAGCAAGCGTCTCACGGAAGGTTTGAACCTTGTTCTTGGCAGGAATGGCATGGACCGGCTGAATGGAGCTGATAGCAGTGTCTTCAAGGATGCTGGAATAGACATTGATCGAGACGAAGCGCTTAGAATTACAGAAAGCTATTCGGCTGCTTTGCAGAAGCAGGGCATCAACACCGAAAGTCTTGATCGCGCCATTGTGGCTGAAAAAGAGCTCGTGCAAACCGACAAGGAAATTCGCCAGCTGCACGACGAACGGGAAAAAGGCAATCTCACACGGACCCGCGACCTGAAGGATGACGAGTCATACGGCCTATAATTAATGGTGTTTTGATATGAATTTAGCTCAAGAGAATAAGAAGCAGATTATTTCCGGCTCCGTTCTCTGCGTAATCGGATTGTTATTCGGTTATGTGATCGCAACCATGATACTTACGGTCTGGCATTCTGAGTGGCGCGTTGATTCACTCTTTCTGCTGAAGAATTATGATATGCTATACAGGCTTCATTACCGCGAGTTTGTCATATCGGCCCTGTTGATTGCGTTGCCGGCTGTTGGTGGGCTGTTACTCAGCACACGCATTGTAGAGCCGTCACTGACCGCTTTTGGGACCACTCATTGGCAAACGAAGGCAGAAATGAAGCGGAAGCATTTCTTTGCCAATCCCGCCACCGGCTTTCTGCTTGGAAAGACTGGAAAGCCGGATGCACAGGGTCAGCATATAGTTTCCGCCAAATTTCCTCATTGTCTACTAGTTGCGCCGACCGGAGCCGGTAAAACAGTCGGTTTTGTAATCCCGAACCTTTTGACGTATCTGGGCAGCGCTGTTGTGCTTGATGTTAAGGGGGAGTGTTTCGAGAAGACGGCCAGATACCGCGAAAGCCTTGGTCATAAAGTATTCCGCTTTGGTCCTCGTGATTTTGATATGCCGAGCCATCGGTTTAATCCCCTGCATCGCATCGCGGCTTATACAAACCCGGCAAAACGAATGGCGGAAATCGACAAGCTGGCGACTCTGTTCCTTCAGGCCGAAAGCTCACAGGCCGCTAGTTTCCTGCCAAATAGCAAGGATGTCTTCATAGCCTGTGCAATCCTGGCCTATGAACAGGGCAACTTTACATTGGGCCACGTCTACAAACTCGCCTACGGAGGCGAGCTGGACAACAACAGCAAGTTCGCAAACTATGGCCGGATCGTAAAAGATGCCAGCGCAAGAGTCCTTTTCCAGAAACTGGCCAACACGGCCAAGGACACATTGAGCGCTTATCTCTCGGTGTTGAGTTCCAGCGGATTTGCGCCATGGGCAAATCCGCATACGTGCGCAGTGACAGCGGCCCACGACTTCGATTTCTCGCAATTTCGCCGTTCGCCCAATACCGTCTATTTCACCGTGCCATATGATGACCTTCGCACCATATCGCCACTCGTGAGAATGTTTTTTTCCGAGTTGATTGCATCCCTTCAGGCCAAAGAGCCGGGACCGGACGAGCCGTTTCCCGTAATGATCCTTCTTGATGAGTTTCAACGGATTGGGAAAATGCCAATTCTTGTCGATAGTCTTTCGCTTCTGCGTTCTTATGGCGGGAATGTCGCTATCGTCACTCAATCAATTCCAGACCTTGACCGCGTTTACGGAACCGATGATCGCAAGGCTATTCAAGCAAACAGTGGCATCAAGCTTTATCTGACACCAAGCGAGGAAGACACTATCGGGGAGCTGTCCGAATCCGTAGGCACGACTACGAAGAAGGTCACAACCAGATCGCGTTCCATAAAGGATGGTGTTTTCGGCTCCAACGTTACCGAACGATCGGAGGAATATCCGCTTCTTACGAAGGACGACGCCCGACGATTGCCTTCCGACGAGATTGTTATCGTAATCAACGGTGACATGCCCATACGGGCAAAACGACTTCAATATTACGCGGATCGCAAGCTAAAGCCGCTTTATGACTCGCAGGATATGAAGAAGCCCGCACCGATCCCAACGCATATCATAACCGAGGCAGATTATGACAGCGCGCCGAATCTGGAGCAGCTCGAACAGGATCGAGCAGACGTTGCAGCCAAGAACGAAGAAAACCGAGCCGAAGCACGAGCCAGCGTTTCAGAGCAGTTAAACCAGCAGAATGTCACGCGTCGCGTTCGCAAGGCTCATACGCCGCGTCCCACTGAAGCAAATCCCGTTGCAGGGTTATTGCCCAATGGGGATGAGGTGAAGCGTATCAGCACCAATATTAGCGATCTATTCGCCGAGGTAAGTTAGAGATATGCCGGGAGGGATTAGTTTCGCTCCCGGCAACGAAGTATGGTTTGACGGCTAGTTCCGTATCTTCTCGCCAACGCAGACACCGTTTCTGTTCCAGCTGATAGAGCTTGGCGAACTTCCTCTTTTTTATCGACGCTTAGGGACGGACGACGCCCCAATGTCTGGCCGTTGAGCTTGGCGCGCAGCAGTCCAGCCGTAGTCCGTTCCACAATCAAATCACGCTCGAATTGAGCAACAGCGTTCAACACTTGCATTGTCATCATTCCGGCCGAGCTGGTGAGGTCTACGCCGCCGAGCGCGAGACAATGGACTCGCACACCCATTTGGGCAAGTTGTTTGACTGTATTCGTCACATCGAGTGCGTCCCGACCCAAACGATCCAGTTTGGTCACAATGAGCACATCGCCTTCTTCCAGCCGATCCATCAGCCGGTTAAATTCGCGCCGCTGAATGATCGGAGTGCTGCCGGAAACGGTTTCGGAGACAACGCGTCTAGGCTCCACTTTGAAGCCAGCTGCGTTGATTTCCTGAATCTGGTTTTCAGTGGTTTGGTCGGTTGTTGAAACGCGGACATAGGCAAAAGTGCGTGGCATGGGGAATTTAAAGCCCAAAATAACCAGTGCGGTCAAATAAAAACGGCGAGCCAAGGCTCGCCGTTTTCGCCCAAATTCTTTCGACTGGAGGTCTAATCGCAAGCAGTCCTTCTACTTGCTCAGTGGGCGTTATCTATTCGTGCCACAGCATCTAAAATTTGTCAAAAGCAAAATCAAACGCCGAAGGAATAAAAAAAGAGGGCCGAAGCCCTCTTTCTTAGCTCAATCCCGTTGGGATTAGAACGAACGCTGGAAGCGAACCATGCCCTGGAATGCATCTTCACCGTCGAGAACGGAGTTTTCGTCATCCCACTTGGTATAGGAAACTTCCGGGGTGATCGTGAAGCCCGGAACCAGTTCGTAAGCAACGTTTGCGGTTGCTGCGAAGGTGCCAGCATCTTCATAAGCGAGCTGCAGGTTGAAGGCAGCCTTTTCGGTTGCCTGGAACTTAGCGCCACCCCAGACAGCCCAATCGCCGCCCCAAGTGCCGTAGAAGCTGTCGTAAAGGCGGATACCGCGATCACGACCATTGGCATCCGTGTAAGCGTATTCGTAGGTGTCGTCGTTAGACTTGTAGCCACCCATTACCCAAACCGAGAAACGGTCGGTAATGTTTACGTCACCGCGAAGCTTACCGGCCCATTCTTCGTTACGAGCGTCGTAAGCTGCAACGGCAGCGATGGAACCCCAACCGCCAGCGTACTTCAGACCGCCAACAACGTGCGGCATGTAGTCCTTGATGGTGACGTCAACGTCGGAATCGCCATTGCCGCCTTCTTCGAACGACAGGATGGCCGAGAAGCCGTTGCCGCCGGTGAAGGTGTAGCTGATGAGGTTGGTGCGGTAGCCGCCAGCTGCGATCACGTCATCGTTGATGACTTCGCCGAGGTAACCGGGGAAGGTTACGAAAGCCGATTCATCGAGACCAACGCGGAAGCCGCCGAGCTGGATGTAGGCGTAACGGAGCGAGCTGTTTTCGTTAGCCGAACCGGTATGGTCTTCTGCGCCGTCGCTACCGCCGGTCCAGTTGTAACGCAGTTCGGTGAACGTCTTCAGAGTACCGAGTTCGGTTTCCGAAGCGGTCGAGAAGCGGAGCGTTGCACGGGCATTCTTGCCCCAAGTGTCACGGTCCAGATCGTTTACACGATATACGCCATCTGCACCCAGAACGCCTGCACCACGTGCATAAACGCGGTCACCGCCCTTTGCGTCGTAACGGACATAGCCATGTACGCGCAGGCAGGTTTCGGTGCCCGGAATGTAGAAGTAGCCAGCGCCGTATGCATCGCAAACGCGGACGTATTCAACGGCTTCTGGTTCTGGTGCAATAATCGCGTCGGCAGCCTGTGCGCCCGAAGCGGCGACCAGAGCAGCAGCGGAGCCGAGAAGAAGGCTCTTGATGTTCATTTCTGACCTCCAGTTAGGTGTTTGTTATTCACACGTAATGTTTATTCGCGTTTGTGAAACATCTGCAACGATTAAAGCGCGGGACAGAATTTTCCAGATAGGCAGTGTGGCGGAATAAACACAGTTTTGGTCCACTTGCGGCAAATGTGGCCGCAATTTGCCCGATAAGCTGTGGAAATATTAACGAGACGTTAATGGCTATTTCGCTGAAATACGGGCGGTTTTGTTCATTATCATTAGTGGATAAACAGCAAAATGTGGCTGTTTTGCCTTTTTTATGAGTTGGCTCACGCGCTCATAAGCATCTCGATTCAACCCGATTTCAGTGCTGTATTCAGTGTCGAACGCATCTGCCCAATTGCATCTTCAACAGCGTTCATGCGGTCATCCAGTTGATGGAGTGTAACCGAACTCACATCGTCGAGGTTCAATCTTCGACGGTCAATTTCTCGCTGGATTGCATCGCGGATCATATCGAGGCGCTTCTCGTCCGTGGACAATACGCCATCGACTGCTTGCAGCAGCTCATCTGTCATCGGCACCGTCACACGGTGCAGAAATTCTTTTTTACGTCCCATGGTTTGCAATGAATGCCTTAGAAAAAATTGCAGTCAATATCGATTATAAAAAAACACGCTGGACCAACCAACGTTAATACGATATATAAATAAACGTATTACCGCAAAACATTTTTTTAAATCGTTATTTCAAGGTGGATACCATGAATAGATCCTTCACCCAGACTTTGATCGTTTCAGCTCTTACAATCGTCGCCTGTAACGCTGCGAATGCCGGTGCACTTGATGCGCCGGAACCAGTCGTCCGTGATTATTCCAAGCCGATGAAGATCGAACCGGGCTATATGACCCGCGAGGAAATTGCTCGGGATATTCGCGGAATCCGATAAGCGCTTGATGCGGTAATACGGATGCAGTTGCTTGGTATGGCTCTTATGGCTATATCGAGCTTGGGCACAACGTGAACGCAACACAATCCCCCCCCAAGCCCGTTCCGGGATCGTTGTGCCCATCATTTTACGACTTTCTATAAGCTTCCAAAGCATCGGTGCAGAGGTCGAAATTATCGGATTTGGCAAGTTGCTCATATCGTAGCATGGCCTTGTAATTCCGGATGCCAAGCCAGCGCTGAACAATATGTAAGTTAAGACCGCTCATAACCAATCTGCTTGCGCATGTGTGACGAAGCACTTGAGGTACAATTGCGGCCTCACCTTGCCATCCAAGTTCATCTTTCACGGCGTTCCAAGCAAGCCTGAACCGGTGTTGATCGACACGGAAAAACGGGCCGCGCGCTTCATGTTCCATGGCTAGGATTGTCTGGTGGGCGCGCTTGGTTAAAGGAATGGTACGGCCTGCTCCCATACTGGTTTCAGGAATATGAAGACGGCCAGCAATCACACTTTCCCATCTTATAGCTATAGCTTCGCCCGGTTTCATGCCCGTATCGACTAAAAAACTCGCGAACTGGCCATAGATTGGATCATGATCGATCAGGCCGGTTACGATATGGCGTTCTTCAGTCAGACTCAAATAGCGTAGACTGTCGTCAGCCTCTTTAATCCGTCGATAGACGGGTACATTAGGAATCAAATTGTCCTTTTGGGCTTTGCGTAGCAGTTTGGTGAGCGCGACCATCTTGCGATTAATGGTGGCGTCAGAATTACCCTGTAAATGCAATTTTTCGACAATGACGCTGAAATCTTCTTCAGTTATGGCGCTGAAGCGGGCCGGAAAGATGCGTCCAATGTCGTTAACATACCCGATGGAGCTTTCTCGATGCCTTCCGGGTTTCCAAAGCTCAGATACATATCTGGCAAGTAATTCGCTTACTGTTACGGTCATTCATGCCCCCTTTATTTTTGCCCACCATTAAGCGGGCAATTGGACGTTTGCAACGTCTATGGGGGAGCCAGTCATTAGTCTTCGATTGCTTTTTCAGTGCGCCAAAAACCATCGGTCATTTCTTCACCTACCAAATGTCGGCAATGCGGGCAATAAATTGGCTCCCGATCCTGCCCACCTGGAACGCCCATTGAATGCTCAGTTATGGTATAGTGGCCGTTGCAACTTGGACACTCGTGAACACCGTTCATATTGCTATCCTTACTGTCACTCATCAATTCCCGTAATGCCGCGATACATACCAGCTGCTACTAGCTTTATCGCGTTCTCGGTTTCATCGACTGACCAACCAGCTTTCGCGGCCTCGTGCAAGATAGATTGGACTCCGGGTATGCCGGTATCCGCGATTGCCGACGCCGCGTCAGCTTCCGACGCTCCCGATAGGGAAGCTTGTTCTATGAGGTCTGCGACTTCCTGCGAGACTGCTTCTTGACAATCAATGTCGCGATCAGGGTAAGCGCCTTCATGTTTCGGTCGCCTCATTTCAGATTCTCCTAGCTATGTGTTGTGCTTCAGACAAGACAATTGCTCGATAATGCCAAGGTCGCGCATCGCGCACTATATCGCGTTCGTTTATGCCAGTCCTCCGACAAATCCGCTCATTTCATCCAACCGTACCTTAGCCAGCCGCACCCGGCCCATGCATCCACGCGCACGACATTTTTCTCGTGTTTCAACCTCATCGATGTAGCGCTGGCTGGCTTCAGCATCGGTGCAAAGGATATGACGTGTGAGATAATGTACGTGCCCACAGCTGCTGCAACGTGCTTCCAGTTTGTCGGTTTCGCTTAAGTCACTGGCGCGCAGTTGTTGTTTCCATCCCATAATATCACCAAAAATCTTCTGCTGAAGGAATACGCGTAAAGCTGATCTTTCCGCCTGCGTGACCGCCTTGTGGCGGACGCCATTCGCCGATGCTGACAACTGTGCTGGCATAGCGGGTATTCAGGCGATCAATAGCCATCGAGGCAGATTCCCATCGTCGGCGCTGTCGGTCATCGTTGTTCAGCAAATCCAGCTGGCGTTCGTTGGCATCTGAAAGGTCATAAAGAGTTACGCCAACCCGGAACACAGTAAGTCCACGCGGATAGGTTTTAGTTACCTCGCCCCACAGTTCCGTCAGAGCTGACAATATCGCCTGGTCGTCATTGACAACTGGCAAGTGTCGCTTGCCCATCCACGATCCGTCCCTGATCGAAAGCCAGAGCCACAGCCCAGATGCATAGAAATTCTCACGGCGCATCCGTCGCGCAGCTTTCGTCAAAAGCAGACGCGAGATTTCCGATGCACCAGACACCGTTCGGCTTTGAGGTGGAAGGACGCGCCCATGACCGAACATGCCCCGCTTAGATGCGGGAGCCTGTATGTCGTAACCATGTAGCGCGTACCACATACGCTCACCGGTAACGTTGCCCCACAGTTTGCGCATATGCTTGGGCTGGATGCTGTAAAGCTGTTCAGTCGTGTAGATTCCGGCCTTGTAGAGACGCTTAGCCATGTTGCCGCCTACGCCGGGGATATCTTCCATATTCACAGCAAACAATGGTGCTGGCATCATGTCTGGACGCCAGATCGAAAGGCCATTGCCGTATCCGCTGCCACTTCGCTTGCTTTCCTTGCATGCCATTTTGGCAAGCTGTCGATTGGCCGCAAAACCCATGCTGCATGTGATCCATGGGCCGACCAGTTCAAAGATCGCATCCTTTACATTCCGGGCCAGTGTCTCCGGGTCCGCACGTGCTTTTTCATCGAGCCGACACGTCAGCTCGTCAATGGATTTTGCCGTATCAATCGGAATGACGGCTTCAATTTCGGAAAGCAAAGCGTTATGGGCACGGCGATACAGGTCTGGCTTTTGAGGCACTAAAATGATGTCCGGACACAAGCGCCTTGCTTCTTCAACCGGCATCACATTCTTGACCCCATGCATCTTCGCCTCACGCGAACATGCGATGATGGCCGTGCGTGTGGTTCCTTCAAAGGGAACAACGCCGACCGGGCGACCACGCAAGCGCTTATCAGCCAGACACTCGACCGATGCAAAAAATCCGTCGAAATCCATATAGACACGTTCAATAGTTTCCGGCTTACGCATTGTTGGCTCCATTATAGGACGAACGGAACCACCCCACCCGCACGGCGAGCAGGAATGAATTCTTTGATTGGGACGATGTTCCTATTATGTTCTCATGTGCGCTGGAGTCAACAGGCAAACGAAAATTCTAATCGTCGGTCGTTTTGGTCCGGTGCAAAAAATTACCGGCTATGGTGACGGGCGCTGTATTTCTGGAAATGGCCCGTAAGTGTGTTGCGACCGGCTATGTGTTGCGCTTCAGCCATGACAATTGCTCGCCAATTCCAAGGCCACGCATTGGCACTATCGCTCTTTCGCCCAACCATTTCGCCAAAGGTTGTCGATACTTTTCACCGGCAAGAATGACAATTTCGCCATTGCCCGGAAGCTGGCGCTCTTGAAATTGCGCTATAACGCGTTGACCCCATGCAACGCGTTCGTGCGATGACATGCCAATCAGGGTCACATCGTATGGCGCAATGACCTCAGTTGGATCGACAAGGCCGTGCAGCGCAGATAGCACGAACCACGGAGCATTCCTCGCTTCAACATAAGCACGCGCTTTTTTAAACCATGCGGATTGATAGAGATCGGCAGCGGGCATTGGCCGATTTGCTTTCGCTTTCACGCAGGCCACCAAGTGCAATGGTGCACCCATTGATTATGCTCCTTTGTTGGAACTCTATCGGTCAAACGCTTGATAAAAGGACGCCAAACAGGCGGAAGCAGCCCCGACGATATTAAAAATTCGCCCGAATATTTCAATTTGCTCTGGTGGATCGAATAATTGGAAAATGGCCGACAAAAACCAAGCTAATCCCGACACTAACCAGCACCCAAATGTCATTATTTTCATTAGGTCCATGCTCTCCTTTTGTGGAATCCGACTACGCATGTGTTGGGGCTTACGCCTTGCGCCGAAGCCCCAGAGCATGACTTAGTATTCCTTTGGGAAGGAAGCTTCTATCTGACGGATGCGAGTAAGAACCTGTTCGGGGTCCGTGATGACGCCATTGTTTATAGCAACGATCAAATCGCCATAATGATTATGAAGCGCGTCTAATCTCTGGGCGTGTTTAGCAAAAGGTACGTTCTCAGGGCCATCATCCAAAGCATAGTGATTTATACTGCTTTGTGCGCTCTGAATTTCCTTTGAAATAAATTTCAGATGTTCTTTCAGCTCGTTCAACATATTATTTCTCTCCATTGTTGGAATTGTCAGGCTTTCTTCCGCTCTGTATCCCGATTGGGCTATCGACTATCCAATCGATAACGTCGTATCTGAATTCTTGGCGCGCATGATCAATGAGCGCGGCATAGATTGTGGAGATTGCGGCTAGGGCCATGACTTCATTCATCTGAATAACGTCAACGTCTTCCCAACCACACTGTTCGATCGAAGTAGCAACTTTTTCCAGAAGATCTTGGGCGGGCACGTGAAGTCCTCCCTTATCGGAATCTTGTCTCCTTTCGTCGGCGCCTTATGTGTTCCAGAACCACCGAGCCTCGATAACAACGATCAGGAACGGTGTTGAAACCCCGACTTTGGAAACAATGTCGGGGTTTAAGTTATTTCTGCCCTTTAAGGTGGCTGAGTTCGGTTTTTAATTCCTCAATCGACGTCTGAAGGCTTTTTATCTCACCGACAAAGTGAATTAGGAGCCTACCAGTAGCAAGCCGCAGATTTGAATCGCGGATTTTGCCTAGTATCAAATTGACTTCTTTCTCAAGGCTGCTCACCATCATTTCCCCCTCCCTTGTTGGAATGCACTCGCAGAAATTGCCGCCAGTCAGCTAGAACAGATTCGCATAAATGAAGCGGTGGCCTTCTTCGGTGATGAGGTAGTACATAAGGGCGGGAGCTTCGCATTGAATTAGGATGCCGCCCTTGACTAATTCATCAACGATTAGCTCTGTCTGTTCTACTTCGATGCCGTATCGATCAAGAATATCAGCGTCTATGGCGCTGTTGAATGCAATTTCACCTATCCTGATATTGGGATAATTCGCCCGAATATAGTTAAGCACAACGGCCTTATCCGATGCTGCAATCATGCTGCCCCTCGCTCCTTAATTGTCATCCAGTTTTGACACGTTTTCTACGGCCAACGCAGCTCGCAACGTGTCCGCGTGGTTGTATAGCGTTGATTTGCTGATACCGACGCGGGGGGCTATTTCCTCAAAGGATAAGCCGCCTTTCATGAGGTCGATGATTTCGGCCCGTTTTTCTGGCGTCATTTGGGACCGTCTACCTGGTCGTCGTCCACGCTCGGCAGCAGCCGCTTGACCGGCCAAAGTACGCTCAACGATCATGTCTCGTTCCAATTGAGCAAAGACGCCGATCATATGGAACATTGCCTTTCCGAAAGCAGACGAAGTGTCAATTTTCTCCGTAAGCGACACTAATTCTGCGTCCTTCTTTCGGATCGTGTCGGCGGTCTGGATCAGTTCGGATAGATTTCTTCCGAGGCGATCAATCTTCCAGACGACAAGCATTGAGTTTGGCCGCAAGGCTTTGAGAGCTTGTTTCAGGCCTTCTCTACCGGCGATGCGCCCGCCGCTTGCTCGATCAGTGAATATTCGATCAGGGGCAACGCCAAACCGCTTGAGAGCGTCAAACTGAAGATCAAGGTTCTGATCCTCGGTCGATACGCGAGCGTAGCCCCATTTAATGATTTCATCGTGTGCCATAACTCAGGTCATAGCATCAAAAATCGGAATCCAAAATCGATTTCTGGATTATATTTCTGGAATTTTTGTTGACCTCAATTAATTGTTGGAATATATTATTGGAAACAACGCAATGAGGTCATAATGCCAACGCCGACAGATTATAAGCGCGCTGCCGAAATGAATTTATGGGCTGCGAAAATGATGCGTCGGCAAGGTGACGATCGTTCGGCAGACAATCATCTCAATATGGCCGATTTTTATATCAAGCAGGAATTGCGCCGTGAGAAGGAAGGGGCGGGCAAATGAATTACAGCTCATGGCTTCAGAAAATTAGGGATGACGCGCAAGCTACGATTGCCGGTCAGTGTTTTTTGGATGCCGGATTTCAAGTAGTAACTACAGGCGGAACTTGCACGGCGTGGTCTAAGCCGCTGGAAAATGGTTGTTATCTGCTTGTTACCGATTGCGATGGCCTTGATCATCGGCTTTCGGATGATGATGCAGGGTGGCTAGTCGGCATATACGGAAATGACGAGCTGGCCGAGCTAGAGCCGGTTGAGGCCCAGAGCGTAGAGGAAGCGATTGAACGTGCCCACCAGTTCAGGAGTAAATATTCTCCATTCGGGGAGCAGACGCCTTGAAAGCTATTAGTCCGAATGAATTGCCTACGCTCCCCCAAGGTGCGACAGGTTGGGCCAGATCAACGAAGCGAGCGGGCAGCATGTTTCATGCGCACGTCCTGGGAAGTCCCTCTTGCGGTGCGCGGCTCCTGCTTGATCGGTATGCATCCGAGGAACCCAACGGCTTAGGCTCTTTCCAGTATTGGGGCGTTTGTCCGCGCTGCTATCGATTGACTAAACTTGATGAGCAACCCACAGGAGGCAAATATGCCGCTGTCTGAAAAGCAAATGAACCATCCTCGTTTTATGGCGTTCTCCGACATTGCCAATGAAGCAATTGCCGAAGCCGTGAAGCGCGCTTCACTCAATCCAGCAAAGCTACAAGAACTTGATGTTCATGCTGGCCGTGTTGTTGATGAAATCACGGCACTTCTAATGCGTGTCGATAAAATTAGCTAATTCCATTAAAAGCCGGAGCCGCTGAACAATGACCACTTTCGCAATTGGTGTAGGCGTAGATCAGGATGAACTCTACGTCATGGAAACAGAAGACAATTTCGGAGCTTTTGTAACCAAAGAAGCGGCAGCAATACGGGTTATCGAAATGGTTGATGCACGAATGGAGGCGCTGCGCAGCTCGAAGGCAAAGGCTCGCCGGATTGTCCGTTCGGCCAACACTTCGAAATAAGGCCGAGGACCGAATGTCATATCTGGACCGCTTAAAAAAGCATAGGCGAGTGGAGATAGTGAGCGACGAACGCCGGATCGGGAATGGCGTAATCGTTACACTTAAGCGCGGCTGGAGCTTTGATCCATTGGCCGACAATCGAGTTACCGGGGAAGATACGCCTTCAGTTGCGCTAGCCTCTGTCCGGCGGGCATCAGTTTACACCGGTCCCTTTGATGATTAAATCCAACACCGGAGGAACAATGGCGAACCTGGCCGACTATGACACGCTGGAATGTCTTCGTTGCGGTAAACCGACGATGCCAACTAAGGTGAATGCTGGCGGATCGGTACGCTACCGCTGCGACTGTGGCGACGGTATCCAATATCGCTGGACGATAAATCGTGCGGGCGAGGTCGTGCGCGAAACGCAAACACTAAGCTCCAAATAGCGCCGGAAAACAACCAAATATTAGAGGATTGCTGGAATGCAGTTGCAATACAATAAACAGACTTTCTCGAAAGGCTTTCTAGCGATATTGGCGGCAGCATTGGCTTTCTTAGTCTTTGTTGTCATGTACTCGGATCATATAAAGACTGACGTTAGGATTACGTTCTTTTGCACCCTTTTCGCTACTGGTTTGTGGACACTAACGCGCAGGGATGAACATGGAGCACTTTCAAGCCGCATTTTTGTAGTAGTGTTATGCACGTTGATCGCGGAAATTGTTCTACTTCAGGTCGCTTAAGGCCACGGCGCGCCCGGAGGACGACTATCATGAAAATGCCCTCGCCTTACTGGTCAATGAGCTATTCTGCCTCGCGCCGTGCGCATAATCATCGCTGCCGCGCTTGTAGCAAAATTATAAAGGATGACGAGCCTGTTTTGATGGCGCGTGTTGTCGGAAGGGCTACCAAGTGCATTCATGCAGCTTGCGCCGACCGGCTGAGCTTCAACGGTTTCAACGAGCGGGAATATTTGGAAGCGCACGGCATGGCCTATCTCGCCGCTTGTGGCTGGAAGGATGCTCAGCGTTTCATGGAAACGGCTCCCATCTGCCGCGCCTTTGCCAATTCCAAATAATGCCGGATTGATATCATGAAGCTCACCGCAATAATTTAAGCCGAGGAAACTCGATGAAAGATGAACAGCAGCGGTTCGCAATAGTTAGTAGAGTCTGCAATTTTTTTATTATCGTGGGCGCAGTGGTCGCCATCTTTGCTTCGTTTAAAGGCGCTTTGATTTTAGCTGGGGTGGCCATAGCCGTGTCAGTTGCCGGGATGACGTATCGTGCAATTGCCTCAAGAAGATTTATGAACAGTGTCCCGGACAGCGTTATCGAATCTTTCCGCCAGTCGGAATATGGAGCGCAGGATTGGGTTAATGACGAGCTTGATCGTCGCAAAAGCAACCACAAACGACCTGAATAAAAATGCCACCCATCGCAATAAACCGGGGCGAACAATGACCAAAGTGGGTGATGTTTTTCTTCAAGTGGGTGACGATGATACCGGCAAAGTTTCCTGGAACGAGTATCATGTGAGAACTATTCGGAAAGGCCGTGTGTATGCAACACTGAAGGCGAAATTTACGTGGGGCAAGGTGTCAACCAAGAATGGCGATTTCGGTTGGCTTGATCCCGTCCCGACATGGTGTCGCGAGAGCTGGCAGGATGGCAGCGAACCTCCTATGGATTTGGCCAGAACCCGTATCGCGGCGCTTAAGAAGGCTATTGCGTCTCATGAGAAGTTCTCGGAACCAGACAACTACCCTGATCCTGCTTTATACGACAAGACTTTGACTACCTTAAGAAAGATGCTCGTTCGTGAGCAAAACGCAGCCAAAACCAAACGCACCAGTTCCAAGAAGCGTGCCTAACATACAAGGAAATCGTGTGATCTTGTTCCACAGCGGGAATCTCGTTGATAGCACATCGTTTTGGCCGCTTACCCATTTTGGCACCCGAAAAGCGGCGACGGCGCGCGCCCACAAACGCTGCACAGACAGCTTGAAAAAGAATCTGCCTCCACCGGCCACTTATATGTATGAATGCGAAGTGGATTTAAGCACTTGCAGGATAATTCATACAGATCATGATTGGCTATGGCCTAACGGCCTAGCCCTAGTAGTCGAACTGTTCCGGCTGAAGCATCTTCCGAGCGACGATGAAGGCGTAAAAGCTACACGCCATATTCGTTTAGGTCGGGGAGATGCACGGCGAGAGCGCGAATTATGTTTCGACTTATTGCGAGATTTTGAGATTGGGGCGATTAGCTATGTGAACGATGTAGAGGATCGTGGTGCCATTTCCTATTGCGTCATCAATCCCGCGCTTATCACGGTTCTGAATCGCGAGGAATTATTAAATTGTCCGTAATTGTGTCCGAAACTGGAGGCTGTCCGAAATGTGGCTTCTGTTAATATTCGGACAGGCTGCTAAAGACTGTCCGTAATCGACCATTAACGGACACTAACCCGTCAGCTCCAAATTGGTGCCTGAACATTAATGGGCCACAGATATACGGTAGATAGTTCATGGGGGAATTGAATTGCGTGGAAGGCGATTGGGGCGGGGCCGAATCCTACGTTATGCTCGTTCGGCATAAACGTACGATTCTGAACTAATCTTGTTCTGCCCTCTGATACGCGGCTCGATTTTCGCTTAGGGTATCATTACGCCGCACGCCGGAACCAACATCACGTCGCGTTCTCAGTCCGTTCGTTGAGTTGGCCAAAATCGCAGCTTCGGGCCGACTAGGCCAATTACCAGCCAATCGGACGATAAGAATTACGTAGTCGATCCATACTTGCCTGCACTGCGTTGCTAGGGCGTACCCACCGCTTTTTCCATGCTTTTCGCAATGCCACAGCGGCGGCAACACTACTTACGGAAAATACGGATACAAAAACGATCCAGTCAACAAGCTGGACTTTTCCGGCAGACAGACCCGAATAGAAGACACAAGCGAATATGACCGGCAGCGGGACCACTATAAAAACCGCAAGCGCAATCGGTCGCAAGCTTCTCTTATAGCTCGCGCAGCACGTACTACAGAATGAGGTAGGTGCGGAACAAGCCGTTCCACAGCAATCGCAATGTCTGGTCATCGATCAATACTTTACAAAAACATATATAATATCAAGCATTATCCTACGTTTAACGCCGCTTAACGTCAAGCGAATTACCCTCCCTGCAATTCGACCAGATTGTTTTCTACCGCTGCAATATTGAGTTCCAGTTCCGCAATTTCCCGTCTGATCCCCTTGTTTGGTATTCTCGATTTTGCCGCTTCCATCAAAAGGCGCGTTTGCTCGGCTCGTAATGAGCGCGAGAGGCTTTTGAAGTTCTTGATGGTTTTGGAAATATCGGTTGTTGTCATTGTCGCCCTCAGTTTTTTCGTGATTGTACTGCCGGTAGTTCCGGCCACGGCCCATCTTCGATAACCCACTTCCACGCGGGAATTTCGGTTTCAGTGGATAGTTCATCGATGATATCCGAATGAATTATGTCGGAATCCGGGTAGAGTAGATACAGCCCTACAGGAGGCTTTAAGTCAGTAAGCAAGGCGCTAGCCAGTGGTTTATCTCTAGCATCAAATCGGAGCCCTTTCAGGAAACTACGACGTTGCGAAGTAAGCGCCTCGATCAGCGAGTATTCTTCCAGTGTTTCGCATGGAATCCAGTTTTCATTGACCAACATCAAGCCAATTTCTTCCACTATGGCCGAGTTGGCCTCGTTGACCGAAGCGGTTGCGATCATCATCAAATGCGAATGCTCGTATGCTTCAGCTAGTGCAAACTCCGTTGAAAACCGCTTGCGTAACCGTTCATGAGCCTTGTCATCGAGGAAAACTGAGAACTTGGGAGCATGTTTCACTGTAATCCGCGAACCATATCGCGAAGCTCCGATTTCCTTGACCTCGCCGACGATCAGTATCAGTTCTCGCTTGCGCGGATCGCCTGACCGGAAGCGGTTGAGAAAACTATTCCGGCGATTATCAATGTCGTCCGCATGTTCGGAAGAAAACGCTTCCGGCACCAATAGTCTGTCCAGCAAGGCCATCTTGCGGGAGGTTTTTTGTGCAGCGGCCTCTATCAGTCGATTGCGAACCGTTCGCCAGTTTCGCTTGCCAGAAAACGCCGGAATCCAACGATGAATATCAGCTTCGTGCCACAAGTAATGCAACAGGCCGAGTAAGGAGAGCTTTGAATTGTCTACCTTGATTGTAGCACTCGGATTATCAGATGGTTTGGGCGGCGCTCGACCCGCTGCCTTGCTAAGCGAGAAATCGAATTTCAGCGCGGTTGTTCCGTCTGTCTGGGGCTGAATAGCACGCCCCATCACTTCACCTAAACCAGACAGGCCAGCTGGCGGTTCAAAATGCTCACATGCGGAATCGTGTTTAGAGCCTGTGCCTGGCATTCGCTTGATGAGGAAGCGGCCATCAAAGCGGGCTACGTACATTTCAACGGGTTCGCTTTGACAAAGGCACAACGGGCGCACTTTAGCGCCATGCGCGTCTTCAAGGTATTGATGAAAATGTTCGCTATCGCTCGAAAGCTCACTTTGCCGTATTTTATATATTGGCATATCGATCCCCCTGCACTTGGTGGACGTTCAGAAGCGGAACGGATAGAACAGGAACGCGGTCAAACCGCGTTCCTGATTGGCGGCTTAGAACAAGCCGGTTGGCTTTTTCGCAGGCGCGTTTTTGGCTTCCTGCTGAGATTTTGCTACCGGCTTGGATTTCTCACGAGCATGTTGGCGCGGTGCCGGTACGGGCTTAGCCTCACTGGTTTTCTGCACCGGCTTTTCGGCTGTGGCTTTTGCCAGCGCTTCACGCCCAAAAGGATCTACTGCAGCGGCGTTCAGTGCACGAGAAAGGCCGTCCATCGGGCCAGACAGTTCGACCGGCTCTGAAGCACCGTCTGCTGTTTTCAAGGCAAATGAAAATTTCACTTCAGGCGAGTTCGTGATTGCGGCCTGCAAGAAGCCCTCATAATTGAAGCTCGTGAGGCACATTGAATTGGTGCAGAACCAGTTCTTTTCCGGCAGGGTTTTTTCCAGACCAGAGAAAGAAAGCCGCATACCCTGTTTCAGATCGAGGTTTGTTGGAGCGCTAATAAGCAGAAGTGGTTTGTTATCTTCGCTCGGCGCGATTTTCCAGACCAGACCCGCATTCCCGTCGACGGTTTGCTGCTCCACGGAACAAACCCGCTTGTTGGCCGAAAGGAGCCATTCACACCGCAGCACCCAATTACCAAAGGGCCGTGAAATCGAAACCAGATCACCGTCTTCAAGGTCGGGCTTGATAAGTGATAACAGGCGCGGCAGCGCCACTTTCGTTGCCTCAATCGCCTTTGGTTCGTCGGCGGGTGGTTCGCTGGCTTGTGCATTAGTCGCCGCAATACCGGCCAGCATGGCTGCGATAATCAATTTCTTCTTCATAACAAAATCTCCTATGGCGGATGAGACGGTTTACGCCGTCACCGTTCCGCTAATCAGTTCAAGGTGAAAGACGCACCGGCATTCCAGCTGGTGTCATTGGTTGCGAATGAGTGCGCAATTCCGGCGTTAACGCGCCAGTTGCCATCTTCTGAAGTGTAACCGAAACCGGTTGCGATAGACGTTGAGCCTTTGAACCCGCCGATGCTGCCAGCGATAGAAGCTTTCCCCGGACGATCATCAAATTTCAGACTGGCCATAGCCATTGCTGAAGCCACGCCAGCACGCAATTCGGTTCTGGTCTTCGAGATTTCACCGGATAGTGCGGCGAATTGTGCCGAACTATCGTGGGCGAGTTCACTAATGCGTTGATCGGTGTAATCAAAACTGTCTTGGCGCGCTTTGTTGACCTGGCGCACAGTTGCCGCATCTGAATCCGCTTTACCGTCTGCGAGATTATGAATGCTTACAGGGCCAGCTCCACCGCCAGTAAGAGTGATCGAGTTGGATCGGGAACCATCCGAATTGCGGTCATATGAAATATTGTCTTTCACCTGTCCGTAATTCACGGCATCGCTGTCAGCGGTTCCGGCAGCAACGTTCGTAATCTTGACCGGGCCGGTCCCGTCGCCGGTAAGAACAACCGTGTTCGTGGGGTTTCCGTTTTCGTCCGGAACATACTGCACACCTAGTTTATTGGTCGCCTTCAGGGCATCGCCAACATTATTATAATCGACCCCGCCGACATTGTAGGACGGACCAGTGACCGATCCATCTTCATTGATCTTTGCGCCGCCGCCCAAGCCATCGAGAGCACCGGACAACTGGTCAACATTCGTGGCGTCCGTGCCCCCCTTGCCCGCAGCAACATTGCCCAATTGGACTTCCTTGCCCGTCCCGTCATTAAGGGTCAGACCACCTGTTTTATTGCCATCGGCATCGCGATCATAAAAAACTGCGTTGTCGGAAACGTCTTTGATATTCTTCTCCGATTCCGTAATGCGCCCTTCATGATCGGCCAAAGTAACGTCCTGCTCGGCGTTCTTTTTCTCCGTATCGGTGATGCGCCCTTCATGGTCGGCCAGAATAACGTCCTGTTCGGCATTCTTTTTTTCCGTTTCCGTGATGCGGTTCTCGTGATCAGCCAGTTTGGCATCCTGTTCCGCATTCTTCTTTTCGCCTTCGGTAATGCGGTCTTCATGGTCGGCTAGCAACCGATCATGCTCGTCCAGTCGCGCATCCTGTTCGGCATTCTTCTGTTCACCGGCTGTAATGCGGTTCTCGTGATCGGAGAGTTTGGCGTCCTGTTCAGTATTCTTTTTCTCGCCATCACTGATACGGCTTTCATGGTCAGCCAAAGTGGCATCCTGTGCCGCATTCTTCTGATCGTTTTCGCCAAGCCGCTTGTCCACGCCATCAAGGCGCGTGTCTTGCTGAGTGTTTTTTGTCTCTACGTTATTCAAGCGCGTGTCTTGTTGGGTGTTTTTCGTCTCTACATTTCCCAACCGGGATTCAGCATTGCCAAGTCGCGTGTCTTGCTGGCTGTTCTTGGTATCATTGGCATTCAGTCGATTATCCTGCTCAGCGTTTTTCGCATGAATAGCCGATAGATCGGGTACGGCATTGTTTACGCGCTGATCGATATAGTTGGTCAAGTCGGTCCTAGCCTTATTGACCACATTATTGATGTAATTTTCCTGTTGCTGGAATGCGCTGTTAACCTCACCAGCACTTACATAGCTATTGTAGACCCAGCCGTTACCATTCTCACCATTCGCGCCGGGTTTACAAACATCGGCTGTGACTTGTTGTTCAGAACCGCCCGGACCGGGTATTCGTACAACATGGGTCACTTGCTGGCCGTCGCCAGCAATACACCCGGCCCTGCCGTTTACGACTGGCGCAGCGTTAGCATCAGTACCGCTCGCGGTTAAACCAATAAAAAGACTAGCGGTGCTAGCCAAAAGCACCTTTATTCTAAGGTGTGATCGATTAGACATTCTTAGAATCCTTGAAACTTGGTGTGACAGCCGGTTTTCTGGATAGCCGGTTGGAGTGCTGCAACACTCCAACCGGCACATTTCTATGCATCGAAATTCGCTCCTATGGTTTGCCTCTCACGCGGCTTGCGCGGGCTTGCATCCGGGATGGAGCGCCCTGAAAACTGCCTTGTGAAGCCGCTGGCGAGGGAGTTACCGGAGCTGGCGAAGCCGGTTGCTGTGGAGCGGGCGGCGGCGGTATTCTCGTCGTACCGGGAGCCTGCCGACTTGCGATTGCGTATATGTTGGCCGCAGCGCCAGCCAGATGTGCGGGCGAAACGTTCTGAATCATGCCGGAAAGTCCGGACACGATTATCGGAATGAAAAAGATGATAACGATCATCATGGTAGAAACGGCGATGAACGGAATGAAGCCCGCAATCGTTTCTATTGGCTGGCTGCTGATCTTGGAGAGATAGGTGTAAATGACATTGTACGTCATCCCAAGCACTCCCGCCGTAATAACAGGGTAGAGCGTATAGGTCACAGCACCTTGGACCCAACGATAGAAATAGTCTTTCGTCGCGTCGAAGATAAAGCAAGCGATGAACAGCGGTGCGATGCAAACGAACACGGCAAACATCACCTTTGAATAAATGATGATGAGCGCGCCGAGGCAACCAAGGAGGCTCAGCTGCCACGTAATGAGATTCGACATGATTGCGCCCGCAAACCAACCGGCGCGCTGTCCAACTTCATTTCCCTTTTCCGCTAGCGTGTTGATGAGACTGTCAATCGCGCCAGCGATTGAATGCGCCTTGGTCGGCGCCGTCATCGTCAGCAAATTCGCGGCCACTGAGTCCATGCCGCTTTGAATGGCGCTGGCAGCGGCATCAAAATTGCTCCACCGCATCCCGATTATCGCAATGGCCATAAGCTTGATCATCAAGCCCAGAAAACGACCAAGCGAAATTGCTTGCAGTTGCAGGAACTGGTTGAAGGCGAGCGCGATAATCGCAATCACGGAGGCTGCAACCGTCGCTGAGCGGACCGCATTCAGGACAGCCATAAAGCCTGACTGTCCAACCGAATTTATCAGACCATCTGCTGAAGAAACAAAAGCGCCGACGAAGGAATCCATTATGCGGCCCTCCTGTCCGGTCGGTAAATCTCCACGATCCCACGATCAGCACCTTTACGGCCTGCCTGAATAATCACGTCGATTGTTCGACCGATGTAATCCAGCAAGTTTTCGTATGTCATGGGAACGCCGGAGCGGGCCGCTGCAATCGCAAGGCGATCTAGTGCGAGTTCCGGTGTTTCAGCATGAATGGTAGACATGGAACCACCATGGCCGGTATTGATCGCCTCAAGGAAAGTCATCGCTTCCTTGCCGCGAATTTCACCAACGATCAGGCGATCAGGTCGCATTCTAAGGGATGCTTCCAAAAGCCTATCGGTTGAACGAATTTCCGAACCACGGTCCGCGATTAGCGAAACGCAGTTAGGTTGCCCCGGATAAAGTTCCGCCGCATCCTCAATAGTGATTATGCGGTCCTTCTCATCGATCAGGGATATGATCTTGCGAAGTGCCACGGTCTTACCCGTATCGGTTCCGCCTGCGATCAATATGTTAAGCCGATTTGCGACACAGAATTCCAGAGCTTCCATGAGCCTGGAACCGGCAATGAGATCGTCAAGCTCGGCCATTTTCTTGGTGCGCATTTCGGTCATCGACTGAGACTTGCCGTGCAGATAATTCAATTGAATCTGCCCAATATCGAGCGAGGAATGCAGACGTAAGGCAATCGCGCCTTTCCCACCATGAACGGCGGGGGCAAGCAACCCTTGGGCACGGATCGAACGGTCATTGTAAACAACCGAACCAGAAATCAGCAGTTTGTCATTGCCGACCTTGGCGTGGGTTTTTGCCGCCATCTGCTGAATAAGGCCGGTAATCTTGTTGGCCTCCAGCTTTTTCCCGGTTTCCACCATGGCTATGTCACCACGTCGCAGCACCCAGATTTTGCCATCCGGGTTAACAGCTATTTCGACCATGGCGGGTTCAATCAGCCATTCATTCAAAGCGGAAAGACTGTCTGAAAGATAATCCATCAGAAAATCTCCAAGTCTCGATCAACAAAGATCGTGATGTTAGCGCCCTGCTTTACGCCGATTGTGGGAGGTCGGTTAAGGTACTCACCCACGACACCACCCAATGACGATTGCATGTTCTGCGATATGGCATTGGCAAGGTTAGTCGCATCGTTGTAGCCATTGGAGTTGTTGGAATTGTTGTTGTTCCGGTTGGACAACGATGCCGTTGCTACAGCCGGTGCAACTCCAATAACGCTAATCAAAGTGGCAGAGCCGAACCGTTCAAAGAAATGCGTGTCAACTTTGCCCTTCATACCGGCCTGCCCGATTGCATCAGCCCCATATGAATTGATGGTGACAGTCTGGTTATCAGGCAACAAAAGCCGATCCCAGATGACCATTACGCGCTTCTGACCGAGGGTTACATTGTCGGAGTATTTGCCGAGAACCTTAGCGCCACGCGGGATCAAAATCCGGCTTCCGTCAAGCGAATGCACGTCTTCGGAAACTACTGCCCGGATCATTCCCGGTAGATCGGTATTGATCGCTGTTTCCAGCGAGGCCTGTATGACGGTGCCCTGCAGAACGGTATTTGCCGGATTGGCAACAATCTGGGCGCGTTCCATTGGTGCTTGCTTGGTGGCATACCGGGCAAACAGTTCATTCTGGCTCATGCGCCGCATGTCCAATTCGGTATCCGGCGCTCCAGCTTTCGCCCCATCGTCGCCGCCACCAGACGTTCCAAGAGGATTAAGCGGCGATTTCACGCGCCGTTCCCAAAGCGCTTCAGCTGCTAGCCTCTTTGCATCATCATTTTCCGATGGCTGGCCATTGGCAATCCGCATGGCATCTAATTGCGCCTGCAAGCGTTGCGCCTCAATATCCTTGGCATGCAATGAGCGCTGATAGTCGGCTTGCGCGCGCTCCATTAGCCTTTGAAGCTCGTTGAGCTGGTCATTGAGCTTCTGGATTTCGGCATCGTCGCGCACTGTTTCCGGCTTACGGTTTCTTAATTCCTCTATTTGCGCCTTCAAATCCGCAATTGTCTTCAGATATTCCGGGTTTGGGTCAACCGGCTTAGGCGGCACCGGCTTGTTCATATTGCCGAACGCATCGCCCTCGTGACGAACAAACGAAGTGCTTTCGCTTGTCTTGAGGCTGCTATCCTGACTTGCAGGCCAATTGATATAAGCCAGCAACCCGCCGCCGATGACAACCGATGCCGCCAATACCGCGAACTGTTGCATACGGACAGGGTTCGACTTGTTCTCCGTTTTCGATGCGGAAACACTTGCGGCCAGCTCGCTTGCCTTCTCTTCCGGCGTTTTATCGGTCATGAGTAACCTCCACAACTTTCTTGACGGGCTGTCCGGGCTGCATCCGCTTGACTACGGTTTCCATGTCTCCCGAACGCAGGATCCAGTAATTGGATATGCCGCTGACACGCATCACCCGATTTTCGAGCATGGTGCTGTTGACGGTGATTTCATCACCAGTCAGTGTTTTGAAAATTGCTGGCAGGGGAGCAGTGGGATAAAATGTGAAGTAGGTATAAACACCATCATCGTAGACGCTTGTTGGCGTGATGGCATTTTTCACATTGGCACCATAACGCATGTATGCGCCGGTCGGCTGGACCTTTTTGCTGTCAGGGTTCAGCTGATCCTTGATTGTGTAACCGCCATTAAAACGCACCGTGAAATAGGTCGTCGATGGCTTCTCGATGACATTGAGATAATACGCGCGGCGGTTCGTGTAGAGGGTAACGTTTGTATTGATACCCTTCATTACCGGCTTGATCGCCACCACTCGGCCACCGGGAATGCTTGTGAATTGCAAGGCTTCCGTGTCGCCTGCAACCACGTTATTAAGAATTTCTCCGGCCGGAAATTCGATCGTCGTGGTTTTCAGTACCGATGTGTAAACACGATATACCTGCCCATCGACATAGCTTGCTTCACGCACCCGATTATCGAGATTGTTTGACGGCGGCACGGCTTCAGCCATAGCGGAAGCCGGGATCGCGCTTAGAATTGCTGCAATCAGTAATTTCCTCATGGCCCCTCACCCCCTCTCATATTGTTGAGCTGCAACCCGGTAATTCGTGACGACGAAACCGAATGGGTTCTTCCAGACTGCTTCAAGACTGTCTTTTCGTTCTGGCGTCAGTTCGTATTCAAGCGTTACGAGGAATGCGCCTTCAGTCACACCTTCTGGAGATGTCAGGCGTTTGCGAATCTGGATTTGAGCGCGACTGTCTGAAAGCAAATTGATGCTCGAAATCGCGACATCGATGCGGGCTTTATCGCTGTACTGAGCGGGTAGATAATCTGGGCTTCCGCTATTCCATAGCTGGTTCAGCGTATCCCTCGCCTTACCGGTTGAACGGGAAGCCACAGTCCCGATGCGCAGATCATTATCGAACGCATTGTAAGTCTCGCGATCACCGACATAGGAATAGACCAAGGATTCAATGATCGCGTCTTTCTGTGTCGTGGAAATCGAGCTGACTTTGACATTCGGTAGAACAACGCCATTGCGCACATCGAATGGCACCAGTTCCGGCGCGGGCTTATCAACGGAAACGGCTACGGCACCGGCCATAAGACAGCCCAAAGCGCCAAAAGTCATCGCGCAATACGATATGCGACGCCAACGACGCTCGCGATCCATTGCGCCAAATACCAGTTCGCTTTCCAATGCTGGATTAATCTTTGCCATGACTGCCCCCTTATTCCGCATTGCCGAAGGAGAAGAACTTGCGTTCTTCTGCTCTTTCGGCAGCAGCCATTACACCGCCCTGCCCGTTGTAAGCGGCTTCGATAGATGCAATCTCAAGGGACTTTGCGAGCTGGATTGAAAGCTCGGCCAACATGCGGGTGTTGTTATCAATCGAGCCTTTAATGTCTTCGCTGTTCTTGGTGTCTTCCAAGATTTTCTCGACACGCTTTAACGACTGTCCGGCTTCCTTGTAGGATTGTTCGGCGGTCGCGGCCAACGCGGCCCCGCTCGCGGCTTGCTGTGCAACCCGTTGCTGTCCCGGAACCGACGATGATGACCACTTCGATATGGTTTCCTGAGAAAGTCCCGCTGATTTCAAACTATTATCGATAGTCTGCTTCATCGCTGTTGATTTGCCAGAGGTAAGCCCTGACCAATCGCCCGACGCACCGGCTTTGAAGGTAGAGATAATGCTGCCCAGATTGCCGCCGAAATTGCCGCTCAATATGCCGTTCAGCTCGCCCGGAAGATCGAGATTGGCAATGTTGCGGACGCCATTAATCATGCTGTAAATGTTCTTCAGCTGACCTAGCTGTTGCTGAAGATTCTCAAAATGCTTCATCGCCTGGTCCAGAAGATTGTTCTGGATGCCCAGATTATCCAGCATCACTTTCAGCTGTTCGACGGTTTTGAGGATATTCGTCTGGTCGATGACCGGAACACCTTGTGCGTGAACAGCCGTCGAGGACGACGCAAGGAAAATGGATAAAGCAAGGATTCTGGCTTTTACTTTCATTATTGGAACCGTCCCGTAAAATTGAAGAATGCTTTTTCTTCGGCATGATCAGCCGCTTCCTGAAGCGCTTCAGCGCTGACTTGGCGCGTCTCAACTGCGAGCATCCGCATGCGCAGCGACATAATCCGAACCATTTCTGCACGCGCGTAGGTGTTGAGGACCCATGCCTTGGTTGGGTTCTCATTGGCTTTCATCTGAAGCATTATGTCTTTGAGACGCTTTGCTATCAGCGCAATGGTCTGGGCGCTCGCATCGCCATATTCCATGGCCGCATCGCTGGCCATTGCGAGGTTTGCGCCCGCCGCCAATGTCGGTTCGATAGTGCCTTCCGCGTCAGCGCCGCCTATTTTGCCGAGATATTCATTGTACTTTTTAGGAATGACGACGACATAGTTGCGTGTCTCTTTGAACGGCGGAACTCCACCGTATTTCTGAACGTTTCCCGGTCCTGAGTTGTAAGCTGCAAGCGCATGAACCACGTTGCCGTTAAACCGCTTCAGCTGTTGTGCAAGATAAGTCGCGCCGCCCTTCACCTGTGCATACGGATTGCTCTTGTATTCTCCGGCTACGCCGAGGTCCGCAGCGGTACCCGGCATGAGCTGCGTGAGGCCGTAAGCTCCTACAGGCGACCTTGCATGGGGATTAAATCGGCTTTCCTGCCAGATGAGCGCCTGTACCAGTGCGCGCCATTGTGCTTGCGAAAGACCGGCTGAAGCAACACCCGGATGACTATAGGTATCCTTGGCACCCTGAATAATGACTTGCTCAACAGTCATTGCAGCATCGCCAAATGCCTTCGACGCAGCAGGGTTTTTGTCTTCAGAATTGTAGAGATTGGAAGCGGCGGCTTTTGGATCTCCCGAACCTTGTTCCAGTTCTTCGATAGAGACTTCCGTCGATTGTTTCGGCAACTTTGCCGCTTCAATGAGTTTGTCCAGCTCCGCGATTATTTCATCGTCGGTGCTGAGAATCTTATCATTCTCATCCTTGCGCTTGTTCTGCGTGGTCAGGTTGGACAGTTCAAGCCGCAGCTTTTCGACTGACTTTTCAAGAAAAGTGCTATCTACGCCCGGAACGCCTTGTGCATGGACGTGCGAACTCAAGATGGTCGAGAATACCAATGCGGCAACGCTAGTTTTGAACAGCTTCATGCGGAACGCTCCAAAGCTGGTCAATCGGTGTAAAATTGCAAGTCACGCGGCCCATCGAAAAACAATCCGATTTCGCGGGCTTTACGCTCGCGCAGCCGCCAAGCACTGAAATGAATACAAGTGGAATAATGATTTTAAACATTGGAACCTCTGGAAATGTATTTCTCAAGAGCGACGATGCCGCTTGGCCCACCGCCAAGAATACTCAGGTGATCGCCCAAATTACTCAGGTCGATATTCACGGTCACCGAATCCACATCGTTGCGGATGAGCGCAACGCGACTGCCGGGAGGACTGTGCAGAACGGTGTGCAGCTCCCGATGATTTAAGTCGATTGCCTGATAATTTTCCGCCTTGGCGCTGTGGTTCGGCAGGACAATTTGCGAGCGGATAGCCTGAAGTATCCCGCTTCCTAGACGTGACCCCGTCAACTGTGACGGAAACTGTGTTACCAGCAATACGACCGCATTGAGCTTGCGGACAGTCACTAGCCAATCCTGCAATTTTCCAGCGAAATAGTCGGTGTTAAGAGCGCTCCACGCCTCGTCAATAACAATTAGTGTGGGCTTTTTGTCCTGAAGCTTTTTCTCAATCTGGCGGAACAGATAGCCGAGAATTGCCGTCTTCTCTTTTTCCTGTCTGGAATCGAGAACCGTTGTCATGTCGAAACCCATCACTGGATTGTCCAAGGCAAAATTCTCAACATCGTTATCGCCAAAGACCCAACCATGACGACCGCCAGCACACCATTCATTAACGCGCTGCTGAAGCTCTTCTTCATCGTCCACGTGCCCAAAGAGGTCATGGAAATTCTGAAAATTACGCAAATGCTCGCGCGCTTCCGCATTTCGGCTCACTGCGTCCGAAATCGCCTGCCGTTGCCTTGCTGTGAATGGGTTGTCCGCACGATCCAAGAGCGCAATCAACCAATCGGTAAGCCACGCTTGCCCGCTTTTGTCGATTTCCGTGTAAAGTGGGTTAAGGCCCGTTGGCTTTTCCGGCGAGATTGTCGTGTACGTACCGTTCAGGGCACGAACCGCCGTTTCCATGCCCCGCCTGTAATCGAATAAGAACGTCCGCACATTCTGGCGACGTGCTTGCGCCGCCAAGAACGTAATCGCTACTGTTTTACCCGACCCCATCAAACCGAACATCGCGGCATGGCCCGCCGGAGGCTCTGAGTCCGGGCTTCCTTTGGGATGGAAACTGAACTTGTAGAGACCGCCATCAAGCGTCGGAAACGCCGTAATCGGCGCACCCCACGGCAGATCGGCAGCATCAAGTCCAGTAGGAGTACGATGCAAGGCAGCGAGGCTCGCGAATGCGAAATTCGAAATCAGACCTGTTCTTGACCTGAAGTCAGCGTTACCGGGCCACTGAGCAAAATAATGCCCCATGCCTGCAAACGCCTCCGTAATTACTTTTGCGCCCACCTCTTGCGCGACTGACCGAATTTCTGCCGAAGCCCGTTCAATCGTTTCCTTGTCATCCGCATAAATCGCAACGGTCATGTGATGATAACCAAGGCTTTCAAGGCCACTGGCGATCTTGTCCCGGCCCTCCCTCATTTGCGCCTGGTCCGTTTCAGCCACGTCGCCAATGCTCGCACGTTGTGCAAGGGTTCTCCGCAAAAGCTCTTTCGCCTTGTCATCAGAAATAGGCGTGAATGAATTGGTTATGACCAGATCGAGCGGCAGTTTCATTTCATCGAACATTCCCGCAAAAGCTTTCCGGGGATAGTTCTTGATGGTGAAGATGCGCCCAAAGCGATTGGGAACGGACCCGCCCGATATGGTTAGCATCGTGCCGTTCATGGTAGGTCTATAGTTCGCGACAGCGCGAGCCAGAACGGCGCGTTCATCGGTAGGATAAGTCAGGGTTTCGGTTCCACAACCGATACTTTCCAGAAAACCGAGCAGTTCGCCGGAACTTGCCTTCAGCAACCGCGCATTCTGGCGCGCAAATGTGGACTCGACCAGAGCTGTAAATTCCGTAAGGCGCGAGCAGCGTTCTTTCAAATCTGCCTGATATGCCTCATATCGGTCATCCGCTACCGCATCACCGCGAAGCTGTCGGAACCGGTCAACAATGCCGTTGAATTTGTTCAAAAGCGACGGCTTCGAAACAATTGAAATTGTAATGGTTACATCGCGATGACCTATATCGCGAAGATAGTTCAACCATTTTTCATCGCACTCGCGAGCAAACGCATTTCCGTCAATTGGGGCGGGTTCGTATTTAATGTTCTTCGCGATTTTGTGGACATAATAGCTGAACTGGTCTTCAGCATTGAAGACGATTTCCGCGAACAGATTTTTCATCGCATTAATGGCATCATCACTTGCAGAAGCCGCATTGATGCCATCCAGCCGGACAAACTGGATTAACTGCCGAGCTTTAGTTTGAATCGTCTTGTCATCATCCAGAAGAAAGGCGTAAGGCAAAAAGTCTTCAAACTGCTGTTCTTTGGCCATAGCACGCGGAAAAAGCTTCGCGCCTGCCGTTGATTTGAACAAACCCTTGAACGCCGGAGACGTTTCTTTGGTAGACTTACGGCTCATAGGAATGCCCTCCCCAGATCGAAAGATTTCTGTTGCGGGGCACTTTGGAAGAAGTCACCCAAAGGACTTCAAAAAAATTGTGATCCCATTTAGTTGCAACAAATAGTGCTAAGTAAATAAACGCGACGGGTATCAAAATATAAAATGATTGAACCCACATGAATATGAAACCGAGGAAAGAGAGCCATAATACAAATGGCAGCAATGGCAGACCCAATATGGAAGGTTGCCTTAATAGTCCTCTGTAAATCTCGTGTTGCTCAACCATCTATTCCCGCCCAAACTAAGATGAATGGAGAAAGGCGTTACCGCCTCTCTCATGTTTTACGCACGATCAAGCACCCCAAAGGCTGTTAACGATGGTGACAGCAGACGAAATGCCGACAACAGCCACGATGCACCAGATCAGCTGTCGAAAATCGATAATTCCAAAGAAGAACGTAACCAGAGAAGCAATAACCGCTAGCGTAGCGGCAGACTTTCCCATGCTTCCAGTAAACGCACTTACGATACTGTTAAAGAAATTGGTGATCGGGCTTAGATCAACCGCATTTGCTGCAAAGCTTGGCTCAGCCATTGCCAAGTAAACCGCAGCCATTGATAGAGCCACTAGTGCACAACGCCCCAACGGCCCGCGCAGATTATTGCGAGACAATTTGGATTTCTCCCTCTTGTTGAGTGTAATCTTTTCGCAACCGAAAGAAGGCACTAAGCACCTTACGAACGTGTTCACGAGTTTCATTGAAGGGCGGTACGCCGCGATGTTTCGCGACCGCCTCTGGACCGGCGTTATAAGCAGCCACCGCCAGATCGGGGGAACCGAAAGATTCCAGCAACCAGAGAAGATATTCCCCGGAGCCTCTAAGGTTCTCAACGGGGTTGTTAATATCCACTTTCAGAAATGCGGCGGTATCGGGCATTAACTGGCCCAATCCCACCGCTCCAGCGCTACTGACTATTGTCGTGTTGTAGCCGCTTTCGATTTCGATATTTGCCCTGAAAAGGGCTACCCATTCCTCAGTAGTCAGATTGACGTTTGCCAGTATTTGGGGATTGGCAAGCTTAAGTGCTGTTGCTTCAATCGCCGCAAGAACTTCCTTGGAAGGTTGAACGGCATTTGCTGGCTGGAATGTTCGCTTTTTGAGGGAAGTTGTTTGAGAAGAATTGACAGAGTTATTATTTTTTTCTGGTTTATTAACCGGCACTAACTCACCGGTTTCAACATTCAATTGCAGTACAAGGCCATTCGCGAGCGTTTGGCTACACAAAAACACACTTAGGGCGGAAGAATATATCGCCGTTTTTATGGATTTCACAACCACTTTCGCGCTCACTAGGTATTCCAACTACTGGGTAATTGTAACGTAATAAACTATTAATAAGTCCATCCGAAGTCACGAACTCGCGAGTAACTATACGTTTGTTCTCAAGCTTAGACTTGACGAATGGTTGCCATGAATTTTCATCAATATTAAATGCATATAGATGCCACCGCCCGCTAAATTTAGATGCCTTATTCTTAATCATTGCCTTTGCGCAATAAACCAGAATAGCCCCGTTGTTTCCTATTACCAGTTCGTGAAAGTATTCTTCACGAGTGTAATTTCCAACGTTGTAGGTATGCATGTGAATCAAGCCTGTTCGGTTCCCTTAAACAGAACCTTGTAGCTAATCCGCTTGATCCTCGCCATGAATCTGCCATATTATAAATCCGACGTCAATTTATAAATTCGCGGGACATCATGAGAACATTTATCATTAATGCTTTATCAACAACCTGTGTGGCAATGGTTCTTGCAGCAACGCAACCAGATAAAGCCGAGGCTTATCCAATTGATTGCGCAATATTTCTTTGCATGGCAGGCGGATTCCCCGCATCTGCCGAGTGCACAGCTGCGAAAGCAGAAGTAATAAGAAGAATAACCCCGATCCCCGTCGAACCCCCGTTACAGATTTGGCGTTGCCCCATGGGTATTGATCCGAATGTAGCGGCGCTAATCGGACTTGACCCGAGCCAAATCAGTCCGGACGGCTATACAAAATTCGTTCTCGATATTCAAAACGGTATCGAGATTTTTGACATTAACTATCGGGTAAATCGCAACTCTGGCGAGATAACATACACGGAATCCACTAAGCAAAATGTCTGGGGCCGTGGAAATATGGGTTGGATGCCAGCAAGTTACGCGAAAGGCCCCGAATGGCTTGCAACCGCTACGGGTGGATATAGAAAACCTGTGTATGAATATGGCGGCAGGGATGGAAATATCAAAAAACTGGTGGGTTACGTGAATGCACGGCAGACCAGTTTCAAAGGCATAGTGATGCGTTGGGCTGATCATGAAGGCCAGTATCACTACGAAACTGTGTATTACTAGCGCAAATGGACCAAATCACTTACGCTTGCTAATCAAGCGTCTAATTCGAATCAAAACGAGGTATCAACGAGACACAAAAAAACCGGCGTGGAAGCCGGCTTTCTGTAGGAAATGAGCTACAAAGAGGACCAACTCTTTGTCTACCCGTAAGAACTTAAGTAGACGGTAGCTTTTCTTTCCTGACATTGCAAGCAAAAAAGCGCTTCCGCGCCACGGCTTTGTGCGCCTTGGCGAAAGGAAAGAATATGACCAGTTTCGCAGTCATGAGCGACCAGCTCATGGGCTTGCGCTTGCCGTCCGAGATCGACACATTCTTGGCGAAGGCGAAGTATTGGCTTGAACGAAACGTTCTATCAGATGAGCAATTCCTGCATTTGCTGGATGCGTCACAGACTGTTCGTGCGCGTCTTCAAAATCTAGGCAGGCATCCCCTTCAACGCTTGTGCGCCAAAGTCATGCAGTCGAGCAGATCAGCCGCGGCAGTTGGTAAACGCGACCCGATAAAGTGGGAGCGCAAACGCAATCTCGGTTCTTCGCGGATGCTTCCACTGAGTGACGAACTCCGCGCCAAATTCACTGAAGGCGAAAGAGCCGTTCTTTACATCATTATCGCAGATTGTGAAAAATCCGGGCAGTGCGCCGATTATATGGAAAGTATAGCCCGACGAGCTGGAGTAGGTCTTACCACAGCTCGCAACGCTACGAGAAAAGCAAGATCACCGGAAATTGGTTTGCTAACTGTCCGTCATCGCCCACGTCCCGGTCAAAAGAACCTCACGAACATAATTACTGTCACCGCCTGGAATAACGCCGACAAAGCCGGAAAACCGCGCTCTAGATCGATCGGGTTGACAGGGTTCAAATTCGCGTCGGCCATAGAACATAAAATAATACATAACAGTCCAAAACAGATGCTCACTGGAAAAATCGGGCGGTTATTGAAGCTATTGCCTGAAGATACACGGTCATTACCTGAAGACTGCCTTCAGATATGACGCACTAATCTGCAAAAAACCCAGACTTTCATCAAATCAGTAAGGCTTTTGAAAAAAAAGCAGTGGGTTCGTTTGCCTGTTCCACATAACGAGAATCCGAAAAATATCAATCGGATAACACAAGACTGCATTGACAATAAGGACATTTATTTCTATTCTGTCTTTATCAAGGGCGCTTAGGCCCGCTCATCAGGAGACGACGATGCGAACAACTTTCCCACGTGAATTCCACCTGCCCAAGGGCGCTATCAAGGTATCGGACAAGCTCAGTGATGCCGTTGCCTATCTCTACAAAACCAGTTCAGGGAAGCTCGCCGCATCCGTGTTCTTTGGAAATCAGTCCAAGCCTGTTTCCAGATTTTCATACGAATCCGAGGATCATCGGCGCCGAGCTATATCAGCCGCATTTCAAGCCCGCAGAAACAAGCTTGCCTATAAGCTTGAGCAGCGCAATTTGCGCAACGCAACTCCCCGTACTGCCGAGGTAGGCGCAATCTATTATACCTCGTGGGGCTACGATCAAACCAACGTGGATTTCTATGAAATAGTGGATCTGGTCGGCAAACTTAGCGCGAAAGTGCGCAAAATTGGATCAATAAACGCTAGTGATGGGTCAGAGGGATGGGGGGCAGGAAAGAGCCTTCCAGCTGCTGGTGAATACAAGTCTGAAGCTCAAACGGTTCGTATCACCGGCGACCGGTTCAAGATCGATGGCAACCGTGCTCATCGCTGGCATGGTCGGCCTGTGAGCTGGACTAACTACGCGTGACCGGGGCGAAAGCCCCCTCACCCACTCCTGATAACATTTCCAGCGAATTAAAATGTCGAAGATTGTTTATGTCGTAGTCGAACAGGCCAATGGCCAGTTTCCTATTGAAATCCATGAAGCCGAAAAGCACTGGCAAGCGCTTGAGTATATCGCAGTCAAATATGTCGATGATGAATTGGTTACACTAAGCGTTGATGTAGCAATTAAATTACCGGATGGTTCACTTGATTTCGATTGTTAGCGTTCTCAGTGATCAACTGATTTTTAGGTGTCCCATCGTGGCAAGAGGATGATAAACAATGAGAGCATATTGTTACCGTTCTGGTGAAATCGGCTTTGGCAACTCGACACCACAAAGAGCGCTTGAGCTGGCGCATTCGCGACGTTCCCGCGAATTGCGCAAAATTATAGAAATAAACGCACGACATGGAAAAACGGGCTCAATTTTACTTGTGCCGGGGGTTCCTGAAGCTGATAGCGACACCGAGGCATTAGAGGCTTGTTTGCGCTTCAAAAAACTGGTTGCTATGCGACTTGCTGGCGAGAAGGGATGGCCTGCCGCTATCCCGCGTGAGGATTGTTCTAATGGTGACACCTAATTCTAAGATTCGCAGTCGCCTGGATTCAGGTGCTGATTTAGCCTTGAAGTCCGCATTGCAGCTGGCGCAGGCAGAGGGCCTGACACTTGATGCATTATTGGGCCGCGATCAGCCAGAACCTGCCCCCGCTGCGTATCGGGAAAAGCCGCTCTATTTCGTGGCACGACATATGAACATATCGCAGCAGGAATTGGCCGACCGCAGCGGCGCGAGCCTACCAGCAATCCATCATGCTTTCCGAGGCGATGATGTGCGTTTGTCCACTGTGATCAGTATCGCAGAGGCCCTGAATTGGCCGGTTCAGGACGTGGCTAAGATGATTCTGGCTCCGGTGGAAACACTCGATTCCGAAGAACTTGCGCGACGACTGGACAAGATCGAGTTGAGTATTGAGGAAAAAGCTAAAGCCTTGAAAGTGACCGGCAGGACTTTGCGCCGCTGGCTACAGGAGGGAAGGCCGATACCGGCTGGTATAAAGAACGAACTGGATAATCTGGGTTGGTAGTATGTTCTTCCACAAAGCACGTTTGATGATTGGGGCGGTTCTGATGTGTGGATTGCTGTCGTCGTGCCAGACTACTAATACGACCACGGCTAAATCCCAAATCGGTTCTGAAAGGCTATGTAATGCAGGCAATGCCAGACTAACTGCCAGTGGTAAGATAACCTGCTAGAGTAGTACGATAATTAAATATCTTCGAGACCGGGCCGCTTTGCCCGGTTTTTTTTATCATAATGTTTTCAATGAGATGAGCCATTTTTACGCTTTTTCGTACTAATTTTTTTATTTTTTTGGTAGTACGTTATTGACGGCTTTGGAGTAGTACGATATACATATTTTCGTACTCAGTAATTAGAGACAAACACAACGTCTCACCGAAAACCGAAACCGAAAGAAGGAAAACTGAAATGAACAAGCTCATCGCAATCGCAGCCCTCGTCGCAACTGTTGCTGGTGCAACTTCTGCATCTGCCAGCGGTCGTCTGGATGCTCCAGAGCCGGTTGTGCGTAACTACTCGATCCACGTTGAAATCGAGCCGGGCTATCTCTCCAAGGCCGATATTGCGGCTGACATTCGCGGCGGAGGTCGTTCAGACGCTCACTAACTACCCGCCTGTTTTTAAGCACCAGCCATTTTTCATTACGTCAAAGCCCCTGCTATTAGCAGGGGTTTTATTTTGTTGGCGTAATTGACAACACTACGGATTGTTGGCATAATGGACAACATGAAAGCGATAAAGATAACCGAGCTAAAAAGCATTGAGCCAGACGGCAGTATTATCCAGTTCGTTATCTGGAAAGTATCGCCACCAGTTCCGCCCACGACGCACGGTTTCAAATATCGTATGGTCTTCATTCGAAATGGTCAGCGGATCGTTGGCTTCGACAATGAGCGAGGCAAAGGCGATCATATGCATCTGGACGGAAAAGAATATCCGTATCGCTTTGTTTCCCTCGATCAACTGATGGAGGACTTCATGAGCGAGATTGAGAAACGGAGGTAGCTATGAGAACATTAACAGTTACAATCAATTCGGACTGGAAAACGGTTCTGCGAGAAGCGGGAGCAAAAGCGCAGGCTGGTTTAGCGAGCGGTACCTATCAAGGTGAAACTCTGAATTTTGCAACACCCGGTCAGCTCTTTTCGAGCCTTTCTGAAAAGCGCTGGAATCTCATTGACGTATTGCTCCATTCCGGCCCGATAGGTGTAAGGGAACTTTCCCGCCGAGTGCAACGCGATGTGAAGCGCGTCCACGAGGATGCCGCCGCGCTCGTGGAGCTTGGATTGATTGAGAAGGACGCGAAAGGCGCACTGAGTTGTCCCTTTGACGAAATCCATATTGATATGAGAGCTACACGACATGCAGCGTGAGCCGCGAGCGGGTTTACTCAGCCCGCTTGTTCAGCTTGCGCCGAGCTTGTTTCCATTGCCCTCCGGTATATGCATTGCAACGCTTGTGCCGGGAGGTATATCAGGCCGAAACGGCGACTTTATTAGCAACACGTTGAAACTGCGAGCTTATTGGTTTGATGCTTAATCTAGCCAAGGATTGAGTTTCGCTAGTATCCGCTCAATTTCCGGTATTCCTGCACGTCATAAAGCCTTCTTTGGCTATGAATTGAATGCCAGGCCGAAACCTACCACCAAGATCGATAAGCGAGTGGTGAAAATAGCATATTTCCTAAATAATATCATAGGCATAGCTCATTTATTGTTTGACTTTAAGGACAAATTTTTCTAATATGTCTCCATCAAGGGCGCTTAGGCCCGCTCATCTAGGAGACGACGATGCGTTACACGATCAGAGCAACCGACAACGAAAAATTCCTGATAATCGACAACGAAACCGGCAAGCCTTACGGCGATCCCTTGGGCACTCTGGCTGAAGCAGCCGGAGCACAGCGGATAGCAGAAGGCATGGCGATGCAGGATCGCATTGCAGTGTGCCAGCGCGGCCAGTGCAGCATATAAACCGGGAGAGTCGATGATGCAGCTCAATCTATTCGACCTTCTGCATAAGCCTGCCGTAATCAGACCTGTGAGCTTTGAAGCAGGAGTTATTCAAGGCGAAGCAGCGGTTACATTGTTTTTGCCTCATAAGCGGATGGCGTGGCATCAAGCCGAAATTGAATTACATCCTCACACGGACGGCTCTTGGATGTGGTCTACCAGCTATCAGACCTCCAACCGTGGAAGCGGTTATAAGGTTGGCGCAAAATGGGGAAAATTCGCACAATCCAAGGAAGACGCATTTTTTTATGCTTGTAAGGAGATGCAGGAACAGCTGAAGGCCATACCCGGCCATGAGGTGAAATTGATTTCCGAATGGCTTAACAGTCTCAGTTTAAACAGTTTGGCAGTGTGAGGCGGTTATGAATGATATGGTTCGTTACTCTCTTGCATGGCGCAACCCTCACACCACGCCCCCCGGCCCTCGCGTTTTAATGGCCATTATTGTTCCGTATGGGTCGAAGTGCCCCCCCGAAATTATGAGCAAGTTTGAACCGGGTAGCGGATACGCGATCACGTGGGAGCTTGTCATGCAGCGCCCGATACGCCGCTGGAGCCGGGAAGCAAGGTCGAGAGTAAGACAGCGAAACTTGAAAAACCGGATCGATAAAAAATTTCCGTTGTTTGCTGAAATCTTCATTGCGTCTGAGTTGGAGAAGCGACCAGATTATTATGCGGGTTTGTATCCAGAAGATATGAGCAGAGAGTGAAACTCCGTTGTTACGGTGCGGCGCATCGAGCGCCGACCGTAACAAGCCTTCGCCAGCCCTACAGCGCTATTTGAGTTGCGCGGGCTGTCTTCGGCTTTCAGCGCCCTATTCTTCTTCGGAATGAACGGCGTCCTGGTACTCGACGATCTGATCTGCAGCTATCGTGTCCTGCATTGGATCTTGTATGGCTTTTGAACAAAAGCTGTCATGCAGCTTGCAAATAATAATCAAATAAATTCAATTATTTGACCGTTTTTCAGTTGACATATCGGACGTATTTTTCTATTCTGTCTAAGTCAAGGGCGCTTAAGGCCCGCTCATCTAGGAGACTGATTAATGACCGTTTATGCCAACACTGCTCGTTTCGATACTGGCCGCGCACTCACAGAAAATGAACTGCGCAAATTTGCTCCTTCGATTTTTGCCCGCACGGCTCATGAAAGCCGCTCAGAACGTTTCCAGCCAATCCCGACAATCGAAATTCTCAATGCACTGGCCAAAGAGGGCTTTGTTGCTGTCGGAGCCAAGCAATCAGCTAGCCGCATCGAGGGAAAGGCCGACTACACAAAGCATTTGATCCGCTTGCGCCGTGTGGATGATGGAAAGACTTATTCAGTAGGCGATAACGTTTGTGAGATTTTGCTGAAGAACGCCAATGACGGCACAAGCGCCTATGAGCTGATGGCCGGACTTTTCCGCATTCGTTGCCTCAATTCCCTTGTTACCCAGACCGGCACCATTGACGCAATTAAGGTGCGCCATTCCGGCGATGTGGGCGCAAAGGTGATCGAGGGCACGTATAGGGTTCTGGAGGAAGCAGAGCGCACCCTTGCGGCACCGCAAGACTGGTCCACGCTGACACTTAATCAGGACGAACAGATGATATTAGCCGAAAGCGCCCATCTGTTGCGTTTTGCGGACAATGAAGGCGAGATTAAAACACCGATCCAGCCAGAGCAGTTGCTTGTTCCCTGCCGTCGCGAAGACCGTAGCAATGATCTTTGGACGGTATGGAACACCGTTCAGGAGCATTGCATCAAGGGAGGGGATCGCGGCATTACCCGCGACCAATTCGGACGCCGCCGCCGTGTAACGTCTCGCGCTGTCAACGGGATCGATCAGGATATCAAGTTGAACAAGGCTCTTTGGATTATCGGGGAGAAAATGGCGGCGCTCAAGAAATAGTAAATGCGAATGGTGTTAGGGCGCTGGCTATTGTTAGCGCCCTCTCCCCCACAGATTCAGGCAGACAGCCGAAAGAGGCAAATTCATATGCATGATTTGAGCGTTAAAGATTTGGCCACAATGATGGGATTGCGGCTAGTCGTGCGCGCAGCGCGGCTTGAATGTAACACCGAAGTACAACGCGATTTGCATCAACGCCTATTGAATCATCTGGAAATGAAGATCGAGGAAATCAGGGAAATCATTGAATTAGGACGCTCTGAGGATGAAGAACTAGGGCGGTATCATTATGAAGGGTGGTTAGGTTCGTATTTCCATTACGAGGAAATCCCGTTGCTAGATGAGGTGTATGTAGACACGGATACGGGGGAGTATTGCGTGAATGATGGAGAATGGCGTTTCGGCAGGCCGACGCGAAACAAACTTTCGAAAGAGGAATTAGGACCGCTTGCCGATTTGTTCGCACTGATCAGGAGGGAGTCGCACTTTTATGTGTCGGCAACTCATATTTTCTAAGCGGACCAAAAGATCATGAAAGGATACCGGCAAAAACCGGTTTCCTTTCTTAAAAAGACTCATTAAATCAGTCGTTTATTCAATTTTCCACTTTACATATCGGACATATTTTTCTAATATGTCTCCATTACAGGGCGCTTAGGCCCGCTCATAATGGAGACTGAAAAATGGCTAAACTCACCAAGAAACAGCGTAAGTGTCATGCGGAAGCCGAGGCACTTCTAAGCCTAGATCGCCGGTTGAACGATGAGGAAACCCGGTTTGTTTTCGATCATTGGCACGAAGGCGCTGACTTCAATAATGGTGCAGCGGGAGCTTTTTTTACACCGTATGACCTGGCTGCCGATTTCTCTCTAGAGGTTGGCGCAGGCCGCATTATCGATCTTTGCGCCGGTATTGGTGCGCTATCCTATTTTGCCTATCATCGCCACCAGTACAATGGCCCAACGCAGTTGACCTGTATCGAGCGCAACCCGCGCTATGTCGAGGTAGGCAGGAAGCTATTACCAGAAGCCGAGTGGATACTTGCAGACGTTTTTGACTGGCAGGACTGGTTTTATAACGATCTGGGCGGCGAGAAATTTGACTGGTCGATTGGCAACCCGCCCTTCGGCAAGGTGCGGCGCTCTGGTAATGCGCCGCGCTACCAAGGAGCGGATTTTGAATATCATGTGATTGATATTGCTGCCGAGATTTCAGAATCCGGCGCTTTCATTGTTCCGCAACAATCAGCAAATTTTCGCTATTCGGGAGAGCGAATGTTTTCCGAGTTGCAAGGCGGTCGCGCTGCGAAATTCTGCAAACAGACCGGTTGGATCATGAACCCCGGACTAGGAATTGATTGCAGCATTCACAAGGATGACTGGAAAGATACGAACATCATTACTGAAGTTGTGTGTTTCGAATTTGATGAAGACCGCCAAGTACAACAGAAAATCCAATCCTCGCGCATTGCAGCCGCGCCGGTGGCTAGCAGCGCATCGGCGCAACAACTGGCCCTTTTCTAAGGGGCCAGTCATGCGAAACAGATCCAATGCAATTGATGTTTTTGATACGCCGTCTGGACTAGGTGGAAGCCACACGGTTTCCATCGTCTGCGAGATCGATGCAATGACGGTAGATGTGCGGGTCTGGTACGGGCGCGCTACCTCCCATGGTTGGGAAGCGTGGAAAGATTGGGACGGATACCAGTTTCGAACTACCCGCGACCAGCTCACCAATCCGCGCAAAATGCTATTGTGGAAGCGATAAACGGAAAAAGGGGATAGATTTCTATCCCCTTTTGCTTATTGAACGATGCCTAATCGCTCGCCGATGCCCATAAAGGGCTTCTGAGAGGCTTCAGCCAGCATTTGGGCCGTGTGTTCATTTTTAAGACCAGAAACGCTGTAGCCCCTATTTCTGACCGTTTCCAGCAAGCTATCCAAGGTCGGGAATTCTTCAAGGAAAGCGCCCAACCAGATTTCCGGCTTTTGGTCGTTCTCATCTTCCTGAATAAAACCCTGCAGAAAGAATGTTCGCAGTGCTTTATCATATCCTATTGCACCGTCTGAATCGGCCATAGCGCCAAAGTGAACGGTTACTTGAAATCTGCTCATTGCCCCTCCCCCTTATTCCGTTTCGAGTTGGCAACGGGTTTTCATGGGTTTGGTCACATCGAGCGCGAACTTATCCTTGCCCGCCCCGATGCTGATTTTGCCGGGTTCCGAGATTGTTGCGATAAGCTTATTCCATGTTTTCTTATCACTTGAAGCGACGAACGCACCGCCTGGCGAAGCCATGGAAGCATCAAAATCGCTGGCTTTGATCGAAAGCGTATCACTGTCCAATCGTTGATTGTGGCGCGAAACAAACACGTAATATTGCGGGCTTTGCTTTTGATCCTCTGCGGCCCAGATATTTTCAGGATCGCAAACCATCGTTAATTGACCCGTTGCCCCATTGCCGAGAGTGTAAACCAATAATCCCTTGTCGCTCGCCTCGTGCCATTCAGCTGCGGTTGCACTGTTTACTGACCCGGCAATCACTACCGAGGCGAAGAAAATTGCTAAACTATGATTCATATCTTTCTTTCACTTCCTTCAGAAAATTAGCGGCTATAACGTCGAGCGCCGCGACTACGGGAATACGTAAAATATACCCGTCAGAGCGCAAACCGAGAGGATCACGCACATTCCTTGCAGATGCTATTATATTGGATGGAACGCTCAATAGTACGCGCAGGGATGGCCCTACACGCCCCTTAATTTCGGACGTGCTCAAATCCAAAAGGTCCGGGTCGAATCTTTTTGACACTGCCAAGATTAGGTCTTCCATTTTGCATGGAATTTTAGCAGCCAATTCCTGTGCAAGAGGATATAGCTCATAGCTAAATGCATATGTGAACGGGAAACGTGCTGCGACTTTATCCCCTGCCCCGGCTTTTGCCGGAGCAGTATTGATGTTGATCTTGGGCGATACCGGCGAAAGGTTTTCCGTTTTCTGCCTGATGATCGCAGCAGCTTCAGAAGAAGCTACTGCTTCCGAGGCGGACGAACGTTGATTTTCAGAATTGTTTTGCGTGAGGGGTGACGGAGCAGACAAGGGCATATCACGGATCAATGCGAGTTTACCGCGTCCTGACGATAATGGTTCTTTTTTGAACTCAGTCATTTCATTGCCTCAATATGTTCGAGCGTCTGAAGCGCCAATTGCAAATCTTCTGTTTTATTTCTGCGAACTATTGGGTTTGCAATCACTTCAGGCTTTTCTAGCTCTAGATGCAAGATAATTCCTTGATCCAACGTGTCGAACGCGTTGCGTTCAGGAATATAGAAATCAGCAACGTTGGGGTCTTCTTGTACTGTTGCCAAGGCCTGCTTCTGTTCAACTGTCAATCGTTGCTTGTGTGACCAATTGTTTAGAACCAATCGAAACGATGGCCCCTCATAGCCATTAGTCGCAAGCGTATTTTTAACATTGTGCGCCACCTCGACTGTGGCGAGTTGCGATTCGTATTCCTTCAAGACTGGACGGAAGGGAATAAGAACTTTGTCTGCTTCAGCAAAAACAAACTTTGTTAGTTCAGCGTGAGAACCTGCAGTGTCAATCACAACATAATCATAGTTTTGTTCATCGGCATTTTCTATTGCCTTTGTCAGCTCGCTTTCATCGTTTACCCAAACACAAGAAAAGCGGTTGGCTAATTCGGGATAGTTTTGAATAACGCGGGTATAAAAGGCCATCGACGAGCCTTGCTTGTCGGCTTCGATCAAGAGCACTCGATTTTCACTGTGTCGCGCAAGTGCGGCGTTGACCGTGACTTGAGCTAGAACGGTTTTACCCACCCCGCCTTTTTGTCCGACGAAACCGATAACAAGCATAGTGACCTCCAGTCCTATTTGTTCTCATCAGAAATCCGATATCTACTAGTTAGATATACAGACGAATGTTGAGCTGTACAGTAACACGTAACATACTACCAAACAATTAAATAACATACCAATATCTGCAAAACGTTAAATTAATACGTTGGAATGACAGATGCGCAATCATACAATCAGCTAACCGAACGTAAAAACGAATTAACGTAATGCCGAATACGGATAACAGATAACAGTTAAACATTTATACAGCATGACATATGCACATATAAACACACCAACAGCTATACAGATGAACATTTATGCAACACATTGCAATGCGGAAAACTGATAACCGCATTACATTATGTTGTGTAAACGTTTGGAAACATTCCGGAAAATGTCATGACAACTTGTTGTCGTGTCATTTAGCCCAGCCCTTGGGCTGGTCCAAAGGCGAAGCTAGAACGCGTAACTAAATAACGCTGTAGTGATAGCGGAGCCTTTGCTAATTGGCGTAAAAGCAATGAGATTCGATGTCAGAATCATGCATTTATTAGTAAATTCAATGAGTTTGTAACCGGCTTAAGCCGGTTTCTTTTTGCCAGCCGGAGGCTGGCGCGGCGTAGCTGGACCGCGTAACTCAAATAACGCCGTAGGTTCAGCGGAGCCGCTTTTATGCGACCTTCCAATTGTCGCGACATCTTTCGTTTTCTCAGGCGCATCGAGCGCCTTCTAAAACGAGCCTCCG
>NZ_VDGD01000021.1:0-41529 GCF_024701725.1 Ochrobactrum sp. XJ1
CCGAAACAGCTAATCACCCGCACTTGGCCTACCCTTTGCAACCCCGGCCAGCGTCGGGCAGGCCAAGTGCTAATCCGTAATCGGGGGGTCAATATTGGACAAGTAAAGGGGGTGAATATTCCGTTCCGATTGACAACCTTGCCATGGAATTGCTTGAGAAGCGCCCTCCCCACCTCATCGCCATTGGCGGGCTGAGCGGTTCGGGCAAGACCACGATCGCCGAGGCGCTCGCCGCCCATATCGGAGCGCCGCCGGGAGCCCGCATCGTGGAGAGTGACCGCATCCGCAAGGCACTGCACGGAGTGCCGCCGGAAACACGCCTGCCGGAGGAGGCGTATCGGCCGGAAGTCTCCGACCGAGTATATGGTGAGATGGTATGGCGTGCGGAACTCATCCTCGCCGGGGGTGGAACCGTCCTCGCGGATGCCGTCTTCGATAGACCGGCGGATCGCACCCGTATCGAAAAAGTAGCGATGGGACAGCATGTGCCATTCATCAGCATCTGGCTGGATGTCTCTCCCGACGTGCTGTGGCGCCGCGTCGACCAACGGCGTGGTGGCCCATCTGACGCAACGGTCGACATCCTCTCTCGACAGCTGAAAAGGAACGCAGGTGAGATTACCTGGCGCCGCTTCGATGCCGACCGAAGCCCCGCCGATATCCTATCCGGCATCCTGGCCGCGCCGATCAACTGACATTCATCGGGCATCGGGTCGAGTTTACGGCACAACAACCACTGTGCAGGGAGCCAGGCTCACCAGCTTCTGCGAAACACTGCCAAGCAAAAGGCCCGCTAGCCTGCCACGTCCCCTCCGCCCCACCGCCCCACAACGATGGCATCAACATTGTCGGGAAAGGCCATTTCGAGGATCACCTCCACCGGATCGCCCCAGCCCGTCCGCACTTCAACAGCGGTGACTCCTGTTTTAGTCGCGATGCCCCTTGCCTGACAAAGCACCTGTGTCGCAAATCCCTCGACTGCATCTGCTAGGCTTCCTTCGCTTCCTGCAAACTGTTCCATGTCCTTCGTGATGCCTCCTTCAACGGTGACTATCGACAATTTTCCGCGCAAAGTCTGCGCCCAGTGCGCAGCCACCTCGGCGGCGCACTGGGCGCTTTCCGAACCGTCGGTCGCCAGAAGAATATGCTACATCGTAGTTGCTCCACTCTTGATCAGGCGCCCTCGTCTAAGACGTATAGTTCACTAACACGGTTCTATCAGATACCAAGCTCCGCTATGATCGCCCCGAGATCTTGCCGACACACCTTCGTCAGGTCTTTTGCGAATTCAGGAACTACGGCCTGCTTGAGAGCTGGCGAAAACTTCCTGCGGGACGTGCCCAGCATTCGCGGTTCCGCGATGATCGCCAAGCGTTCGATTCACGAGCGCGGAGACGTCGCTTAAGTTCTCCAACAAGCATGTCGGCGAACCGTGCCTCCTGATCCTTTTCCGGTTCCAAGCGATACTCAATGGCCGAACGCCTGACTCTTTCCGAGGCAAAGCTGCGCCCTGGTCTATCGGACATGATCTCATCCAACATCTAGTGATCGGAGCTGGATCCGCGGCTCAATCTGCATCTTGTTTCCATTTCTGTCTCAGATTCTGATGCATGCTGAAACGAGAACGCGAGCGACGCTTTGATCCGTGTCAATGCGCGCGGCATTGGCGTCCATTATTGAAACGATGAGGCAGGAGATTTGATGATGGTGGGCAAACTAGCTTCCCGCGCCGGGTTCTATTCGCTGGAGGAAATTCGGTTTCTGCGCGATATTGTCCAGACCAGCGTACGCAGCAGCGATATTCAGCCGCATAGCTCACAGGCTGACGTGATGGCGCGTCGTATTTTGGATGCTTACGAAGATGGTGTCTGTAGCAGCGACGCATTGGTCAACGTCGCTAAGGGGCGCGCCATTTCATAATCAACAGCCCTATTTCAGAAAGCGCCCAAATGCCGTTAAGCATCCAAATTTCTAATTGACAGCACCAATACATCCATTATTCTGGATGTATGGAAAATAAAGATGCAATTACGGCGCTGGCCGCCCTCGCCCAGTCGACAAGGCTCGATACCTTCCGGCTGTTGGTGAAGCACGAACCAGCGGGAATCCCCGCCGGTGAACTGGCGCGTATGCTGGATGTGCCACAGAATACGATGTCTGCTCATCTCGCGACGCTGTCTCGTTCTCGTCTAGTGAAAAGCGAACGTCAAAGCCGTTCGATCATCTATCGCGCTGATCTCGATCGGTTTCGAGAACTGACCCTTTTCATGATCAAGGACTGCTGTGGCGGCGGTGCCGAGCTCTGCGCACCTCTTATAAAAAGCCTGACACCCTGTTGCGAACCAAAGACGATCGCCCAGTAACACAAGGCCGCTGAATTCGGCCTTACACAAACGGACTGATAAAATGACGGATCGGGTCTACAACGTGCTCTTCTTGTGCACGGGCAATTCCGCACGCTCAATTTTGGGCGAAGCAATTCTGAACAAAGACGGCGAAGGACGTTTTCACGCCTATTCGGCTGGTAGTCAGCCAAAAGGCGACGTTCATCCTCTCGCAATCAAGGAACTGGACGCTCTCGGCTATTCCACCGAGAACCTGAGCTCAAAAAGCTGGGACCTGTTTTCAGGTGCCGACGCCCCTCAGATGGATTTCATTTTCACTGTCTGCGATAACGCTGCCGGGGAAGCCTGTCCTGTCTGGATCGGCCATCCCATGACAGCCCACTGGGGCATTGAAGACCCCGCCGCTGTCGAAGGAAATGGCGCGGAAAAACAGCGCGCCTTTGCACAGGCGGCCCGCTTTATGAAGAACCGGATATCAGCATTCCTGAGCCTTCCCCACGCCACGATAGACCGCATGGCGCTTCAAAATCATCTGAAAGAAATCGGCACCATCGAAGGTAGCACACAGACAAATGTGGAGAACAACTGATGTCCACATTCGAACGATATCTCACTGTCTGGGTGGCTCTTTGCATTGTCGCTGGCGTAGCTCTGGGACATTTCTTTCCGACAGTATTCCATGCAATCGGGTCTGCTGAAGTCGCCAGGGTCAACATTCCAGTCGCCATTCTTATCTGGCTCATGATCATCCCCATGTTGCTGAAGATCGATTTCAGCGCATTGAGACAGGTCACTGAACACTGGCGTGGTATCGGCGTCACGCTCTTTATCAATTGGGCCGTCAAACCATTCTCTATGGCGCTTCTCGGTTGGCTATTTATCGGCTGGCTGTTTCGCCCTTATCTGCCTGCAGACCAGATCGACTCCTACATTGCCGGACTGATTATTCTGGCGGCTGCCCCTTGCACGGCAATGGTGTTCGTCTGGTCCAACCTGACCAATGGCGAGCCGCATTTCACGCTGTCGCAGGTCGCACTGAACGATGCGATCATGGTTGTGGCATTTGCCCCTATCGTCGGGCTACTGCTCGGACTGTCGGCAATTACTGTCCCGTGGGATACGCTCGTTTTGTCGGTTGTCCTCTATATCGTCATTCCGGTGATTATCGCTCAAATCCTGCGCAGAAGCATTCTCGCCAGCGGAGGACAACGAGTCTTCGATGCAATGCTGAAGACACTACAGCCGCTGTCTCTGATTGCGCTTTTGGCGACACTCGTACTGCTATTCGGGTTTCAGGGAGAGCAGATCATCGCACAACCCATGATCATAGCGATGCTGACCGTGCCGATCCTCATCCAGGTTTATTTCAATTCTGGCCTCGCTTATCTGTTGAATCGCATTTCAGGCGAGCAACATTGCGTCGCCGGTCCCTCGGCGTTGATTGGCGCATCCAACTTCTTCGAGCTGGCAGTAGCAGCCGCAATCAGCCTTTTCGGCTTCTCATCTGGCGCGGCACTCGCAACAGTGGTTGGCGTTCTTGTTGAAGTGCCCGTCATGCTCTCTGTCGTCTGGATCTTGAACCGCTCAAAGGGCTGGTACGAACGCGGTGCCAGTCAAAAGCCAGTCACCGAAACAGGAAAACCCTGATGCCAGTGACGATCTATCACAATCCGAACTGCGGCACGTCTCGCAACGCATTAGCCTTGATCCGTGCCAGCGGCGAAGAACCTGTCGTCATTGAATATGTACAAAATCCGCCTTCGCGAGAACAACTGGTCGAATTACTTCAAGCAATGGCGATGACACCCCGTCAGCTCCTTCGCGAGAAAGGCACACCATATGCCGAATTGGGATTGTCCGATCTAAACTGGACCGATGACGAACTGGTCGGCTTCATGATGGCGCATCCTATCCTGATCAATCGTCCAATCGTGGAAACGCCACTTGGCACCAGACTGTGCCGTCCGTCAGAACTGGTTCTCGACATTCTGGAAAACCCGGTGTCGTCATTCACCAAAGAGGACGGAGAAGTCATCACCTATGAAAGAAAGTCCCGCTGAGATGGACCTGCCGAACCTCGATCAGAATTCCTTCGCATTGCCCGACGTGGATGCACTACGCGCCGACTTTCCAATGCATAAGCCTCGTATCCTTTTGCTCTATGGCTCACTTCGTGATCGTTCCTATAGCCGGTTTCTGACGCTGGAAGCACAGCGTCTGCTCGATGCGTTGGGCGCTGAAACGCGTATCTTTCATGCCAATGGTCTTCCCTTGCCTGACGATGGTTCGGCAGAGCATCCGAAGGTTCAGGAATTGCGTGAGGCAATGCTTTGGTCAGAAGGGCAAGTCTGGACCAGTCCAGAACGTCATGGAGCCATGAGCGCCGTCATGAAATCGCAGATCGACTGGATTCCTTTGCCGGGTGGAGCAATTCGTCCGACGCAGGGCCGAACTCTGGCATTGATGCAGGTATCAGGCGGATCGCAGAGCTTCAATGCTGTCAATCAGATGCGCATTCTTGGACGCTGGATGCGAATGATCACCATTCCAAACCAGTCATCCGTCGCAAAGGCATGGCAGGAATTTGACGACGCTGGACGGATGAAACCTTCATCGTTCTATGATCGCGTGGTCGATGTGATGGAAGAACTGATGAAGTTTACACTTCTGACGCGTGGCATCGCGGATCATCTCACAGACCGGTATAGCGAGCGCAAGGAAGAGGCAGTCAAACTCGAAAGGCGTGTTTCGTTGAAATCAATATGAGCGCTGAACGGCTTCCCATTGCGGCCATTGCCGGTCTCGGACTGACCCAGAATATCGGTTACGGCACTTTATATTATTCCTTCAGCATTCTTGCACCGTCCATGGCGCGAGACTTCTCCGTTTCCAACGAATGGATTTTCGGAGCACTGTCAGTCGCCCTGCTGGCAGGAGGATTCCTGGCTCCCTGGTTAGGCAAATGGATTGATCGTTACGGCGCAGGTCGCATGATGACGATAGGTTCGATACTGGCCGCCGTCGCTCTCATACTGTGTTCACTTTCTTCAAATGCGTTAGTGTTTGCAGGCACGCTGACGATCATCGAAATCGCCGCAAACCTCGTCCAGTATGGAGCAGCCTTTGCATTATTGGTGCAATTGGCGCCAAATGTTGCCCAGCGTAGCATCACCTATCTGACACTGATTGCAGGCTTTGCCTCGACAATTTTCTGGCCCATCACAACAACCCTTCAGCATTGGCTCACCTGGCAACAGACCTATTTGCTGTTCGCTTGCCTCCATTTTTTTCTCTGCGTGCCGGTACACCTTATGCTCGCACGTTCCATTGCAAAGAGTGGTCGAAAGCGATCAACGGATGGAACAGTCGCAGCCGCCTGTTCAGGTGATCTGCCTGCCCATCTACGGCGCAAAGGTTTCCTGCTGGTTCTCGTCGCATTCTCGACGCAGGCTCTCGTTGCAGCGGCTATTCTGGTCCATATGGTGCCGATTTTGGGTGCGCTCGGTCTTGCAGGTTCTGCAGCTTTCATTGGCGCGATGTTCGGACCATCTCAGGTGGCCAGCCGCCTGATCAACATGCTCGGGGGCAAGAACCTTGCGCCGATCAATCTGGCAGTTGTCTCGGCCGCATTGATGGGACTAGCCCTCATTTTTCTGCTATTCGGAGCTCCGTCCATTATTGCGACGATGATGTTTGCCTGCCTTTTTGGCTTTGGAAACGGCCTCTTCAGTATTGTCTCAGGAACCTTGCCTTTGTCACTGTTCGGCAGTGATGGTTACGGTTCCATGCAGGGCAAAATCATATCAGCCAGATTAATCGTGTCCGCCACTGCACCGTTAGCGATGGCTTCCAGTGTAACGCAATTTGGTGCGAGCTGGAGCCTCACTATTCTGGCTCTTACTGCCGCTCTAGGCGTCGCGATCCTCACAGGATTGAAGTTGCTTCGTTGATGTCAGCTTACAGGCAAACGCGGTTGGAACGAAACCACGGCAGTAAAGCGCATTTCGCCCAACCCGGAAGAATCAAGCAGATCGATACAGTAACAATCGAGGCCCAAGCCAAACCGCAGACCGCCCATTTCAAACCATCGAGGGACTTTCTGCTATGTCCAAATCGCCTGCTTCTGCCAGTTTGCCAGGAGTGCAATTCGTTCATCGCCGTGACACAGTCACTCTATATTATCGAAATTCGATAACGATACTCGATGGAATGGATGCATTGGGATCATGTGGGTATATGGAACATCAAGATCTGCTGAATGGACTCATTCGCCTTCACGTTCTGCATCATGCGGTCGAAGGCGAGGTCTATGGACAGTTTATGATCGAAGAATTGGCCAATCATGGATACAAGCTGAGTGCCGGGACGCTCTATCCGATGCTGCGTTCGATGGAGAAGAAGGGCTATCTCATTTCCGAGAAGCAACGTGCGGGCCGTTCCGTCCGGCACATCTATCGAGCGACGCCGCTCGGCCGGGAGGCACTGGAGATGGCACGCGGCAAGGTCCGCGAGTTGATCGGCGAGATGCTAGAACATCGCTGAGCCCATTTACCTGCGTTCGCTCCATTGAAAACGTTTGTATCGTCCGGAGATCGTGATGACCGCACATGATAATTCAGCCCGTGCCGCGCAACCGGCTGCTGGATCGGCTCCTGAAGTCTTTCGAGTGTTTCTCAAACTCGGGCTGACATCCTTCGGTGGTCCAATCGCTCATCTTGGATACTTCCGCGATGAACTGGTGGTGCGCCGCAAGTGGATCGACGAGGAAGGTTATGCCGATCTAGTCGCACTCTGTCAGTTCTTACCCGGGCCAGCTTCGAGCCAGGTTGGATTCTCGCTCGGTGTCCTGCGCGGCAATGGGTTGCTCGGCGGTTTCGCCGCCTGGCTCGCTTTCACGATGCCGTCGGTCGCAATCCTGTTTGCCCTCGCACTCAGCGTAGCGGCATTTACTGGAACTGCTGCGGAAGGCGTGTTGCACGGCTTGAAGCTGGTCGCAGTCGCCGTGGTCGCGCAGGCGATCTGGGGCATGGCGAAGAGCCTTACCCCCGATCGGGAACGCGCCGGAATTGCTTTGGCCGGGATCGCCATAGTAATTTTCATTGGCGGCTCATTCGGCCAGATCGGTGCGATTGCGCTGGGCGCCATCGCCGGGCTCTGGCTCTGCCGCAGAGAACTTTCCAAGCCAACGGGCCATCTCCGCTTTCCGGTTTCGCGTCGCAACGGGGCGCTAGCCCTCTTTCTGTTTGCTGCACTTTTCGTGATCCCGCCGTTGCTGGTCATGACGAGCGGCCATCAGGTGGTGGCACTTTTTGACGCATTTTTCCGTTCCGGCGCTTTGGTGTTCGGAGGAGGACATGTCGTGCTCCCCTTGCTGCAAGCACAGGTGGTGGCACCTGGTTGGATCACCAACGAATCCTTTCTGGTCGGTTATGGCCTGGCGCAGGCAGTACCAGGACCGCTATTTACCTTTTCCGCCTATCTCGGCGCGGTCATGGGGCCGATGCCCAATGGTCTAGCGGGCGCTTTCATCGCGGTCGTTGCGATCTTCCTGCCGGGTCTTCTACTGGTCTACGGAATGCTCCCCTATTGGGATGCGTTGCGATTGCGACCGATCGCTCAGGCAGCCATGCGCGGCGCGAACGCCGCCGTCGTCGGCATCCTCGGCGCAGCCCTCTACGACCCGGTTTGGACAAGCGCGGTTTTTTCACCACGGGATTTCGCATTAGCGTTGGGCGGGTTTCTCCTACTCACTGTCTGGAAAGTCCAGCCGTGGATCGTCGTCGCGGCCCTGGCCGTCAGTGGGACGTTGGTTCATATATTCTGAATATTTCCTGTAACGTAATTCTTAAAACACGGACCGCAAACACCGGTGCTGATTTCTCTGGGAAAAATAGACGGAACGACTGTTTTGAGAAAGGTGTGAAGGCTACGCTATTGAATGAAATGGGCGCGCGTTACTGACCAGCGGCTTTCGCCCCTCATTGGAGACATTATTTTATTCAGCTGCCTCGCTGCAGATTAGATGGCAATTGACAGTCGCAGGTTTTTGGAAACTTTCGACAGGATAATATTATCGACCGGATTATGCCTTTCGCCGGGTCAGATAAGTTCACATTATTAGTTGCCCGTCGGTTCAATCGTCACTGTTGCAGTGCGACCCGCAATAAGCCGGACGGCATCGGGAATGTCATCGATCTCGATCCGTACCGGAATCCTCTGGGCCAGACGGACCCATGAGAATGTCGGAGCCACGCTTGCGAGGGAGCCGACAGAGTCGCTTCGCTCCCGATCCTCGATCCCGGCGGAGATGCTTGCGACATGTCCGATCACCGGTTCCGGCTCACCCATAATATCGATCCTCACCAGATCGTTGACGTGGATTCTGGGAAGCTTCGTCTCTTCGAAATATCCTGCGATGTAGATGGATTCTCTTTCAACCAGCACACCGACCGCACTTCCAGCAGAAACATAGTTTCCCCTGCGCAGAGAGAAATTGGTGATCGCCCCTGATGCCGGTGCCTTCACGGTTGTCCGTTCAAGGTTGAGTCTGGCCAGATCCCGCGCTGCAAGTGCTGATTGATACGCTGCGCTTGCCTGATGCATCTGGCTTTCCGCCTGCTGCAGCTGCTTCAGGCTGACGGCTTCTTTAGAGGCTAGCAGTTGATATCGTTCGAAATCCGTCTTCGCCAGCTCCGCCGCGGCCTTCATGCTCTTTGTCTGAGCTTCCGCTTCGCGGAGTACAAGCTTGAATCGGTCTGTTTCTATACGGAACAGCGGCGTCCCTTTCTCCACCCGAGCGTTGTCCGACACCAGAACCTCAGTGACGGGGCCGGAGACATCTGGCGCGAAACGCACGATATCAGCACGGATGTGAGCGTCGCGCGTCCATGGCGCTTCCATGTAGAAGGACCATAGGTGCCAGCTCAGTATCGCTGCGCAGCCGACCATAGAAAGTGTCAAAAAGACCCGTGCGGAAATGATGGTGACATTCTTCATCTTTGAAACCAGTTGAAAGCGACTGAAAACCCAGCCAGGAGGGTGACGTAGATCGCTAGATTGAACAGAGGGCGATGCCATACCAGTCGGTAAAATCCGTCCTTGTCGAGAACCGACGCGAGAACGCGGAACACGCCGTACGCGAAAAGGGCCAGCGCCGCGAACAACGGCAGGAAGACGCCGTAAAGATCGAATTGTCCGGTCACACAGCAATCCTCCCTGAAGGTGGTGTTGTTAAAACCGGCGGATCAGCGTCTGGGGCGAGGCAAAGGCGAAGAGCGACCGCGCTCACCAGAAGCTGCCCTTCCGCAGTTGATGTGATCGTGCCCGGAGCGGAAAGAATAAGATCATCCAAAATCCTCAGGGCATTTTCCAAAGGTCCGCGGCGGCCACCGGACTTCAGTTCGTACACGTCTTCGAGTGCTTCGAAGACTGCTTCCGCTTTGCAGCGAATAGAGCTGGACGCTTCATCGACAAACTTCTGCATAGCCATCATATGAAGTCCCGTCCGCAGATCCCGCGTAAGGTCGGCATTTGCAGCATCGGAACTCAGTGGAAGTTTTGCAGCTCTGGAAGCAAAGAGGCCGGCAACATCGATGACGCGATGGTGCGTGACATGGGGCTCGGTATGTCTGCCGGCCGCGATTTCCGCGACATGCTTCTGTACAACGGAAAAAAGCCTTCTGGCGTTTGTCTCCGCCCTAACGGAGCGGAAGAGCCTGCAGACCACAATCGTCCAGATCATCGCAAGAATGGTCGCGATTCCTGTGTTCACGAATAAGACGAAGTCGCTGCTCTGGCGTGACTGGAGCATGAGAAGAAGAGGAAAGTTTATACATAGTCCCATCCCGACGATGGCCAGGGAAGGCTCAGCGAGGCATATCCCAGCCGGAATCAGAAACAGTCCGAGAGCTGCGGCGAGCGGCAGAAATCCGTCGATCATCGGAAGGACCGCGAAGCCATAGACGAACGCTGCGACGAACGCGCCGATTGTCACGCCAACAAACTTGCGCATTGCAGGAACCGGATCGTCCATCGTCGCGAGGAGGCAACAAAGGACGCCTGATATCTGTGTCAATGTCATTCCGTCAGACCAACCGCTCGCGATCCAGAAAAGGGTCGATGACGACAGGCAAATCGCGACTGCTACCGCTGATAACAAAGCCATGCCGACGTCACGATGCTGGGTTGGCGTCTGGTCGACAGCAGCGAAGCGGCGAGCCGCTCTCGCTGTGTTCTCATCTTCTATGGCTTCGCGAAGGGTACCGCAGTCGTCGGAGATCCGAAGAATATCCCGCAGGTTCCTAGCGGCGTTGGCAAGAAGGTGCTTTTCCCAAGAGTGGGGCGCATCAGAACGGTCGAGCGCATCGATCTCTGTCTTGAAACTCCTTGTGGGATTCTTTGATCGAGAGCCGATCGCCGAACCGACAGCGGCAATCAACGACAAAGCATCTGCCGAGCCGGGCGTGTTGAGCTTGACCAGTGATCGTCGTAAATCCTCGATTTCTGCCAAGAGTGGAAGGAGAGACACCAAGCGGTGCTGCAGTGATCGCACTAACGATATCGCACGTCGATATCTGGAGCCATCATATTGAAGATGGGTTGTAAATGACCGCAAGTCTGCTACGTCCGCAGCCAGGCCTAGTCGTGCCACTCTGCTCTGGGTTTCACCACATTCTCCGACCGCCATTGTTGTGAGGAGCGACCACGCCCTGGCCATCCATCCGTCGATCCGATTGACGAGAACGGTACCCACATGAGCTGGAAAGACGACATGGCTGACGATCGACGCGCATATAATTGCGAGACCGATCTCCTCAATGCGAGACATGACCGTGTCGAACGTGTTCGCCGGAGCTGTGACCAACGGCAGTCCTGCAAGAAGCACCGTATATCCGGCCAGCAACAGGACATAGCTTCGGGGCGTGCGGTCCAGAAGACTGAAGAAAGTGCATGCCGATACCCATGCAATGATCGCCGCTGAAAGCAGTATCGGCTCGTTCACCAAGTTCGGAACCATGACGATAGTTGCACCGCCGCCGATGAGGGTTCCGAGCAATCGATAGACCGACTTCGATGAGATCGCGCCCGAAAGCGGATGAGCGACGATGTAGACGGTTGCCACCGCCCAGAACGGTCGGGGAAGGTCGAAGCTGATCGCGATGAAATAGGCAAGCATTGCTGCCAGGAATGTCTTCACTGAAAAGACGACCGTATCGGTGGTGACAATCGACCGAACGCTCACACCTTATCTCCTGGCTGTGAACTGCTCCCGGTAACGCCTCGCTCGTCAATGGTGCCGGTGAGACCGTAGATCGCAGGTGAGACATAGCAAAAAGGCGCAGCCGCAACGCAGGCATGCAGATAAGCTTCCGCAGGATCCACACATGACATGGCCGGCGTATTTGTCGCCGGAGAAATCATTAGGGCACGGAACCTGGAGAGGACGAAGCTTGCTCTCTTCAGCAAAGGGAGGAGGTGTTGTTGAACTCTCCCGGCCCTCGGCAACTGTGAGAGTCGGGTATAATGGGGATCGTGTTGTTGAAATGCCATTGAGGTCTCCGAACGTCATGTCCATTCGAAAATTTATCGACAAATCAGGCTGAGGAATTTAGTTATTCTCCCATATGATAACGAAATCCTGCCAACTTCCGATGACCCTCTCCTGGGCTCGAGACGATAATGATCTTGACAAGTCCGCGGCACGGGCGAGTGCTGTAAGGATCGATGTGTCGCAGAATGAACGCGAAGCACCCGAGCATCGCCATCGCAAGGGCCAGCTCGTTCTGGCTTCGCGGGGAGGAGTGACCTGTCGTGTTCCGAGCGGGATTTGGATGGTACCTCCTCATTGTGGCGTCTGGGTTCCAGGGGGTATGCTGCACAGCAATGTGGCGACCGCCAATGCTCGCTTGTTCTTCCTGTTCATTGAACCAGGCGCTGCCAATCTTCCAGACCGATGCTGCACGCTTTCCCTGTCTCCGCTTGTCAGGGAGCTTATCATAGAGATGGCTGACCAGTCCGCAGTCGCGATGGCCGATGCTGAACTCATCACCACACTGCTTCTATCGGCTCTGCCGCGTATGCCAGTAGAGGATCTGCATCTGCCATTGACGGATGAACCTCGACTTGGACGCATCGCGTGGGCACTGGTCGACGATCCTTCCGACCGTAGCACGATAGCGCAATGGGCGGAGCGAGTGGCGATGAGCGAGAATTCGCTCGCTCGTCTCGTTCAACAGGAGACCGGCCTGACTTTCGGTCGTTGGCGACAGCAGTTGCAGTTGATCATCGCACTCCGAAGTCTTGCAGCTGGGGCAACGGTGCAGCAGGTTTCTGGCGACCTTGGATATGAATCAGTGTCAGCGTTCATCACTATATTCAAGAAAGCGCTCGGCACATCGCCAGCCAAATATCTCAAGAATTGGGACCGTTAATCATCGGGGATTACCGTTACAGATGCGAAAGTCGGGTTTGAATAACCCTTGGCGCGAACCTCCCTTTATCGCCCAATTCCTAGCTGTATCGTCAAGATTTCAGACACTAAAAAATCTTCGACATTTCTGTCGCATACGCTGGGAGGGAGAGTCCGCCTTGCCCGGCAGCCATTTGCAGTACCGGAAGATCTCTCTCACACTTTGCCGGTCAGAAAGCTGCCTTTCCGTTTCCCACCCCTTCAAACGTTTACTGAGGTGTCGGCAGACCCGTCCGCTTTTGGGGTGGCTGAAAATCATTCCAATGACCGGAATTGCGCATATAAGCAGATGTCTGATCCGTGGAAATTGACCCACTCGTGCCCCTTTCCCTATTGGCCGAACAAAACGAGCCTCGGTGCCAGTTGGCGATTGCGACCATCGTCGCTTCTTAGGTTGTCGTGCGCGCATATCGAGCTGGGGGCATTCCCGCATGTCGCGCAAACGCGACACTGAAGGTGCTTGCCGACCCGTAGCCCACGCGTTCTGCCACCTGTTCGACTCCGAGATTCCTGTTCCGCAACAATTGTTTTGCGAGCGCCATGCGCCAAGCCAGCAGATACCCCATCGGGGACTGGCCGACGATGTGGTTGAAACGCGCAAAGAATGCAGAACGAGACAGTGCGGCTTCTTTTGCAAGATCGCTGACAGTCCAGGAATGTGCGGGACGAGCATGCATCGCATGAAGTGCAGCTGCCAGGCGTTCGTCAGCCAATCCGCGACTCAGGCCAGGCGCGGCTGTAGTTCCCGTTCCGGATCGCAGCGCCTCGATCAACAACACCTCTAGAAGCCGCTCCAGCACGATCTCGCGTGCCGCGCATTGCTCACGCGTTTCCTCATCGACTAGCTGCATCAGCGTGGCAAGTCGGGGCCGATCGCGAACGAGAACCACATCCGGCAACAGCGAGACAAGTAGGGCTGAATCCGACGCGCCGAAGCTGCAATGGCCGATCCGCATGCGCAGATCGGCGGGACCGTCACGGCGTCCCACCCGGAAATGCCCTTCGTCAACCTGAGTTGGCAACATGGCGGACAGATTGGTCGGCGCATCGATACTCTCGTTAATCAGGTCCTGCATCGCCGGCACAAGGACGAAGTCACCGGCCTGAAGCACAAATGACCGATGGCCGCCGAACGTCACGCGGCAACTCCCCTCCAGGATCGCGCAATAGAAAGGTTCTCCTGTCGCCTCGCGACGAATTCGCCACGAACCCACGCATTCCACCAGCTTCGAGAAGCGGGCGGCAGGCTGTAGCAAAGTGACGATTTCGGCTAGAGGATCAACGGCCATTATCAGGACCCACGCTAAAGCAATTCAGACTATGTCTCATATTAAGTCCTTTATCTGTTCGCTACCATAGCATCGTGACCTTATAGGGAGATGTTTATGCCTACGATATTGATCACTGGTTGCTCGTCCGGCTTTGGTCTGGAAACCGCAAAACTGTTCCTCGAAAGGGGCTGGGAAGTAATCGGGACGATGCGAACACCAAACAAAGATTTGCTACCGTCCTGCGAGCGCCTGCGCATACTTGCGCTGGATATCACCGATTCGACACGCGTCGCGCAGGCAGTGGAATCGGCAGGCCGCATCGACGTTCTTGTCAACAATGCCGGCCTCGGCGCGCCTGCTCCAGTTGAACTGACAGCACCAGAAACCGTTCAGACACTGTTTCAGACAAATACCATCGGAACCTTGGCGATGGTTCAGGCTGTCGTGCCACAAATGCGCCGTCGCCGGGCGGGAGTCGTCATTAACGTCACCTCCACGGTAACGGTCAAGACATTGCCGGTCGTCGGGGTCTACCGCGCAAGCAAAGCCGCCGTAAACGCCTTCACCGAGTCACTAGCACTAGAAATGGAGCCATTTGGTGTGCGCGTCCATATCGTTTTGCCAGGCCGCTCTCCAGAAACGAGCTTTGGCGCCAATGCCCGACCACATCTGAGTGGCATGGACGACCCGGACTATGCGCCGCTTCTCCAGCAATTCATAAAGAGCGTGCAGGAAGACACAGGTCCCGTGACTTATGCATCTGACGTAGCAGAGGCGATTTGGCGAGCTGCCACCGACCCATCTGCCCCGCTGCGTATCCCCGGTGGGGCGGACGCAGAGCTTTGGATGGTTGAAGCAGGTTTGTAGCAGGACGTGCAGTAGCCAAAGCAGTGGACTAGTCTTCGCTCTAACCAATGGATCAAGGAGGACGTGCTATCGTCTGGCGAAAGGCTTGTTCCCCTTGCTTGGGCTAGTTTAGGGATGACGCATTGTCGGTTACCACATCCACAATCGGTGCAAAGCTGCAGAGTTCTCTCGCAATCATCGATACGGCCCGGTTCCTCAACCATCTCGATCGTAGCGCCGACCAAATCAAAAAGTCTGTTTTCGATAATCGTCAAGGCCGCGTGAATGACGGGATACGGGCGCATAGCTGCTCCCAAGACTGGACGATGCCGCTCGATTATGCACGAACGGCATCGTCCGGTACGACGCAGCGGATTCTTAGATCTCCGTGTGCTTGGCGAGGTCCAGAGCATCTTCGATATTACACCCAGATACCTGACTGTGTTCTCGATCTTGGTGTGACCGAGCAGGATCTGGATCGCACGAAGATTTCCGGTGGTCTTCTAGATCACCGCAGCCTTCGTGCGTCGAAGAGAGTGCGCACCGTAATCTTCACAACGCAACCCAATCGCGGTGACCCACTCATCGACCAGCCCGGCATATTGGCGGGTACTGAGATGATCAGTTTGATCGACCCGGCTCGGAAATGAAATCATCTATAGTGCCGACTCTTCGCTGAAACCAGGCGAGCAAGCTTCCTCTGACTTCCGCCATAATCTACTGTACAGGGCGTCCAGTTTTCTGCTGAATAACCATTGCTCGTGTTCGGATATCCTGGCCCGTGACCAGAGTTCCGATCTTGATCTTGATCTTGATTTTGATCTTGACGAGATCGCAGCCACTTAGCTTGCTGTCGATCGCGAGATCAAACAACGCTCGGTCTCGCATCCGCCCCTCTCTATCAAGGAAGAAACGAATTGCCGAAATCTGCCGCTGTTTGAGCGGCTTCTTTACTTAAGCCCTCCTGCCAGCGTTCCATACGGAGCGCCCAGTGCAGCAGGATCATAGTGTGCGATACCCATTTGAGTTCTCCGTAACCGGTGTCACATCCGCACCTTGACCGCCGCGTCCTATGTGACGTGGCGAGTTCAGAGCGAGATATAATTGCAAAAGCGGACAGCGTGAGCTAGTTAGCTTCATCCACAAGGACCCGGTGAAACTCCGGGTGGCTCTTCTGGCCGCCAATCCGCCAGACAACACAGCAACGCAACCTATTCCGTTTTCGAGGACCGAGTTTCGCTCGGCCCGTTGCATCAACTGTGAAAAATCTCCCATGCGAACTCTTTCAAACTACCGGCAGGAGTGGTTCTCCAACATCCGTGGCGACGTGCTCTCGGGCATCGTCGTCGCCCTCGCGCTTATCCCGGAAGCGATTGGCTTCTCCGTGATCGCGGGCGTCGATCCGAAGGTCGGCCTGTACGCCTCCTTCGCAATCGCCTGCGTGGCGGCCTTTGTGGGCGGTCGGCCGGGCATGATCTCTGCCGCCACGGCGGCGACCGCCGTTGTCATGATCTCGCTGGTCAAGGAGCACGGCCTTCAGTATCTGTTCGCCGCCACCATCCTGATGGGCATCATCCAGATCGTTGCGGGATGGCTCAGGCTCGGCCGCGTGATGCGCTTCGTCTCCCGTTCCGTCGTCACGGGCTTCGTCAACGCACTCGCAATCCTGATCTTCATGGCCCAATTGCCCGAACTCGTCGGGGTCCCGATGCTCACGTACGTGATGATCGCGGGCGGCCTCGCCATCATCTACCTATTCCCATACGTCACAAAGGCGATCCCTTCACCGTTGGTTGCTATCGCCGTGCTCACGGCGCTTGCATGGTGGGCGGGCATGGACCTTCGCACCGTCGGCGATCTCGGCGAACTTCCGTCCACGCTCCCCTTCCTCATGCTTCCGCAGGTGCCTCTGACCTGGGAGACGCTCCAGATCATCTTCCCATATTCGGTGACGCTCGCCGCCGTCGGCCTGCTCGAATCCCTGCTGACGGCGCAGATCGTCGACGATATGACCGACACACCAAGCAAAAAGAGCCAGGAATGTGTCGGTCAGGGTGCAGGCAATATTGCCTCCGCGCTGATCGGCGGTATGGGCGGCTGCGCGATGATCGGCCAGTCGGTGATCAACATATCCTCGGGCGGCCGTGGACGGCTGTCCACCTTCGTCGCCGGAGCATTCCTGCTCTTCCTCATCGTCGTCCTCAACGATCTCGTGCGCATCATACCTATGGCCGCGCTGGTCTCGGTCATGATCATGGTCTCCATTGGCACTTTCTCCTGGCGGTCGATCCTCGACCTGAGACGCCATCCGCTTCCGTCCTCCGTCGTCATGCTGGCGACGGTCATCACCGTCGTCGCAACGCATGATTTGGCGAAAGGCGTGATTGTTGGCGTCCTGCTGTCCGGCATCTTTTTTGCTGGCAAGGTAGCCCGTCTATTCAGGGTCACGCGCCTGGAGAATCCCGAACAAAACAGTGTCACCTATGCAGTGGTGGGGCAGGTCTTCTTTGCGTCGGCGGAAGCCTTTATCCATGCGTTCGACTTCACGGATAAGGGTAAGCGGATCATCATCGATCTCACAAAGGCCCATCTCTGGGACATCACCGCAATTGGCGCGTTGGACAAGATCGTATTGAAGTTCCGTCAGGCGGGCGACGAGGTCGAGGTTCTCGGCTTCAACGAAGCGAGTGCTGATATGATTGACCGCTTCGCGCTGCACGACAAGGATGAGCGGCTTGCGGCAAGCGCCTCACTACACTGAACAACGTGGCTGCATACCTTCGTGCGCAGCCATCTGCCCCGCTACTGTTGCCTGTTAGTGCGCTTCAAGGGCGAATTATTCCAAGGCAGAAGCTCATGAATCTGGCTCTGCTTGTGGCCGTTGACGATGGCAGTGAGTGTGGCGGTCAGATAAGCCAGCGGATCGACGGCATTGAGCTTGCAGGTCTCGATGAGCGAGGCGATGGTCGCCCAGTTCTCGGCCCCGGCATCGTGCCCAGCGAAGAGTGCGTTCTTCCGATTGAGGGCTATCGGCCGGATGGTCCGCTCGACACTGTTGTTGTCAATCTCGATGCGGCCGTCGGTAAGGAAGAGCTTCAGACCATCCCAGTATTTGGCAATGTAGGCCAAAGCCTCGCCGAGCGGGGACTTCGTTGCGACGCGGGCGCGGTTATGGATAAGCCAGGTTCGCATGTCGGCAACGAGTGGCGCAGACCGTTCCTGTCGCCCGGCGAAGCGAGCCTCCGGATCAAGACCGCGCAGTTCGGCCTCGATGCGATACAGTTCGCCGACCCGTTTGATGCCGTCCTCGGCAATAGATGCTGCTCCGTTGCGGGTGATCTCCACCAGCTTGCGACGAGCATGAGCCCAGCAATAGGCGAGTTGAATGTCTGGTTCAACGCGGTCTGGTGCGATCAGCCTGTTGTATCCGGCATAGCCATCGACTTGCAGGATACCGGAGAAGCCCTGCAATATCCGTTCGGCATGAATGCCTCCTCGACCGGGAGCGTAGGTGAAGGCGACACCTGGTGGGGCACCGCCGCCCCAAGGACGGTCATCACGCGCCAGCGCCCAGAAGTATCCGGTCTTGGTCTTACGCGAGCCGGGGTCGAGAACCGGAGCACGGGTCTCGTCCATGAACAGTTTGGTCGAGCGCTTCAGGTCGTCAATCAACGCATCAAAGACGGGACGTAATTCGAAAGTGGCCCGACCAACCCAGTCGGCCAGCGTAGAGCGGTCGAGATCGAGGCCCTGGCGACCCATGATCTGAGCCTGCCGATAAAGCGGTAGATGATCGGCATATTTGGAAACCAAGACATGGGCGACGGTCGCTTCCGTCGGCAGCCCCGCCTGGATCAGGCGTGCAGGTGCCGGAGCCTGGACGACGCCATCGGTGCAGGCACGGCACGCATATTTGGACGGCCCCCTTCCTGCAAGAATGTTTTTGATGATTTCTGATCGAATCGCTTGCGTGCATATGTCCGGCCTGTTGGTGCGCTCGCACATGAACGCTGGCCAAGATGGGTTTCGCGACTGATATTCCAAACATATTTGCGATCTGCCGCCGCCGATTTGCGACCACAGCGATCATTGCATGCCACGGAGTAATATCAGCCTCGATCGATCGACCATACCATCCGTCGTTTCTTGCAAGTTTACGTGTCAGCTAATTACGGCGGCGTCATACCACGTGCCTAAACGAGCTGACCTCTATGCCACGCTGGCTGGCTGCGCAGTTTGTCTGTATGCCTCCCCACTCACCATCATTTTCCAGGCAATGCGTGCAATCTTGTTTGCCAGTGCGACAGCCACAAGCTTCGGCACCTTCCGCTTGAGCAATTGATCTAGCCAGAGAGAAGCGTTGCGCCCACGTCCCGCACGGACTTGCTGAAGCACAGCGGTGGCGCCTACCACCAATGTCTTGCGTAAAGCCTCGTCACCGGCTCTCGTTATAACCCCAAGCCTGACTTTGCCGGCAGTCGAATGATCCTTTGGCGTCAAGCCCATCCAGGCAGCAAACTGCCTTCCAGAGGCGAACAGCTCAGGTGATGGCGCTTTCATCACGAGCAGTACTGCCCCGATCGGCCCGACACCGGGGATTTTTGCAAGACGGCGGCAGCATTCGTTGCCGCGATATATGGTCATCAGTTTTGCCTCCAGCTCTTTCACGCGTTCATGTAACTGTGCAAACTCCTGGGCGAGAGAGGCGAACAGGTCACGAGCCAAAGCGGGAATATTTTCATCGACCATGATACGTTCAAGAAGCTGCGGAATATGAGAGATGCCCTGGGCGGCGATCAACCCGAATTCTGCCGCATGGCCACGGATTGTATTGACCAACCGCGTCTGCTCGGCGACAGCCCGCTCACGCATGTTGACCAACATTAGCGAAGCTTGCTGATCGGCGGTTTTCACTGGTACGAACCGCATCGTCGGGCGACTCATCGCCTCGCATAGCGCCTCAGCATCAGCAGCGTCATTCTTGTTTCTTTTGACATAGGGCTTTGCGAGCTGCGGCGCGATCAATTTCACCTCATGCCCGAGCGAGGTCAGCAATCGAGCCCAGTGATGGGAAGCGCCACAAGCCTCGATCGCAATCACGGTCGGTGGGCATTTCGTAAAGAAATCCACCATTTCCTTGCGACGCAACTTCTTGCGCAACACCGGTTTCTCGGCAATGTTTACCCCATGCAACTGAAAAACATTCTTTGACGTGTCAATACCGACACGGATAATCTTGTCCACGGACGGTCCCCTATGTTTGAGATCCAACGACTCACTCTGGCACTTTTTGATGCCGTTCGGGGGCCGTCCACCCCAACATATTTGGGGCGACGGGTGACGAGGACGCGGAACTGCGCCGGGACCACGTCCAACCGCTCGGAGACATCCTCGCCAATGCAATGCAGGCATCCGCCGCAGGCGCAGATCAGGCTTTCCGGCTCGACTACCTCTTCGATACGCGGGAGATGCTTTGGGAGGGAGCCGCGATTGATCGCGCGTGGCTTGGCAATCCTGTTTCCAGTGGGAGCGTCCCCTTCATCCTCAGCATGGATGGAAGCCATGGCCGTTTCCAGGTCTTCCAGGGCCAGATCGAACTGGTCGGGATCGGTCTTCTCGGATTTGCGTCCGAAGGCGGCCTGCTTGAAGGCTGCGACCAGCTTCTCAAGTCGCTCTATCCGCTCGTCCTACGAGCGATGTGCTCGTCCTTGCTCGCTATCGCGAAGTCCTTGGACGCCTCGCGCACCTGGGCCGCAATCAGCATCGCCTTCAGGGCAGCAACGTCATCGGGAAGATCGGCGGCAACCAACATACCCGGAAACTACCAAATCCCGTCCCGATTTGCCTTCGGAATCTGTCGTGCTGAGTCATCGTGCCGCAGCTATTCGATGGTCTCCGGCGTTCTCGTCTGGACGGCACGAACCCGCCGCCAATCGAGGCCAGCGAACAGCGCCTCGAACTGGGCGTGGGTCAGAGTCATCAGGCCATCCCGTATGCCGGGCCAAGTGAAGGTGTGCTCTTCCAGCCGCTTGTAGGCCAACACAATTCCGCTGCCATCCCAGTAGATCAGCTTCAACCTGTCCGCCTTGCGAGAGCGGAACAAGAAGACTGTTCCGGTAAACGGGTCCTTGTGCAGCTCGTTCTTCACAAGCGCCGCCAGTCCGTCATGCCCCTTGCGGAAGTCGACTGGTTTGGTCGCTACCATGATCCGAACGCGATTCGATGGAAAGATCATGTCGTCGCCGCCAGGGCACGCGCGATGGCGGCGATCCGGGCAGCAGACGCCTCTTCCTCAAGTCGGATGGTGAAAGGGCCGATGACAATCTCGGCGCGGGAGGCCTGCTTGGCGGCTGGCGGCTCTGGCGCGGGCGTCTCTACAACCATGGCAGCGAACTCGACCGCGTCTTCTGGCTCGGGCAAAACGAGCTTGCCCTGCCGCGCCAGTGTTCGCCAGGATGACAGGTGGTTGGCCTTCAGACCGTAGCGCCCCGCTACTTCATTCACAGTCGCGCCTGGTCGCAAGCTCTCCGAGACGATCCGAGCCTTGACCTCGTCCGGCCATTGACGATGAACCTCACGTCGCCCCTGCGGCGTCATGAGAACCTCCAACGTAGTCTCCATGGAGAAACTCCTTCTCGCTCGTCCATGGAGAAGGTCGATCACAGATCAGGCGACTTCGGGCAACGTGGGGACAGAACATCGCTTACAGTTCTCCTTCGGCCACCATTTGCTGGTGGAAGAACGCGCAAATTCAAGCTTCGTGGCGTAGGGCCGGGAACTGTCGGTCAGCTTTTCGCTTTCATATAAGGAACCTGCCGTTCATCTCGTTCGGTTAATGCCGCCAGGCGAATGTAGGTAATCCGATGCTTGAGCCAGTCCTGCTTGAATATATGAGCCACATAGCTGATAATTTCGGCATGCGAGAACCCACTTTATCAACAAAGCCCAATTAAGCACAAAAGCATGGCCTTCGCGCTCGCCGACATCTCCAAGACTTGCTATCGATTTCTGGCAAACTGAATGTATGGCCATTCTTGAATTAAAGAGCGCTAATCCATATCTGGGATATCGCCATACTGAAACAAAATTGCGGGAGGGCCATATTCTCCAATATCAGGATCTGCTTCGCGGCTCCAGGCTACAACTCCAATGTGCTTTCCTTGCAATTCCGCCGCTGCGCGTAAAGCACGACCCTCGGTTTCAAAAGCCATTGGGTCGAATGCAGAAACTAATTCACCGGCGCCATTACGATCAAATGCCGCGACAACAATGAGCCGCGCTTTGGTCATTTAGGTGTCATTCCCTTGTCCTTGGTCATCAATGAACTTGTGAGCTTAACGCTACCGGCTGTTACGCCCACCCTTTTTGAGGTCGACGGCATAATGCTCTTTCCCTCAAGACGTTGTTTTCGCAAGCGGAGAGTCTTGGCATCCCGCTCACTTACCTCAGCGTCCAAGATAGAACGTACAGCTTTGTCTGTGCGTGAGGCGATTGACTCTCTACCTGATGGAATTCGCATGAAAAGGGTATCTTTCGTAAAATAAATCAGTGAATTTTGCGTCAAGTGAGAAGTTCCTTATGAGGCGAATAAAAAAAGGCCAAGCATTGCTTGGCCCAAAGCTAGTTCTTTCATTCGTGCCAGTACATCCGTGGTCACAAGAAAGAAGAAGCCTCATTTACGCTGCCTGCAAATTACAAACAGTCATTTTCCCAGACTTACGATCCTGTTCCAGGTCATAAGTCAGTTTCTGGCCCTCATTGAGCGTATGCAAGCCTGCGCGCTCAACTGCAGAAATATGAACAAATGCATCCAAGCCGCCATTGTCAGGCTGAATAAAGCCAAAGCCTTTTGCTGCATTAAACCATTTAACTGTGCCGGTGTTCATGTGAACCCCTTTCATAGCAATATTGATAGCTGCGTTTGAAAAACGCAGAGATGAAACGATTTTTTAAAGGGAGTTTTCGTTCAGCGCACGGTTCTAATCGCGCAGGGATCAAAGCTCAGCAAGAAAATCTCGATAGTTTTATTTTATTTGTTTAAATAAAATTTGTCAAACTATTAATATATTACGGTTCATTAAATTGATGAAAAATACTTAAATCGCTTAATATTTTCGTTGTTTTTACAGTGAAATAATGATTTCAAATTTATTATTTGAGAGGCCCGGTTTGGGCGCTCTCAAACGATAATTGTTAAGCCGTCCCATAGGCGGAAGACATTTCCGTCTGTGGACCTGGGTCCGTTTGAATGTCGCCCATTACTCCAGCCATAAAATTCTTCAGGATTATCGCTGACTCATTGTAATTAGGTCCTGGTAGGGGCTTCATCCTGGACGTGAGATAGCCGGCCTTAATAATCATCTGCTTCAGAATGCGATGGTTTGAGTGAAAATCGCCATTATAGATATTGGAAGACATGGCGTCCTCCTTTCAAATTGCGGGCAAGGGCAATTGAACCCATGTCAGCAGAGCCCGTATTCAATCAATTCACTGACAATTTAGGGTGGACTGTTTGTGGTTTGATAGCAAGCGTACAATTAAGGTCACTTAGGGGCGAGATACTTGATCTGAAACATTCCGAATGATTTCATCTTCGGAAATTTAGCTCTGCATAAAAAAAGAACCCCGCAGCGAGAACCGCGCGGGGCTAGAAGTCATATGTCATCGGCAGGCAAAATTTTATTCAGGAAAACGTGAAAATCAAGTAGCTTTTCAATCGCCGTGTTTTTTCTCTGCACCTTCCAGGCGCACTAAAAGTTCCAAAAAGGTATCTTCGTTAATGTTGGAGGATGTCGTCATCAATCCGTCTTTCAACGCGTCTGCTATTGCTTGTGAGGGGAGATCACGATGTCTCACGCCCGCCGTAAAACGACTAGCGGTATGGTATATGTTTGGCCGTTCTGGCATGCACCCAACGCCTTCATCTTTTTCGGTAGAACAAACGTGCAGCGGCTATGTTCCGATAATTGCCAAATCGAAATAGGTATTTTGCATAAGGCCCGGGATGTCCAGAAACATCCCGGGCCACGCTTGGCAAATGAGGTGCATGTCCTCCCCGTGCGCTTTATCCGCTGAGCTTCGTGCAACCCTGCGGTTAATGAAAAATGCCCTGCTTTAGGGACGAGCTAGGCAGCGCTGCGCCATGACCCGGCGTTAAGTGAGGAGTGCAGTTAGCTACCGGGTAAACACCTTTCGAGTGGCGCTTTTGATACTTCTGGTGCGCCAGACGCGCGGATAGCTCACAGATGTACGATTGGTCTCTCAACCCGCTCTCGTATAACATGATGATGCCGGATGCTAATTCTGATGGAGAATAGGTGCGATCGCTTTCTTCGAGCATTATCGCTGCATTGCTAGAACAGCTCCGCATAAAATTGACTTCAAGCGGATTATATATCCGGCTCGCTTCGTTAAATAGCGGCATAGTGGCCTCCCTTCTGCATGTGCCAAAGGAACACCCCACAACATTAACGTCAGAAAATTATGGGGGATGATGGCAAATGAATCAACCTGAAAAGTCCTCGCCTGCCGAAGCGAGCCAAGCCGCTACAGACGCCGCACACCCTACTTGCAGAAAATGTGTTTGTTCCAAAAATTAGGTGACTATGAGAACTACCCGTAGGCATACAACTTAAAATTAACAAACTAGAAGAATTCTCGCGAAAATTGATATAGATGGTGCTATATTCAAAATCCAACGCATAATTATGTGCGTTCGATCGTTGAAGATCGGATACCATCATGAACAGGTTTGAATGGTTAAAGCCCGCCCTCGGCGGAGCATTGGTTGGTGCCATTGCGGCAATTGCTATTGGGTTTTCCGTCGGAGGTTGGGTCACGCACGGCACTTCTGAGCGCCTGATTGTATCCAACATATCGGACGGGGTGGCGCTCGCCCTGACACCTTACTGTCTTGAAAAATCAAGAAACGATCCGGCTGTTGTGAACATCCTGGCTGAGTTTAAGGCCGCCCCAGCTTACTCTCGCCGTAGCCTTATCGAGAAGTCAGGTTGGGCCACACCGCTGGGAACAGAGCAACCCAACACCGCGCTGGCAACTGCGTGCGGCAACGAACTCGCAAAGGCACTTTAATATGGCCGGAAGTCTAATGAGGAGGCTATCATGAAAAAACAACGTAATCGTAACATTGGATTGGAAACTTCTGTACGCCCACGTCACGATAAGGACACGACGGCCAGCAGAAGCGACCTAAGAAACGCTCATGAACAGATGAACTCACCATCAAAGGATTGGACGCAGCTTGCGAACATTCTTCGGCGTTCTTGCGGTGGATTCTCACGTTCCCGGTCGCCGCGCCATTCTTTACCGAGGAGTAAACGCAATGGCTAATGACACCACAGCTCTAGAACGAAAGGTTCTTGCACACGAGCAAATACTTCAGGTTCTCATCGGGCATCTGGCTGAAACTGAACCCAAATTTCTGGATCGACTAAAGGCGGTGTTCACGCGCCATCATATCATTGGCTCCAATGAACAGGACTATGTTAATACAGCTCAGTATGCTGAACAATTCATTCATGAAGTCGAGAGGATGCAAGAGTATAAGGCGACGCGTTGATTTTCTCCGGATCATGAATATCCAACAGATTCTTGGGCTGATTATTTCTAAATACATAAATATCAAATGACTGCTTGCGCTTTAACTCGAAAAGGCGCACTGTTTATTATCCACAGCTATTGAAACGGGCGCTGTCGTCGGGAGGGAACAATCTCCGGCCCCAAAAATGAAGGGGGACACGCGATGTCTTCCGCTTCACACCTGCCCTACTTTGGCCCTGAAGACTTCCCTTTGCTTCGCGCTTTTCTGCAACGTTCAGGCTATTCGTTGGAGGGGTGCGAAAAGCCAGAGACCCGCCTGGAAGCCGCCAAACACCTTTGTGAGATATTCAGCGACGGGCGCCACGATCCCGTCCAGATGCTGGACATGCTTTTGGCAATTCGCGCCCAACGCTTGTCACAATCCAATCAAAGAGAACTGGAAGCCTGGGAGAATGAAGGTGGCTATACGGCCCCGCAAGTCACGGCAAAGTCCTCAGTCCTGCAATGGCCTCCTCGAAAGAGGCTCCGGTTGAGGCTTGCCCATGGCTGATACTTTGCGTTCCCCAATATCAGACGTTGAGGTGAGAGTGCGAAGGACCGGGGTTCGCCGCGACCAGCTCTATCCCGCGATCCGGAATATTGTGCGGATAGAAAACCGGGTCCGCGAACCGTTCAGCGCAAGATGTTTAGCCAAACACATGCCCTCGACGTATTTACCTTGGTTGAAAAGTTATTTGAGCTCTAATGCGGCAACGTCGCTTCGGGACCGAGAGGCATATTTCGTGAGGGTCTTTCGGGGCTGGTACCGTCTCAATGACACGTGACAGATCTGGCGAGGAGAAAATGTCAGTTGGGAAATCGTTGGATCGTAAAGTGAGCGTGTATCTGATCGCGTTTCTCATAATATGCATCGATGTCGGGCTGGTCGTCTGGGTGTTCGGCTCCTACGTCTATTAATTACCAAGCAGTCATGCGAAGCTCTAAAACGTATGCTTTCCCACGAGAATGAAGTCTGCACTTCCATGGATGCTGACGTTTCGTACGTCCACGCTCAGCAAGCCTTCACCTTTTTCCGACGTTAACTGAACAATCTCGCTTGAATAAGCTTGCCGGAGCATCTCCATGCTCGCCCACATCGTCCCTGTTGTGAACGTCTTTTCGCCTTCTGTAAGCAGGGAAATGCTGTAGTGAACAGATCCGAGATTCCTGCCTTCGCAATACAGATCGCCTGTTGAACTAATAGTAGAGGTTGCCATAGTTATATCCTCAAACGGATGTTGCGATATGTCCAATAATAATCAATCAGATCAATATATAACAAAGCATCCAAAATTATTTGGACTTGGATCATTGAGATTTATAAATTCCGACCATCCGCATCTTTCGAAGTTTGAACGAAGTACGAGGCAGCGGCAGGGTATTACGTCTTTTGCTCTGCTGTTTAAGCATGAATACGAGGGAAAGCGAGTTCGGCTCCTGTTTAGGGTCTAGATGAACGTACTGAGTGGTTCTCCAGAGGAGCTTATCGCCTCGTCTTTCTTGGTAAAGCGGCACAGCTATAACTAATGCCGTTTGGTTTTGACCAAGTCATTGGTAGGAGTAGGGAAGCGTCCTGCAACAACTTCATTTGACGTAACTTTCGCCTTGGACTTGTCTTGCTTTGGTTTTCTTATTTCTCGGTTACTTCTTTTCTGACCACGGGGCATTTTGAAAACTTCCTGTTTTGAGGAATTTACTATTTCTTGCATACTGTGCCAATCCGTTGATGGTTCAAATCACGGCTGGGGATTCGTCCCTATTCTCAGTTGTATGCCGCCGAGAAAGCTTCGACATCGCTCGCGATGGCGAGCGACCAGATTGAAATTCTTGAATGAGCAACTTTGCTGCGGCCAGGTGAGCGGCCCGGTTTTCTGCAGTATCGTAAAGCCGATAGCCAGCGCGTCGCAATATTTCGCGCATCATGCGGAAATCAGTCGGGCCAAAATATGGTCGGATAATTTTGGAAGACATTTCGTCCTCCTTGTATTGGGGCTTGAGTCTACACTCAAAACCGACAGCGCCCGTTTCAAAAGCTGTCGAGAAACGTACCTTGCGCCTTATATTCGAGTAAAGCAACTGAGGCAGAAATGTGGCCGCTTATAGATTCACCTTTTACTTCAAGATTTGCAGAAGGAGCTACTTCATGTCCTCCACAGTGATCCGATAGGAGGTTGGCGGAGCCTGGGAGTGAACGTCGCGGGCAACATTGTAGATCAGATTCCGAGAGACGTCGAAGACAGCAAGAAGCGATAATTCTGTCGCTGCAGTGCGGTTTTATCGATTAGAAACAGAACCGAGGTCATTGCATCGTAGCCGACAAAGCATACTCCGACGTCAAAATCATCGAAACTTTTTGCTAGGGTTAGGAAATGAAAGGGAAATTATTTTTCCATTTTTACCGCGCCGCCGCCGTCATCATATCGACCAGCGGACTTTGCCATTGCTTTATGCTTCTGGATGAACTGTTTCAGGGCGATCTGCAGGCGACCTTCATCACGAGTTCCCTCCTGAAACCGGCGTGCGAGATATCGTGCAGCGTCAGTGCGCAAATCCTGCGTGTCGCCAGGTTTGCGAGCCTCCCTAAGAAGGCGCGAAATCATAGTAATGTTTCTGGAATTCAAGGCGATGGAAGACATTATGTCCTCCTTTGTTGCGGGTCAGGCATTTGAAGCCCGAATGACAGCACCCGTTTCAATTGCTATCGATGACCACCTTGCGCCTTATGTAAGAATAAAGCAAATAAGGCTGCAATACCACCGCTGCTAGCTCAGACTGGGCTGCGTCGCTAGAAATGGTTCCTTGGCCATTTAGACTACAGTTTTCAACGGCGGTTCGCGGCTTCAGCGCCCCTCGTCACTCAGCATGTGATCGGCCAGGCTGTAGCAGTGGCTCGCCTGATAGGCGTTCCGGCCCCGGTTCATGTGCCTCAGATTGAATGCCCGGATGGCCCGCAACGCCCGGCTCGTCGCGAGGAATTTGCCGATGGAGGCAAAGCCGCGGACCTTGACGCCGAACATGTCCTCTCCGCGGGGAAAAAAATAGCTGACGTCTCCCGGGGCCACGACACAACGTTCCAGGAAAGCGCCGTCCACCTGGCCGCGGTCGCGTGAATGGTCGGTGGTGAAATCGGAAAGATGCACCACGAACAGCGCACGGATATCGTCGCCATCCGCATAGAGCGAGAACAATTCCATCCAGCTCGCATTGATGCGGACGAGCGCCTTGCCAGGGGTCGACGGCAGGCAGGAGACCGACCAGTAGTGCCGCTCAGTCCGGCGCGGGATCGGGATGCAGTCGCGACTGTAGCGCCTAAGAATCTCCAGAACCTCTGGAGCCTGTGGCATACGCAGCAGCTTCTCGAACCGGGCGGCGTACTTGAAACGCAGTTCGAGGGATTCCAGGCGCTCGTCGGCGTCGCGCAGGATCGTTTTGCCTTCCATCCAATCGCGCTGTTGCTCGAAATCGAGGAACTGGCGAAGACCGGTGCGGCTTTGTTGGCGAGTGGCGTTCATCGGCGATCGAGCAGTCTGGCTACCGCCTCGCGGACAAGGGCGGGGACACGTTCGGCATCATCCAGATAGGCACTTTCCAGGAGACCGTCCGAAAGCGCGACGAGGAGGGACGCGGTGACGGAAGGAGCCGGATCGCCGTCCTTTGCGAGAAGGCTCTGGAGGCTATCGTGATACCAGGCGCGGCGCGCATCGATGGACTGCCGTACGGCGCTGGCCGGATCTGGATATTCGGCTGCCGCGTTCAGAAACGGACATCCCCGCCAGGGGCCCGCAGTCACAGTCTCGCTGATGCGCTCCATGATCGCTGAGATCATTTTCCGGGGCGATTGCTTCGGAAGCGCGGCCACCGCTGCCCGCCCGACCCTATCGATCTCCTGGAGATAGGCGACGACGAGGTCGTCCTTCGATGGAAAGTGATTGTAGAAGGTCGCCTTGGCCACGCCGGCTTCCGCAATGATGCGGTCGATGCCCACGGTATGGATGCCGCCTTCGTAGAAAAGCCGGGTCGCGGTGTCGAGCAATCGACGACGCGCGGAACCCGCTTCGGACTGGGTTTCAGATTTTTTCTGCCTCATCGCTTGACCCTAACAGACAGGTCTGTATATTACAACACATAGACAGACCTGTCTGTATGGGAGGAGGCCATGCATACGAAAGACACAGCCGAAGTCATCCGCCGATTCAACCAGGCGTTTGAGGAGCACGATCCCGAGATTTTCGAGGAACTGGTCGCGCCGGATTGCGTCATGGAGTCAATCCAGCCGGCACCGAACGGCACGCGCTACGAAGGCTACGATGTCAACCTGGCGTTCTGGCAGGCCATGGCTGCAGACCGCGTCAACCGCTTCGAGGTCGAAGACACTGTCGTCATGGGTGACCGCGCAAACATCCGTTGGCGGTTCCATTTCGGCGACGGCGGCTCGATCCGCGGCGTCACCCTGATACGTGTTCGTGACGGGAGGGTCATCGAAGCCCTGGCCTACGCCAAGACGCCTGGTAAGTCGGCGCCGCTGCCGGAATGAACGGCCGCATGTGGCCAGTCGCAAGGCACGTGAGAGAGAACCAAGCCGACAATATCCGTTCGAATCGAGCCGTGGTCCGTCATGTCTGCGCGGAATGGACGCGGCTCCATCGCTCAATGAGGTGAGAAGATGACCAGTGACAGCAAAATTACCCGCGAAATCGTGGAACGCTTCCACAACGCATTCGAGCAGCATCGCCCCGAAGACCTCGATGATCTCATCGGCGACGGCTGTGTTCTCGAAAATACGGCGCCGGCCCCGGATGGCACGCTCTACGAGGGGCGCGAGGCTTGCCTCACTTTCTGGAAGGGAGTCGCGTCGTCGGCCAACCTTGTCTTTAAGGCTGAGGAGATCTCCGCGATAGATGACCGCGGGATCATCCGCTGGCAGCTTTGCTGGAGCGAGCACGAAGCGGACCGGGTTCGAGGCGTCAACATCATGCGCGTGCGGGACGGAAAGATCGTCGAGGGTCTGGGCTACGTGAAGGGGGCTGACGTTCCGATCGTGAACCGGCGATCCCCGTTGATCGCTATCCAGGACTTCGCGGCTGCGTGCCGCCGCAACAGGGCCCCAGCCCGAGGGAGAGAAGCGATGATGATCAATAAAGCCGGGTACACCCGAATTGAAGCCACAAGCGGGACGGTGCTGTGACGATCATTCTCGAAGCATTCAGCGCGATTGGCGCGGCTGTTACTTGACCGCACCATTGAGATAGAGGTCTTCACCTCGCTGCAGCGGCGTGAAGATGAAGTCGTCTTTTCTGAGAAAGCTGTTGAACCAGCCTAAAAGATCATCTTTGGTCGACGAGTTGCGATATCCGACCAGCTTGACGGTCAGGGGAGCACTAAAGGCTATGTCAAAGGCAGTGGCAAACTGGGTGGCGCCTGAAAGCTGAACCGAAAACATGCCACCACCGTCGTGACGGATGGAAATTTCCGCACGAGCGAAAAACTCATCGCCGTAGGTGGTGATAAGACCTGGGCTTCCCACCAATCTTCACTCGTCAAAGCGTTTCGAGTTCCTTCGCCCTGGAAGTCGGCCCGGATTTCCTGGAGGCTGCGATAGTCACGGTTCTCGAAGCGCTTCAATGGTATTTTGAGCCACTGTGTATCCAGACCCGGGTTCAACCACTGGGAGACGTCATCCTCGGGGTCATTGTTGGGATCGAAGAAGAATTTCGGAGATTTCACTTCTAAATCCAGCACGACGTAGTTCTCCAGCTCCTGACCAGGCCAAGATCCACTTGAGGCCCGCAAGGTGATGCGTGGCTCTTCGACTGGAAGGTCGAGCGGATAGCTCTGATAAACAAGCTTAAAATGTCCCATGCGGTTCCCCGGTCTGAAAACTCATTGTGGATTCCTGCAGATAGCGGGTGATGGTATACTTTACTATGGCACATCTTTCTGGAACAGACCGCTCGCAATTACTGCTTCTGCCGGAAGCAGTCGATGATTGTGTGAGACCGGACAACCCGGTCCGCTTCATCGAGGCCTTCGTTGACGGCCTCGATCTCAAGGCTGCCGGCTTTTTACGGGTTGACGCGAAGGATACCGACCGGTCGGGCTTCGATCCCGCCGATCTGCTCAGATTGTACACATACGGCTATCTCAACCGCGTTCGGTCGAGTCGACGACTGGGGTGGAATGTCATCACAACATCGAGGTGATTTGGCTGCTGCGGCATCTGAAACCGGATTTCCGTACAATCGCCACCTTTCGGCGGATCGACCGTTCGGCCTGTTCGGGCGGGAGTTGCTGGCGATGGACGGCACGCGCATCAATGCGGTCAACAACAAGGACCGCAACTTCACGCGTGGTGCTCTGTAGAAATTCATCCGCGAGGCCGACGAGAAGCTAGCCGACTACATGAAGCGCCTTGACAACGGCGATGCCAAGGAGGAACGCGTTGGCGACAACAGCGGTTCCGGAGGCAACCTCACCGTTCAGCCTGACGGCGCTCGCCAATAATAACAAAAGGGCCATTAGCCTTGTCGGCGTGCCCGGCCTGATGGCAGCTGTCAGGGCATGATCGGCACAAATCCGCCTTATAAACCGCACGAAGTTTACCCAAAAGTGCTCCGCTGATGTCATATGCCGCCCAAATCGCCGATAAGCCAAATGCCTGCAAGTCCGCATCGAATAACAGGGAACGCCTGAGGAACCTCAAACCCATCGAGTTTTAAGACGGCCTGGCTGATGTCTGAAGCGGGGCTCGATGCAGTCCTAGGATTCAACTATCTCCATCTGGTCCGTGACCTGCCCGGCACGCTGCGCAGCATCCATGCCTTGCTTGCATCAGGCGGCTTGTTCATCTCCAAGACACCGTGTGTCGGAGATATGAACCCATTTATTCGGTTGGCCTTGCTGTCCGCAATGCGCACGATTGGCAAAGCACCCCACGCCGGCGTCTTCCAGGCGGCGGACCTGGGCGAGCATATATGCGGTGCAGGCTTCGACATTCTTGCCACTGAAAGCCACGCGAACAAAGGCAATGAATCACGCCCCTACGTCGTGGCCCGGAAGAGGTTGCACGAACGGCCAAGGCTGCTTGAAAACTCGTCCAGTACGTTTTCGACGCAAATCCCATGGTCTTGCTATCGGATGGGCTGGCACAAAAGCGGACCGACCACATGCCACCCCTTCTCAGGCGTTAATACAGGAAAAGGGCATTACCGCTGTGGAAACTGTGGGAATGCCACGCTAATCACTGAAATGGAGGCGATTAACGGTCCGACCGATTCGAGCCAAAGTCGGCTATTTAGGGAACCAATCGAAATTGCGGAAAGCGGTCGTAGCCAAGCACTACTAACCTGAAGCGACCACTGAGCATTGAGATCGGCATGGGAATCCGGATTTACAACTCCGTCTGGTCGTAAACGCGTCGGCGCGCCTTGATGACATCCAGATTGTTGTGAACCCAGAAGTTGAACCCTTCCAGGGCTTGCAAGGCTCCATGGCCGATATCCGTCAGCTCATACTCGACACGTGGCGGCACTTCAGGGAAGTAGTGTCGTATAACGAAGCCGTCACGCTCGAGATTGCGCAGCGTATGTGTTAGCATGCGCTGGGTGATTTCACTGACCTCTCTTCTCAATGCTGAAAAGCGGAGCCTATTATCTTCAGCGAGAGATAGACGCCAAAGAACCGGCACTGTCCATTTGTCACTCAGCAGGCTGCAAACGCCATTTGACGGAATGGGCCGGAATTGCCTGTCGTTGCCTGATCCACGCGGTGTGCTGGCATCGAACTGTTCATTCAAGGGTATCATCCTTGTGCCTCACGCTGAAAAATGTGCCGTCTTCCGGCAAACCTACATTTGTATATATAGACTGTCCTTGTCCAACGCGAGGGTTTCAAGTGACCAATAGCAAGCATCACATTCTGGTTTTTGGCGCTACCGGAAGGCAGGGAGGATCTGTCGTCGAAGCCTTGTTGAAGGCGGGATGGCCCGTTCGCGCGCTCGTTCAGGATTCCAGCAAAGCTGCATCTCAGCAACTACGGAATGCAGGGGTAGATCTTGTACAGGGAGCACTTGAAGAGACCGATGTTATCCGGTCGGCGATTAAAGACGCCTATGGCGTCTTTAGCGTACTGCCGGGAAACCTGGCCGCCGAGGACGAAATTCGTTATGGCATTTCGATTGCGGATATCGCTGCCGAAACCGGCATTAGTCATTTTGTTTATTCGTCGGGCGCCAGCGTGGGGAATGAACTGACAGGCGTTCCGCGTTTCGACGCCAAACATCGCATTGAAGCCCATATTCGACAGCTCGACATGACTACGACCATCATCCGGCCAATGATTTTCATGGAAATGCTCGTGCGACCTGGCTTCGGTCTGGACAAAGGCCGCCTGATTTCCCTCATCAGGCCGGACCACTCTATTCAGCTTACCGCCGTGGAAGACATCGGCAAGATCGTTGCTGTCGTACTTGCCGACAAACCCCGTTTTGGTGCCAGAACACTTAAGATCGCGAGCGACCGCCTGACCGGGCGCGAGCTTGAGGTCGCCCTTAGCGAAGCAGCCGGTCGCCCGATAACCTATGAACGGTTTTCCCAGGACATTCTCGACGCAAACGCGGATCTCGCCCATATGGCAAAGAGCCTGGAAGATGGACCGCTTGCCGAGCGGGTCGATCTGGAGGCCATGCGTGAAATTAATCCCGAGTTGCTGACTTTCGCGTCCTGGCTTGCTGGCAATGGGCGCAGGTCACTTGATGCAGCCTTACAGGTCTGGGTGCCGTGACATCACGCACGCTTCAGGACGAACAAGCGAGCCGCGAAGGGGAAAGGCTTGCCATGCTGCTTCCAACACCTTAGTTGACATTCGCCCATGATTTGGTGTTGCTAGCCGTCGGCATGGCAATGACGTCTCTTTTGCCACCAAAGACAAATGGGCGTCGTGGAAGCTCCAACTGCAAAAATTGCTCAAATTATGATCAAGGTCATCGGTAACCTGGGAGTTTTCTCTAGTAAATATTCGATAATTTTCGCTGCGGAAACAATTACTTGGTGCCCTGAGTGACCAAGGGACAGAACAACAACTGGTATCATCTAACTTTTCGGCCCGAACACGTACTGTTGAGCTCCCGGCATACTCTAGTTAAGAATAACTGCAATGCCGGTGCCGGATCATCCGCATGGTAGATCATGTAAATATCCGAAACTGGTGGATCCGGACGAATAGGCAGGAAAACTAAAGGACCCGAGGTCAGATGGGCAATTCCGGCAGGAACGATACTGACACCAAAACCAGCTGCAATCAGACTCGGAATAGACTGTGCGTCGATTACTTGTTGCGAAATACGCGGTCTGTATCCGGATGCCACGACATAGGACATGACATAGGCCGCAAAGTCCGAGCTCTCGGGCTGTAGTATTACGAACGGGTCATCTTTCAAATCCGTCATTGATATGCTGGTTCTTCCAGCTAGTTTGTGGTCGCTGCGCACCAGCGCCACCAATTCCTCCTGCCATGCATGCTCATAGGCAAGTTCGCTTCCATGAGGTATAGATCGATTGAAGCTGACGTCCGTGCGTCGCCGGCGAACTTCATCAATCTGGGTCTGGGGCGACTGTTCATGTATGCGCAAGGTGATCTGCGGATAAGCTTGGGCAAAGTTGGAGAGCAACTCCGACAGGCCACCGCGCAGGATTGAGCCTGTCGTCCCAATTTCGATCAAGCCTTCCTGTCCGTGATGTATTTCGCGCATTTCCTGCAGGCTGCGCTCATACTGCACAAGCATATTGGTTGCATATTGCCGAAAAAGCTTACCGGCGCGGGTCAATGCCACTTTTCGGCTCGTGCGGTTGATGAGCTCCACACCCAACTCACGTTCAAGCGTTTGGATTTGGGTACTGAGTGGCGGCTGGGACATATTGAGACGTTGCGCAGCCCGAGTGAAACTCAATTCCTCCGCAAGAACGACGAAACACTGGAGCTGACGCATTCTCATAGCGTGACCCTATAGATTTCTCATAAATTGATATTAGACACGGATAATTTATTCGGCAACTATTGCCATGTCAGGGGGACTGACGATGAATGCTGCGAATGGAGGAAACGGTGGAGGCCGTTGTTCGAGGGCTTTCGCGAAAATTACTCCCCCTTTTTGATTGGGAGGAATCTAAATGCCGAGTTGGTCAAAGTCCTTGTTTGGACAGGTGTGCATCGCGCTTGTTCTTGGTGTCGCCGCTGGCTTCTTCATACCTGACCTGGCGATGCAAATGAAACCGCTTGGCGATGGTTTTATCAAGCTGATCAAGATGTTGGTCCCAGCGATTGTCTTTTGCGTGGTTGTACACGGAATTGCGGGTGCTGGCAGCCTCACCAAGGTTGGGCGCGTCGGCGTCCGGGCTCTCATCTATTTCGAGGTCGTCACCACGATCGCGCTCGCGCTTGGCATCATTGTTGCTTATGTATTTGGTCCGGGCCATGGCATGAACATCGATGTAAGCAAGCTCGATGCGTCTGCCCTTTCCACCTACGTTGAAAAGGCCCATGAAGTCTCTAGCGGCGGCACGGTAGAGTTCCTGATGAAGCTCATACCCACTACGATCGTGAGTGGTTTCGTCCAGGGTGATATCCTGCAGGTACTCCTGGTGGCTATCCTCTTCGGTTGCGCACTTGCACAAGTTGGCGAGCGCGCCAGACCGCTTCTTCACATCATCGAGATGGCTGGCGACGTCGTCTTCAAAATCATGGCATTTATCGTTCGCCTGGCACCGCTTGGCGTATTCGGCGCCATAGCCTACACGGTCGGCAGGTACGGTATCGGATCATTGGCGCAACTCGGCTACCTCGTGGTTCTGTTCTACCTGACAATTGCGCTTTTCGTCGCCATCGTACTCGGCTCCATATTGAGGGCCGCCGGTTTCAGCATCGTGAAGCTGCTCCGCTATTTGCGCACCGAAGTCAGTATTGTTGCGGGTACAGCCTCGAGCGACGCAGTCTTACCCCAGACCATGCGCAAACTTGAACATCTTGGAATAAAAGACACCATGGTCGGTCTCGTCATCCCAACCGGCTATTCGTTCAACCTTGATGCATTCTCGATATATTTGACACTTGCTGCTGTCTTCATCGCCCAAGCCACGAATACGCCTCTCGCGTTAGGTGATCTTCTGGCGATTCTTGGTGTCGCTTTGGTAACGTCTAAAGGTGCTCATGGGGTGCCAGGTTCGGCGATTGTCATCCTCGCTGCGACGCTGGCAGCCATCCCCAGCATTCCTGCTATCGGGCTGGTCCTTGTGCTCTCAGTGGATTGGTTCATGGGCATTGCGCGTGCACTCGGCAACTATATCGGCAATTGCGTGGCAACCGTGGTCATCGCATCCTGGGTAGGTGATATCGACAAGGATCGCGCCCGCAGGATACTGGACGGAGAAAGCGTGTCAGCACCGGATTTACCGGTTGTTGAGACAATCGCGCAGAACATCGGCAAGCCGGATCCGCTATCCCGACCGCAGATGTGAAGCGAAGGAAAACCTGCGTCAGATGGTTTCCATACATCGGTCCAAACGGCTGGAACAGAAGCCAACGGATAATACAGCTTTGTACGAATAGTAGCTGATCTCGATACAGGGAAAGTGATAAAACAGACTTGCAAAACTCTGCGAACAAGCTATCTCCTCCCCAATCTGAGGGTGTGTACGACGACCGGATCTCATCAGCTAGACCAAAAGCAACAGGTGCTGAAACGGGCAAGAGACCTGCGACCCTTCTGGCTTCAGCACGCAACAATGTCTTGGTTTCAGCTGTGTGACATGGAGCAGCCCGGCTTTCCAACACTAAGCCGAAAGCTCTCTTCTGACGATTTCCGCGCCTGCACTCAGGGCCTGCAGCTTCCCGACCGCTACTTGACGAGACAGAGGTGCCATGCCGCAGTTTGTGCAAGGATAGAGCTTGTCGGCATCCGCGAATTGCAATGCTTTCCGCAAAGTGTTGGCGACGTTCTCCGGGGTCTCCACGGCGTTGGTTGCCACGTCAATGGCCCCTACCATCACCTTTTTACCTCGAATGAGTTCAATCAAATCGATGGGAACATGCGAATTGTGGCATTCGAGAGAGATCAGATCGACACTGGATTTCTGCAGTTTTGGGAAGGTTTCTTCATACTGCCTCCACTCCGATCCCAAGGTCTTTTTCCAGTCGGTGTTGGCCTTGATACCGTAACCATAGCAAATATGGACGGCAGTTTCGCACTGAAGTCCTTCCATTGCCTTTTCCAGCGTGGCAACGCCCCAGTCATTTACCTCATCAAAAAACACATTGAAGGCAGGCTCGTCGAACTGGATGATATCGACACCAGCAGCCTCCAACTCCTTGGCTTCTTCATTGAGAGCTTTGGCGAATTCCCAGGCCAGCTTTTCACGACTGTTATAATGCGAATCATAGAGCGTATCGATCATAGTCATGGGACCCGGCAGCGCCCATTTGATGGGATGTTTGGTCTGCTGACGCAAAAACTTTGCATCGTCGACAAAAACTGGCTTTGAGCGAGAAACAGCCCCAACGACTGTCGGCACACTCGCATCATAGCGATTACGAATTCTGACGGTTTCCCGTTTCTCAAAGTCAACGCCGCTGAGGTGCTCAATAAACGTCGTGACGAAATGTTGGCGCGTCTGCTCACCGTCGCTGACGATATCGATACCCGCACGTCGTTGATCATCCAAGGACAAACGCAGAGCGTCTCGCTTGCCTTCAATCAACTCCTCATCCTGTAATTTCCAGGGTGACCAAAGTTTCTCAGGTTGTGCAAGCCAGGAGGGCTTCGGTAAGCTTCCAGCCGTTGAGGTGGGCAATAGTCTTTTCATGATGGGCGACCTTTTATCTTTAGTTCGTCAATGAGCGTAATTGGCAGACCATTGTTCAAGAATCTCTTTGTATGGTTTGATGAAGTGCTCATCCGCGAACTTTCCCTGCTCAACAGCCAGCCTGCTACGCTCTTCTCGGTCGTAGACAATTCGGGTCAGCGAATAGTCCTGCTGCTTCAAGTTCGGTTGATAGCATGCACCTGCTGGAGAATTGGAGTTATAGATCTCTGGTCGGTAAATCTTTTGGAAGGTCTCCATCGTACTGATAGTGCTGATAAGCTCAAGATTCGTGTAATCACCCGGCAAATCTCCGATAAAATAGAAAGCCAAAGGTGCAACGCTATATCGAGGCATGAAAAATCGAACCTTCAACCCCATTTTTCTGAAGTATTCATCGGTCGGCGAGAACTCGTTCTGCCGGTACTCGACACCAAGTATAGGATGTTGGTTGTCTGTCCGATGATAGATTTTGCTACTTGATGCACTCAGGCATATGACGGGTGGTTTATTGAAATTTTCTTTGTAAGCAGCTGAATTGAGGAAACATTTGAACAGATTTCCATGCAGATCGCCGAAATTGTCCGGCGTTGCGAATTCGGATCGGTTCTTATTGTACTCTGGCAGCAATACGCTGAAGTCATAATCCCGCACGTAAGAAGAGAAATTGTTTCCGACGATACCCTCAATACGCTCGTTGGTATTTCGATCCACGATATTCGTCTTCAGTATCTCAATCAGTGGGAAGGCATCGTTTTTGCCTTCAGGACCGATTTTCATTTCAACCGAAATGATTTCGAGTTTAACGGAATAGCGATCGCCTCCCGGGTTATCCCAATGCGCCAGCGCGTTGAAACGATTGTCAATCATTCTCAAGGCGTTACGGAGGTTGTCCTGGCGGTTCTCTCCTCTGGCCAAATTAGCAAAATTCGTCGTGATACGCGTATTGTCCAAAGGGTGATAGTTCTCATCAAAACGATGGCTCATGACGCGGAACGTAAAGTCGTGATGCGTCGTGATATGCGACCGATCTACGACCGGCTCGCCCTTGGCGGCGACTGGAATTGCGGTTTGAGACATAACCTACCCCAATAAGTTGGGGGCATGGGTCAGCGGACACATAGCAACACAGACCGTTACACGGTCTTTGCTACGGCACACCAGGACACCCCGCCCGTGGACGTTACTTTGCCAAGGCAGGTCTCCTGGCTAGCGGGTCATTGCTATCGTCCGTCTTCCCAAGGAGAACCCCAGTGACATTCTGGACGTCGGCTTGCCGCTTACAGTTGCGGGGGCAGCGCCGACTTTCCCGAATGAGACGGGGCACGGACTTCCCTCTTAGCTCCGACGTATCGAACACGACAGCCGGAGAACCTAGGCACTGCAACCTTCCTGCATCGGCCACATAATGTCAATAGCACATAAAGAAATGTTTATATCTTTAAGTCCAGGGCTACGAGCAGGCTCTCCTAATCCCTGCTCGATAGCCATGACTGGTATGGGGCCGATAACGGTCTTGGCGATGGGTCACGTTCTATGGCGGCTATTTTATTCATGGTCGGCAAAATCGGACAGTCTGTTCCCGACCTCATTGTGGCCGTTTGTCGTTATGAATGACTTTCCCTGACGCAGACGTTAAGATGGCCGGAATTGACAGCAAAGCCAAAACTTTACACGGCCCTTAATCGCCTATGGAAAGAGAATTAATGCAGAAGATGGCAGTTATCTTCAGTGCCACTATCTTGACGTTTTCGATCCCCGCAAAGGCTGATCGACTTATTTGTTCTGAATCAAAACATCTGCGCTACATGAAAATGGTGGGCGAGGTTGGCGAGATGGGGATCGACCTTGACCCTGTGGGGCACGATCGCGAGGCTTTCGAGAGGTTGATAGCCGCATATGAAACTCTCAACCCGAAAGGACCGAAGACCTCGCTTTTCGTCGCGCATGTTCCTACCGGTCAGATTTATAGTCAGATATGTGCGGCAGAGCGCTGCACGATGGAAGAAATGTCAACTCCCGAGCAAGCCTGTTTGATCGATCACATGAACCAATGTAGCTATGTTGCACTTCGCTTCCGGGGCGAAGAGTTCTGCCTGCTCCGTTCGCCAAGAAATTAGGTATTTGATCCCTGCATTTGATGGATCGTTTCGCACTCGCACAATCGCCGAACTCTGTTTGTTATTCGGCTATTTGTCTCGAAATTCCTCAATGTTGCATTAGGAAGAACTGTCTTTAAATTCTCACGGGAATTCCTGTCGCAATGGTCGGGTGTCAAAGCCCGACTTACACGACAGATTTTTGCAGACCACTTCGACCCTCTCTCCGCCCGCAAGCCGACCGACCGGTTACCGCCTATCAGCCGTGGTTGAAGCATGAAAAGTGAAACTATCACTTTGGAAATCGTTTGACTGTTACACCAATGTCTGGAACGAAGGTGCTAGCGCTCCCACGGCTAGCGACCTCGTTGCTGCCGCTGCCGTTGCGAAAAATGAAGGTTTTTCGGATGAGTATACTGCGATTGGTGAGCCCGTTGGCATTCAGTGTAGCAGGCCCGGTATTCCAATCGTGAAATAAAAGTACAGATCCCTTCCACCATGCGCCATTTCCTCTAATGAAGTGGCTGAGGGGACTAGTTACCAATTATCAACCCGGCGACAGTTTCAGGTCGAGGCGTGCGAGGCACTCAGGGTCCGCAACCGCCCGAATTGCGATGATTTTTCTGTCGTTAAAGAAAAAGCGTAGCACAAAATGCCGATGTTCGTCAGGAGCTATGATGAGGCCAGGGCACCCATCCACAACCGCCGGCAACGCACTGTGCGCTCGGCCCTTGAAAGCCTCTGCCACGGCCCTTGCGCCGCGGATCTCAGGAAGCGAACCCTGGCGGGTAGCTTCGCAATCGGCCCGGAAAACGGCGTCTGGATCCAGCACGGATACCAGCGCCTCGAAGTTGCCGCCTCGCGCCGCGGCAAGAAAGGCTTCAACGAGCTTCCACCGCATGGCGCGGTCGGCGCTGTCCGCCTTCGGCAAACCTTGCACACGGCGGCGGGCGCGGCTTGCGAGTTGGCGCGTAGCTGTGTTTCGGCGTGGAATATTGACCCCACTAGCGGGCGAATACTTATTCAATTTTGACCCCCGCTAGATTTCATCCG